>DATMQZ010000014.1:0-22987 GCA_035566575.1 Edaphobacter sp.
AAGAGCAGCGGCAAGAACAACAGCAACGGCAAGGACGACGGCAACGACAAGAACAACAACAACGGCAAGAACAATGGCAACGACGAATAGACAACGGCAAAGCAGATCCCCTCCGAGGATGACAAACAAGAAAGGCAAGGACAAGAACAACGGCAAGGACAACGGCAAGAACTGGCTGGGTGAGGTTGTACATTCCCACTCATGTCGCGGTGAGGCTGCGACATGAATGGGGCACCCTTTGTTTGTGGTTGCTAGAGGACGGCTAGAAGGGCAAATGCAACTGCGAGAAGCAGATTCCCTTCGGGGATGACACGCAAGAAAGCAAGGACAAGAACAACGGCAAGTGCAACGGCAAGAGCTGGCTGGGTGAGGTTCTACATTCCCACCTTAGGCGCGATGAAGCCGCGCCGAAGATGGGGCACCCGATCTTTTGTGGCTGGTTTAAGAAAGACAAAAGAGTCCTGGGGTGGCCAGGACTCTTTTGAGAGTGGAACTGCTGGTTGGTTGGTGGTTAGCGTTTGGTATTGAGGCCGAAGGTGACCGAGAGCATGATGCCGCGGCCGGCCATCGGACTGACGTTGTCACCCCCGTTGATGGTGGTCGGGCCAGTGGTGTTGAACTGATCGACGTACGTTGTGCCGTTTGCCGATACGTTCTGCGTAAGGAGCGGTCCTGTGGGGGTGAGGCCGGTGATGTTGTGCGAGTCGAAGAGGTTGTTGAAGCTCAACCTGAGCTTTGTCTGGTCGAAGCGACCGCCGCTGCGAATGGTGTAGTTGAGGAAGGCGCTGGTGCTGGTAAAGGGATCGATTGTCGCCTGGTTGTGATAGGCGCCGTTGTCGATCCGCTGAACGCCGACGCGCTTGTTGAAGAGTCCGAGGTCCCATCCCTTGTTCTGATAGGTCACGCCCTGAGCCTCGGTGTCGGTGGGGGTCTGCTGTACCCACAGGCCTGAGGGTGCGGTCTGGACGATCTGCGGAGCGGATGAGGTGCAACCGGTGGATCCGCTTACGCAGGAGACGGGCAGAGTGCCGGTGTAGTATGCGCGACCGATGGAGCCGTTGAAGAAGGCGCTGAGTCCGTGACCGAGGTAGATGTTGCTCTCGGCCTCGAAGCCCTTGGTAATGGAACTGGGCTGAAGGTAGTTGTCCTGCTCACCGGTGACCGGATCGGTGACAGCCGAGTAGCTGTTCTGGAAACGGATGCGGTAGAAGTCGGCATCGAAGGTGATGCGGTTCAGTTTGATGACGGTGCCGAACTGGTAGGTGGTGGAGCGCTGCTGCTTGGGAGGCACGCCAAGGCCAGGAGTTGGGTTGGTCTTGGAGATGGTCTGGTTGAAGTCGTAGACGCTGCTGGGCGGAACGATGCTTCCTGTTCCTAGCTGACCGTAGGCCGACCAGTTGTTTCGGAGCCGGTAGTTGGCAGAGAACGAGGGCAGCCACGCACTGTAGCTTCCGTTGTTCGAGACGAAGGGTACGCAGGAGTTGGGCGTGACCAGGGTGTTGCAGAGATTGCCGACGGTCTTGCCATCGTCGGCCCACTGGCGGGTGTCGATGGTGAAGTAGGCGAACTTGACGCCGGGGGTGATGTTGAGCTTCGGCGTGATGTGGAACTCATACTCGGCGAAGGGCTGGAAGGAGTTGTTCCAGAACTGCTCGGAGAAGTTGGGGAGGCTCTGGTCGGCCCAGTTATTGGCCGGGTCGGAGGGGTACTGGTGGCGATCTGTCCTGGCCCACTCGTACCACATGCCAGTGCGAAGGATGCCGAACCTCGAGACCTGGCTGATGGTCGCGGTATCGCCGTATTTGCGGTAGCTATTGTACTTATCGACTCCGCAAGGAATCGCGGTTACGCCCTTCTTGACGACGGCCACGTTGCAAGGCTTGATGGCGAGACCCATATATGTGTTCGAGCCGTTGATGCTGGTCTGCTCGGTGATGGGGGTTGCGTTGGTGTACTTCTCGCCGTTGTCGTAGTTGTAGGTGTAGGGCTTTACGTCGACGGTGATGTTGTGGCCGAACTCGGTATGGAAGTTGACGTACTCGAAGTCGGTGGGAACCTGGTAGGTGTTGTACCCATAGTTGAGGTAGTTGGCGGGGTCGGAGTTGTCGGTGAGGTAGAAGTTGATTCCTGATCCGGCGAAGGGTGCGAGTGTTCCGGTGCAGGTGTATCCGCTGGCTGCGCCGTAGAGTTGGCAACGGGTTGCGTTGAAGCCGGGCGTATTGGCATTGAGGCGAACGACGCCCGCGAAGCCTGTGAGGACGGTTTTCTCAGAGAACTTGTACTGGGCCTTGATGGAGCCGGCGGTGCGCTTCTGATAGTTGTAGGTCTGGTAGCCGTCGGCGGACATGTGGTGGACGTCCATCTCGAAGCTGAGCTTATGGTTAGGGAGGATGTTTCCGGAGTCGTACTGGCCGTCGAAGAGCTTGGTGTTGAAGGAGCCGTAGGAGAAGCCACCACGGACGTTCTGGAAGGGCGAGAGCTCCCTTGAGAGCATGTGGATGGAGCCGCCGAAGGGGGTAGGCCCGGTGGTGGAGGCGGTGCCGGGACTGCGGTCAAAGTCTACGCCGCCGATCCACTGCGAGGGGAAGAAGGCCCAGGAGTGGTGGGTGGGGCTGTTGGTGTCGTAGAAGGGGACCCCGTCAAAGTCGATGTCGTAGAAGCCGTCATTGAAGCCGCGGAAGTAGGTCTTGCTCTGGCCGAGTCCGACGCCATTGCCGTTGGTGGTGAAGGTTCCGGGAGCCATGGCGACGATCTCGCCGTAGTCGGCAGTGGGGGCGGTGAAGTTCTGGACGAAGCCGGGGGAGATGATGGTCCGCGCCGAGGTGGAGCTGAGGGGAGCGGTCATGGGGGCTAGCTGGGCGGCGATCGAGTTGACCTCATCGGCCTGCACTGTGACCTGTTGGCTGACGTCGCCTACGGTAAGGGCCAGGGAGACGTCCTGGGGTTGGTCGGCGATGAGCTGGATGCCGTGGCGGACGGTGATGGAGAAGCCGGTGGCTGAGGCCTCGATGGTGTACTTGGCGATGGGGAGGCCGGCGACGGAGAAGTGGCCCTGGGCGTCGGTGGTGACCTTGCGGGTGGCTCCCGTGGCCTCGTTGCGGATGGAGATCGTTGCGTTAGGAAGGACACTGCCCTTGGGGTCGAGGGCGGTTCCGGTAAGGGTCCCGGAAGGCTGCTGCGCGTGGCCGGCCACGGAGATAAGAAGAAGTGCGCTGACCGTAAGTATCCGGCACAGGCGATAGACAAGAGTGGTCACAAGATCCTCCGAAAGGTTCTGCAAAATATGCAAGAGTGTTCTGCAAACGTAGAGGGTCAGCATGAATGGTTTGTTACATGAGGGCTTGGGTGATGAGGTGGGAGTGGGGTGGGTGCTGTGAATGCCGCGATTTTATTGGTGTTTGTGGGATTCAGCGGTAACGGGGTTGGCTCTGAGCGGCTCTCAGGGAGGTGGGATTTTTATAAGGTGGATTTAAGATTTCGGGTTGATGTGCAGTGGCGATGGCGTTATTCGTAGCGGAGGATGGTTTGTGGGTCTACGGTGGCGGCTCGGCGGGCGGGGATCCAGCAGGCGACGAGGGCTACGGCGGTTAGGAATATGGGGACTATGGTGAAGGTGACTGCGTCGTGGGGGCGGACTCCGTAGAGGAGGCTGGTGGAGAACTTTGCGAGCGCGAAGGCGGCGGGCAGGCCGATGGCTACCGAGATGAGAGTGAGACGCATTCCCTGACCGATGATGAGGGATCGGACTGCGCTGAGTTGCGCGCCAAGGGCGATGCGGATGCCGATCTCGTGGGTGCGGCGCGTGACGGAGTAGCTCATGACTCCATAGAGGCCGACGGCGGCGAGGATGAGTCCGGTGAGGCCGAAGACTCCGAAGAGTGTGCCGGCGAGGCGGGGGAGGAAGAGAGCATCGTGGAGGTGCTCTTCCATGGTGGCGATGTTGTAGATGGCGAGGGTTGGGTCGAGGGAGGCGATCTGCTGGCGGACGGCGGCGGCGATGGAGGCGGAGTCGCCTGCGGTGCGGATGAGGAGGGTGTAGCCCATGAAAGCGGGGTCGGTGGCGACGGTCTGGTCGAGTGAGCGGAAGAGGATGTAGCGCTGGTCTTCGCCGAGGGTGCGGGACTTGGTGTTTTTGACTACGCCGATGATCTGGTAGGTGGTATCGCCTCCGGTGATGCGCTGGCCTATGGGGTTTTCGTGGCCGAAGAGTTTTTGGGCGAAGGCCTGGTTAATGATGGCGACTTTGGGGCCGGTGGGGCTTTCGTTACTGAAGTCGCGTCCGGAGAGGCGAGGGATGCCCATGGTTTCGAAGTAGCCGGGGGTGGCCATGTAGAGCTCGGCGATGGGCCAGGGGCCGGTGGGGTTGGGGTGGCCTTCGATCTTCATGCCGTCGCTGCGGCCTCCGCCGGAGAGGGGGACGGTATCGGTGGCGACGGCAGAGATGACTCCGGGGAGGGCGGCGGCGCGCTCGCGGGCCTGGGTGAGGATCTGGACGGTGCGCTCGGGGGTGTAGCCGTGGATGCGGGGATCGACGGACATCATGAGGATGTTGTGGGAGCGGAAGCCGATGTCGATGCCGGTGGCGGATTGCAAGCTGCGGAGGAAGAGGCCGGTGGCGCAGAGGAGGACGAGCGACATTGCGATCTGGGCTACGAGGAGGATGTTGCGCAGGCTGAAGCGATGGCCGGGGCGGGCGAGGGCGTCCTCACCTTTCAACGCGTTGGTGAGGATGGGGCGGGAGGCTATCCAGGATGGGATCAGTCCGAAGAGGAGGCCGGTGACGAAGCTGAGGAGGAAGGTGTAGAGGAGGACGCGGGAATCGACGCTGACGGCGGTGTTGAGCGGGATGGGCGCGGGGAAGTGGAAGGAGGAGAGGCCGCGGGTAGCGGCGATGGAGAGCAGAACGCCGACGATGCCTCCGGCGAAGGCGAGGAGGATGCTTTCGAGGAGCATCTGGCGGAGGAGGCGGGTGCGGGTGGCTCCGAGGGCGATGCGGACGGCCATCTCGCGTTGGCGGCTGTAGGCCTGGGCGAGGAGCAGGTTGGTGACGTTGGCGCAGGCGATGCAGAGGACGAGGAGGGCTACGACCATGAGCGAGGCAAGGAAAACGAGAACGGTGGAGCGATCGCGTGGCGGGAGGGAGCCGGCTTGTTCGAAGCGGAACTCGAGATCTTTTTCGGGGGCGGCGTTGGTTTCTGCGAAGTGTTTGGCCAGGGTGGCCAGCTCGGCGGCGGCCTGATCGTGACTGACGCCGGGTTTGAGGCGTCCGGTGACGGTGACCCAGTGGAAGAGGCGGGAGTTGTGGTCGGGGAGGTTGGGGACGAGCTGATCGATATTGCCGAAGGGTACCCAGAACTGGGGGTCGAGGAGGAGGTCGATGCCACGGAAGGTGGGTGGAGCGACGCCGACGACGGTGTAGGGGTGACCGGAGAGGGTGACGGATTTGCCGAGGATGTCGGGGGCGGCGGCGAATCGGTGCTGCCAGAGGCGATAGCTGAGGACGATGACGGGGGAGTGCTCTTCGGTGTGGAGGAAGCCTCGGCCGAGGGCCATGCGGAGCTGGGTGACGTCGAAGTAGTTGGCGGTGGCGGCTTGTCCCCAGACGCGCTCAGGGTCGCCGGTGCCGCCGATGGAGGCGGGGACGAGGTCGTAGTAGCCGGCCATGTCGGAGAAGGTGCGGGTTTGGTCGCGGAGGTCGTTGTAGAGGGGCCAGGAGAAGTTGTTGCAGCAGCGGTCGCTGCGCTGGGTGGTGTGGAGACTCATGAGCGTGGCAGGGTCGCCGACGGGGGCGGGGCTGAGGACGAACTTGCTGATCATGGAGAAGACGGTGGCGTTGGCTCCGATGCCGAGGCCGATGGAGATGATGACTGCCAGGACGAAGGCGGGGGTTCTGGCTAGACGACGGAGGGTGTAGGCGAGGTCTTGTCCGTGAGAGGTCATGGGTTTCTCCCGTGTGGGTATTGCTACGTGGTGGGTGGGGGGATTGTTCCCCGGGATTTCGAAGGGGCTCGGATCGCTTCGCTCCCCTCGGATATACAAATACAGGGGTTCTTCCCCTTCGGCTTTGCTCAGGGTCAGAATGACGGCAACGGCAAAAGCAACAGCAAAGGCAATAGATTGGTCGCTACGGCTTCGCCTGCGCTCCAGCCTTCGGCAGAGAGGAAGGAACCTCGTGAGATCGGTTTGACGCGGGGCTGAAGCCCCGCTCTACCTCAAGAGCAACGACAACGGCGAGAGTTGGCGAGGGAGAGATTTACATTCCCACCTTAGGCGCGATGAAGCCGCGCCGAAGATGGGGCACCCGATCGTTTGTGGCGGGATGGGGAGAACAGGCAACGGCAACGGCAAAGACAGAAGCAGATCCTGCGGGATGACAAACAAGAACGACAACAGCGGTTAGCGGAGGGCTTGTTCTCTGGGTTCGAGGATGGCGGTGGGGGTGGTTGCGGGGAAGCGGATTTGGAAGACGGAGCCTTTGAGGGGGGTGCTCTCGACGGTGAGGGCGGCGTGGTGGGCGTTGGCGATCCAGCGGGCGATGGAGAGGCCGAGACCGCTGCCGGCCTGGGTTTTGCGCTCGCGGAGGTCGGCCTGGTAGAAGCGGTCGAAGACTCGTTGGCGAACGTCTTCGGACATGCCTATGCCGGTGTCGCGGACGGTGATGATGGCTTCGTTGGCGAGGAGGGAGACTTCGGCGCGAATCTCGCCGTGTTGAGGAGTGTAGCGGATGGCGTTGTCGAGGAGGATGCCGAGGAGGCGCTGGAGCAAGAGTTCGTCGCCTTCGATGTGGACGGGGTCGCGGGGGAGATGCCAGTCGAGGAGGATGCCGTTGGATTCGGCGAGGTCTTCGACGCGGCGGCAGCATTGGACGGCGAGGTCGGAGAGGTTGATGGGTTTGAAGGCGACCTCGTGGATAAAGTTGTCGCTGCGGGCGAGGGAGAGGAGGGCGTCGAGGAGGGTGGCGGCGGTGCGGCACTCGGCGACGATCTTGTCGAGGTCTTCGCGGTATTCGGATTCGGTTCGGCCGTCGCGATGGAGGGAGAGCTGCGCGGTGGCGAGCATGACGGTGATGGAGGTGCGGAGGTCGTGGGAGGCGTCGGCGGAGAACTGGCTGAGGCGGGAGACGGCGGCTTCGAGGCGGGCGAGGAGCTGGTTCCAGGCTACGGCGAGGTGCTGGATCTCGTCCTTGGCGGCGGGGACGGGGAGGCGTGCGGAGAGGTTGCCGATGCCGATGCCGAGAGCAGCGCGGGTCATGCGGTCGACGGGCCTAAAGGCGTGACGGCTGAGGAAGTAGCCGATGAGCGCGGAGGCCACGAGCAGGCCGGGCATGAGGAGAAGCAGAACGTTGCGATAGGTCTGGAGGATTTCGTACTGCTCTTCGAGCGAGCCGCCGAGGTGGAGGCGGACGGGCTGGCCGTTGAGCTGGATGATGTGGCAGAGGACCAGAATGGGCTTGCGGTCGAGGATAGCGGTAGCGTAGGTGGGATGGTTGCAATCTTCGCTGTTGGCGGGGAGCCAGTCGGGGGTGGATTGGTTGAGTGGGAAGAGTAGTGAGCCGTCGGCCCGGTGGATTTGAAAGAGATTGCCTTCATGGGTGACGAGGGCGAAGTCGCTGAGCTGGTCGTCGAGGAGTGAGGTGTCGCCCTTGGTTTTGTTGTCGCTGAGGAAGGTGAGGAGGCGGTCTTCGCGGCCCTGGAGGTGGTTTTTTTTGCCCTGCAGGAGGGAGTAGCGGAGGGCTCCGTAGGAGATGAGACCGAAGACGCAGAGGCCAGCGAAGGTGACGAGGAGATACCACAGCATGAGCCGGGCACGGACGGAGAGAGCGTGCATGACAGGTTAGGCCGCGACGAACATGTAGCCGGCGCCGTGGACGGTGCGGATGAGGGGGCGGCCGTCGGCGTGGTCTTCGAGTTTGGCGCGGAGGCCGTGGATGTAGACGTCGAGGGTGTTCTCTTTGACCTCGGTGAGCGAGCCCCAACCGGCTTCGATGAGCTCTTCGCGCGAGGTGATGAGGCCGGAGCGGCGCATGAGGGTTTCGAGGAGCTCGAACTGTTTTCGGGTGAGAGGAATCTGTTTGCCGTCTCGAACGGCTACGCGGCGGTTGCGGTCGAGGGTGATGCCGGCGGCGGCGACGGGTGGCTGCTCGACGGTCGAGATGCGGCGGGCGATGGCGCTGACGCGGGCGAGGAGGATTTCCAAGATGAAGGGTTTGACGAGGTAATCGTCGGCACCGAGGTCGAAGGCGTGGAGGATCTTGGGAACGTTGTCGACGGCGGTGAGGACCAGAATGGGGGTCTTGCAGTGGCGGACGCGGACACGCTCGAGGACTTCGAAGCCGTCCATGCCGGGGAGAAGGATGTCGAGGAGCGCGGCGTCGTACTTGTTGGCGAGGAGTATGTCGGCGCCTTCGCGCCCGTTGTGGGAGAGAGTGACGCGGTGTCCATCGCCGATGAGGGCTCGTTCGACAAGAGCGGCGATGCGCTTGTCGTCTTCGATAACCAGCACGTTCATGTAGGTGTCAGCAGAGTAGCGGACTTTTGTTTACGCGAAGATGAAAATGCGGTTACGGGTGAGTGTGGAAGGCTTAACACCAATTTGTAGCGATTGAACCGATCAAACGCTTCTTGTGTCACATGTCCTTCTCATGAGCTTCGCCGGGCTGAGAAGCGTAGCATATTAGAGGAAGGTGTTCCGATGAACGAGGGGCGCGTGAAGGTTACGGTCGGGGTTTGTGGTGGGGTTGCCGCTTACAAGGCGGTGGAACTGGTTCGGCTGCTGCAGGATGCAGGTCTCGATCCGCATGTGGTGATGACGCGGGCTGCGGAGCAGTTTGTTCGGCCGCTGACGTTTGCGGCGATCTCGGGCCATAAGGTGATTACGAGCCTTTGGGGCGAGGATGCTGGCGCGGGGACGGAGGGGGATGAGTCTTCGATTGAACACATTAATGAAGCTCAGACTACGAAGGTGCTGATTGTTGCTCCGGCGACGGCGGATACGCTGGCGAAGTTTGCGCATGGGCTGGCGGATGATTTTCTTTCGACGATGTTTCTGGCTACGACGGCTCCGGTGATTGTGGCTCCGGCGATGAATGTGAATATGTGGGAGCATCCGGCGACGCGGGCGAATATTGCGACGCTGAAGGCTCGTGGGGTGACGGTGGTTGAGCCGGGAAGTGGATATCTGGCCTGCGGGATGATTGGAGGCGGAAGGCTGGCGGAACCTGCGGCGATTGCTGCGGTGGTGGGTGAGATTCTTGCTTCGCCTGCGGCTACGACTGATCTTGCGCGAGAGACAGTGATTGTGACCGCGGGTGGGACTCGGGAGGCGATTGATCCGGTGCGTTTTATCGGGAACCGGTCGAGCGGGAAGATGGGCTATGCGGTGGCCGATGCGGCGCGGCGAAGGGGAGCGCGAGTGATTTTGATCAGCGCGCCTACTGCGTTGGCGGCTCCAGACGGATGTGAGATGGTATCGGTGGTGACGGCCGAGGAGATGCGCTCGGCGGTGATGGATCTGCTGCCTGAAGCGACAATCGTGGTGATGGCGGCGGCGGTGAGCGACTATCGAGTGACTCGCGTTGCGGAGCAGAAGTTGAAGCGCGATGGAGCGAGAACGCTGGAGCTGGAGCCTACGGAGGACATTTTGGCGGAGGTCGTGGCTCGGCGGAAGGCCGGGACGCTGGTGGTGGGGTTCGCGGCAGAGACGGAGAATGTGCTGGCGAATGGGCGCGGCAAGCTGGAGCGCAAAGGCGTGGATGCGGTGGTGGTGAACGATGTCTCTGGTTGCGAGACGGGATTTGATTCGGATCGGAACGCGGGAGTCTTTGTGACGCGGGATGGACTGGTGGAGATTCCTGCGATGACCAAGAGCGCGATGGCTGGGCGGATTCTGGATGAGGTGGTGGGGCTGCGGACTAAGACGACTGCGGACCTGCACGGAGAAGCACGGATTTAGGCGAGTATCCGTCATCCAAGAAAGTGCTGTATCCGAATGAGATAATGGAAGATATGTAGCCTGACGGCACTCGTTAATGCGGATGGCCGATGCTTCCGGCGTGCAAGTGCCTGATGGAAATGGATCAGATGTTCCCCTGTCCGTTGTGTCGAGACAGGAGACCACAAATCGGTGGCGATGCCGGCCAATGCCGGTAGAGCCACGCCAGAGGCCACAAGGGAGACATGAAGACAGCTCACCAACATCCTCTTGAAAAGATTCTTCAGAGCCGAATCGCCATCATTGATGGAGCGATGGGCACGACGATCCGCACGTACGGCATGACGGAAGCCGACATTCGCGGGGAGCGTTTCAAAGACTCGAAGAAGGACCTTCTGAACAACGGTGACATCTTCTCCTTGACTCAGCCGAAGATGATCTGCGACATCCATCGCCGATTTCTGGAGGCTGGTGCGGACATCATCGAGACGAACACGTTTGGTGCTACCAGTATTTCTCAAAGCGAATTTTTTGTGGACGACCCGCGAGAGCATGGCGGCAGGAAGGATCCTGCGTTCTATCAAAAGATCATCGACGATTCGTTCCTCAACGACCTGGCGTGGGAGATCAATGAGCAGTCGGCGCGGCAGTGCCGTGAGTGGGCCGATCGTGTATCGAACGAAACCTCGCGTCAGCGGTTTGTGGCTGGAGCGATTGGGCCGCTGACTGTCTCTCTTTCGAATTCGCCGGATGCCGATGATCCGGGATTCCGTGTGGTTACGTTCGATCAGGTTAAGGATGCGTACATCCAGCAGGTGCGCGCGCTTATCGCTGGCGGTTCGGACCTTCTTCTGATCGAGACGATCTTCGACTCGCTGAACGCCAAGGCGGCACTGGTGGCGATTCGTGAGGTGTTCGATCAGGATGGCAAGGAGCTGCCAGTGATGATCTCGGCGGCAGTGGGACGCGGCGGCGAGACGATGATCTCCGCGCAGACGGTTGAGGCGTTCTGGAATGCAGTGCAACATGCGAAGCCGCTGTCGGTTGGACTCAACTGCTCTCTTGGCCCCGATCTAATGTATCCGTTTCTTGAAGAGCTCTCGGAGAAAGCGAACGTGGCGATCTCGTGCTATCCGAATGCCGGGTTGCCGAATCCACTGTCGCCAACTGGATTCGATCTTGAGCCGAAAGACATGGCGCGCTATCTGAACGACTTTGCACAGGCAGGGCTGATTAATATAGCCGGCGGCTGCTGCGGCAATACACCCGAGCATATTGCGGCGATTGCAAAAGCGCTGGAAGGTCAACCTCCGCGAGAGCTGGGAGTGGCGTCCAGTGAGGAATCTTACGCCGGCCAGATCGAGAGAAGAGAATGAGCGTGTTGGAGAGTGTTAGCGCGGCCACGGCCGTGGAGACGAAGCCCCTGCGTCTGTCGGGGTCGCAGCCATTTACCCAGCAGCCGGGTGTCTACATCATGATCGGTGAGCGGACCAATGTCGCCGGTTCGCCAAAGTTCGCGAAGCTGGTGAAGGAAGGCAAGTACGAAGAAGCGGTAAGTATCGCGCGGCAGCAGGTTGAGAACGGCGCCAATGTCATTGACATCTGCATGGATGAGGGAATGATCGACGGCGTGGTGGCGATGACACGCTTTCTGCAGTTGCTGGGCAGCGAGCCTGAGGTCGCGAAGGTTCCGTTTATGGTGGACTCCTCGAAATGGGAGGTCATCGAGGCGGGGCTGAAGTGCCTGCAGGGCAAGGGAATTGTTAACTCAATCTCGCTGAAAGAAGGCGAAGACAAGTTTCGCCAGAACGCAGCTACTGTACTGAAGTATGGCGCGGCGGTGGTTGTGATGGCCTTTGACGAACAGGGACAGGCCGCGACTTACGAAGACAAGATCCGCATCTGCGAGCGCGCCTATCGAATCCTTGTCGACGAAGTTGGCTTTCCGCCTGAGGACATCATCTTCGATCCGAACATCCTGACCGTTGCGACCGGCATGGAGGAGCACAACAACTACGCTGTTGACTTTATCAATGCCACACGCTGGATAAAGGCCAACCTACCGCATGCGAAGATCAGCGGCGGCGTCTCGAACATCTCGTTCAGCTTTCGAGGCAACAACAAGGTTCGCGAGGCCATGCATTCCGCGTTTCTTTATCACGCCATCTCGGCGGGCATGGACATGGGCATTGTGAATGCCGGAATGCTCGAGGTGTATGAGGAGATTGAGCCTGAGCTGAAGGTGCTGGTGGAGGACGTGCTGCTGAATCGGCGAGCCGACGCGACAGAGCGCCTGGTGGAACACGGCGAAATGTTGAAGGCCGCGGGTGCAGGCGTTGTAGCAAATGAGAAAAAGGCCGAAGAATGGCGCAACGGCACGGTGGAAGAGCGCCTTTCTCACGCGCTGGTGAAGGGCATAGATACGTACATTGATACCGACACCGAGGAAGCTCGCGCCAAGCTGGGCCGCCCTCTTCTAGTGATCGAAGGCCCGCTGATGGATGGTATGGGCGTGGTGGGCGACCTGTTCGGAGCGGGCAAGATGTTCCTGCCCCAAGTTGTTAAATCTGCGCGAGTGATGAAGAAGGCCGTGGCGTATCTGACGCCGTTCATGGAGGAAGAGAAGGCCGCGATGGCGGCGGCTGGCCAGGTGGTGAGGACGCAGGGAAAGATCGTGCTGGCGACGGTGAAGGGTGACGTTCACGATATCGGCAAGAACATCGTCGGCGTGGTGCTCGCGTGCAACAACTACGAGGTCATCGACATGGGCGTTATGGTGCCTGCCGAGAAGATTCTCGAACGGGCCAAAGCAGAGAAGGCCGACGTAATCGGCCTCAGCGGCCTGATTACGCCATCGCTCGACGAGATGGTGCATGTGGCCCGTGAGATGGAACGCCAGGGTTTCAAGCTGCCGCTGCTGATCGGCGGGGCAACTACAAGCCGGGCGCATACGGCTATCAAGATTGCGCCGCACTACAGTGAGCCTGTAGTGCACGTTCTGGATGCGAGCCGGGCGGTGCCAGTAACGACCAGCCTTTTGAGTGACGAAGGTAAGGCTGAGTTCGTGGCACGGCATCGCGACGAATATGAAGCGGTTCGCAAGGCCCATGCTGCCCCGCGCCAAAAGGTCGTTCCCTTAGAGACGGCTCGCGAGAGACGGACACCGATCGAGTGGCGATCTGAAGATATACCTTTGCCTGCATTTACCGGCGTGCGCGTGCTGGAGAACTTCCCCCTGGCGACGCTACGGGAGTTCATTGACTGGTCTCCGTTCTTCCACACCTGGGGATTGAAAGGCATTTACCCGCGCATCCTCGATCACGAAGGACAAGGCGCGCAGGCACGCCAGATCTTCAAGGAAGGCAATGCTCTTCTGGATGACATCATTGAAAAGAATCTGATTACGGCACGAGGCGTATACGGCTTCTTTCCTGCCAATGCCGTAGGCGACGATATTGAACTGTACACAGATGACACACGGGAAAAAGTGTTGGAGCGGTTCCACTTTTTGCGTCAGCAATCGGACCGCGAGGGGAGCGAACCGTGCCGGTCGCTTGCAGACTTTATCGCGCCGAAGGAGACAGGACTGCCTGACTACGTGGGGGGCTTCGCGGTAACAAGCGGGATTGGCCTAAAGGAGCTGTGCGACCGGTTCAGAGCCGAGAATGACGACTACAACGCGATTATGGCCGAAGCAATCGCCGATCGCCTGGCAGAAGCCTTCGCGGAATGCCTGCACAAACGAGTGCGTGATGAGTGGGGTTATGGTTGTGCCGAAGGCCTGAGCAATGAGGAACTCATCCACGAAAAGTATCGAGGGATCAGGCCAGCGCCGGGTTATCCGGCTTGCCCAGATCACACCGAGAAGGGCACCATCTGGCGTTTGCTCGATGTACAGGCGAACACCGGAATGCTGATCACGGAGTCATTTGCGATGTGGCCTGGCTCGAGCGTGAGCGGGTTGTACTTTGCCCACCCGGAATCGCGTTATTTCAGCCTCGGCAAGATTGGCCGCGATCAGGTGGCCGACTATCACGTGCGCAAGGGGATGAGCGTTGCAGAGGTGGAACGTTGGCTCGGGCCTAATCTGAACTACGACCCTGCGGAATAGTGATGGAGGCGCGGAGCTTGCCAACCCCGATTCTGAAATCTTTGTGCGATGCGACTTCTGTCCTGATCTGCAAATGGAATCGAGGATAGGGCGAAGAAGCCCTCCTCTTTTTAAACCTTGAGATAAATGATACCGAGTCGGTTACATTTCGAACGCAGGGCCTATTTCCCTATACAGAATTTGCTAAAGATGAGATTGAGGATGTCGTCACTGGTCGTGGAGCCGGTGAGGGCGTCGAGAGCGCGGAGTGCTTCGTAGAGATCGAGAAGAATCATCTCGTGGGGAATGGTGTTGGCGGTGGCTCTGAGGGCGCTTGCCAGTGCAGCCAATGCGGTGCTGACGGACTGCTGCTGGCGAAGATTGGTGAGTAGAGCAGTCTCGGCGGCGGGTGCCGTTGCGGTGACGTGCGCGAGGATCGCCGTGCGCAGGTCCGGGATGCCTGAGCCGGTGAGAGCCGAGGTTTTGATGGTGTCGTGATGGGTGAGCGGGGTTTCGACAGTGAGGTCGCTTTTGTTTGCAGCGACGATGAGCGGGCGGTTGGTTAGGGTGGCAATCGTGGCTTCGTCTTCGGGGTGAAGTGGGGCGGTAGAGTCGAGGACGAGGAGGACGATGTCGGCTTCGGCCATGGCTTCGCGGGTTTTGGCGATGCCGATGGTTTCGGCTTCGTCGGTAGAGTCGCGCAAGCCGGCGGTGTCGATGAGTTCGACAGGGATGCCTTCGAGGGAGACGCGCTCGGTGACGAGGTCGCGCGTGGTGCCGGGAGTGGCGGTAACGATGGCGCGGTCGCGTTGGACGAGGCGATTGAAGAGCGAGGATTTGCCTGCGTTGGGGCGGCCTACGATGGCTAGGGAGAAGCCGTTGCGGACGATTTTGCCGTAGGCGAAGGTTTGCTCGAGCGCGGTGAGAGGGGTTTGGATTGCCTCGATTTGCTGGGCGATCTGGGCGGTGGGGAGGGTGTCGATGTCGTCTTCGGCGAAGTCGATACCCGCTTCAAGACTGGCGATGAGGGCTATGAGTTGCTGTTTTCTTGGGGAAATTTGACGTGAGAGTGCTCCGCCTAGCTGCTGTGCCGCTATGCGGGCCTGGTGGAGGGTGGTGGCTTCGATGAGGTCGTGGACGGCTTCGGCCTGGGTGAGATCGAGGCGGCCGGAGAAGAAGGCACGCTGGGTAAATTCGCCGGGTTCGGCGAGGCGGGCGCCTGCCGCGGTGCACTGGCGGAGGAGGTAGTCGAGGAGGACTGGGGAGCCGTGGGCGGCGATTTCGACGATGTCTTCGGTGGTGTAGGAGTTGGGGGATTCGAAGAGGGTGACGACGGCTTCGTCGAGCGTTTCGCCTGATTTATCAATGACTTCGGCGAAGCGGGCCTGGGCGGGGGCGAGGGGGTGGCGGAGCTTCAGGAGGGGCTCGGCGATGGCGCGGGCGGCGGGGCCGGAGAGGCGGACGATGCCGATGCCTCCGCGGCCGGGCGGGGTGGAGATGGCTACGATGGTGTCGTTATCGAGAATGGCCATTGCTTTAAATCAAGGGTATCGCGGCGGAAATTTTCGGTGTGGTGGAAGGGGCGGATTTCGCGGGTTTTTGGTGTTTCGCGGGTGGTTTTTTGTGGACAAAATGTGGTGAATTGCGTGGTAAAGATGGACAGCGGGATTGCATAAATTTGCCCCATCCCTCGAACTGCGTTCGAGGGATGGGGCGAGGTTTCTGCCGTGAGGATCTGATGCGTCGATCAATCTCTGAAGACAAGCAAGACATAAAACAAGCAACAACGAAATACAGGGATCCTTCACTGCGTTCAGGATGACGACGTAAACAAACAACTGCAAGACATCCTTCGCTTGTAGCTTTTAGAAAGGTTCTAAAAGCTCAGCTTGGTGGAGAACTGAAAGCTGCGCGAGCCGGAACGAGGCGTTGATGCCAGAGGAGTGCCGAAGGTTGGGTTTACGGCGGCTACCCACACGTTGGTCGAATTTCCATTGGCATCGCTCTGTTGGGTTGTCGTGTATTGGATGTTGTTTACGTTGTCGGCGTAGTTGGCGTGGTTGAAGAGATCGAAGGATTCAGCTCTGAGCCTGAGGGTGAATCGATCGTTGAGGTGCAGGTCGCGAGCCAGACTGAGGTCCAGATTGGTGGTGCCGGGACCGGTAAAGGAGTTGAAGCCTTCGCCGGGGACGACGGAGAAGTTCGGCTGGGCGGAATCGAATACGGCGGTGTAAGGACGACCGGTCGACTGATTCAATACACCTGAGAGGATGAACCCGCGAACGATGCCCGTGGTGGGAGTCCAGCCAGCGCTCAGAACGAAGCGATGACGCTGATCGAGCAGCGAACGTCCGCTCTGGGACTTCTGGTCGAACTGGTTGTAGTAGCCGGTGCCCTGGTCGGCGGCTTTGGACAACGTGTAGGCCGCGGTCGCAAAGTACTGAGACGAGGTGTGGCGCAGGGAGACGAGCAGGCCGTTGTATCTGGAATGGCCAGTGTTGTCGATGACGTTGATCGTGCCGAAGTTGGGATTGTAGTTGCCGTCGATGGCTTCGTAGTCGGGCACGATGGCGGAGTGTCCGTCGGGGAAGATGACCTGATCTTCCGTGAAGTTTCCGCCGGCCTGGACCTGCAGCGATGGTGGAACAAGGTTCAGGTCGTAGCCGAAGTTGCCGTTCGCCTGGCGGGTGACTCCGTTGGAGTTGCCAAGCAGGGCAAGGCCGTGACTGTAGGCGTAGGCCACGCTGAGCGCGGTGTGAGCACCGAACTGATGCTCCACCGCGAGACTTCCCTGTTCGACGTAGGGGCTTCGGAAGTTGGGGCTAAAGACGACGGCGGAGGGAGTTCCTCCTGCGCCTGAAGGGAAAGCAGTGAGGGATGTGGGGAAGCTGACGATGGGGTTGTTGTTGCCGAAGCCGGGGCCTGTGGTCGCAAGGAAAGGCCGTGAGATGCCGTTCGAGGCGAGCGTCTGGGAGACGTCGAGAAGATCCTCCTGCATGTAGAAGAGGCCGAAGGAGCCGCGGACGACGGTGGAGCTGTTGGCAAACGGCGAATAGGCGAATCCAGCGCGGGGAGCAACGTTGTTCTTGCTGTATGAGATGTGGCAGGTAAGGGACAGGTCAGGATTGCAGACTGTCGGGGTGGGAAGGATCTGGAGATCGTAGCGCAGGCCGTAGTTGACGGTGAGCTTCGGGTTGAGCCGGAACGAATCCTGCGCGAAGACCGCAAAGGTGGGCGAGTGGATGGGTATGGTCGATTGACCGAAGGACTGGAGATAGAGCTGGAAGGAGCCGGTGGCTACATCGGCAAGACTGGCGAACTGGTATTCGCCCTTTGGGGCGTAGACGAAGTAGTCGGTGTCGCGGTTGTAGTTGATGTCGACGCCTGCCTTGAACGTGTGCCTTCCGATCACCTTGGTGAGGTTATCGGTGAACTCGTAGCGATGGTCGGAGGTAGAAAGCTGGAAGCGATTGCCGCCAAAGACGAATCCAGTGTCGGGGTTCTGGATGACAATGGCCGGGCCGGTGGCGGGGGTGTCGGGAAGATCGAAGTGGAGGTCGCTGCCGAAGTGAAAGCGCAGCTCGTTGACCGTCTTGGCGTTGAAGATGGTGTGAAGAGAGACCTGGAAGAAATGGCTTGTGGAGCCGTCGGTGAGAGAGAGTCCGTCGCCGGTGGAGGTTGGGGTACTGAAGTAGCCGTGCGGGCTGCGGTAGCGCTGATAGTTGTAGGTTCCGTCGAGCGTGTTCTTGCTATTGAGGACAGCGTTGATCTTGCCGAAAGCAGCGTTCTGATTGAAGCTGCGAGAGAACGAGCCTGAGGCTGCGTTCACCTGAGCCGCGAGGTCGGGATTTGCGGCGAGGAAGCCGTCGGGCAGGCCGACGAGCGCGGCGGAGTTATTGACGGTGAGCGGTTCGTTGCGAATCTGCCCCTCGTAGTTCGCTAGATAGAAGATGCGATCATGGTGAATCGGGCCGCCGATCGTGCCGCCGAACTGCTGGCGGCGATTTGCGGGCTTTGCAATACCGAGAGACTTGTTGATGGGGTCGTTCGCGTTCAGTGCGGAGTCGAGGATGTAATAGTAGCCGTCTCCGTGGAGATTGTTGACTCCGCTGCGGGTGACTGAGTTGACGAGACCACCTCCGGCCTGGCCGAACTCAGCTTCAAAGCCGCTGCTGGTTACCTGAAACTCCTGGATGACGTCTTCGCTGAATTGAAATGGGATGCTGGTGCGACCGATTTGCTGGGCGAAGAAGGCGTTGTTGTTGTTTCCGCCATCGACAGAGTAGTTGTTGAAGTTGCCGGCGATGCCGTTGAAGCTAACCATTCCGTCGCCGTCTGTCGTTGCGCCCGGTGTGAGGAGAGCGAAGTCGGTGAAGTTGCGGCCATTGAGGGGAAGCGCATCGATGTTCTGGCGGTCGATGACGGTGGCCAGGGCGGATTGTGTGAGGTCCACGAGGGTTTCGGCGGTGACGGTGACCTTCGTTTCCATCTCCCCGACGGCGAGTTGTGGCCGGAGGGTTGTTGTGGTGCCCACGTTTACGACTACGTCGTGGATAATCGTGCTTTTGAAACCGCTCTTCTCGATGGAGACATCGTAGTGTCCTGGAGTGACGGATAGAAAGCCGAAGTGACCTGTCGAGTCTGACTGCTGCGTGGCAGATGTCTTGGTTGTAAGGCTCTGAGCCGTAATGGAGGCGCTGGGAATCAAGGCCCCGCTGGCGTCGACGATGGTCCCTTCAATGCGTCCGCTGGCGGCTGAGGACTGCGCGAGGACCGTGTAGGAAGCTCCGAGCATTGCCGCGAAAAGAAGGACGAAAAACCAACACAGGTTTGCCGAGCGGACAGTGAGAACTGTCATATTGGTCATTTGGTCTCCGGGACAGATAGTCGAATCATGGCAGACTTTTCCTTAAGAGAAGCTTAAGATTTTCAAGTTCTTTTAATATGGCGGTTCGTCGTTCGGGGATGAATAGAGGCAAAAGCGCCGCCTTCGGTCGAGATGACGTTGTTTGGAGGTGGTCGGGAAGACAAGCAACGACAATGGCAGATCCCTGCGGGATGACAAACAAGAAAGGCAAGTGCAACGGCAACGGCAGAAACAGATTCCTCCGCTTCGCGGCGGAATGACAACCAAAGAAGATGGATGGTTGTTGTTATCGGCTGAGGCGGAGGGCGAACTGGACTACGCGCGGGTCGGTGGTGGTTGCGGTGATGGTGCCGAAGGCTGCGGCGCCGAAGCTGCCGTTGGGTTGGGCGAAGGCGGGGGTGTTGGTGATGTTGAAGAGCTCGGCGCGGAACTCTACGTTGGCTTCGTGGGGGAGGGATGTGTTTTTGACGAAGGCTATGTCGAGGTCGCGGTAGGCTGGGCCTCGGACTGGATTGCGGGAGCCGTTGCCGATGGTGAACTGCGGTGCGGTGGCGAAGGCTGCGGTGTTGAAGAAGTGCGCGGGTGTGCGCTGACTGGCGGGCAGGCTGGTTTTGGCGATGATGTTTGGGCGTTGGAGCGCGAATCCGGCGAAGGCGTTGTTGTTGGTTGCTTGCGTGACCGTGACGGGCATGCCGGATTGCAAAAGCATGATGGCGTTGAGGGACCAGCCGCCTAGCAGTGCGTTGGCGATGCCGGTGGAGGCGAAGCTGTGGCCGCGTCCGGCGGGGAGTTGGTAGATGCCGCTGAAGGAAGTGATGTTGGGGATGTCGCCGTTGGAGGCGTCGCGCTCGAGGTAGGGACGGAAGGTGTCGGCGGCGATGAGGCTGCTGGTATTAGGCGAAGAGAGAACCGTGGAAGAGAAGACGGAGGATGCGTCGTCCATGAGTTTGGAGTGGGTGTAGGCGAAGAGGAGAGAGATGCCGTGGGTAAGGCGTCGCTCGACCTTGGCCTGGAAGGCGTTGTAGTTAGTGTTGCCGCTGTTATTGCGGTAGGTGGCTACGTTCTGGAAGCGGGGGTAGGGCTTGAGGAGTTGGGCGGTGGAGATGGTTTTGCCGCCGAGGGGGCTGGATGCGGGGATCTGGCCGTAGTAGGGGTTGGGCACAGAGGCCTGGAGCGATGAGCCTTGCGCGAGTTGCGCGGCGGTGAGCTGGTTGAGGTTGGAGTCGGGGATTCCGACGTGGACGATGTGTGAGCCTACGTAAGCGACTTCGGCGGAGAGGTTGTTGGTGATGGCGCGCTGGACGGCGAGGTTCCACTGCTGGACGTAGCCGGGGCCTGCATACCTGTTCGCGGTGTAGACGCTTTGGCCGAGGCCGGCGTCGGGCGTGAAGGGGATGGGTGCTACGGACGGGCCGTGCGAGAGGGCGAAGGCGGCGTTGACGCTGTCTCCGGTTCGCTGCTGGACGTTCTGGATGAAGGGGAACTGCGGGGTGGTGAAGGGTGTGGTGATTCCGGATTGGTCTATGAATACAATGCCGAATCCGGAGCGGATTACGGTTTGAGGAGCGAGGAGGTAGGTGAAGCCTACGCGGGGAGCCACGTTGGTGTAGTGGAGCTCGCGGGCGCTACGGGAGTTGCCATCGACGCCGAGGTAGTCGAGCTGCTGGGTGGCGAGGTTGAAGACTGCGCCCTGGTTGTTCTTTTCGGTTGAGGGGAAGTGGAGGGTCCAGCGGGCTCCGAGGTTAAGGGTGAGGCGGTTGGAGGCCTTCCAGTCGTCCTGGAAGAAGTACTCGAAGATGTGGGCGCGGGGGCGGATCTTGTTTTCCTGGAGGTCGATCTGGAAGGTGTCGACCTGGCCGAGGAGGAAGCTGGCGATGGCGTTGCCGGTGTTGGTGACGCCTTGCTGGTTGGTGCCGGTGGTGGTGAAGGCGAAGGAGCCGGTGGGGTTGGGCGGGGAGATGGTGTTGAGCTGATACCAGCGGAAGTCGATGCCTGCCTTGAAGGCGTGTGCGCCGTGGGTAAAGACGGCGGTGTTAACGAGCTGCCAGACGCCGGTTTGGAATTGCGAGAAGGTGCTGGCTGAGGGGCCTAGCTGCTGGAAGCCGGTGAAGGTGAAGAGGGGGAGGGCGTTGTTAAAGGCGGCGTTGGTGGGGATGCCGGGGATGCCGAGCGCGGTGGAGGCGGTGTCGGCGAGTGCGGGGCCGACGATGGTGTTGCCGCGGCGGGTGTATCCGAGCTTGGCGTTGTTGAGGAAGTGCGCGGAGAAGGTGTGGGTCTCGTCGAAGACGGCTTGCTGGCCGAGGACGCTGGAGAGGCCGGGGACTCCGCCGGTGCCGAGGGTTGAGCCGGTGATGGCTCCGCTGCCGTCGGGGAGTGGCGTGACGGGCTCTTCGACTTCGCTGTAGTAGGAGTAGCGTCCGAAGACATGATCGCGCTGGGTGAGGACGCCGTCGACGCGGATGTCGAATTGGTTCTGGTGGTCGGCGTCGTTGGCGGTGCGGGTGTAGTTGTTGGCTGCGGCGGTGAGATTGGTTGGTGTGGGGAAGCGGGCGAGGAGGGCTACGGCCGCGGGGTCGAACGGAGTGGTGATGGTGTCGTTGGGGAATTGCGTACGAACGAATTTGCCGCCTACGACTGTGGTGGTTGCGGGATTGTAGATGTGTGAGACGCCGGTGAAGATGCCCTTGCGCTCGTTGAGTGTGGGGATGGTGGAGATGCGGGTGACGCCGATGTTTTGACGGACGCCCTGATAGTCGCCGAAGAAGAAGAGACGATCGCGGATGATGGGCGTGCCGAGGGATGCGCCATAGAGGTTGCGGCGGTACTCGGGCTTGCGCGCGGTGGGCGGGGCGAAGTAGTTGCGGGCGTTGAAGGCCTCGTTGCGGAAGTACTCGAAGATGCTCCCGTGGATAGCGTTGGAGCCGGAGCGCGTGGCTACGTTGATGACGCCTCCATTGAAGCGGCCGAACTCGGCGGGGACGTTGTTGGACTGGACGGTGAATTCCTGGATGCTGTCGAGGATGGGAAAGAAGGCGACTTGTCCGGGTTCGGGCTGGAGGGCGGAGATGCCGTCGTAGAGATACTCGTTGGTGCGGGGGCGGCCGCCGTTGATGCGGGGGAGGAGGGTGCCGGGAGGAAGCGCGACGCCGGGCGCGAGCGTTGCAAGCTGAATGAAGTTGCGCGTGTTGAGCGGCATCGCAACGATGATGGGGCCGGAGATGTTGGTTTGGATGTTGCTGGTCTCGGCCTGCAGGATAGGGGCGTTGGCGTTGACCGTGATGGTTTGCTGGGCGCCTACAGTGAGGTTGAGGTCGAGGCTGACGGTTTGGCCGACGCTGAGGGTGATGCCGGTACGGTTGAGCTGCTGGAAGCCGGTGGCTGTGACGACGACGCTGTAGGAGCCGGGGTTGAGGTGGGTGAAGAAGTAGTCACCGGTGGTGGAGGTGATCGTCGCCTGATGGATGTTGGTGGAGGTCTCGGTGAGACCGACGCGGGCGTTGGCGATAGCGGCGCCGGAGGGGTCGAGGACGCGGCCACGGAGATCGGCGGCGATTTGCGCGAAGGCGGTGGACGACAGGAAGAGAGCAAGGGCGGCGAGGGCACGATGAAGCTTCACGGAGGCTGCTCCTGTAGAGGACTTCTGGTTGTAGCGAACAGGATTGAAGCGGTCTGGATGGGTTGTCGACCGATTACGTTTTAATCTGTGTAACGAATTTATTTGATTGGAAACGTATCGTCAACGATTTGGATTTTGGGAGAGGGCTTGAGCAATCGGAGAGCTGTACCGTAGCCGGCCGGAATCGCGAGGTCCTTCGACTTCGCAACTCGAGTTGCTTCGCTCGGGAAAGGAACAGATAACGGCAAGAGCGAAAGCAGATCCCCTTCGGGGATGACAAATGAGAAAGGCAAGGACAAGAACAACGGCAAGGACAACTGCAAGAGCTGGCTGGGTGAGGTTCTACATTCCCACCTTAGGCGCGATGAAGCTGTTCAGTCTCATGACATGCTTTACAGGTTGTTATCAGGACATCCTTTACACCTGACCGTTTCCGGTCCGGTGAGGTGCGGATGTCGTGGAGGCTTGTGGGTGTTCAGGATCA
>DATMQZ010000015.1:0-28921 GCA_035566575.1 Edaphobacter sp.
AAAAACGCCGACGTCACCTGCGAGATCATCAACGGCGGGATGCTCGGCGAGAACAAGGGCATCAACCTCCCCGGCATCGCCGTCAACGTACCCTCGCTCACCGAAAAAGACGAAGAAGACCTCATCTTCGCCATCGGCCAAGGCGTCGACATCGTCGCTGTCTCCTTCGTCCGCACCGCCGCCGACATCCGCCACGTCAAGAACCGCCTCGCCGCTCTCAAGTCCGACGCGTGGGTCGTCGCCAAGCTCGAAAAACCCCAGGCCATCGAACACCTCGACTCGATCCTCGAGGTCACCGACGCCATCATGGTCGCCCGCGGCGATCTCGGCGTCGAGGTCCCACCCGAAAAAGTCCCCGCAATCCAGAAGCACATCATTCGCCGCGCCGCCGAGTACCGCAAGCCCGTCATCACCGCCACCCAGATGCTCGAGTCGATGATCGAGAACCCGCGCCCCACTCGCGCCGAGGCATCCGACGTCGCCAACGCCATCTACGACGGCACCGACTCCGTCATGCTCTCCGGAGAGACCGCCGCCGGCAAATACCCCGTCGAGGCGGTCGCCATGATGGCCAAGATCGTCACCGAAACCGAGCACCAGATCCGCCTGGACCCCCGGCCCGCGCTCGGCCACGCTCCCAGCGTCCGCCTCTCCATCGCCGAAACCATCTGCGAGTGCATGGCCCACGCCGCCGACGATCTCGACGTCGCCGCCATCGCCATCTTCACCGAGACCGGCAGCACCGCCCGCCTGCTCTCCAAGTACCACCCCGATCCGCCGATCATCGCGCTCTCGCCCTTCGAGGCCGTCATCAACCGTTCCATGCTTCTCTGGGGCACCTACCCCATCCTCTGCGACCGCTTCCACGACACCGACATGCTCGTCAACATGGCCGAAGACCTCCTCGAGACCCACGGCCACGTCCAGGAGCGCCAAATTGTAGGCATCGTAGCCGGAACCCGCACCAAATCCGGAGCCACCAACTTCATGCGCCTCCACATGGTTGGCGACCGCGACACCGACCCACCCCAGAAGAAACACAAAAAGAAAGCCAAGCCCACCAAAACCACGAAAAAGAAAAAATAGTCACAAAACCGGGTGCCCCATCTTCGCGACGGTTTTATCGTCGCTAAGGTGGGGTATTCGCGCGAAGCGCGAACCGTACTCCCCATCCAGGCCAAAACCTCAGACTCGCCCTTCAGCAGTAAAGCCAAAGAGAAAGCGGCAGATACTCCACCAATCGTGGAGTATCTGCCGCTTTCTCTTTGTCCCCAGAACTCTCAGGCCCGCTTGAAGTATTGAATCGCCTTCTCGTGCTCCTCTGCCTTCTCACGCGTAGAAAAAGTACCTAAATTTTTCCGCTTTCCCGTCTTCGGATCTTCATGACGTGAATAGATGCGGAATTCGCCAGTCTTCAATTTGCGAATCATGATCGTGCCTCCACGCAAGCTAAGATGCGCGCAGAGAAGCCGCTGTTTTCCGCCCGCGTATCTACCGCAGCAGCGCCAGTTACCGCAGTGGTGCCAGTTATCGCAGTAGCGGAAGATACGCGCTGGTCGATCGCCGATACTGTTCAAACTGCTCACCGAACCGCGCAGCCAGCAGCCGATCCTCGATCCTCACCCGAATCTCCGTTCCCACCAGAAACACCGCAGTCGCAACCACAAACAACAACGGCGAAGCCGCCATAAACCCAATCCCCCAAAGCACGCAAAGCATCGACGTGTAGATCGGATGTCGCACCAACCTGTAAGGACCGCTCCGCACCAGCTCATGCTCCGCGCCAATCGCCGCATCGAACCGCAGATGTTTGCGCCCCAACGCTCGCGTCGCTGTCCACGACAACGCAATCGCCAGCACGAAACACAGCAGCGAAGCCAACACTCGCCAAAGCTCCGGCGACACAGCCCAGAATCGACTCTGCAGCATCAACGTGTAAGCAATCACCTCTAGCACCAAACCCCAACGCGATCGCCGATCCACACTCTCCGTCGCGCTCGTGCTCCATCCCGTCCGCACAAACGGAGTCATCCAAAGCACCACTCCAGCAACCACGAGGATGTAGCAATACAAAGGCATCGAGCCATTAGACCAAAATTTGACTTCAGATACAGAAAGAGGCGTTCATCGCCACCCGCTGTTGCCTGTTTTAGATCGTCATCGGTGTAAATCGGTGTTAGGCCGTAACCCACCGCCACCCCTCGTACAATCAACTCATGGGCCGCATCCGCATCCTCTCCGACCTCGTGGCGAACCAGATCGCCGCTGGCGAAGTCGTCGAACGTCCCGCATCCGTAGTCAAAGAGTTACTCGAGAACTCCATCGACGCCGGAGCCACCCGCATCCGCATCGAGGTCGAAGCCGGAGGCCGCAAGCTCATCCGCATCGCCGACAACGGCCACGGCATGGTCAAAGACGACGCTCTCCTTGCCTTCGAGCGTCACGCCACCTCGAAGCTCCGCACCTCCGACGATCTCCTCTCCATCGCCACTCTCGGCTTCCGCGGCGAAGCACTCCCCTCAATCGCCAGCGTCTCCCGCCTCACCCTCGAAACCCGCTCCGCCGAAGACGACTCCGGAACCGTAGTCGAAATCGCCGGCGGAAACATCCTCCGCGTCGAGGACGCAGGTCTGCCCACCGGAACCACCATCACCATCCGCGACCTCTTCTTCAACACTCCAGCGCGCCGCAAGTTCCTCAAGTCCGAGCAGACCGAGCTCTCCCACATCGCCGCACTCGTCACTCACTACGCATTGGCGCACCCAACAAAGCACTTCGAGCTCCACAGCGCAACCCAAGCTCTCCTCACCGCGCCTTCCGTTCCCAACGCCGCCGACCGCCTCTTCCAGATCTTCGGCAAGGAAACCTCCAACTACATGCTCTCCACCGCAGCCGAGATGGACTTCACCCGCGCCGGTCTCCCCGAACCTCCGCCTTGGAAGCGCGACCTCGACTACACGCCGCCCGAACCAGGTTTCCTCCGCATCACCGGCTTCGTCTCCAAGCCCGAGCTCCAGAAGCTCAACCGCAACGCGATGTACGTCTTCGTCAACCAGCGTCTCGTCCGCGACAAGCTCATCCTGCACGCGCTCTCCGAGGCTTACCGCAACATCATCCCTCCAACGTCCTATCCCGTCGTCCTTCTCTTCCTCGAGATGCCCCCGCAAGAGATCGACGTGAACGTCCATCCCGCAAAGACCGAGGTCCGCTTCCGCCAGCCCAGCTTCGTCCACGACTTCGTCCGCGACACCGTCCGCACCACGCTCATGCAGGCTCGCCCCGCAGCCAGCTTCGCCACCGCCCTCAATAGCCCTCACGGACTGGAGAGCTCGCTCCTGATCGACGTCAGTCCTCTGCCCAATGGCCCAACTCAACCCGTCTTCGACCCCACAGCCTTCCAGTCCGAGCACGATCCGACAGTTGCTGACACGGTCCCATACCCGACACCGCTCTCCCCGACCTTCAATCTCGCCGCCCCAATCGTCCCACCCTCGCCAGGACGCTTCGCCTTCCCCGGCCACTCCATTCCCGTTGGCTACGAGACCGCAGAATCCGCCTACGAACCTGCAGCTCCCCAACAAGCCGATACACTCTACGCCCTCTCCACCCTCAAGCCTCTAGGCCAGTTCCGCGACTCCTTCATCCTCGCCACCAACGAAGAGGGCCTCTGGATCATCGACCAGCACGTAGCCCACGAGCGCGTCCTCTTCGAGAAGGTTCTCCGCGAGCGCGACACCGAGCAGGTCCAACGCCAACGCCTTCTCATGCCGCTGCTCATTGATCTCCTGCCCGCCCAGATGATCACCTTCGCCGAGATAGCCGAAGAACTGGAGCGCAACGGCTTCGAAGCCGAACCCTTCGGCCCCAAAACCCTCGCTATCAAAGCCGCCCCCGTAGGTCTAGAAGGAGTGGAACTCGAACGCATGCTCGAAGAAGTCCTCGCCATCCCGGACCGCAACCAACAGACGGAGAACGCCGAAGCCCGCCGCCGCCGCATCGCCGCCAGCATCGCCTGCCACGCCGCCATCAAGATCAACCAACCTCTCGACACCGCCAAGATCGAGTGGCTCCTCAATGCTCTAGCCAAAACCGAGCACCCCACCGCCTGCCCCCACGGCCGCCCCATCGCCCTGCGCTACTCCCACAAAGACATCGCCAAAGCCTTCCAGAGGATCTAAGAACCTACCCAGAACCTGTTTTTTACGTCGTCATCCTGACCCTTAAGCGAAGCGAAGGGGAAGGATCCCTGTATTTCGTCTTTGCTCTTGCCTTTGCCTGTTCTTAAAATCCGTCCCATCCGTGAAAATCCGCGGTCGGCATCTCACCTGTTCCACGCATGCATCCGCGGCACCCATCGGCGGACATTCGTGCAGTACTCGTCATACTCCGCGCCGAACACCTTCCGCAGCTTCGGTTCCTCGTACAACCGCACAAAGAGAACCACGAACAGCACAATCACCACCGCCACCGCGATTGCAGCCATATTCGCCCGCCCAAAGACCACCCACAGTCCGGCCCACCCCATCAGGAACCCAAGGTACATCGGGTTCCGCACATATCGATAGAACCCCACCACAACCAGCCTCGTCGGTGGAGCAATCGGCGCAGGCGTTCCGTGTCCCGTCCATCCGAAGTCCCAGACGCAGCGCAGCGCCACCGCGAAACCCAGTATCGCCGGCACGACCGCAATCCAGCGCCATCGCGCCGCACCCTCTGTATCGACGTGAAAACCCATCCACGACGGCAGCAACCAGAACCAGAGCGCAAAGAAAGCAGCGCCCACAGCCAGCGAGGCGGCTGCCGTCGGCCAGTGCTCCCCACCATCATTACCTCGCGCTGTCCCTGCCTGTCGGATTGCCATGAACGCCTCTACGACCACGCAGTATGCGCCGGTAACGCTATACCCCGCAAGGCCAGCCCGCCCCTGCCCCGCGAAAAACCTTGTCAAGTCCCAGAGCCACTTAACTCCATGCAAACAAAGAGAATAGAGGTTGCAAAAGAGTTATGACCAATCCCCTATAATGGAATTAAGCACAAAGACAAAGCCCCGACTCAATCGGGGCTTTTCTTCATTAACCTCGTAACTCAAGCAGGGTCAATATTTTGCGGGTAAACCATTTAGAATGAATATTTTGCAGACACATGCCTGCCGTAAGCTATTGAATACACGAACCTTACGCCCAAAATACCCCACCCGAGAAGGGGGTACCCCCCAAGGAAATCCGTCAATAAAAAAACGCAAGAGCCGAAGCTCCGCGACAAATCTTTGAAAATCCGCGATTATCCGCGATCATCCGTGGTCGAAGCCTCCGAAAGTTCGGCATGCCCGACTTTGCGGTATCCTTGTAAAGACGTGCAGCGGGCCTTGTAAACGTATCGAGTCTCACGCCGCTCCAATCGAACAAAAAGAACGTCATCCTTTCGCCCAGGCGAAGGATTGCTGTAGCGCGTATTTCCTAGCACCGAATCGCCCAGCAGGAAGGCAACACCTTGAGTAACCTAAGCTCCCCCTCGGCTGACCAGCTCGCCGCAGCCCGCCTCGCCCATTGGCACCATAATGCCGAGCCCATCCTCACCATCAACATGCTGCGCGACTGGCTCAATGCCTCCGGCCTGGTCCTCTATGTGCCGCGCACACCGCAGCTTCCCGTGCCCGCGCCATCGTTCGTCGAAGCCATCCTCGGGGCTCCCAACGCCGCGCCCACGCTGGCCGATACCGAAGAGCCGCGCAGCATCCTGGCCCGCCTGATCGCCGACGGCGGCGGAATCCCCCTCAACCTCCTCGGCTCGCCTACCGGCACTGGCACCGAAACCCCCGACTTCATCGTCTCACCTCTGGCTTTCCCTTACATCTTTACTCTCCGCGGCGATAAAGCCTGGAAGCAGCCTCCGACCACAAGCGGAGCCGCCAAGGTCTCCCCTCTGGCCCTCGCGACCTACAACCTCCTGGCCGAGCGCATCACCATGTCCGCCTATGATCTCGCTACGCAGCTAGGCAAGGAGGTCACCGAGACTGCCGTCCTCCGCTCTCTCACCGAGCTCTGGCAGCACCTCCGCGTCATCCCCATCCCTCAGCTCGACGGGCAACCCACCCTCTGGGAGCTGACCACTACCCGCTTCACCAAGCAGATCAAGGCCGGAGCCAACGCCGGCCAGCCGACGGCACTCTCCGCCCTTATCTCCCTCTACCTTGGCCAGGCCATCGTAGCCAGCGAAGATGAGATTGAAACCTTCCTTTCTCCCATCGCCTCCCGCTCGCGCATCCGTGACGTAGTCCACGCGCTCATCTCTGCCCGTCAGCTCGAGACCATTGCGGTTGAAGGAAAAACTGTCCTCCACGTCAATGGCGAACTCCCCGCCTTCCTCGCCCCTCCCGTTATCACGGAGGAGACACCGGGCACCGTTGAGGTCGCCACAGCAGACCCAGCGGTTGAAGCGGAAACGCCCCGCATCAGCAAGTTTGTCCCCAAGCCCCGCAAGACCGGAACCGGCTTCATCACGAAGACGCCCGACCGCGAACGCCGCCCCTTCCAGCGCGACGCCGCGCCCGACTATACGAAACCCTGGGACGAGGACAAGCGCGATAAGTCTGCCCGGCGCCCCAAGTCGTATTACGACGCGCCCAGCGGCGCAGCTTCGTCAGAGCAGCAGGAGGAGACTCCTCGCAAGCCCCGCTTCGACCGGGAAGGAAAGCGCCCGTCCTTCGGCGGCAAACCCTCCTTCGGCTCCCGTCCTCGTCTGGGCGGAGATCGTCCCTCCTTCCGCCGCGACAGCAGCTCTGACGAAGGCCGCCCACCGCGTCGTGAGTTCACTCCACGGCCTGCTGGGGGTTTTGACGACTCCCGCCCACCGCGCAAGACCTTCTCGAAGCCGGGAACGTTCGATCGTAAGCGTGAAGGTTTCGCCGGGAAATCCTTCGACCGCGACTCTCGTCCTCCCCGGCGTGACTATGGCGACTCCCGTCCACCGCGCCGCGAGTACACCCCCCGTCCTGACTCCGACGGAGGCGACTCTCGCCCACCCCGCCGCACCTTTGGCGACAAACCCAGCTTCAGCGGTCCCCGCAAGCCAGGCAGCTACGCTCCACGCCCCCAGGGCGGCTCCCGAAGCTTTGAAGGCGACCGCTCCTCCGGTTTCGCCCCTCGCAGGCCCTACACCCCCCGCGAAGGCGGCACAGGCCCATCCCGCTTTGGCGGCAAGCCCAGCTTCTCCCGTGAGGATCGCGGCGAGCGCGGAGAACGTGGCGAACGCAGCGGGCCGCCATTCCGCAAATTCGACGCCCCACGAGGCAAATTCTCCTCAGATCGCCCCGCTCGTTCCGAAGGCTCCAGCAGCCGCGGATATGGCGATAAGCCCAGCGGAGGTTTTGCTGATAAAAGGCCGTACGGCAAATCGAGCGGCGGTTTTGCAGGAAAATCCGGTGCCTATGCCGGCAAATCCAACGGCGGTAGCTTCGCAGGCAAAAAAACCTACGGCAAATCGGCTGCAACCTCTGGTAAATCGTCAGGTCCTTTTGATAAGTTCAAGGACAACAAAAAACCCTTCGGTAAACGCGGAGCGCCAACTCGCAAGTTCAAACCCGAAGCAGGTGAATCCGCCGAATGACGAAGAACCATTCAGTTCCATCGCAGCCTGAAACCATCACTCCGCGCCAGCGTCCCGTCATCGCAATCGACGGGCCTGCCGGTGCAGGTAAAAGCACTCTCGCAGCTCATCTCGCCCGCCGCTTTGGCTTCCTCAACCTCGAGACCGGGGCAATGTATCGCGCCCTGGCCCTCAAGGCCATCGAAAATGACATCTGCTTCGATGAGGAAATCCCTCTGCTTGACCTCGCTGTCAGTACCTACATTCGCCTTGAGCCCCAGTTCGAAGGCAATCGCGTTTTTCTCGATAACCGCGATGTCTCTCGCCGAATCCGCGATACTGACGTCACTGCGGCTGCCTCTCGCGTCTCTGTCCATCCTCAACTCCGCGCCTGGATGGTCCAACAGCAGCGAGCCTTGGGGGCGGCCGGTGGTGTTGTTATGGAAGGTCGCGATATCGGCACCGCCGTCTTTCCGGACGCCGAGGTCAAGATCTTTCTCGATGCCGCCCCGGAGGTTCGCGGGAATCGCCGTTTCCGCCAGGTTACTACCCCGGCCTCAGTCTTCACCCAGGAACAAAACGCCAACCGCCAGAGTCCTGATCCGCAGTCACAGGAGCAGCAGCAGGCCGCCGAAGAAGCCATCATCCGCGAGATGAAGGATCGTGACTATCGCGACCGCAATCGCGCCGAATCTCCGCTTAAGCCTGCCTCAGACGCCATCATTCTCGACTCTACTGCGATGACTCTAGAACAGGTTTTAGCTCGTTCCGAGCAGATTGTGTTGGCCCACCTACCCGCCTGACGCCATATCGTTCCGGATATACCGTTGTCAAATGCGGAAAGCCAAGAAATCCGCTATTCCAGGAGAGTTATCCACATTCATTGCACTATAACTAGTGCAATTGGAAGTATTTAGACGATTATCGGTTAAAAATCTTGCTAGATGTGCTAACCTTTTATCATCGTTTGAAACAGATTGGTTTTCTGCAAAGCTCGAAAATGTACGAACCCCGATCTTGGATCCAGCGGCAAATTCAGTAGTACTAAGGAAATAATCAACATGGAACAGGGAACAGTTAAGTGGTTTAACGATGCCAAGGGGTTTGGCTTTATCAGCCGTCAGAACGGCGAGGATGTATTCGTACACTACTCGGCGATCAATTCAAATGGCTTCAAGAGCCTTCAGGAAGGTCAGGCAGTTCAGTTCAACGTAGTCAAGGGGCCCAAGGGCTGGCAGGCATCTGACGTTCAGCCTCTGTAAGGTTTAACGTACGTAGATCTACCAAGTTTTGCGTGAGGGATGGCTCTGGCTGTCCCTCTACGCCTTTAACAGCTCATAACGACTATTTGTTTGGAGGCGGGAGCGTTATTCCACCTGTATCCCCAGGCTCCGTAACCGTGGTCATTCCCGGCAGGATCGTCGACGTGGCTTTAAACTTCCGGTAATCCGAATTCACCACGCGAATACTTCCGTTGAAGCTGATGAAAAGGAAGGCTCGCGCTGCGCCTTTGCCATCGACCCGCGCCGGCAGCCATACTTCGTCGTTTATCTTTCGCTGCTCCATCGCGAAACTCGTGTCCTGCTTGATGTTTACAACCAGTCCGGCGCCAATCCTGAATGGCCTTAGAAACCGCCCCTCAATCCGGCTGATGGAACGGTCTTCCTCGTCTACCCATATCGTGCCTGACAGATCCCGAATCACGTCTTCAAATCGATTCCGAGTCTTCGCCTTCGGATCGCCTTCGTAATCCACCGCAATCGTGTCACGTCCGTTGATCTTCACCCGACGCGGATTCGTAAATCTGCCCAATTCCAAGAACCTCGAAACCGTAACCTCTTCGTGCCCATGTGAGTCTGTATCCTCACCCTTTGCGTTCGCTTTGGTACGCCTCTCTTTGGCCTTTTCAACCTCCTTGTCGATCCGTTCGTCCTCCTTCTTTTGTTCTTGGGCGTTTAGCTCTTTTCCGTCTTTCTTTACGAGCTTCTGCACTTCAACGCCGTTCAACCAGAAGACGTCGAACTCCTTTGTTTCTGTCTTTTTCACTCCGCCGTGGCCGTCATTCTCTTCGGCAGTTGCTGTTTCGTGGTACAGATAGTCCTTCTGGATCGACTCGGAAGACTTTTGGTGGGCCTCCACCTCGTGCATCAACGTCGGAATGTCAGGAAGTGGCCTTTCTACCGTCGGGCTATCAGTGGCGGTAATGCCAGGTTTATCAACAGCCTCTGAACCTGCGCCAGTTTGGCTCCATCCAGCGGAACTGAGCCCAACCGCTGTCATCAGCACTGCAACCAGCCTCAGGGATACTCCTGCCATGCTTTCAATATAGTTCTGCTGCAGACTGTCTGCTTGTAGGCGTTTCCAACTATGGTCCGGTGGCCGCACAAGTTTCACAAAGTGACGTGCGAGCGTGCGCCGAAAGGTCTAGCATAAAGAGGTATGCGAAATTTGGTATTTCGCAAGTTAGATTCTTGAAGCGAGGAAGCAATGGCCACTAAGGCAGGGGCACTCACCCCACCGGCTCCGGCAGTAGAGCAGCACGAACGTGAAACAACTTTCGATATCTTTCGCCGCTGGGGATACCTGCAGGCTTCTCTTGATCCACTTGGACAGTTTCTGCCGCCCGAACCCTTTCCTACGCCAGCACCTGAGGGTGAGGCGGCGGCTGAGGCTCGCAGCTACTACTGCGGTACTATCGCGGCGGAGTTCATGCATATTCCTAGCCCTGAGCAGCGCCAGTGGCTGCAGGAGCGGATGGAGCAGAAGGCTCCGACGCCGGACCAGAAGCTGATCCTCACGCAACTCATTCGTGCTGATCTCTTCGAGCAGGTGATTCAGTCGCGCTATCTTGGCACGAAGCGCTTCTCGCTCGAAGGTATTACGGCACTCATTCCGTTCCTTGATCGTGTGCTTGCAGTCAGCGCGGATGCTGGTGTCAGCAAGGCGATGATCGCCATGAGCCATCGCGGCCGGCTCAACGTGATGACCAACACGATCGGGCGCGCGGCGCTCGAGATCTTCACCAAGTTCGAGGACGTCGATCCGCGCAGCACAATGGGCGGCGGCGATGTGAAGTATCACGTTGGTGCAACTGGCGAATATGAGTCGCCTGATGGTCGCGTGATCGGTCTTCATCTTGCGTCTAATCCGAGCCATCTCGAAGCGGTTGACCCTGTTGTGCTTGGGCGAACGCGCGCCAAGCAGGAGCGTTTCGGCAAAGGCGGCAAAGATGCTGTTATGCCGTTGATCATTCATGGCGATGCGGCGTTTGCGGGGCAGGGAATCCTTGCCGAAACGTTGAACATGGCGACGTTGCATGGATACAACGTCGGTGGAACGATTCACGTCATCGTGAACAACCTGCTTGGATTTACGGCGCTTCCTGAGGAGTCGAACTCCTCGCGGTTCTCGACAGACATTGCGAAGCGTCTGCCGATTCCGATCTTCCACGTCAATGCGGAAGATCCGGATGCGGTTGTTCGTGTGGCTACGATTGCTGCGGAATATCGTCATCGCTTCCACTCCGATATAGTCGTCGATCTGGTTGGATATCGTCGTCACGGGCATAGCGAGGTCGATGATCCGACGGTTACGCAACCGCGTCGTTACGCGATCATCAAGGATCGTCCGGTTCTTTATCAGCTCTATGCGAAGAGCATTGGTATTGATCCGACTGAAGAGGTGCAGAAGGTCCAGCAGGAGTTGCTTGATGATCAGAAGGTTGCGACTAAGGCAGATCACAAGCCTCGGCTCGCGGAGCTTCCAGATTATTGGGATCCTTACAAGGGCGGGGAGCTGCTGCCTGAAGACGATGTTCCGACTGGTTTACCTGCCGAACGAATTAATGAACTTGTTCAGGGTGTGACGAAGTATCCGAGCGATTTTCATATTCACCCGAAGGTGAAAAAACTGTTTGAGCAGCGATTGGAGATGGGCACCGGTGCGCGGCCTTTCGACTACGGTATGGCTGAGCTGGTGGCGTTCGCTTCGCTGCTTGAGGCGGGAACTCCAGTGCGGCTCACCGGACAGGACTCGCAGCGCGGAACGTTCAATCAGCGGCATGCGGTGATGATTGATACCGAGACTGAGGTCCGCTATGCTCCGCTTGCTCATCTGAGCGAGAAGCAGGCGAAGTTTGAGGTCTACAACTCGCTGCTCTCCGAGGCCGCTGTTCTTGGCTTCGAGTATGGTTTCTCTCGCGACTACCCTGAGGCTCTCGTGTTGTGGGAGGCCCAGTTTGGCGACTTCGCTAACGGCGCGCAGATCATCGTCGATCAGTTCATTGCGGCGAGCGAGGCCAAGTGGGGACTGCTCTCAGGTCTTGTCATGCTGCTGCCGCATGGCTATGAAGGCCAGGGACCGGAGCACTCAAGTGCGCGCATTGAGCGGTATTTACAGCTCGCTGCGAACGATAATATCCAGATCTGCCAGCCTTCGACTGCGGCGCAGTACTTCCATCTATTGCGTCGGCAGGCGTTGCGTCCATGGCGCAAGCCTCTGATTGTGTTTACGCCGAAGAGCATGTTGCGGCATCCTGACGCTTCGTCGACACTGGCGGATTTCTCGCGCGAGCGGTTCCTGAATGTGCTGCCCGACAACGAGGTGCAGAACCCGCGCCGTCTGCTGGTGTGCAGCGGAAAGATTGGGCACAACCTCCGTGTCGAGCGTGAGAAGCGCAAGGACATGAGCGTCGGCATCATCTTCCTCGAGCAGATGTATCCGTGGCCTGAAGAAGAGCTGCAGGCTGCGTTGGATCAGCATCCTGATGCCCAGGAGATCGTCTGGGTGCAGGAGGAGCCGGCCAACATGGGCGCTCTGTTCTACGTGATGCCGGAGCTGCGGCGCATGGCTGGCGACCGCGCCGTGCTGAGCGTGAAGCGTAGCGCGAGTGCGACACCGGCGACGGGCTCGGCCAAGGCGCATGAGATCGAGGAGAAGACCTTGATCGATCTGGCGTTTGGTTCGGCACTGTAGGGTTGGGATGTAGGATACCCCCCCTGGGGGTATCCTGCTCGTAAGTCTTTTATATTCATAGATTTGTCAAATTTGATCTTTGTAAAATCGTCATTATAAAAGGGTTACGGATAAATTCGTCTTTCTAAAGGATTTAGAGCGTTTAATAGCAAAAGCCCCGGTTTTAGCCGGGGCTTTTTTTGACTCTGTAATTAGTATAGCGGATTGAGTAAAACTCTTTTGCAAACTATATTTGCTTTGTTTTCTTGCATTTAAGTCGTTTCGGGGCTTGACAAGGAAAAACGGGGAAAAATTGAGAATGAAGAGCGGTTTTTGAAGATGTCTAATTGGATTTTGTCTGGTTGTCGCAAGATTCCGGTCTTCTTCTTCGACATGATGAAAGAGCTATCTTTACGGCACGCGATGCTCATCCCTCATCCTGAACCGATACATAGTCAATTGCGAAGATGATGGAAAATGAATGTTGAGATGAGTCAGCCAATTCCGATCACGGAGAGCACGCGGCACTGCGCACCGCGCACTGCAGAGATACCGGGGATAGTCCTCGGACTTCAGGGCATCACTCTGGCATGGATGCTGGTTGAATCTGTGATTGCCCTGTACGCTGCCTATGCGGCGCAGAGCGCTGCGCTTCTGGCTTTCGGGGCGGACAGCCTAGTTGAATTGCTCTCTGCAAGCGTCGCCCTACTGTCTTTTGTCCCGTCATTTCCGCTGACGAAGGAGCGTGCTGCCCGATTTGCCGGCATTCTGCTCTTTGCACTCGCAGGAATTGTAGCGATTATGGCTGCACTTTCCCTTATGTATGACATTCGGCCTGAGGTTAGCTACAGCGGGATCGCGATCACTATAGCAGCTCTGATCGTCATGCCGGTGCTCGCATGGCTTAAGCGCAAGGTTGCGCGAATGACCAACAATCGCGCTCTTGCCGCCGACGCGGTTCAGTCTGCAACGTGCGCCTATCTTGCTGCCATTACGCTCTTTGGTCTTGCTGTGAATGCGGTCTTTCACATTCGCTGGGTCGATTCAGTCGCAGCTCTGGCAGCTTTGCCCATCCTCATCGTCGAAGGGCTAAAAGCGGTACGGGGCGAGAGTTGCAGTTGCTGGTAAGACTTTCACCTTTCACGCCGCTGTTCCATCTAATGACCAGGTCCTTATGACGATGAGCTTATTTGGAGAGAAGGACGGTACGGGGTTTGAGAGGGAGTTGCTGGCTACGGGTGCGGTTCTTCTGCGTGGGTTTGCACTGGTAAATGAGGCGGCGGTGCTGGAGGGGCTACGAGATGTTACGCGGAGAGCTCCGTTTCGGCATATGGTGACGCCGGGAGGTCATCGGATGTCGGTTGCGATGACGAACTGTGGTGCGCTGGGCTGGGTGACGGATAAGACTGGGTATCGCTATGACGCTGTCGATCCGGAGAGTGGAGAGAGCTGGCCTCCGATGCCGGAGCCGTTTTTGAAACTGGCGGTGGATGCGGCTGAGGAGGCTGGTTTTTCGCAGTTTGTTCCGGATGCCTGTTTGATCAATCGTTATGAGCCTGGGGCTAAGCTGTCGCTGCATCAGGACAAGAACGAACGGGATTATGACGCGCCGATCGTCTCGGTATCGCTTGGTGTGCCAGCGGTGTTTTTGTTTGGGGGAATGGAGCGTGGGGACAAGACGCGGCGGGTGCAGTTGGAGCATGGCGACGTTGTAGTGTGGGGAGGGCCAGCGCGGCTGCGGTATCACGGTGTGATGCCGTTGAAGCAGGGGCATCACACCGTGTTGGGTGCGAACCGCGTGAATCTTACGTTTCGTAAGGCGGGTTAGCTGAATTCGCCGCGAGCGATTCGTCCCCGACGGGAGGTGTGGGATTGGAGATCTCTTTGGCGTAGATCTGGTGCGAGGTGGTGGGAGGGGCCTCGTCGCGGTGCAGGGCGCGGACGCGGTCGTGGACCTTGTGGTCGGCGGATGTGTGGCGCTCGCGTGAGCGTAGGTAGTCGAGCCAGGACTCCATGAGGAAGGTTTCGTTGAGGTGTTCGGGGTCGGCGGCGTCGCGATAGATGCCCCAGCGGAGTGCTCCGTCACGAAGACGGACGCCGCGCAGCTCGTGGATGGCCTGGGTGAATTCGGCGTAGTTTTCGATGGGGATGCGGTAGTCGATGGAGACGCGGACGGGGCCGTCGGTGGGCTCGTCGTCGATGCCCGGGATGGAGATGAGCTGGGGCGCGGGGCGCTTCCATTGATAGGGCGAGAGGTCGGGTACTGGGCCCTGCAGAATGTGAAATCGATGGACGAGTGGAAGGGTGACCAGGAGGCCTCCGGCGGCGGAGGCGAGGGCGATGGGGGTGGTGGTGTGCTCGGCGATGAACCCCCACAGGATCGAGCCAAAGGCCATGCCGCCCTGGAAGGTCATGAGGTAGGCTCCAAGGGCTCGTGCCTGGACCCAGGCGGGGACGGCTAGTTGAACGGAGACATTGATGGTGGACATGGTGCTGGTCCACGCAAAGCCGGAGAGGATGAGCGTGGCGATGACGATGGCGGGGTAGTGGACGAAGGCGAGGATGAGAAGGGTGAAGACGTTGTACAGGGATGATGTGGTGAGGATCTGGTCGGCTGTGAAGCGATGGCGAATACGAGGTAGGAGTGTGGCCGCGATGACGGCTCCGACGCCGAGAGAGCCGTTGAGGATGCCGTAGCCGAATGCTCCTTGCTGGAGGTCGCGGCGGGCTACGACGGCGAGCAGCGACCAGATGGCGGAGACGAAGAAGGTGAAGGTGAAGGCTCGGGCGAGGGATGCCTGAAGATCGGGGGCGTAGCGGACGTAGCGAATGCCGGAGCGGATGGAGGCGGCGATACGCTCGGAGGGGAGCGCGGATTTGAAGAGCGGAATGCGCTTCCAGTTGAAGAGGACCCAGATGACTCCGGCGAAGGAGATGGCGTTGAGGAAGAAGACCGATCCTGCGCCGGTGTGGACGCTTTTGAAGCCGGCGACCATGAGGCCGCCGAGTGCGGGGCCGACGGCTCGGGCGAGGTTGTTGCTGGCGGCGTTGAGGGAGACGGTGTCGGGGATGAGCTCTCGGGGAACGAGCTCGGGCACGATGGCTTGCCATGCGGGGTTGTTCATGGCGGAGCCGATGTTGAGGAGGAAGGTGAAGGCGAGGAGTGCCCAGGGTGAGACGAAGCCGATGAAGGTGAGTACGGCGAGGATGCCTACGGAGCCGAGCATCCATGCCTGCCAGAAGATGAGGAGCTTGCGGCGGTCGAAGATGTCGGCGGTGGCTCCGGCGAGGAGGCCGAGGAAGAGAACGGGGAGGCTGGCCGCGGTCTGCATGAGGGCGATCAGCAGCGGCGACGGGGTTAGGGAGGTCATTAGCCAGGTGCCAGCGGTGTCCTGCATCCAGGTGCCGACGGAGGAGACAGTGCTGGCGATCCAACGGTCGCGGAAGAGAGGGATTTTGAGGGGAGCGAAGCCGCTGGGCTTGGGGTTGGCTACTGCGACGAGTGGGCCCGAGTTGGGGGTTTCGAGAGGCATCGCTCAATCCAGTTTACGGGTTTGTGCGAGCCTGAGAGTAGGGAAGGGCGGCGAGGCAGGATTGACTGCCTCGCCGGTGAGTTTCAGGTTCGTTAGAAGAGGAGCTTGAGGCCGAACTGAATCTGCCTTGAGCTGGTGGCGGTTGCGGTGACTACGCCTGCCGTGGGGCTGGCTACTGCGGCTGCGGTGAGAGCTGCAGGGGTGGGGCCGGAGGAGTAGATGACCGGGTTGGGTGTGGTGAGGTTGGTGTGGTTGAGGACGTTGAAGAACTCGGCGCGGAACTGGGCGTGGAGGCGCTCGGTGAACTGCGTGGTCTTCAGGAGTGAGGCGTCGACGTCGATGAGGTTGGGCCCGGTGAGGGTGTCGCGGCGAAGATTGCCGATGGCTCCTGCTGCGGGGGTGAGGAAGGCGGCGGGGTTGAAGAACTGGGAGGCTGTGCCGGGATAGAGATTGCCGTGGAAGTTGGGGTTGACGTCGGGGCGGACGGGGTTGCGTGTGTCACCGGAGCCGGTGGGGTTGTAGCCGAGCTGTGGGGTGAAGGGGAAGCCGGTTTGAAGCGCGGTGATGGTGCTAACGGTCCAGCCGGAGATGAGGCGGTTTGTGAAGGCGTTGGATGTCGTGAGACCGCTGCGGCCGAAGGGGAGGTCGTAGGTGCCGTTGATGCTTACGAGATGGCGTACGTCGGTGGCGGCGGGGCCCCAGTCGGCCTTCGGGTTGAAGGGATTGGAGACGAAGGCGGGGGTGTTGCCGCTTACGCTGGTGTTCCAGGCGGAGCCGTTGTCGAGGTTCTTGGACCAGGTGTAGTTTCCGCGGAGTTGGAGGCCGTTTGCGTAGTTGCGGCGGACGTCGACTTCGAGGCCGTTATAGAGGCTGGTGCCCTCGGAGACCCAGGAGGTGGTGTTTGCGACCAGTGGGTTCGCTTTGACTGTGGAGGGGAAGTAGACGGTGCCGGATCCGAGTGCTGAGGGGCACGCGGGGTTGGGGCAGGTTACAGGGACGGGCTCGTTTTGGTCTTCGGAGAGGATCTGGTGGTAGCCGTGAGAGCCGATGTAGCCCACGGTAAGCGAGGTGTTGGGGGCGATCTGTTGCTCGACCTTGAAGTACCAGGAGAGGACTGTGGGGGTCTGGATGTCGGGTTGGACGTTGGAGGGTGAGATGAGGCTTCCTGCGGGAGGTGTGCTCGTCGTCGTGAAGTGGAGATTGCTTACGGGGACGTTTTTGACCGAGACGGTGGTGTTGAAGGGGGCGGTCTGGTCGAGGCGGTAGTCGAGGTTGTCGAGGAGAGCGCGGTGGATGCCGAAGCCTCCGCGAAATGCGGTGCGGCCGTTGCCGTGGGGGTCCCATGCGAGGCCGATGCGCGGCTCAGGCAGGAACTTTGCGTTGTTGACGGCGAGAGCGCTGGAGCCGATGGTGGGGGTGGTTGCGATGATTCCGTTGTTGACGGCGTAGTTGGCGGCTCGGCCGTGTGCTTCGTTCCAGCCGGTGGTGCCTTCGAAGCGGAAGCCTGCGCGAAGTTCGAGGCGGGGAGTGAGGCGTACGGTGTCTTCGAGGTAGCCGGCGTATTGGGTTGAGCGCCAGTTTAGCGCCGTTGGAGCGGGTACTACGGTGAACGTTGCGACGGTGCCAGCGAGGAAGGAAGAGAGTGTGGAGAAGCTGGCTTGGCCGTATTGGTTTTGCGCGAGGTTGTCGTTCGATTGGAGAAGCTGAGTCCAGCCTCCGGCTTCGATCTGATGGCGTCCACGAGTGAAGAAGATGTGGTCGTCGAAGGTGAAGAGGTTGCGGACGGCGGTGTTGTTGCTGCCTACGTTTGCGCCAGCGCCAGTGATTTGGGAGGCTCCGTTGGATGCCGTAGAGCCAGCGATGACGATTGCGCCTACGGGCTTACCTGCGACCCAGCCGGGAATGTTGGCGCCGATCTCGGAGGGAATGGCGCCGGTGAAGAAGTAGGCGGCACGGCTATAGCCTACGCGTGCTGTGTTCAGCAGGGTTGGCGAGAAGACGTGCTGCCATTGGGTGCTGAGGACTTGTTCGCGGAGCGTCTCGTTGACCAGTGAGTATGGATTGGCGGAGGGGGTGTTCGCCATCGAGTCGTCGATAGTGTAGACGCTGAAGAGGAGATCCTTAGGGCTGATGTTGTAGTCGAAGCGTGTGGTGCCGAAGTCTTCGCGAATGTGCTGGAGTGGGTTGGAGTAGGCGTAGGCGATGCCGCCGCCAAGCTCCGGGCCGTTCTGTACGGGCCAGAGGGCGAGGAGTGGTTTGACGCTGGCGGCTGCGGCGGCGCGGGAGGCGTTATCGGGGACGAGCGTTACATCGGAGAGGCCGAGGTTCTGGCGGTAGCCTTCGTAGTTGCCGAAGAGGAAGAGCTTGTCGGTGCGGATGGGACCGCCGAGTGAGCCGCCGAAGTTGTTTCGCTGAAAGTTGGGAATGTTCGAGTGGTCAAAGTAGTTGCGTGCGTCGAGCGCGGAGTTGCGGATGAACTCGTAGACAGAGCCATGGAGTTTATTTGTGCCTGATGCGGTTACGATTGAGATTTGTGCGCCCTGACGTTTGCCGTAGCTGGCGGAGTAGGTGTCTTTTACGACGTTGAACTCGCGGACTGCATCGACGCCTAGCAACTGTCCGCTGGTTCCGCCGGGGGTTACGTTGATGAGGGAGGCTCCGGTGTACTCGACGCCGTTCAACAGGAAGAGATTGTCCTGCGGGCGACGGCCGGAGATGGCGAACATATTGCCTACGGAGGAGTTTGAGGTGCCTACGCCGCCGGAGCGCTGGCCGGTGTAGTTCACGGTGGCGGGGTTCAACGTGATGAGCTGGTCGTAGCTTCGTCCGTTGAGAGGGAGCTGCTTGATCTGTCGCTCGTCAACGAGGCCGGAGGTTTGCTCTGTGGAGAGATTGACGATGGCTGGTTTGTCTTCGACGGTGATTTGCTGGTCCACCGCGTTGACTGTGAGCGTGAGGTCGATCTGTTTGCTTTGGCCGACGGTGAGTGGAATGCCGGTCCGGTGCTGCGTGGCGAATCCCTCGTGTTGGGCCGTAATGGTGTAGGTGCCCACAGGAATCGATGGCGCGGAGAAGCGACCGTCGGGGCCGGTTGTGAGGTTGCGCTCGTTGCCGGTCTCGTCGTTGTGTACGAGGACGGTGACGTTGGATAGTGCGGCTCCCGTTTCATCTGTGATTACGCCAGCGAGCGTGCCGCCGACCACCTGAGCTTCTCCACGCAGAGCGCAGAGAGCGAAGAAGAGAAGCAGTGCGCCAATGAGAAGGATTTCGGCTGGAGAGAATTTACGGGTGCGAACTTGCATGATGGGCTCCGAAAGATGTGTGACAGAGCGCTCGCCGTTTTTCAGGCAAGGCGATTAAATTGTTTTTGAAGAGGGAATGAGCTGGTTCTCGCTTAGAGGCGACAACAACAGCGGGCACACTGTTCCTGGCACATTCGCATGAGTGCGTTGAAGCTAACCGAAGTAGAGCGATGAGGCATCATCGGGTGACTCCGTGGTTGAAGCTCCAATAGACCAGCGCCAGTGTGATTAGCGCGATGAAGATCTCGCCGAGGATTCCGACGACGAGCGGTCGCCATCCCTGGCCGATCAGACCACGTAGATTCGTCCGCAGGCCGACACCAGCAAATGCTGGAAGGAAGGCCCAGCGCGAGAGGTTCGAGAGACTGTTGAGCTGCCCGTGGGTGAAGAAGCCAGCGGTCGCCAGGATGGAGATGGCGAGGAACCCAAGGATGAACTTGGGGAACTTGTTCCAGAGAAAGAGGCCCTTGTGCGGTACATCGGGAGCGAGTCCGCGAGAGGACCAGTAGACCGCGTATCCGAGAACGACGAAGCCGATGAAGGATGAGCGTGCCGTCTTGGCGAGGACGGTCCAGCGGCCTGCTTCTTCGCCGTAGAGAGCGCCGGTGACGAGCGATTCGGCCGTGTTGTCCACGGCGAGGCCGGCCCACATGCCGTAGCCTTGCTGGCTCATGTGCAGCATGTGGCCGATGGCGGGGAAGGTGAAGAGGGCGATTGCGCCGAGTGTAAGGATGGCAGCGATGGCGGTGGAGGTGTCTTCCTCTTCAGGCTCGATGGCTCCTTGAGCAGCCATGATGGCTGTAACGCCGCAGATGCTGCTGCCGATGGCGAGCAGACTTGTCAGTTTTGGAGGCAGCTTGAAGAGGCGACCAAGCAACGTCATTACGCTGAGGGAGAGAATCAGCTCGACGGCTACCAATCCAAGGGAGAGGCCGCCGATGTGGAGAACATCCTGCAGGAGGAACTTCGCACCTACAAGGACGATGCCGAGCTTCAACCAAAGCTCGTAGGTTGCCACACCGGCGCGGAAGATTGGGGCGACGCCTACGGTGTTGCTGATGAGAAGCCCGAGCACGATTGCCCAGAGGACGTATTCGATGTGTGGAACCGCGAGGCGAGGGTAGCGGATGTGAAGTATGGTCTCAGTCTGCTCGATGAGCTTGCCTAGCAGGCCGATGCCAAAGAGGAGCGCCATTCCGGGAAGCACACCGAGCAGACGTCTCGCGGGGGAGAGTGTCGTGGCTTCGATGGGGCTCGGAATGGTGTGGGCGGACATGCTGATTAGAAGGAGATGGAGGGCAGGATATTGAAGCGGATGAGGGCCGCCAGCGTAAGGCCGATGCCGATCGCGATGAGGTCGATGTTGATGCGTCCGGCTGTCGTGCGGGTCTGGTTGAGGTCTGCCATGCGTGACTCCTGAGATCGGTGTTGAAGTTTCGGGTGGAAAAAGAAAAAACCCACATATCGCGCTTTGCGCCGATACGTGGGTTCCTGAGATTCTCTAAGCTCGAATTTAGTCGATTGGCTTAGGTGCGGGAGGAGCCGACGCAGCAGCAACAATTGCCCATACAACAGAGGCAACAGCTACAAGCTGCGATGTGCATCAATCCCATGTGGAAAGGCTAGAGGTTTTATGGAGATGCGTCAAGTCGGCGGGTCAAAAAAAGTGGGGCTTAAAAGGGAAACCCACGCAGCGCGGTGGGGGCTGTTGCGTGGGTATTCCTGTAAAGCAACGAAGTGGGTGGACTTCGTTATGACTGACTCAACCCGAAGGGAGTCTTGCCACTTCTCTAAGATAATTCGATTACCGGATAGAGTCAATAGCAGGATTGTGGAGAAGTGGAACGTATTTTTGAGGATTTTCGCAGAGAGTGTAGGTAGTCAAAAAGCGAAAATTTGGTGAAATTTGTCTCCTGATTGCGAATCACAATCTGCAAATTAACAACTCGCGCTCGTAGATCATCTCGGCGGGGAGATGGTCGTGGAGGGCCAGGAAGAGTTCCTCGTGATCCATGACTTCGCGGCGCCAAGCCGTCCGGTCAACCTCCTGCAGCTTGTCGAAGGTCTCGCGGGCGAAGTCCAGTCCCTTCCAGTTGATATCGTCGAAGTGGGGAGTCCAGCCGATCGGCGTTTCCTTACCCAAGGCGCGGCCACGGACGCGATCGACTATCCACTTGAGAACACGCATGTTTTCGCTATATCCGGGCCATAGGAACTTGCCGTTCTCGTCCTTGCGGAACCAGTTGACGTGGAAGACGCGTGGGGTGGAGGAGAGGTTGCGTTGCATGCGGAGCCAGTGACGGAAGTAGTCGCCCATGTGGTAGCCGCAGAAGGGCAGCATGGCCATGGGGTCGCGGCGGACTTTGCCGAGGGCACCTCCGGCAGCGGCTGTGGTTTCGGAGCCCATGGTGGCGCCGGCATAGACCCCGCCGGACCAGTTAAATGCCTGATAAACCAGGGGCATCGTGGTGCTGCGGCGACCGCCGAAGATGATGGCCGAGATGGGAACTCCATCGGGAGCTTCCCAGTCGGGATCGATGGTGGGGCACTGGCTGGCGGGCGCGGTGAAACGTCCGTTGGGGTGGGCGGCGGGTTTTCCGGTCTGCTTGCCTATTTCAGGTGTCCAGCGCTCGCCTCGCCAGTCGAGGCATTCGGCGGGTGGGGTGTCGGTCATGCCCTCCCACCAGACTCCGCCTTCGGGGGTGAGGGCGACGTTGGTGAAGATGGTGTTGCGGGCGAGGGTTGCCATGGCGTTGGGGTTGGTCTTCGGGCTGGTTCCGGGGGCTACGCCGAAGAAACCGGCTTCAGGATTGATGGCGCGAAGCTGGCCGTCGGCGTCGGGCTTGATCCAAGCGATGTCGTCGCCTACGGTCCAGACCTTCCAGCCGTCGAAGCCTGCGGGCGGGATCATCATGGCGAAGTTGGTTTTGCCGCAGGCGCTGGGGAAGGCGGCGGCTACGTAAGTCTTTTCGTGTGTGGGAGAATCGACGCCGAGGATGAGCATGTGCTCGGCCATCCAGCCTTCGTCGCGGGCGATGTTGGAGGCGATGCGGAGGGCGAAACATTTCTTGCCAAGGAGGGCGTTGCCGCCGTAGCCACTGCCGTAGGACCAGATCTCGCGGGTTTCGGGGAAGTGAACGATGTATTTTTCGTCGTTACAGGGCCAGGGGACGTCCTGCTCGCCGGGGGCGAGGGGCGCGCCTACGGAGTGCATGCAGGGAACGACGCGCTTGATGTCTTTGTCGATTTCAGCGAAGACTGGAGCGCCGATGCGGGCCATGATGCGCATGTTGACGACGGCGTAAGCGGAGTCGGTGAGCTGGACGCCGATTTGGGACATTGGAGAGCCGATGGGACCCATGGAGTACGGCAGGACGTACATGGTGCGGCCCTGCATGGAGCCGCGGAAGAGCTGCTTGAGCTTGCGGCGCATGGTGAAGGGGTCTTCCCAGTTGTTGGTGGGGCCGGCGTTGTCTTTGGAGAGGGAGCAGATGAAGGTGCGATCTTCGACGCGGGCGACATCGTTGGGGGCGGAGCGGGCGTAGAAGCAGCCGGGCCAGAGGTCTTGATTGAGGCGGGTGAAGGTGCCTGCTTTGACGAGCTGATCGCAGAGGAAGTCGTATTCGGCCTGGGAGCCGTCGACCCAGTGGATGTGATCGGGCTGGGTGAGGTCTGCCATTTTTTCGACCCAGCGGATGAGGTGCTTGTTGGTTGTTGGAGGGGTTGTGAGGGTTGCGATGGGGGTAGCCGTTTCAGTCTTCATAAAGAGAGGTTGGTTCCTCCAATAGATAAGTGTTCGCCTCTGTAGAGGGGCTGTCAACTGGGAGGAAATGGTCTTTGAAGGTTAGGGTGAAACGTGGGAAGGGAGGGCGTTGTTGCGTCTGCGCCAGAAGTCCAGGAGCGTGGAGGCGATGGTGAAGGCCAGGGGGCCGAGGATCACACCGGAGAGGCCGAAGATGACAACGCCGCCGAGGATCGCGAGCAGGATGCCGACGGTGTGCTGGCTGAGTTTGGAGCCTACGAGCACGGGATAGAGAAAGTTGTCGATGCTGCTGATGACAACAATTCCCCAAGCCGCGAGCAGGGCGGCCTTGCCCCAGTGGCCTGTGAATCCGAGGAAGAGAGCGATAGGAATCCATACGACACTGGCGCCTATGGCCGGGAGTATGCCGACAATGACAGTCGCAAGTGTCCATAGCATTGTGTTTGGAACGCCGAGAACCCAGAAGGCAGCGCCGGCGAGTACGCCTTCAATGGCGGCGAGAGCAAGCCTACCGAGCGCTGTTGCATAGATCGTGAGTCGCAGGCTTTCGAGCAACTCGCCGGTTTCGTCGTCACTCAGGGGCAGGACAGAACGAGCGAAGGCGATGGCCATCTCTTGATCGCGATAGAGGAAGAAGAGGATGAAGAGCATGATAACGAGCTGGGTTAGGGCTCCGAAGGAATAGCCGAGTACGCCAGTGAGCATGCCACCGAGGTAGGCTGTGATGGAACGGATGGCGCTCTGTAGATCAACGTTGTTTGAGACGGCTTGAATGTCAGCGGCGATGGTCGGATATTTGATGAGAAAGCCGGTGATCGTCTGTTGGGGGACGTCGCTGCGGAGAAAGATGACCATGGTGCTCGTGCCCTGAACGAGGTCCTGCACAAGGAAGAAGCTGGGAATGATAACGCTGAGTATGACGAGAATGACCGCGACGCCGGCGGAGAGATTGCGGTTTTTGATTTTGTGCGTAAGCCAGATGTAGGGCCGCTGTGTAATGACGGCGAGAACAATGGCTCCGATGATGCCGGGGAGGAATGGATAGAGAATGAGGATGCAGATGACGACGATGCCAAGGGTCAGGAGGAACAGGGTGATCTGCTTCCAGAGATTTTTATGGGGACTATCCAGCGTCGGTTGGTGAAGGTCCATTGGTAACTGGTCCTCGCTCGCGGATTGAGGGTGTTGGCTCGACTGTATGATAGTACCCCCTCTCCCTACTTAAAAGTCCTAAAGTATTCGAATGAAATGGCTTAAGGTCTTACTTCGATGTGGCTGTCTGCTCAATGAAAATGCCCGGCGTCTGTGCCGGGCCCCTTTTGCTCTCAGGTTAAGTCAAGTGACGCGATTTGTTTGCTTCGCCTATTGGTTCTCGGTTTGCGATGGGAGGACCCTCCATCGAGAGAAGGCCAGAACATAAAGTAGGATCAGGTTCACAAGAGGAATGATCATGAAAATGCCAAGGATGCGTGGAAAGCCAGCCTTACCGAAGATCTTCCAGTAAGGAATGATGACGATAAGCGCGGCCAGCAAGAGAGCGATCAGAACGGCAATGGGATGGTAATGCACCACGCTGAAGTAGTAGGTGTCGGTGGATTGGATATCAGGTTGGCTCATGGGCCGGAATCATACGCCGGGCGATGAGGGGAGTCCAGATGGACTTTGGGCTTAATAGAGACGGCTGGGCGTTTGAAATCTGTCCATAGAGCGGGTGTTAACGGTGTTGATTTCTGGAATTTAACGCTTCTTTAAAGCTTCGAGTTCATCGAGCGTGCGAGGCCAGTCTGCACCGAGCAGACGCGACAAGCTGCGGTCTGCGAGGACTTTTCCGTTGGTTTGGCAGTCGGCGCAGTAGTTGGTCTCGTTGTCGGCGTAGCGGATGCGCTGGATGGGCTGGCCGCAGGTGGGGCAGGGTTGGCCGAAGCGGCCGTGGACGGCCATGTCTTTGCGGAAGGCGGTTACTTTTTCGGGGAAGGCTTGGGCGGCTTCGGTATTGAGACGGTCGATCCAGAGCTGGAGGGTTTCGCGTGTTGCAGCGAAGAGGCGCTGCCACTGCTCGCCGGTGAGTTTGTGGGTGAGTTGGATGGGCGAGAGGTGGGCGGCGTGGAGGATCTCGTCGGAGTAGGCGTTGCCGATGCCGGAGAGGATGCGTGGGTCGGTGAGGGCTCGCTTGAGGGTGCGGTTTTCTACGGCGAGTGCGGTGCGGAAGCCTTCTAAGTCAGTGGTGAAGACGTCGATTCCGCCGGGGTCGATGTCTTTGAGGGCTTCTTCGTTGGAGAAGAGGTGGAGGGAGGCTCGGCGTTTGGATCCAGCTTCGGTGAGGACGAGGGAGCCGTTGGGGAAGTCGAAGGCTGCGAGATTGTTTCGGCCGCCGAGTTTGGTTCCGACGGGGCGCCAGTGGAGACGGCCCGCGATCATGAGGTGCAGGACGAGCCAGAGGCCGTTGTCGAACTCGATGGCGATGCGTTTGCCGATGCGGCGGAGGGACTTGACGGTGTGGCCCTCGATTTCTTCGATGTGGGGTTGGACGGTGCGGAGGAGGAATGGGCTGGCTATGCGGATGTGGGTGAGGGGTTGGCCTACGATGCGTGGCTCAAGGGCCGAAAGGTAGGCGGTGATGTCGGGTAGCTCTGGCATGGTTTACACGGGTTTTGGCTAAGATGAGACTGGTTCCCCGCAAAAAGATTATCGAGGAGGTATGGATTATGGTGCACCTTGATCCCTGGCTGGCGTTCGGTGTGTCGCTATCCACTGCCGCCACGGATGCAGTGTATGTGATGTTCAATTCGGCGGTATCGTCGCAACGGCGCGTGCCGGCTGCTACCTGGAGCAGTGTCTGGTATCTTCTGTCGGCGTTCGCCGTTATTAGTTATACGAAGAATTGGGCCTATGTGTGTTTTGCGGCTGCGGGATCCTGGGTTGGGGCTTATGTGTCGATGACGTTTCTGCGCAAGGCGAAAGAGGCGAGAGGGCCTAAAGCTGTGTAAACGACATGCGAATGATTGGCGCCGCATGTGTGTGAAGAACGTCCTACATCTTAGATGTCGAGATGTGGGGCACCCGGCGTAAGATTCTTCCACCTAAGGAGGAACTCATGGTACGGCGTCTATTTCTGTCACGATTTGCGCAATTGGCGGCTTTGCCTTTCGCTTTGGCTGGTGGTTCTCTCGAGGGACAAGCTACGCACAAGCCGCTCAAGATCCTGATGAAGAGCGCGTGGGGCTCCGACGATCCAACCAAGGCGTCGTTTCCTTTCTCGCATGGGCTCGCACTCACGGAAGCCGGACACGAAGTGCAGATTTTCCTGTTGGGGGAGGCGGTTGTGTTGATGCGAAAGACGCTCGCCAACGCGGTCATGCCCATCGGTTGGCCTCCTGTGGGCGAAACGCTGGATAAGCTCGCCGCGAAGCATGTCCAGATCTACGCTTGTGGTGCGTGTTCCCGAGCGAGGGGTGTGACTGAAGCGGATCTGAACAACTATGGAGCGAAGTTTGGCAATCCGACAATATTCGTGTCACTGATTGAGTGGGCTGATCGGGTGATCACGGAGTAGTTTCTGGGCGTTGGAGAGTGCGGTCGTCCTTTGGACGATGTCCCACATCTCAAAATCGAGATGTGGGGCACCCGGCACATCCTAACGTAATGTCGTCGATCTAGCTAAGGATCTCGTGAATGCGAAGATAAATATCTCCGGTGCTTGACGCGTGGCGTTTCTTGCGAAGCAGCAAACTTACGAAATCGATTCGCTCTTCCAACACCGCCATTACGTCCGCTCCATCCATCAATATGAGCACAATGCTGCCCGAGGCATGTGCTTGGACTCCATCAGGAGTGAAGCCATTGATTGATAAGAAGACTCCTAAGGTATTTTCAAGTTTGCGACGGATCTTAGCTGCAAAGGAGTCTAAGTCACTAGCGCTTGAAGGGTCTTGACGCCATTTTGCTTCGAACAGGAAGTCAGTTGCCTCGAGTGAAAAAGCTCCGTCGAGTTGCTCGCCTGTATTCCTAAAAGAGGCTTTTGGATCTAGATCAAATAATTCAAATAAGTCATACATCACTCTCTCAAGTTCGAAGCCTCGGGTCTGCGCGTTTGACGAAATGACTAACGCCATATAACGATTTTTAATGTCTTCAAGTTTCTGCCGAACTGCAGAATTCGCTTGTAGTTTCTCAGACATACGCTTCTGCCGTGTTGTAATTTCGTCCTGTTCTTTCTTGATTTCTTCGTGGGGTTCGAGCAACGCCTTCAGTTGTTCAACCGCAGCTTTTGCCCGCGCAGCTTTTTCACGTCCGCCGTCGAGCTGCTCAAGGTGCGGGAATTTCTTAATAGAGCAAACTTCATGACAGAGCCTAGTCAATTCGGCCAAGTAAGAATCATCTTGAGCCGCGAGAATGTCGATGAGGTCAGAAACAATTTGTCTCTTATAAGAAGCTGACCAGTCAAGCTGTGCGATGAGTCGTGGTTTTGCAAGACATTGCTGTAAAAAGCTTCGAAGATCTGCCTTGTACCAATAAACAGCACAAAGAGCTTCCTTCAACGCAACTGTAGCTGCGGGTGAGAGTCTTTTGGACATGGTTTTGAAGCCAACAGTATCACAACTCCATGGCGAACTGGTGGGAGGGTTCGTAGAGGGTGGGTTTGGGTTCGGTGGAGAGGTCGAGGATTAAGCGCTCGAGGACGAGGAGTTTGTTGGCGGGGCTGCTGCGTAGTTCGAGGTCGGCGCGGGCTACGAGGCGGATGGCGCGGGTGAGTTCGCGGCGGGATTTGTAGCGGCGGGCTTGCTTGATGAGGTCTTCGGCGGCGAAGGGAGGCATGCGGAAGCCCTGCCATAGGACCTGCCAGATGGCTCGTGGGTCGCGGACGTTTTTTTCGGAGATGATGAGCATCTGGCGGAAGGTGCGGGCGAGCATGTAGAGATGGCCGATGGCGGCGTCTTCGCCACCGTCGGAGGCGTTGAGGAGGCCGTGGAGGAGGAGGAGGGCGCGGGGGCGGTCCTTGGAGCTGATGGCGTCGGTGAGCTCGTAGAGGCTGCGCTGCTTGGCGGCGAGGACCATGGTTTCTACGTCGCCGAGGGTGACTCGGTTTTTTCCCTCTACGTAGAGGAGGAGTTTTTCGAACTCGCTGGCGATGAGCATCATGTCGGCGCCGAGGGCGTCTACCAGTTCGCGGGCTGCGTCGGGGTCGAACTTTACGTTGCGGTATTCGGCGGTGGTGGTGACCCATTTGATGGCGTCGTTCTCGTCGACGCGGGCTAGTTCTACGAAGCCGCACCAGTCGCCGAGGGTTTCGCGGATGCGCTCGTAGCGCTCCTTGTCCTGATAGTCCATCTTGCGGAGGTCGGTGGGGATGCGGAGATGGTCGGCTACGAAGAGGATGAGGGCTTGCGGGTTGGGGGAGCGGAAGTAGGCGTCGATGGCGGCGAATTCTTCCTTTTTTGATCCGCGGCCGTAGAGAGTTTTTAAGTTGCGAACGAAGAGGACCTGGAAGGGCGCCATGAGGGAGGGGGTCTGGGCGCGGTCGAGGATTTCGAAGATGCTGGTGTCGCCGAGGTCGAGGTCGTGGAGGCTGAAGTCGCGGGAGTCTTCGGGGGCGAGCGTGGCGAGGACGGCCTTGCGGCAGCGATCGTAGAGGAAGACTTCGTCGCCGATGAGGACGTAGCCGGGCTTGATCCCGGGTGTGGCGATTTCGGCGACGAAGCGGTCGGCGGAGGCGAAGCTGCGGAGGGGCTGCATCAGCGGACCTCCTGGAGGGGGCTGGCTGCTTTACCTATTTGAGTGACTCTCCC
>DATMQZ010000016.1:0-20215 GCA_035566575.1 Edaphobacter sp.
GAGCGCCCGGTCCGGCGTCACCACTGTCAACTCACTCACCGCAGGCGAGTACCGGAAGTCCAACTGCACCGCATCTTCCCCCAGACGCTGCGCCATCAGGAAGTGCGTCCTCACCTGCTCCGGCGTCCGTGTCCGCACATACCGCTCCGGAAACCCCTCAAGATACTCCGCCACCGCCGCCCGCTGCCCCGGCAACAACGACGCCACCCGATGCACCAACTCACTCTCAGCCTGAGCCCCCACCCGCTCCTCATCCACACTGCGATCCAGATGATTCGCCGTCGCCATATACAGCCGCCACAGGTTCTCCGCCTTCCACGGCGTCAGCGCATCCGGATGGACCGCGTTGATATCCGCATAGGTAAACAGTGTTAACATCCGCAGCATCTCCGGCGTCAGCACCTTGCCCGCAAACGCACCCACGGTCTCCGCGTCAAAGATGTCCCGTCGCAACGCAGCCGACATCTCCAGGTGATTCGCAATCAGACCCACCGCCAGGCCACTCTCGTACGCATCCAGCTCCATCCGCGCCAGCACGCTCTGCGCCATGCGTGCACTCTCCTGCGCATGATCGCCCGTGCTCCTGCCCTTGCCGGTATCGTGCAACAGGGCTACCAGATACAGCACGCCTGCATGCGGAAGCTCACGCAAGAGTGCCCCAAACCGCATGGCCCACTCCGCCTTCGCTCCCGTCTGCGCATCTTCCAGACCGTGCAGTGTGTCGATCAGCACAAAGGTGTGCTCGTCCACCGTGTACCGGTGATACGCATCGCGGATCACCAGTGCATCGATCCCATGAAACTCCGGGATCAGCAGCTCCAGAACCCCGATCGCATGCATCGCGCGCAGCGCATTCCCAGCGTATCTTCCGGTCAAAACACCCTGAAGCTTATGCCACAACTCCGGCCCTTCTTCCAGGTTGGCAGACATCAACGGCAAAGCCTGCGACAGTCGTTGCTCCGCCTCACGGCCCAGAGTGCATCCGGTCCGTGCCATTGTTGCAAACACGTTCAGCACCACAGAAGGATCGTTCGCCGGATCTTCTACCGACTCCGTCACCGCATCCAGCACAACCTGGCCGCGCTCCACTCGAAAGCCTTCCTGGCGCTGCTCGGCCTTAGGACCGCGTCGTAGCCCAAGCAGCCTCGGTGAAGCCTTTACAATCGCCGAAGCCGCTTCCATCATCTGCGTCACCCGCCGCTGCACGCTCCGTGCATGGCGAAAATAAAGACGCATCCAGTAGGCCGCATCCATCTCCTTCGATGCATTGCCCGCGACGCCAATCGCAGCCTTGGCCGCAGCATCCTGCGCCTGCCAGGCGAGCGTATTGTCGTCCCGTTCGTGACGATAGTGCAGAAAACAACGCACCAGCCGCAAAAACTCCACTGCCTGTCGAAACTCCTGGTCTTCCGCTCCTGAACCGTTGCGCCCCTTGCTCCCGCTCTCTTCGGTCTTCTGCGTGCTCACCCATTGCAGCGCAGAAAGCCACCCACATACATGTACATCACGCAGGCCACCCGGACAGTCCTTGATGTTCGGCTCCAGGTGAAACAACGTATCACCGTACTTCGCGTGGCGTATGCGCGTTAGCTCAATCAATCGTTCGATCAGCGGCTTTTGTTCACGCTGCAGCACCTTCGGAAGCATCTGCACGGCCAGCTTGTCATAGAGCCCTGTGTCCCCGGCAAGCATCCGGTGGTCCATCAGCGAAACCGTAAACTCAGCGTTCTCTTCTGCAAATCGATCGCACTCGCTGATCTTCCTCGTCGTCGGAGAGACGCGTATTCCGCAGTCCCACATCTCCTGGTTCAACCGGCGGATTACATCTTTAACGTCCTTCTCTGCTGTTCGCGCATCCAGCAGAAACAGCAGATCAACGTCCGAGTAAGGAAATAACTCCTGCCGCCCGTAGCCACCAATGGCCGCAAGCGCAATTCCACTCGCCAGCCGCCCACCCTGCTCTACCGCCTGCTGCCACAGCCCGCGCACCAGCTCATCAACAGCAGCAGATCGCGCCGCGATCGTCACCGATCCCGAAGCGCCTGCCTCGAACGCGCCGCGAATCTCCAGCATCTTTCGCTGGTATCTGCTGCGCAACCTATCTGTGGATTCGTTTGCCTGCATGTCTCTTTAGCTCAAAGGGAGTTCAAGCATAGCAGCCGCCGTCCCCGTTCCCACAAGATTCGACTGCCATCTCCATGCAGAGGCTAGTTAGAGCGCGATGTCGCCTCGCTCGTCATTGCGTATCCGGATCGCCTCATCGATCTTCGACACGAAGATCTTCCCATCGCCGATTGTCCCGGTCCGCGCCGCAGTCATGATGGCCTGGATCGCCTTGTCTACCATCTCGTCGAGCACTACAAGCTCCAGCTTTACCTTGGGCAACAGGTCCACCGAGTACTCCTGCCCCCGGTAAAACTCCGTATGTCCCTTCTGTCGTCCATGGCCCCGCGCCTCGGTGATCGTCATTCCCTCAATGCCAACCTCCACCAGAGCATCCTTAACCGCGTCCAGCTTCGACGGCTGAATCACCGCTTCAATCTTCTGCATATCCAATTCCCTTCTTCAAAGCTCAAAACCCAAAGCTTGCAAATCCTAGTGCGCCCAATCGTAGCCTTCTTCGCCATGCTGCGACAGATCCAGGCCTGTGCGCTCATCATCCTCACTCACCCTAAGCCCGATAAGCTTATCTACGATGAACAAAATCACAAGCGTACCCACAATCGAAATACTCCACGCCAGCGCCACGCCCACAAACTGGTTCAGCAACTGGTGTGCATTCCCCTCCAGCAGTCCAGTAGCCTTACCCGCTCCGTAGATCGGGTTGATCGCGCTATTGGCAAAAATGCCCGTAAGAATCGCTCCCATCGTTCCGCCCGCGCCATGCACTCCAAACGCGTCCAGCGAGTCGTCATAACCAAACAACGCCTTCACCTTTACGACCATCAGGTAGCAGAACACACCAGCAATCAGCCCGATCAAAAGCGCTGACATCGGCGTCACAAATCCAGCCGCCGGCGTAATCGCCACCAGCCCGGCCACGGCTCCAGAGATCGCTCCCAACGCCGAAACTTTACCCTGCCGAATCCACTCCGCTCCAGCCCAGCCCACCGTCGCAGCCGCGGCTCCAAAGTGCGTCGCAACAAACGCCGAGGTAGCCAGCGTACCCGCCGACAGCGCCGATCCCGCATTGAATCCAAACCAGCCCACCCACAGCAAACAAGCCCCGATAAAGCTCAACACCACCGAGTGCGGAGGCATCGGAACCTTCGGATACCCCAGCCTCTTACCAAGATAGAGCGCAGTCACCAACGCAGACACACCCGACGTCACATGCACCACCGTCCCACCAGCAAAGTCCAGGCACGGAAACCGTCCGCCCAACGACGCATTCAGGAAACCGCCCTTGCCCCACACCATGTGCGCCATCGGGCTATAAACAAACAACGCCCACAACACCATGAACACCAGCATCGCCGAAAACTTCATTCGCTCCGCAAACGCGCCCGTAATCAGCGCCGGTGTAATGATCGCAAACATGAGTTGATACACCATGAACGTCTGCAGCGGAATCGTCGCCGCATACTTCACATCGGGCGCCAGTCCAACCCCGTGCAGAAACACATTGTGCAGCCCACCGATAAACGCATTCCCCTCGCCAAACGCCAGCGAGTACGTCACCAACGCCCACAGCACCGTAATCACGGCCATCATAGCGAAGGTCTGCATCATCGTTCCCAGAATGTTCTTCTTCCGTACCAGTCCGCCATAGAACAACGCCAACCCCGGCCCACTCATCATCAGCACCAGCGCCGCCGAAACCAGCATCCACGCGTTATCGCCTGAAGTCTGCGCCGCAGCAATCGCCGTAGCGTTGTCCGCTGCCTGTTTCTCCAGCGTCGCAATCCGGTCCGTCTGGGTCGCCCCCGTTACGGGCGCGGTCGTCTGCGCCATTACCGCCGATCCGGTCAGCACACTGCCGCCGAAGATCATCGCAAATAGAAGAACCAGAAACACCTTCACTGCTGAAAAACGCATGGTTCAATCACCCGTTTCAAAGTTAGTAGTTGTAAAACCTTGTAGGCATCAAAGAGAGATAGGTCTGCGCTCCCGCGGCTGCGCGGTCAACGACAAATTTGACTTCAGGACAACGTGGAAGCGGCGGCTATTTTTTATTCCCGATGCGATTAATCTACACAAGGTGACGCGCAACACAAAGCGAGAAATTCACATTCGCTTTTCAAGCTCTATCCTACCTCGCTCCTACTCGCTCATCCGCGCACAGACCAACCTCCTACTTCCTTGCGAGCAACTCCCCTGCAATCGCCTCCCACTCTCTCCTGAAATCCCCCTCCGCGACGCTTCTCCTGGCTACCCGATACCAATAAGCCGCATTCCCCACATCACCATCCTTACGATGAAGATAAGCATGCACCCAGGCCCCATCCGCCCCACTAACATCCTGCGCAATCCCATGCGCCCTCTCCCAGTCACCCTTACTGTCCCACCAAAGCGCCAGCAGCGCGCCATCCAACTCCCCAGCATCCGCCGCCTCAAACTCCGCAATCGTCATCACACCCGCCTTTCTACTCCCTACTCCCTGTTTTCAGGGAGCCGCATACCCCCGCTCCCTCATCCACTTGATCACCAGATCCGGCCACACACTCAACTTCGGATTCGCTGCCGCCAAACCCACCCCATGATGTCCCTCTTGAAACAAATGGATCTCCACCGGCACGCCCGCCTTCACCAGTGCCTCATAAAACATCAGGCTATTCATCACAGGAACTGTCTTATCATCGGTCGTCGCAAACAAAAACGTCGGCGGAGTGTCTTTCGTCACCTGCGTCTCAGCAGACATCGACCGCACCAACGCAGGGTCCGGATCATCCCCCAGTAAATTCTTCAGCGAGCCACGGTGCAGATAGGGCTCTTCAAACGTAATCACCGGGTAAGCCAGCACCAGGAAATCCGGCCTGCTTCCCTGCCGCTCAATCACATCCGGCGACGAACCATTCCCCGCGTCGAACTTCGTCCCAGCCGTCGCCGCCAGATGCCCACCCGCCGAAAATCCCCACATCCCTACATGGTCAGTCGTAATCCCATACTCCGCTGCATTGACCCGAACCATCCGTATCGCGCGCTGAGCATCCCCCAGTTCCACCGGATGGTGATACTTCGGCCCCAGCCGGTACTTCAGCACAAAGGCCGCCACCCCGCGAGCGTTCAGCCACTCGGCAATCGCCGTGCCCTCATAATCCATCGCCAGATGCTGATAACTTCCACCCGGAACCACCACAACTCCGGTCTTCGTCACATTCGGCCCCATAGGCAGATACACCGCCAGCGAAGGCTTATCGATATCTTCATCCCCCTGCGCCCCCGGAGCCCCTCCCGGCCACAACAAAATCGTCTTCGACGAAGCATCCCCACCCGGCTGTTGCCCCATCAGAACCCCAGCGCTCATCGCCAAAGTCAAAACTCCCACACAACACCCAATCCGCATTCGTCCCAGCCTTTCTCAAATGAAACTGTTCCCTAACAAGATACCCTCCCATCGACATCCCAAAAATTTACCGTACCCTAGCCAAAGACTATCGATCAGCAGACGACCACAACCGGAGCGCCCTTCCAAATGAAGCACGTCGTTCAGAAGCACCTGGCCCAGTCCATAGCCGCCATGCAGGCCACGCTCGCCGATCTCCACATCGCCGACACCATCGTCACCATCGCCGAGATCACCGCCAACGCCATGCAGGCTGGCCGCAAACTCCTCGTCGCCGGCAACGGAGGCTCCGCCGCCGACGCTCAGCACCTCGTCGCCGAATTCGTTGTTCGCCTCTCCGCCAACCGCCCTGCCCTCCGCGCCATCGCTCTCACCACCGACTCCTCCATCCTTACCGCCGCCGGCAATGACTTCGGCTTCGACTCCATCTTCGCTCGGCAAATCGAAGCCCTCGGCCAACCCGGCGACGTCTTCCTCGGCATCTCCACCTCCGGCAACTCACCCAACATCCTCAAGGCCCTCCACCAGGCCCGCGAGATGGACATCATCACCATCGGTTTCAGCGGCAACGGCGGCGGACAGATGCGCGATCTCTGTGATCACAACATCGTCATCCCGTCCGACACCACCATGAATATCCAGGAGTGCCACCTCGCACTCGAACACATCTTCTGCATGGCCGTCGAACGCTTCTACTTCGCCCCATCCTTCGACTCCAGACACCAGCACCCTTCAGAATCATCCTTACCTAAGGCCGTGTTTCAAAGCAGCTAGCAACTCCACGGAAGGCCGCGCGTACTGGCTGATCCAGCGGTCGTAAATCTCCTGCACCGGGACCACATTCAGATAGTTCCACCGCACTCGCCCCTCCCTCTTTGCAATCACCAGGTCTGCCGCCTCCAAAACCCCCAGATGCTGCATCACCGTACACCGGTCCAGCTTTTTAAACCGCAAGCAGATATCCCCTGTAGTCCTCGGCCCATCCCGTAGTAGATCGAGAATCTCCCGCCGCCGGTTATCCGCCAACGCCTTAAAAACTACGCCCTGCTTATCTCGCCTTGACATGTTGTAAAAACATAACATATAAATTCACCATCCCACCGCGAGGTGAATCACCCCATGCAACTCAAATTTCAAGTCCACACCAAGATCCAGAAGCCCCTCGCCGAGGTCTTCGACGCCGTCTACAATCCCACCAAACTCAGCGGCTACTTCACCACCGGCGGTGCCAGCGCTCCGCTCGACGAAGACGCCACCGTTACATGGCGCTTCGCCGACTACCCCGGCGACGTCCCCGTCATCGTCAAAAAGCTCGTTCCCAACCAGCAAATCGTTCTCCAGTGGGACGCCTACGAACCACCCGACCCCGCCGAAAGCAAAACCCCTCCACCCTCTGGCTACAAGACCACCGTAGAGATGACCTTCGAGTCTCTCGACCCCAACAACACCCTGGTCAAAATCTCCGAATCCGGATGGCGCGAGACACAGAAAGGTCTCGACGGTTCCTACGGCAACTGCTTCGGCTGGAGCCAGATGATCAGCGCGCTCAAGGCTTACCTCGAATACGGCATCAACCTCCGCAAAGGCGCCTACTAGTCAATCTCATCATCGAGCAGCGGCGTGCGGTTCCCGCAGCACAGCATTCACGTCAGCCTCAAAATCCGCACGCCGCACCGCTCCGACATACGTCTTGGCCACCCGCCCATTCCGATCCAGCAGAATTGTAGTGGGCAAACCCTCCATACCAAATTCCATCTGTGACATCCTCGCTGGAAACACCACCGGATAACTAACCTGAAACCGCTCCACGAAATTCCGCACCTTCGCCCTATCCCCCGTATCCATCGAAACCCCCACCACGGCCAGCCCCTTCGGTCCCAGCTCCCGCGCCAGGCTCACCAGCCCCGGCGTCTCCATCTGACACGGCCCGCACCAAGTAGCCCAGTAATTAATCAGCACCACCTGCCCCAGATGATCTTCCAGCCTCCACTCCCCACCATCCAGCCGCTCCATCTCCAATGCGGGCATAACCTTACGCGACTCCACCGGCGCAATATACCCTGATTGCCTGGTCCTGTGACTCAGCCCAAAGATCAGCAACGCCACTCCAAGCGCCATAAAGACGTACTGCGTCAGCCGCTCTCGCCGCCCCATCCCTTGCACTCGGGCCGTTTCCGTCATCCACTGCTCCAGTCACCCAATAAGGTACAGTGTGGAGGACGTACAATGCCCAAGCAAATGTACCGGGGAGCTACAGGATTCACAGACCGTCACAATCCTCGTTGTTTAAGATCCTAACGTTGCTCGTCCTCATCGTGACAGCCACGCCCGGAGTCCCATACTCTGTCCAGACCCACGAAACCATCATCGACCTCGCGTGGAAGCACTCCATCTGCCCGGTCCTGCTCAAACGCTTCCCTAACCTCACCGAGGCCCAACTCCAACAGGCCCGAGCCTATGCCTACGGCGGCAGCGCCATCCAGGACCTCGGCTACTATCCCTTCGCGAACGCTTTCTTCTCCGATCTCACCCACTACGTCCGCTCCGGCGACTTTGTTCGCAACCTCCTCCGCAACTCCCAGAACGTCAACGACCTCGCCTTCGCCATCGGCTCGCTGTCTCATTACATAGGCGACACCATCGGACACAGCGACGCCGTCAACCACGCCGTCCCCATAGAATTCCCCGGCCTTGAAAAGAAGTACGGTGCCGCCGTCAATTACGCCCAGGGCCCCCACCCTCACGTCCAAACCGAGTTCGCCTTCGACATCAATCAGCTCAGCAAAGGCCACTTCGCGCCCTCCGCATATCTCGAGCACATCGGCCTCGAAATCCCCATGCCCCTGCTCCGAACAGCCTTCTACGAGACCTACGGCCTCAACCTCCCTGACATCATCGGCAGCAAAGAAACCTCCATACGCATCTATCGCCGCGCTGTTCGGCAGTTCCTTCCCAACATCGCCCGAGCAGAGACAATCCTCCACAAAAACAGCTTCCCCACAGAAAGCTCGAGCGCGGATTTCATTCAGCTAAGGGACGAACTCGTCCAGATAGCCACCGAAGACGACTGGGAGCAATACAGAAAGCATCCCGGATTCAGGAGCCATATGTATGCCGGGTTCATCTACATCGTCCCCAAAATCGGCACCCTCAAGATGCTCGCCATCAAAGGTCCAACGGAACAGACCGAGGACATGTACATCAACAGCGTCAATCGCTCTCTCAAGACCCTTCGTTACGTCATGGCCAACTACGACCGCATGGATCACTACATCTCAAACCGCGATCTAGACACCGGCGTCGTCGTAAAACCCGGCGGCTATCCCCTCACCGACAGAACCTATGCAAAGCTTCTCGCTGAGCTAACCAAACACCCCGCCACCCCAGTCCCCATACAACTCAAACACGACATCGAAAACTTCTACTCCGACCCCTTGGCCCCCATCACCACCAAAAAAGATCCAAAGCAATGGGCCAACGTTCAGTCCAACCTCAAGGTCTTCGAAACCATGCCCACACTCGGACAAATGGAACCCATCCCCGACGAAATCATCGGCCCGAACTAGCTCGCGGCAGGTAGTCGTTGGTGTTGCCGTTGTTTGTTCTTTTGCTTGTCATCCCGCAGGGGATCTGCGGTTGCTGTTGTCTTTGCTCTTCTTGCTTGTCATCCCGCAGGGGTCTGCTTCTGACTTCGTCGTTGCCTTACTTAATAATCGGCAGCAACGATGCCAGTTGCACATTCGTCAGCAGATTCAACCGGTTATCCACCTGGAAAAACTTCGCCGTCTCCCTCGCTCCCATGGCCTTCGTGAATCGCGGCACGTACTTCTTTTTCAGGTCCAACCCTTCCTGCTCCAGCTTTAGCGCTCGCTCAATAAGCGATTCCGCCTGTACATCATCGATGCAGTCGTGATTCATCGCATAATCTTTGATCAGCGCGATCCTCTGGTTACCAATCATCTGCTGCTCATGGGCATAATCCCGATAGATCGGCCAAAACGCCTTCGATTGCGCCTCCGTAAAATTCATATTGCGCGTGATGATCTCAGTCCGCTCTACTTGCACATCCTGACGAAGTACCGCAATGTCGTCCTCTGTCATAGGTCTTTCGGTCTTCACGTCCGCCGGAGCCTGACACCTTGCGCAAACCGTACTCGCAACAAGTACACTCAAAACCAGTCCATTGATGAGTCGCATCGTCATCTCCCGGCTCTTGCTTCTTAGGTTCATCGCTTAGACGAGCCTTCGCTAGCCGAAAGTTGTCCTTGCGCTTCCCCATCCCGCTGCATCCAACATAGTCGAAACATCTACAGGAGAAGCGATGACACCCGCTCAAAGAAACGCCCCAACAAAAATTCTTGCAACAATGGCCCTCACCATCCTTATCCTCACCGGCTGCAACTCGAAAACCAAGGCCACTCCCGAAAACTTCACCCAGGCCCTCAACGCCCACTTCATCGACCGCTCTGAGTGCCTCTTCGTCGACACCAGATTTCCCTACGCCACCTCCGACCCCGTCAAGACGAAGCAGCTGAACACCCTCGTCAAATCCCTCCTCCTCGACGTTAGCTTCGAATCCGCCGTCCACACCAGCCGCTTCACCCCCACCACCACCGGCGCTCGCTACGCCCCACGCTTCTGCTACGGACACCGCACCGTCACCAGCATCGACAGCTTCACCCCACCCGCCAAGGGAGCCAGCGGCTTCCCCGAGACCAACGTCACCTATCACTTCAAAATGGAAGACGTTCCCGTCTGGGCCAAATCTCCAGACGTCCAGGCAGCCTTCCCCGACATGGCAGCCAAAACCAGCGGCGAAGCCACCGACAAAGCCACCCTCGCCCAAACCCTCGCCGGCTGGCAAATCCCCGACTAACGAACGAAGTGCCACGAACCGGGTGCCCCATCCTTCGCGTTTTTTGCGAAGGGTGGGGTATTCGCGCCACGCGCGAACCGCACTCTCTCAACCAGCCAAAGACTCGGGTGCCCCATCTTCGCGGCAGTCTTATCGCCGCTAAGGTGGGCCATCGCGAAGCGATCCGCTCTCCTCCATCAAGCCGAACCTCAAGCCGAAAAAAATCCGTCATCTACAATCGCCTCCAAGAGGCCAATTCATGTCCAGTAAGAACTCCCGCCGCCAGTTCCTCACCCAGACCACCCTCACTCTTCTTGCCGCCGCCACTCCCCTCGCCGAAGCACAAAACCCACCCGCCTCTCAGACTCCCGGCATGCCACCCGCCTTCGGCACAGCTCCCGCCGCAGGCCCCGAGGTCACCCCCGCCGATTTCGCCGGAGCCGAAAAGCTAGTCCAAGCCCCTCTCACCGAAGCCGACCGCGCCCAGGCCGCAGGCAACTGGCGCAACGCCATGGCCCCCCTCTACGAGCGCCGCACCGGCCCCCGCAAACTCCCTATCCCCTCCGCCATCCAGCCATACTCGACAGTCCACTCCATCCTTCCCGGCGAACCCTCCGGCCCCACCGCAAATAAATTCATCCGTTCCACCACCGACCCTGGCCCACTCCCAGCCTCCGACCACGAGATCGCCTTCTCCCCCGTAACCAAGCTCGCCCGCTGGATCGAAACCCGCAAGCTCACCAGCGAGCACCTCACAAAGATCTACCTCGACCGCATCCAGCAGTTCAATCACAAGCTCAACTGCATCATCACCCTCACCGCCGACCACGCCGTCGAGCAAGCAAAGAAAGCCGACGCCGAAATAGCAGCCGGCCACTACCGCGGCCCACTCCACGGCATCCCCTGGGGAGCCAAAGACCTCCTCGACACCGCCAACATCCCCACCACCTACGGCGCCGAACCCTTCCGCAACCGCATCCCCACCGCCGACGCCACCGTCACCCAACGCCTCAACGAAGCCGGAGCCGTCCTCATCGCCAAGCTCTCCCTCGGCGCCCTCGCCCTCAACGACATCTGGTTCGGCGGCCAGACCCTGAACCCCTGGCTCCTCGAAGAAGGCTCCTCCGGTTCCAGCGCAGGCCCCGGCGCAGCCACCGCCGCCGGCCTCGTAGCCTTCAGCATCGGCAGCGAGACCGAAGGCAGCATCGTCAGCCCCTCCATGCGCTGCGGCATCACCGGCCTCCGCCCCACCTTCGGCCGCGTCCCTCGCACAGGAGCCATGACCCTCTGCTGGTCCCTCGACAAACTCGGCCCCATGGCCCGCTCCGTCGAAGACACCATGCTCGTCCTCAACGCCATCACCGGCCCCGACAATCAAGACATATCCTGCATCCCCAGCCACCTCGACTTCGACGCCACAGCCTCGGTAGAAGGCCTTCGCATAGGCTACTTCCCTCTCTGGATGAAGGAAGCCCCCGCCACCCCCGTCGACAGCGCCGCCCTCGCCGCCGCCGCCCGACTCGGCATGAAGCCAGTCGAAGTAGCCATCCCCGACTGGCCCTACGACGACCTCTCCCTCATCCTCTTCGCCGAAGCCGCCGCCGCATTCGAAGAGATCACCCTCAACCATCAAGTCGATCAGCTCAAAGCCCAGGTCCCCGACGCCTGGCCCAACACCTTCCGCCAGTCCCGTTTCCTCTCCGCCGTCGACCTCGTCCAAACCGACCGCCTCCGCCGCATGGTAGCCCTCGAGATGGCCCGCATCATGTCGCAAGTCGATCTCCTCCTCGTCCCCTCCCTCCGCGACGAGATCCTCACCATCACCAACTTCACCGGCCACCCTTCACTCACCCTCCGCGCCGGCTTCGTCGGCATCACCCAACCCCGCAGCGACTGGGCCCCCGACCCCAACCACCCGCTCCCAAAATTAAGCGCACCCCACCGAGTCCCCCACGGCGTTACGCTCATAGGCCGCCTCTTCGACGAAGGCACAATAGCCCGCGCCGGCCTCGCGCTCGAACACGCACTCAACGTGGCCACCGAGCCCCCACCCGGCTTCTAACCAAAAAGAAAGCCGTCCGCGAACGAAGCTAAACAGGCTTCCCTCAGCGGACGGCTTCATTACCTATTTATCGTCCCAGTCGTGATCCCCATCCTTGCTGAACAGGTCTGACATCACGTTCACATTCTCATCGCAGGCGTGGTTTAGGCAAGGCAACCCGAGTGCCGCCTCAATCGACTTCAACAGCGAGAAATGGTCGTAGCGTTTGTCGCTCTGTACGCCATGAACGCCGTAGCTGGTGTCTACAATCAGCAGCACCTGGTTCGTCTCCGGAGCCGTGCTGTAGTCGTTCTCATCCCACACGACAACAATCGCGCTCCTACTCTTCTTCCACACTGGCGATTTGTGGATGGCATTCACCAAACGCTCCACCGTCACATCGCCCTGGTAGATCAGCGCCGGATTCAGCCCAGCCTGTGTCCCATTGTCCGTGGGATCAAAGTTGCAGAACGGCCCGGCATTGCCGCGTCCATGCTGATCGTTGCACTGGTTCGGCGCGATGAAAGAGAACGTGGGCACATGCCCCGAGCTGAGATCCGCATAGAGTCCGTTCGGCCCACCGAAGTCAACCGTGTTCTTCAGGCTGTTCTCCTTGTCCCAACCCTCCTGCACGCTCTGGAAGTACACGAACGGATTGTGCTTCGCCGCATACAGCGCAACAATCCCCGCCGACGTAAGCGGAGGATTCTGGGCTGGCAGGATCTTCGTAAAGTCAGTGTTGTTCGTGAAGAATCCATCACTGTAGTTCACCGTATCGACGGCGCCCAACGGTATGCTCTCCTGGTAGCTCTTCCAGCTCATCCCCTGGGCCACAAGCTGATCCGCAATCGTCTTGCCGATCGTATCCTTGTCCGCCGCAATCGATTGCTTCCCGTCGATATTGATGTCACCCGGCTTCCCCTGAGTCTCGTTCGTATAGTCAATCGCCGGAGTAGCCGCATCCTTTCCGACGCCCGAGATCGGGCAGATCAGCCCGCTCGCCGGATTATCGGTCGCCACAATCCCCGATGCCAGATTCGTCGTGCAGTTCTTGTTATGCCAGTCCGGATAGTTGTCCGTATGCACGCCGAAGTTCGACCCACCCACAATCTCCAGATAGTTCGTCAGGCTCGGATGCGCAATCGCAAAGTAGTTTGTCGCAACATTATGCGACTTCGCATACTTGTTGATAAACGGCGCATTCGAATTGTTCAAAATCTGGCTATAGCCGTGGTTTTCCATCATGATGACGAACACATGATCCAGGCTCGGAACGCCCTTCGGCGCGCGACCCTCTTGAGCGCACATCGTGCTCACCAGGGCTGTAACGAATACTCCTAAAGTTGCGGTCTTTCTCATCATCGCTGTGTTTCTCCTTTTTTTGAAGAGAGCGCCCAGGCCCAGATAAAAACGGCGCTGTTCGACAGCGAAGACACTAGCCTTCCATTGTTGCGTTGCCATTACAGCAAGGCTTCTACTCCGTGAATCGCGAACCCCATACCGTGCAAGCCATTGCCGAATGAAATCATTCCCACAAATCTCAACGTCCGATAGGTATGAATGAGACTTCATTCACCCGCCACGCCGCGTCCCTCACGGCGTCACGCTTATCGCCGCCTCTGTGACGAGGGCGCCATCGCCCGCACCAGCCGCACCTCGAACGCGACCTCAACGTAGCCATCGGACCCTACCCGGTTTTTTAAGCCGATTGCGCGTCTCGGCTGATATATTGCGAGGATTACCTTAAATACATTTGTTTGCACTCGCGTTTCTTCTACAAGCGCGAATGCAGAGACGCAACTACTGAGACGGCTAAGGAGAGCCTCGCATAGTGAAACGTGCCAGAGTAGAACTGTTGCCTCTAACCTCGCTCCGTTTTTTCTTGGCAAGTTGGATCGTGATCCTACATCTTGATACTGCGCTAAGCCCCGCAACAGTGTTCGGCATTCCCGCAACATCAGCCGAACATAATATTGTCCGTTGCGGATATGTCGGGGTTGGCGTTTTCTTTTTACTGTCTGGCTTCATCCTCGCGCTTAACTATCCTCTCGATAGGACATGGAATACAGTTGCGGTCAAAAAGTTCGCTGTCGCCAGGTTCTCTCGCATCTATCCCGTCTACTTTCTCGGATTGGTGAGTATTGCCCCGGTCGTGCTTATCCCATCGATCCTGGAACATTCCAGGAGTCTTTTCATGAGGCGAAGCTTCTCTGGTTTTCTAAATGGAGTGCTGCTCCAGGCGTGGGTACCGCGGACGGCAATCACGTGGAATGGTCCGGGATGGTCCCTTTCGAACGAAGCCTTCTTTTATCTCTGTTTTCCAGTGCTCGGAGTTTGGTTATTTCGCCGTCTTTCTTGGCGTAGATTCATGGCGGGATTGATTGGGTTCTTCGTCCTTGAGCTAGCCGTACCGGTTCTCTGCATAGTGAAAGGTGCACCAGGATTTAGTGACCTGCCCGCGACCGGCGAACCCGGCACTCTGCTGGCGTATTTTGCAATGTTCAACCCACTACTGAATCTGCCATTCTTCCTCTATGGCATCCTTGCCTACTGGTGCTTCAGCAGGCTGGAGGAGTCAGATTCGATACTCTGCGGAAGGGGCTATATCCTCTACATTCCCTCCATTCTCGCTCTGCTGGTAATGACATCGCTGGGCAATCATATTCCTTACCCTCTCATGCACGGAGGCCTGACATTGTTTCCCGCGCTTGGAATCGTAATTGGTTTTGCGCTGGGAGATAAATACTTATGTGTACTTATGTCCAATCGCACATTGGTCTTCATGGGAAAGGCCAGCTACGCAGAATATCTTCTACATGCCCCGCTGAGAATTGCTTTCGAAAGTATTGGTCTTACATGGACTCCAACGCTTACGGTCACCTATTGTGTCATCGTCTTGATCGTTTCAGCACTGGTCTTTCATTTTTTCGAAGAACCACTCCAGCGAAAAATTCGGAAATGGATGCTTGCTAAAGAACGGTCCAGAATTGATGGGGTCGAAGTAGAAGTGTCATCCTGAGCGCGGCAACTCGCGCATTTTGCGAGTTGCGAAGTCGAAGGGCCTGTCCTGAGGGAAGTCGAATGGAACCTGCGGTTGTTACTATGACGCCTCACAAGGTCTAACCTATACCTAGCGTCGTGAGCACCAACTTCCTCAATCCGCGCCACCACTCCCTGCTCCGCGGAAGTGTCCTGGTCCTCCTAAGCCTCGGCCTCGCCCTTCTCCTCTCGGACTTCCCCCACAACCGCGCCACTGTATTTCTCGCCGTGCCCGCCCTCGTCGCAACCACCGGCACCATCGACACCATCCGCTGCATGCAACCACGCTGGAGCCTCTACCACGGCGGTGTCCTCCTCCTCATCTACATGGACCTCATGGCCCTCTGCATGATCCTCTTCTTCCTCCTCTACCCCTATGCCGGCTGGATCACCTCCAGTCAATAACCCCATTCCTTCTTGCAACCCCGGGCGTATACTCTGCATGTTTCCAGCACGCTAACCTTCACCCAGGGAGGCAACATGATCAAAGGCTTTCGCGACTTCATCCTGCGCGGCAACGTCATCGACCTCGCTGTCGCCGTCATCATAGGCGCGGCCTTCGCTTCTATCACCAAATCTCTCGTCGAAGACATCATCACTCCTCTTATCGCCGCTGTCATAGGTAAGCCCGACTTCTCCTATCTCGTCGTCACCATCCACAACACGCCCATCAAATACGGCAACTTCCTCAACGCCGTCATCTACTTCCTCATCATCGCCTTCGTCATCTACTTCTTCCTCGTCCTCCCCGTGCAAAAACTGCTCGCCCGCATCAAAGGCCCCGAAGCCGTCGCTAACAAAACCTGCCCCGAGTGCCTCTCCGAGATCCCAGCCGCTGCTCACCGCTGCAAATTCTGCGCTCAGCCTGTCGCCATCTGATACACAACAAAAAGAAAAAGCCCGGCAAGGAATCCCTTCGCCGGGCAACAACCGCGACCAACCTACAGCCCCAAATCACTCAACCCCTTATGATCATCCGGTCGTCTTCCAATCGGCCACCGAAACAATCTCTGCGACTCCTCAATCGCTAGATCATTGATGCTCGCATGTCGCCGCTTCATCAATCCCTTCTCATCGAACTCCCAGTTCTCATTCCCATACGACCGATACCACTGCCCCGCCGCATCATGGCACTCATAGCAAAACCGCACCGCAATACGGTTCCCGCCAAACGCCCAAAGCTCTTTGATCAACCGATACTCCAGTTCCCTCGCCCACTTGCGCCGTAGAAACTCGACGATCTGCTCCCGGCCCGTTACAAACTCCGACCGGTTACGCCACACGCTATCCACCGTATAGGCCAGTGAAACCCGCCCCGGATCACGCGAGTTCCATCCATCCTCAGCAGCCCTGACCTTAGCGACAGCCGTCTCCAAACTAAAAGGCGGCACCAACGGAATCTTCACGGCATCAGGCATCGCAAACCTCCCCACATAATCTATTCCTCTCTTTCTGCGATCACATCAAAACTCGCTCAATCCCCTTCATCTGCGATACCCTACCTCTCAAGAACCCCATCCTGAGGCCCTACTTGACTCATCTCCGCGCTCTTGCCTGCCTGCTTCCCCTAGTCACTCTCACCGCCTCATCCCAGACCCCGCAAGTCTTCGGCTACCGCGACTTCGCCCAACAGGCCAAGTGGGACGCCGCCTTCATGGCCGTCCCCGATCCCAAGCTCGCCGGCGAGCATCTCAAGACACTCACCGCCGCCCCTCACTGGGCCAGCTCCCCCGAGGACTACGCCACCGCCATCTACGTAGCCGACAAGTTCAAAGCCGCCGGCCTCGACACCCAGATCGTCCCCTACAAGGTCTGGATCAACAAGCCCCGCAGCATCCTCATCGAAGCCTTCGACTCCACCGGCAACAAGATCATGTCCGGCCCCACTCCCGAACACGTCGACCCCAAAAAGCACGGCGGCGACCCCTTCCAGGACGATCCCCGCATCCTTCCCGCCTTCAACGGCTCCGCTCCCTCCGGCGACGTCACCGCAGAGGTCGTCTACGCCAACTACGGCGAGCTAGCCGACTTCAACAAGCTCGACCAGCTCGGCATCAGCGTCAAAGACAAGATCGTCATCGTCCGCTACGGAGCCAACTTCCGCGGTGTCAAGGCCTACATCGCCCAGCAACGCGGAGCCAAAGGCGTTCTCATCTACTCCGACCCCGCCGACGACGGCTACTTCCGCGGCGACGTCTACCCCAAGGGTCCCTTCCGCCCCGACACCGCCGTCCAGCGCGGCTCCGTGCAGTTCCTCCCCATCTATCCCGGCGACCCCGAAACCCCGGGCGTAGCCTCCACTCCCGACCTGCCCGACTCTAAGCGCCTCGCACCCACTGACCCGGCGATCAACCAGCCCAACATCCCCGTCAATCCCCTGTCCTACAAAGACGCCGCCCCTATCCTCAAGTGCCTCGGCGGCCAGGCCGCACCTCACGGCTGGCAGGGAGCCCTTCCCTTCACCTACCACCTCGGCGCAGGCGAAAACAACACCGACGCACACAAAGTCGTCGTCCACATGCATCTTGAGCAGGACTACGCCCTCCGCACCATCTGGGACGTCATCGGCACCATCGAGGGCACCGATCCCGCGCAAAAAGACGACTGGGTCGTCGCCGGCAATCACCGTGACGCCTGGGTCTACGGAGCCGTCGATCCCAACAGCGGCACCGCTGCCATGCTCGAAGCCGTCCATGGCCTCGGAGTCCTTCTCAAGCAGGGTTGGAAACCGAAGCGCAGAATCGTCATCGGCAGTTGGGACGCCGAAGAAGAAGGCCTCATGGGCTCAACCGAGTGGGCCGAGCAGCACGAAAAAATCCTCGCCCACGCCGTCGCCTACTTCAACACCGACGTCGGCGTCTCCGGCCCCGACTTCAACGCCTCCGCCGTCCCCTCGCTCAAGCAGTTCGTCCGCGAGGTCACCAAAGAAGTCCCCAGCCCCAAAGGCGGCACCGTCTACGACCAGTGGAAGTCTGACCAGCAAGCCAACACCAACCGCCGCCGCCAACACCCCGGCGGAGTCGACGCCGACGTCCGCATCGGCACTCTGGGCTCCGGCTCCGACTACACCCCATTCATCCAGCACCTCGGCGTTCCCTCCACCGACATCGGCTCCGACGGGCCCTACGGCGTCTACCACTCCACCTTCGACGACTACACCTGGTTCACCAAATTCGCCGACCCCACCTTCGTCTATGAGCAGCAGCAGGCCCGCGTCTTCGGCCTCGAAATCCTCCACATGGCCAACACCGACGTCCTCCCCTACGACTACCAGCTCTACGGCAAAGAGATCATCGGCTACCTGGAAGCCGCCCAAAAACGCGCGACCGAACAAAAACTAACCCTCGACTTCACCTCTGCCGTCGTCGCCGCCAAACGCTTCGCCGCCGCCGGCGCTGCCATCCGCGCCACCCAGGCCAACCCGCCCGCCGATCCCACCGCCCTCAACCAGTCCCTTCGAGCCGCTGAAGCAGCCCTCCTCAACCCAGCAGGCCTACCCCGGCGCTCCTGGTTCAAGCACACCATCTACGCCCCCGGCGAGTTCACCGGCTACGCCGCCGTCGTCATCCCCGGCGTCAACGAAGGCATCGAAGCCGCCGACGCCCCACGAGCCCAATCCCAACTCGCCCCCCTCGCCGATGCCCTAAACCGCTCCGCCGCCATCCTCGAAACCGCCACAAAATGACCCGATCGCCGACGAATCCCGCTGAATCGTTTTAGAAAGCTCTCCACTACCACAAGAATCGTCATTTCGACCGAAGGCGGCGAATTTGCCGCCGCAGTGGAGAAATCTGCTGTTAGCCTTTGCATTTGCATTGTTTTCGTCGGTTGCGCTTCATCGCACCGTTCTCTGTCTCTGGTCCTGGCTTCTAGGTAACCCAAGGCTTTAGCCTTGGGCCTCTCTCCGCCCACCCGAACGCGGGCTTCAGCCCCCGGGGTATGCCCTCCTATCCATTGGCAGAATCAACCTTGTACTGCGTCATGCGCCCACCCGCGGCGAAACTTCTCGTGAATCGACACAAATCATTCACCTTCCTATGGGCAAACCCTTCCACCTACAACTTTAGTTGTATCCCCCCACCCCGACATGGGGATATCCCCTTTCCGTAACCCGGCCGATGATTACTTCAAAGACGGCCAGAGCCGCCAAAAAGGAGACTCCCCAATGGTCCACGATCTTGTCCTTGCATTGGTATTTCTCGCTATGATCATCGCTCCTGCACTTCTCGCCATGCGCTCCGAAAAAGAAGAGAACGACACCCTTTAGCTTTTGATCTTCGCGGCCGGCCGGGCGTACCTCAACCGGGCTCCCGCAAAGGAAAAACTCGTAGCCTCCACTCCGAGTCAGCAGGAAAGAAACTGCTAAATGATGAAGGCCGCACCCACAAAGGATGCGGCCTTCATCATTTCCTGAACTTATAGCTCAATGCTCCCGCAGGGCCATCTGCTCCGTAACAATCTGCGTCAGGTCCGGCTTCACCAGCCCATGTTCCCGCGCATTGAACTCATCGACCTTGCTCGACCAGTTCATGCTGCAGAACTTCGGCCCGCACATGCTGCAGAACGCCGCTTCCTTGTAGTAATCATCCGGCAGCGTCTCATCATGCATCCCGCGAGCCGTATCCGGATCGAGCGACAACGCAAACTGCTTATCCCAATCGAACGTATACCGCGCATGCGAGATCGCATCATCCCGAGCCCGAGCACCTGGCCGGTGCCGAGCCACATCTGCCGCATGAGCCGCAATCTTATACGCAATAATCCCATCCTTCAC
>DATMQZ010000017.1:0-25140 GCA_035566575.1 Edaphobacter sp.
CGTCCCCACAAAACAGATCCACCTGCCCGCAGCGGACATCGCCCACACCATCACCAAAGACGGCGAAGCCTACACCCTCACACTGTCCTCAAAGACACTAGCCCGCAGCGTCTACATCAACTTCGGCGACACCAAAGTTGAGGTATCCGACAACTACTTCAACCTCCTGCCGAACGCCACACAGACCATCACCCTGCACAGCAACGCCACCCTCGAGGACCTTACGAAGAGTCTCCGCATCATCTCTCTCGTAGATGCCTTCCCTCGGTCGTGAATTAGGGCTGTCGTTTTGTCTGTGCTGATCTTTCCGCACTTGCTTTTCTTGTTGTCATCCCGTAGGGATCTGCTTTTGTCTTTGTCTTTTGATCCATCCGCAAGCAAAAGGGGCCAGCTCATAGAGCCGGCCCTTTCATTCATTTCAGATTGTTTCGTTTTTACCGAGCCACCGTCGTCATCTTCGAAGTCTTTACGCCAGCAGGAGCAGCCAGAGGCGATTCGCCACCACCCAGATCCGCCATCGTCATCCGCAGATACTTATGTGGATTCACCGGCGTATTGCGGATGCGAACTTCATAGTGCACATGCGATCCCGTGACTCGTCCGCTGTGGCCGACATAGCCGATCACCTGGCCTCGAACCACCGTCTGTCCCGGCATCACAGCAAAGCCCGACATATGCCCGTAGCAGGTTTCGACACCGTGTCCGTGATCGATAATCACCTCGCGACCATAGCCATTAGCCACAGCCGCCGACTTCACAACGCCATCGCCGGTCGCTCGAATCTCGACCCCATTCGGCGCCGAAATATCGATGCCCTTATGGAACTCGCCTTCGCCATTACCCAGAACCGGATCTTCACGCTGCCCGAAACTGCTCGTAATCGGACCCATCACCGGCCACAACGAAGGCGCATACGCCGACGCATCCTCATCATTCAGCCCCGAAACGCCAAATGGATCGGTCGAGCCGTAGCGAGGGCTGCTGAACGTCGGTAAACCACGTGTCGCCGTTCCGCTCATCGCCGAATTCCTCAGCGCATAAAACGCATCGACGGACTTGTAGTAGCTGTCGTCGTTCATGGCGGTGTTGTCGGTTAGCGGCGTCGTCTCAACCGCCTCAGCCACCGCAGCCGAATGCGCCCGAGCGGCCCTTCCCGTCATCCTGCCCATGGGCAAAGCCAGCTTGCTCGTCGTCAGGCCGTACAGCGCCGAAATCTCGCTCGCGAGAGAGCTCAGCGAAGCCGCTTCGACGTCCTTCTCATGCGCAGCCTTCTCCAGGTGCGCATAATCCTTCTGCAGCGCATTGTGGTCCTGCCGAAGCTGGTTGAACCGCGCCGTCTTGATCAGCATGCGCGAGTACGATCCTGCCAATCCAGTGATCGTGAACATACCGATCGCGGCGATGGCTATAAAAATGTATGCATAATGAAGGGGTACTGGCACCTTGTTAAGGTTGCCGTCTTCGTCGCGGCTGACGAACATGATGTAATAGCGCTTTTTGAGTCTCATCCAAAACCCTGGCCCTGATTTTGACCGCGAGACTGCCGCGGCTCTGAGAGCTTTCAACCCGCAAATCGATTGAGACAAATGCCATTCAGCAATTGTTAATTCTCAATCAAAATTGCAGTTCTCTCTTGAGCGTCCTCTAAGAGGGTAACAAACGGGCAATACCCATGCAACCAAATTCCCCTGTCATTTTCACCAGCCTGTGTACCACAAATTAGCCATCTTTTGTCCATCAATTTATGCTCCCAGCAGATGAAAAAATCTCGCAAGCCGATGGGAGAGCTAGCGCTTATCGAGCAGATACGCCGCAGTTTCGCCGCCCCACGAAGCAAAATCCTCACCCTCGGAATAGGCGACGACTGCGCCATCCTGAACCCTCCTCCGGACTCCGAAGTACTTGTAACCACAGACTTTACACTCGAAGACCGCCACTTCCGCCGTAACCGCCATCCCCCCGAATCCGTAGGCCACCGCTGCCTCGCCCGCGGCCTCAGCGACCTCGCCGCCATGGGCGCCACCCCCATCGCAGCATTTCTCTCCCTGGCCCTTCCCGCCGACATGCTCTCCATCAAATCCGGCCAAATCTGGACCTCCTCCTTCTTTGCGGGCATCCGGGCCCTGGCAGACCTCCACGATGTACCCCTCGCCGGCGGAGACACCTCCCAATCCCCAGCGAATCTTATACTTGCGGACATAATCCTCGTCGGCACCGCTCCAAAAAATAAAGCCCTCCGCCGCTCCGGAGCTAGCCCCGGCGACCTTCTGTACGTCACCGGCCAGCTCGGAGGCGCCGCCGTCGAACTCGAAAACCTCCTTAAGCGTCGCCGCCGCATCTCCAAACTCGCCGCCATCGACAACCACCCCCATCTCTACCCCGAACCCCGCGTCGAAACAGGCGAAGCCCTCCTCCGGCGCAATCTCGCCACCGCCTGCCTCGACATCAGCGACGGCCTCTCCACCGATCTAGCCCACCTCTGCCGCGCCTCCGCTGTCCAGGCTGAAATCGAGCAGTCCGCCATCCCCATCCATCCGCTCGCTCAGAAACAAGGCCCTGCCGCCGCCCTAAATTCCGCCCTCCACGGCGGAGAAGACTACGAACTCCTCTTCACTGCCCCGCCCTCCACACGAATGCCGGCCTCTATCGCAGGCGTTCCCATAACCCGAATCGGAACCATCAAACCGCGCCGCTCACGCCACTCGCTCATAACCCTCATCACTCCCGACGGCGTCCGCACCGCACTCGAACCCGCTGGCTGGGAGCACTTTTCCAGCCGCTAATCCTGCTACCATCGACACCGTTGCCTATGCGAGACGCCACTAAAATCATCCGCTCCACCCTCACCCACACCGTCGCAGGCGAGCCCCTCCACCCCGGCCCGGTCTTTGCCGCGCCGTACCACGTCCCCGGCGACCCCACGGACAATCCCTACACCTACGCCCGCTCTCACAACCCCACCTGGACCCATCTCGAAAAAGCCATCGGCCAAATGGAATCCGGCCCCGGCTATCGCTCCAACGCGCTCGTCTTCGCCTCCGGCATGGCCGCCTGCACAGCCGTCTTCGGAGCCATCCTGCGTCCCGGCGACACCGTCGCCCTTCCCTCGAACGCCTACTACGCCGCCCGCGTCCTTGCCCAGGAGTACTTCAGCAAGATGGGCGTCACCCTCCGTCTCGCGCCAACGGGCAATAACGCCCAGGCCGAGCACCTCGAAGGCGCAAAGCTTCTCTGGCTCGAATCCCCCAGCAACCCAACCATGGAGATCTGCGACATCGCCGCCCTCTGCGACGCCGCGCACAAGGCAGGGGCCCTCGTAGCCGTCGACAACACCACCCCCACGCCACTAGGCCAACTCCCCCTCGCCCTCGGTGCTGACTTCTCCGTCGCCTCCGACACCAAGGCCATGACCGGCCACAGCGATCTCCTCCTCGGCCACGTCGCCACACGCGACCGCGAACTCCTCGCCAAAATCGACCAGTGGCGCACCCTCACCGGCGGCGTCCTCGGCCCCATGGAGGCATGGCTCGCCCTCCGCTCCATCGGCACCCTCCCCTTGCGCCTCGAACGCTCCTGCGAGAACGCCCAGCGCATCGCCGACTTCCTGACCACGCGCCCGGAAGTCACCAGCGTCCTCTACCCAGGCCTGCCCACTCACCCCGGCCACGACATCGCGCGTAAGCAGATGCGCTACTTCGGCCCCGTCCTAAGCTTCATCCTCCGCGACAGAACCGCCGCGGAAACCTTCCTCGCAAAATCGAAGCTCCTCACCGACGCCACCAGCTTTGGCGGCATCACCACCACAGCTGAACGCCGCGCCCGCTGGGGAGGCGACACCATCGCCGAAGGCTTCATCCGCCTAAGCGCAGGCTGCGAAGACATCGAAGACCTCATCGAAGACATCGGTCAGGCCCTGGACGCAATCCGTTTATGATCGCTCTTCCCTACTGGATAACCGCCCAACTGGCCATCGTACCCAGACCCATCGGCGGCAACTCACTCGATACCGAGATGCTGTTTCTTCGAGAAGCGGGCATCGATGTTGTTGTATCCATGCTCCAGAAAGGCGAGGCGCAGTATCTGGGCTTGGCAGAGGAAGAAACGTCGGCAAAGCAAGCCGGCCTACTCTTCATCAATTTCCCAATACCCGATGGTGACATCCCCCCTGACAAGCTCCGATTCAATGCATTCCTGTCTAATCTGGAAGCCCATCTCGCTAGCGGCAAACGAGTAGGCATTCACTGCCGCGCCTGTATAGGCCGCTCAGCCGTCACGGCAGCCAGTTTGTTGATCCGCTCAGGAATCCCACCTGAAAGCGCGTGGTTACAGATCGCAACCTCCCGCGGATGCCCCGTTCCCGCCACATTAGAACAGCGTGAGTGGGTCGATCGTCACATAAGGTCGAAATCCACGGCTGTTCCCGAGTTTGCCCATAGCTGGACGGCAAACGCCCTAAAAACCGCCCCCCTCATAGCCCCCGCACGCCAGTTCACTTACCCGCAACAAATCGCCGGAGAAGAAGACGCACTCGCCCGAGGAGCACTCCAGCTACTCGTCCGGCCCGCAGCCGGAGGCACCTTCCTCGCGACCTGCGCCCTGGGCTTCACCAACCCATCCATGCCCACCGGCATCTTCGCCTGCCCCAACCCGCAGGAGCTCTGCGCAGTAGCAGGCGGCTACGCCTACATCATCGACACGCTTTACCCCGACTACTGCACCCACATCGCGCTCAAGCCGGTCACCGAAGTGCGCCCTCTGCCAGATAACAACCTGATCCTCTTCATCGGCTTTCACTCCATCGTCGCCTGGGGCCCACAAGGTCAGGCGTGGGAGTCCGCGCGCCTAAGCTGGGAAGGCATCCATATAACCGAAGTCGCCGAAACCACGCTCCACGGAACCGGCTGGAATCTCCTCACCGATAAAGAAGTTCCCTTCGCCCTCGATCTCCTCACTGGCCAGCATCAGGGGGGAGGCTTTTCTCCTCCGCCGGGAACGCAAAAAAAGTAAGCGCGGCATCCCCCTGCTTCACAACGCGCACCTGCACCAGCGCCCCATAGCGCGTCGCCAGCTTCGCCTTGCTACCGTGCTCCGCAATCACCAGAGCATCCGCCGCAAGCATCTGCCGCCCCCGTGCACTCCCAAGAAACCCCAGCGTCCCCGTGTACTCCGCCTCTGCCTCATACGGCGGATCGACAAAGACCACATCGATCGGCTGCGTCAGCTTACCCAAACGCTGCAACACAGCGCCAACACCGCGATCTTCCACTGTGAATCCCCGCTCAATCTTCAGCGCAGTAAAATTCGCCCGCATCGCAGCCAACGCCGGCGCAGCATTTTCAGCAAACCAGACATGGGCCGCCCCTCGGCTCAAAGCCTCGATCCCAACCGCCCCTGTCCCCGCATACAGATCGACAAACCCGCAGCCATCCAGCCGCGGCGCAAGAATATTAAACAGCGTCTCCCGCAGCCGGTCGCTCGTCGGGCGCGTCTGCATTCCTTTGGGAGCCGTAAGTTGCCGTGATCGATAAGTTCCCGCTATGACACGCATCTTCTGATGGTATGACGATCAGCGCATACAATGATAGGCATGCGTGGGTGGTCTTTTCCTATCGGCAGGTTTCTCGGCGTGGATGTTCGAATCCACACCTTCTTCATTCTTTTAATTGTGCTTTCGACCAGCTACGCCTCGGTCTCCGGCGCAACAGGCGGGCGCGGCTTCGCACTATGGATGATTCTCTTTTCCGCTGTAATCGTGCGTGAGATCGCCCGCGCCATCGCCGCTGCCTGGTATGGCCTCGAGCTCCGCAGCATCCTTCTGCTCCCCACCGGCGGCCTGCTGACATTTGCCACTCCCGAGACCACCGAGCGCGCCGCCGCCCCAGGTTTGCAAAAGCGCATGGCAGTCATTGGTCCCATTGCCAACATTGGCTTTGGCCTTCTGCTCGCCGCAATGATCATGGCGATCACGCCCGAAATCAATCTCCTCGAGCGCCCCTGGGTCACTCCATCGCGCCTTCTCCGCGCTGCCGTCTGGATCAATCTCCTTCTCGGCGCAGTAAACCTTCTACCGGCCTCCCCGTTCGATGGCGGCCGTGTCTTCCGCGGCGAGTTCGCCAAGGCCCACGGTGCTCTCAAAGGCACACGCGCAGCCGCCGGCCTCGGGCAAATCATCTCTCTCGGTCTGATGATCGCCGGTGTGATCCTTCCCAACATGTGGCTCGTCATGCTCGGTGCCTTCGTCATGATCGGCTCCCACATGGAAGACCAGGGCCTCCTGCTGCAAGCCGATGTAGACGCCGTCCGTATGCGCGACGTCATGCTGACGCAGTTCAGCACGCTCTCCGCCTCTGACACGCTTGAAGACGCACTCCAGCGCTCCGTCCACACCCTGCAGGATGTCTTTCCCGTTGTCCGCGGTGGCAACCTCGTCGGCGCCGTCTCCCGCCAGGGCATCGTCGAAGCCCTCCAGACAGAGGGTAACGGCTACGTCCAGGGCGTCATGACCCGCTCGTTCCAGACCGCCCAGCCCGACGACTCCCTCGTCAAAACCCTCCGCCGCATCATGGCTGGCCCCGGCGCACAGATCGTCCCTGTCCTCGAAGGCGACCGCATCATCGGCATCATCACCCCACAAAACCTCGCCCACTCCATGGGCCTCCTCAACCAGCGCCGCAGACTACGCCAGCAGGAACAATGAGTGTCCAACAGACCGCCTTCGTTCTTGCTTTTGCTTCTGGGTAGCCCAAGGCTTTAGCCTTGGCACTCTCAGGCACATCACAAAAGCGGGGCTTTAGCCCCTGAGGTATGCTCTCCTGTCCCACAGCACGCCATCCTAAAAAAGGAAAATCGATTCATCAGACATAATGCCCTCCGACCACGAAACAGACCGACTCAAGGAACACTCCGAACCGATCGCCCCCGGTCTCTACCTGGTCGCCACCCCCATCGGCAACCTCGAGGACATCACCCTCCGCGCCCTCCGCATCCTGCGCAGCGTAGACCGCATCGCCTGCGAGGACACCCGCCAGACCCAGAAGCTCCTCAACCACTTCGGCATCACCACCCCCACCGTCAGCTACCACATGCACAACGAGGGCAGCCGCTCCGAAGAATTGGTCGAAGCCCTGAAACAAGGAGCGCGCATAGCCGTAGTCTCCGACGCCGGAACTCCGGGCATAGCCGACCCCGGCAGTCAGATCGCCGCAGCAGCAATCAACGCCGGCATCCCCGTCTTCCCCATCCCCGGAGCCAACGCCGCCATCAGCGGCCTCATCGCCAGCGGCCTCTCCACCGAGCGCTTCACCTTCCACGGCTTCCTCCCGTCCAAAGCCGGCCAGCGCAAAACCTTCCTCGAAGAGATCCCTCGCACCGGCGGCACCACCCACATCTTCTACGAGACACCCCACCGCATCCTCGAAGCCCTCGCCGACATCGAAGCCGTCTTCGGCCCCGCCCAGCCCGTAGTCATCGCCCGCGAACTCACCAAACTCCACGAAGAGTTCCTCCGCGCACCCGTCAGCGAACTTCACGCCGAACTCACCGCCCGCCCCGTCATTCGCGGCGAAATCGTCCTGATGCTGACCCCCGCCGAGCAGCAATCCACAACCCCCAGCACCAGCATCGCCGAAGCCGTATCCGCCCTGATGAAATCCGAAAATCTAACCGAAAAAGACGCCCTCAAGCGAGTAGCCCGCGACCGGGGCATAGGCAAAAGCGAAGCCTACCGCGAGCTCCAGCGCGAACAAAACCGCCTCCGCTAAGTCCCCCACCACTCTCTCGCTCTCACTCTAAAATGATTCCGGCGACACTATGGCGCAGTAATGGAGGAAGCTTCAACGGATGATGCGTGGCCTGCAAACTCTAATCGGAAAACTGGAACAGGATTTTTCGCTGGACGAACCCGATCGGCTGCGCCAGCGCATCGAAGCGCTTGACCGCCTCGACGCCTATCTCCCAGAGGAACAGTTGAAGGGACACCTACCGTCCATCGGCACCCAGTCGGACGTCTATCCCCGAGTCCGAGCGCTTTACACCAAGCTGGAGCGAGCCAATTTCGAGCTCTACCAGGCCATCCGCCGCGACATTCAGCATGTCGCCGGGCCCTACAGGCTGCTTCAAAGGGTAGCCAATCAATCAAATCAGGCTGACGACGCGATCCGTCTCTCCAACGGCGAAGGCTACGATTATCTCGACGAGCTGGTCACCGGAGTCTTGCAGTTCGAACAACCCGCTGCCGGCCTCGTCCAGTTGCCGGCAGAGATGGTGTTTTATCAGCCGACCCCGGCGCGCCACATCTTCGATCTGATTGCTCGTACCGCACTTACCGAACGGGATGTGCTGGTCGATCTTGGCTCCGGAATAGGTCACGTTCCGTTGCTGACCGCCATCTGCACGGGCGCCCGCAGCATCGGAATCGAACTAGAGGCGGCCTATGTCGATTGCGCCCGCCAAAGCGCTCAGACTCTAAAACTGAGCAACGTAGCGTTTATCCACCAGGACGCGCGGGCGGCGGATCTGTCCTGCGGCACAGTGTTTTACCTGTACACGCCCTTCATCGGCACCATTCTGCGCACGGTTCTCGATTCGCTGCGACGCGAAGCCGCCAGCCGCAAGATTCGAATCTGCGCATTTGGCCCCTGCACGCCAATCATCGCCGAAGAGCAGTGGCTCGAGGCACTCGGCCCCGTAGAAGCGCACCGGATCGCCATTTTTTGTTCCCGCAGCTGAAGCCGGATTCCCATTATGAGGGGGCACCAGCGATGAGAAAAATTCGCTACGGGGTCGCGATGAGTCTCGATGGCTATATCGCCGGACCGAACGGTGAGGCGGACTGGATTGCGATCGATCCGGACGTCAATTTTGCTGAAATGTGGGCGCAGTTCGACACATTGCTCATGGGACGTCGCACCTACGAAGCCGCGATTGTGCGACTAGGCAAGGTGTCCTTCCAGGGAATGAAGACGTTCGTCGTCTCAAGAACTCTGAAACAGGCAGACCATCCGGAAGTGATCATCCTCTCCGAGTTGAACCAAGGTTGGATGGAAACATTACGCGCGCAAAACGGCAAAGATATTTGGCTGATGGGAGGCGGCGAACTCTTTCATTCTCTGCTGCAGATGGACGCAGTGGACACGGTCGAGGTGCACATCATACCGGTATTGCTGGGCGGAGGAGTTCCACTCCTGCCCCCTTCCGCACAACAAACCAAATTGACCCTGTCCAGCCACAAGATTTATCGCTCAGGGCTGATCTCCCTGATCTACAACATCCAGCACTAACCCACCCATTCTGGAATGCCTGCCGGGGCAGGGTGCGGGTGCCCCATTCATGCGCGCTTTTGCGCATGAGTGGGTCGCGCGAAGCGCGATCGATCTACGCCCGACCCTTCACCCGATCGTAGTGATAAACATCACTGGTAGTCCCCAAAGCCTCGTTATAAAGGCTCGTAGCCCCAGTCGCTTCCTTCAGCTCTTCACTGAACTCATGAATCGCCCGCAGATGGTCCGCCGTGGCCGGAATCTCCAACTTGCTGCTCTTCAAGAACTTCTGGTATCCGCGATCGAGCAGCCGCGAAATCTCCCCATTCAGCACCCAGCCCGGCCGAGCCAGCACCTCCACCTTGCCATCGGCGGTCTGGGCGATCTCCGCCGCACACCCATACTTTCTCACCTGAAATGCACGCTTTGCACCGTCATGTGCCGGAGCAACATCGAATCTCTGACTGCCGAGAACCGCTAGAACATCATTGAAGCTTCGCTGTGGGGTCTTTTTTGCCATAAGTGCCATACGTTAGACTCAATTAACTGTCGCACATCCGCCGACCTCCTTCAAACGGCATTGCGTCAAACCCGAGAACCAGAAAAAAGCAAAGCATGTTGACCACAACAAAATCGCTCGGAACCACCATCCTCGAACGCATCGGCAACACGCCTCTGGTCCGCCTCAATCTCTTTCAGGACCGCCTCGCCGCTAACATCCAGATCCTCGGCAAAGCCGAGTGGGCCAACCCCGGCGGCTCCGTCAAAGACCGCGCCGCCTCCGCCATCGTCACCGACGCCCGCAGCCGCGGCCTGCTGAGCAAAGAACGAGGCCTCCTCGACGCCACCAGCGGCAACACCGGCATCGCCTATGCCATGCTCGCCGCCGCCCTCAACTTCCCCGTCACCCTCTGCATGCCCTCCAACGTCTCCCCCGAGCGCAAGCGCTACCTCGCCGCCTACGGAGCAGAAGTCATCTGGACCAACCCCGCCGACGGCTCCGACGGCGCCATCCGCAAAGCCCGCGAACTCGTAGCCGCAGAGCCCGACCGCTACTTCTACGCCGACCAGTACGGCAACGACGAAAACTGGCGCGCCCACTACCGCACCACCGCCAACGAAATCTGGGAGCAGACCGAAGGCCAGATCACTCACTTCGTCGCCGGCCTCGGAACCTCAGGCACCTTCATGGGAACCACTCGCCGCCTCCGTGAGCTGAACCCCAACATCCGCTGCATCTCCATGCAGCCCGACTCACCCTTCAACGGCCTCGAAGGCCTCAAGCACATGGCCACCGCCATCGTCCCCAAAATCTACGACGCCCACCTCGCCGACGCCAACATCGACATGGACACCGAGGTCGCCTACGCCATGTGCCGCAATCTCGGCCGCAACCACGGCCTCCTCGTAGGCATCTCCGCCGCCGCCGCCGTAGCCGCATCCCTGCAAGTCGCCGAACAGGAAGCCGCAGCCGGACGCGAGGCCGTCATCGTCACCATCCTCTGCGACTCGGCCGAAAAATACATGAGCGAACGCTTCTGGCAGGAGGAGTAACCCACACATGCTAACCATCCAGTACGCCGACTACGAAGCTCTGCGCGCCCACGGCGAAGAGACCTACCCCAACGAGTGCTGCGGCGTCCTCCTCGGCAAAAGCAACGGCGTCGAGGGCAACACGGTCCACCAGATCGTCCGCGCCGGCAACACCCGCACCGACTCCGCACACAACCGCTACAACATCGCCCCGCAGGAGCTCGTCAAAATCCAGCGCCAGGCCCGCAACCTCGGCCTCGACATCGTAGGCTTCTACCACTCGCACCCCGACCACCCCGCCCAGTGGTCCCCCACCGACTTCGCCGAAGCCCACTGGCTCGGCTGCTCCTACGTCATCACCGCCGTCGAAAAGGGCAAGGCCGCCATTACCAACTCCTTCCTCCTCCTCGGCATCACCGAAGACGACAAAAACTTCCACGACGAAGCCATCGAAATAGAAATCGCAGAAGCCGCATCCACCCAGAAAGGACAAGAATGAACATCCACATCCCGACACCGCTGCGCGCCTACACCGACGGCAAAGAGACCGTCGCCATCCCCGGCGCGACCATCAGCGCAGTGTTCACCCAGCTCACCACCACCTACCCCGAGCTCCGCCAGCACCTCTTCACCCCCGAGGGCAAACTCCGCTCCTTCGTCAACGTCTACCTCAACGACGACGACATCCGCTACCTCCCCGCCAAAGAAGACTCCCCCGTCGCCGACTCCGACGAACTCACCATCATCCCCTCCATCGCCGGCGGCTGTTGACTCTCCCCTTTATTCTTAGAGCATGGCTCATTCCCAGTCGATCAAGTTCAGCGTTGGTTCGCTTCTTTTGCTAGCTGCGATATCGAATCTCGTAGTCTTCGTGATAATTGCTGCAATAGGACTGGCAAAGGGAATTGCTTATCCTACGGTTCCCCAGTGGTTCGCATTTGGCTCTGAGTTTTGTTTCTATGCAGGCCTAATCTTCGCGTTCCTAAGCGGCATCGGCGCATACTTCGCACAAAAGAGGGAGCGAACGCTTGTTTCGTTAGGGGTCAACGTCTTTACCGTAATGCTGATTGCATTTCTTACAACCAAAGGGTGAATCAATTTCTATGCTGCTTTGTTGAAGAAAAGACTCTTATCGCAAACGAACGGCCCTGAGCCCTTCCGGCCCCAAAAGCATCTAGAATTAAGCTAAGGAAAGATATGCCCACAGCCATCGAAGAAACCATCCAGCTCCCCAAGCTCTCCAACGAGGAGATCGCCCGCTACTCCCGCCACCTCATCCTGCCCGAGGTCGGCATGGAAGGCCAGCAGAAGCTCAAGGCCGCCAAGGTCCTCTGCGTAGGCACCGGAGGCCTCGGAGCCCCGCTCGCCCTCTACCTCGCCGCCGCAGGAGTAGGCACCATTGGCCTCGTAGACTTCGACACCGTCGACTCCTCCAACCTCCAGCGCCAGATCATCCACTCCACCGCCACCGTCGGCAAGCTCAAGGTCGACTCCGCGGAGATCATGCTCAAGGGCCTCAACCCCTTCCTCAACGTCGTCAAGCACAACACCATGCTCACCAGCGCCAACGCACTCGAGATCTTCAAGGACTACGACGTCATCGCCGACGGCACCGACAACTTCCAGACCCGCTACCTCGTCAACGACGCTTGCGTCCTGCTCAACAAGCCCAACGCCTACGGCTCCATCTTCCGCTTCGAGGGCCAGGCCAGCGTCTTCGGCACCGAGCAAGGCCCCTGCTACCGCTGCCTCTACCCCGAGCCGCCACCGCCCGGCCTCGTCCCCTCCTGCGCCGAAGGCGGCGTCCTCGGCATCCTCCCCGGCCTCGTCGGGGTCATCCAGGCCACCGAGACCATCAAGCTTATCCTCGGCATCGGCGACCCCCTCATCGGCCGTCTCCTCCTCGTAGACGCCCTCGGCATGTCCTTCCGCACCCTCAAGCTGCGCAAGAACCCCGACTGCCCCGTCTGCGGCACCAACCCCACCGTCACCGAGCTGATCGACTACGACCAGTTCTGCGGCATCGCCCCACCCAGCTCCGTAGGCCCACTCGAAGTAGCCCGCGACAAGGCCGTAGCCGATGCCTCCATCGTCGAAGGCATCCCCCAGATCACCGTCGAGCAGCTAAAACAAAAACTCGACGCCAAAGAAAACATCTTCGTCCTCGACGTCCGCGAGCCCCACGAGTACCCCATCGCGAACCTCGGTGCCCCACTGATCCCGGTAGGCTCCATCGAGTCCCGCATCTCCGAGATCGCCGCCCACAAAAACGACGAAGTCATCATCCACTGCCGCTCCGGAGCCCGCAGCCAGAAGGCCGCGTTAGCCCTAAAAGCCGCCGGCTTCACCAACGTCTCCAACCTAACCGGAGGCATCCTAGCCTGGGCCGAAAAGATCGACCCATCCATGCCCAAGTACTAAATCCTCACCAAACAAAAGAAGCCCGAGGCCGACCCTCGGGCTTCTCTTTTTCCCTCTCATTCTGTCTCCTAACGTCGTCATTCTGAGCGCAGCGAAGAATCCCTGTATTTTTCCCGGGCCCGACTGTCTTCCTAACCCAGCCCAGATCTTGGGTGCCCCATTCATGTGCGTTTTTGGCGCATGAGTGGGCAATCGCGCGAAGCGCGATCCGCCTTTCTTAAGGGCACGCCTTCAACTGTCGAAGTAAGTTTTGGCGACTTTCCCCTTAGTACCTTTGTAGTGAAGGAGGGGAAGTATAAACTCCTCGCACGCATGCTTAAATATCTCAAGAGTCATAAGAGGAGCATCGCACTTCTCAGTCTCGTAATCTCTGTTCAAGCGCAGCAGCCCATCCATGGCCGACCGGTTGTCAAAATTCCAGAGGTAAAGTCCGGCAACGCAGTCATCCATCAGCGCGGCCTCACCACTACTCTCGTTCTAACCAAACCATCCGGTAAACCCCAGAAAGTTATCCTGACCCACAAGAGCTCCGATCCACGCTTCCTTACTATTCCTTATGAGGCAAAAATTCTTGCGGAGATTCCAAACAAGCTCCTCATTTTTACCGATACGTTTATTTCAAATCCTGACAATGTTCAGGGACATTGCGGAGCCAACCAGACAGGCGAGACTTTCTTGCACGTCGTCTCACTTACCCCAGATATGCACGAGACGTTGTCTGTTCTTATCGACAGTTGCCTGCTCGGAATAAGCAACATGGAAGACCCTGTCTTCGATCCATCCAAACGTACTCTGTCATTCGATCTTAGTGGTGATGTAGACCTTCCCTACACCTTCACCTACCACATAGGCCCGGATAACTCCGTCACGCTGGTTCAGCCAGTCGGATGGCACGGCTTTCCACCCTAGACCATAAAGTCTTACCGCCGAGCCCCAGCCAGCACTTTCGCATCCCCATCATTCTTCCCCACCTTCAACCCCAGCAACCCAGCCACAAAGTCATACAAATTCACATTCTCAAACGTCCCCACCTTCACCCCCGGCTTCACATCCGGCCCCTCCGCATAAAAGATCGCCTTCATATCCGGCACCAGCCGCGGGTCCCACCCATGGTCGCCCTTCGACTTGATCTCCTCCGTCTTCGCATGGACCGTCACGGGAACAGCCTCTAGCGGCTCGATCACAGGATCACCCTCCCGCGGATTCGCGTCATAATGCAACTGCGCCGGAAAATCCTTCAGCCGATAAACCGCGAACCGCGGATCACCCTTCGCCTTCAGCTCCTCGAAGATCTTCTCCTTCTCCGCCTCGGTCTTCGGATAAAGATGGTCCCCAACCTCCGGCACACCCTGAAGATCCACCATCTTATCCAGCGCCACAAAATTCCGGTCTTTGAACGCGATCATCCCATGATCCGACACCACAATCAGGTCCACAGGCAACCCCGAAGCCTTGATCTTCTCCTGCAACTCCCCAATCATCGCGTCCACATGCTTCACCGCCGCCCCGGTCTCCGGAGCATCCGGCCCATACATATGCCCCGCATGGTCCACATTCGAGTAGTACAGCGTAATCATGTGCGGCCGCTCCGCCTCCGGCAACCCCAACCACTGCATTACTTGGTCCACCCGCTTCTCATCATCAAAACTATCGTCAAACGGAACCCAGTAGCTAGGCCGCTTCCCCGCAATCTCCGCCTCCGACCCCACCCAGTACATCGAAGCCGACCGCATCCCCTGCTGCTCCGCCAGCGACCACAGCGGAACCCCACCATACCAGCTCCCATCGCTGTTCTTCGCATGGTCCTTGTAGTAGTACTCGGCATCATTACGCGCCGGATCGAGAAACGCATTGTCCACAATCCCATGATGCTCGGGATAAAGCCCCGTCACCATCGTGTAGTGGTTCGGAAACGTAATCGACGGATAGCTAGGCAGCATCCCCTCCGGCGCACTCGCCCCGTCTTTCGCCATCGCGAGCAAATGCGGCGCGCCCCACTTCTCTGCATAGTCCCACCGAAACCCGTCGAGCGAAACCATCACCACATAGTGAGCCTTCCGCGCCCGCTTCGAATTCAGCGCATTCGCCTCATGCTTCACCGGCGCTACATCCTGCGCCAGGGCCATCGCAGCCCCAAGCAATCCAACACACACCAACAGCTTCTTCATCCCGAAGACTCTCCTACTTCTTATTTAGATCCGGCCTGCGGCGCCACTCATGTCTGGCTTACCGAACCATCGTCATCTCTACCGAAATGTCGTCATCCCACAGAAATTTCGTCATCCCTACAGAAAATGTCGTCATCCTGACCCTGAGCGAAGTCGAATGGGGAAGGATCCCTGTATTTCGCCGTTGCAAGCTCAGAGAAACGACCACATACGGCAGCAGCATCCAATCCCACTCCAGATTAGACGTGGCGGGAGAGCCATCATTTCTTGACACCTACAGGAAAGATCAACTCCCCTGTTATGAATACTTTGCAGCACTTAAGACCAAAATATCGGACCTTTAACCCCAAAGTACGAGCCTAAATCCCATCATTTGAATACTTTGCGCAACATCAATAGGGAGTGGGGCACCTACTCCGGAATATCCTCAGGCACCAAAATCTGCAGACAAAGCGGTCTCTCCAGCATGCAATCCATCTTCGCAACCGAAGCCACAGCCTTCTCAATCGTCGAGGTCAGGCAAGGCTCCGTCGTCACCACAAACGGCAGCCGATGCTTCGGATACCCGGGCTTCTGCAGCAGCGAGTCAATATTCGCCCCCACCTTGGCCAGCGCACCCGAGATCGCCGACACTATCCCCGGCTTATCGTCCACCACAAACCGCAGATAATGAGGCGCAAGAAACTCCCCCGTCACCGCCCGCTTCCGAACCGGCAACTGCACCACCCCACATCCTTGCGCCACCGACAGCAAGTCCGACACCACGGCCACAGCCGTAGGCTCCCCCCCGGCCCCATGCCCCGAAAAAACAACATCCCCACCAAACCGCCCACTCGCCACAACCATATTCTGCGTCCCATGCGACCAGGCCAGCGGCGAAGTCAGCGGCACCAGCATAGGAGCCACCCGCGCATGCACCACCGTCCCATCCAGTTGCGCCCGCGAAACCTGACGAATCGTGCAATTCAGTTCCTTAGCGTAAGTAAAATCAATCGCCTCAATCGGAGAGATACTCTGCGTCGCAACCGCATCCGGATCAAGCTCAGCCCGCAGCGCAATCCGCGACAGAATACAAAGCTTCGCCCGGGCATCATACCCATCCACATCCGCCGAAGGATTCGACTCTGCATACCCAAGCTGCTGAGCATCCGCCAGAACCGTAGCGTAATCCGCGCCCGTCTCCATTCTGCTCAGAATGTAGTTGCAAGTCCCATTCACAATCCCGCTCAGCCGAATCGTCTGGTCACCGCTCAATCCCTGCTGCATACCAGTAATTACCGGCACCCCACCCGCCACCGCCGCCCCATGAATCAGCTGCACCCCATGCTTCTCCGCCAGCTTCGCCAACCCCGTACCCCGGTAAGCAATCAACTGCTTATTCGCCGTCACAACAGATTTTCCCGAAGCCAGAGCCTTGCGCAGCCATCCCTCAACAGGATTCAGCCCACCTATCAACTCAATGACGACATCGACATCCGACTTCAAAACATCGTCAATCTTCTCCGTCCAAACCACCGAAGCCGGAACAACCTTCGCCGCAGCAGAAGTACGCTTCCGCTCCACATCACGGTTATAGATATGAGTCAGTTGGATCCCTGGAAACTTCGACGCGGCGATCAACTTCGCCACCGAGCTTCCCACAGTTCCAAACCCAAGCAGCGCCACCTTCACCGTGGAGCCCGCCTTCTTTGCCTTTACCGCCGCAGCCTTCTTCTTCATCGCCATATCTTAGTAGTCAATTCTGCTGGCGCTCGCACGCCACGCCTCAAAGCTCGAGATCGCCTTCTCCCGCATCATGTTTATCGTCGGAATCCTGCGCTCCTCCAACGGCTTCTTCACCTCGTCGTAAAGAAACGCATCATCGAATCCGGCCCGCGCCGCATCCGCCGCCGTATTCCCATAGAAGATCGCGCTGCAATGCGCCCAGTAAATCGCCGCGAGACACATCGGACAAGGCTCGCAGCTCGTATAGATCTCGCATCCCTCAAGACGAAACGTCCCCAGCGCCGCACAAGCCCGGCGGATCACCGTAATCTCCGCATGTGCCGTCGGATCATTGTCAGCCGTGACCATATTCGCACCCGAAGCCAGAACCTTCCCATCGCGCACAATCACCGCGCCAAACGGTCCACCGCGCCCGCTGGTGACATTCTCCGTCGCCAGTGCAATCGCCTGTTCCATAAAGATAGGATTGCCCTGCATTAGTCTGTCGGTATCCTTATCGGGAATAACGGGATAATCAGAATTATATGGCACACGCTTTCCTCTCAAACCGCGTCGTCACTCCGCAAGGCACACGCCCCGCTGCGCTCCTCATAGAAGAAGGCATCCTCCAGGCCATCTGCAACCCCTCTGAACTCCCCGCCGACACCTTCCTCCACGACTGCGGCAACCTCGCCATCCTTCCCGGTCTGGTCGACACTCACGTCCACATCAACGAACCCGGACGCACCGAATGGGAGGGCTTCCGCACCGCCACCCGAGCCGCCGCCGTCGGAGGCTTCACCACCCTCGTCGACATGCCCCTCAACTGTCTCCCCGAGACCACCACCGTCGAAGCCCTGGAAGCCAAGCGTATATCCGCCCAAGGCCAGTGCTTCGTCGACTGGGCGCCCTGGGGCGGCGCCGTAGCCGACAACCAATCCCACATCCTCCCCCTCGCCCGCGCCGGAGTCCTTGGCTACAAATGCTTCCTCATCTACCCCGGGTGCGACGGCTTCACCATGATCGACCACCACCAGCTCGAAGCCGCCCTCCCCCACATCGCTGCCTCCGGCCTGCCCCTTCTCGTCCACGCCGAACTGGCCGCCCCCATCGAACGCGCCACAGCCACCCTCCAACAAGCCGACTGGCGAAGCTACAACACCTATCTCGCATCTCGACCCGACGAAGCCGAGCTAGAAGCCATCCGCCTGATGATCCGCCTCTGCCGCCAGTACAGCTTCCGCCTCCACATTGTCCACCTCTCCACATCACTCGCGCTCGATGACATCAAAGCGGCGCGTGCCGAAGGTCTCCCAATCACCATCGAAACCTGCCCCCACTACCTCCACTTCGCCGCAGAAGACATACCCGACGGCGCCACCCTGCTCAAATGCGCCCCACCCATCCGCACACGCGCCAACCGCGAAGCCCTCTGGCAAGCCCTGCGTGAAGGCGCAATCGACATGATCGTCACCGACCACTCCCCATGCCCACCCCAGATGAAGCGAACCGAAACCGGCCGCTTCGATCTCGCATGGGGTGGCATCGCCAGCCTCTCCATCGCACTCTCCATCGTCCACACCGAAGCCTCGCGTCGTGGATTCACAATCGACCACATCGCCCGCTGGATGAGCGCTGCCCCCGCCGCACTCGCTGGCCTAAGCCACAAAGCCGGATCACTCACAGCAGGACGCGAAGCAAACTTCATCCTCTTCGACACCGACTCAGAGTTCACCGTAACCCCAGACATACTCCACTACCGCCACCCCATCTCCGCCTACATGGGCGAAACCCTGCGCGGAGTGGTCAAGGGCACCTACCTGCGCGGCAAAGCCATCTATCAGCACGGACGCATCCCAGACAGGCCGCACGGCCACGAGGTCACGCTATAGTAAGCCCACGCCCAATGAACGATGTCCTCGCCAGATGGAACTCGCTCGATCCCGAGTCCGCAACAAGGGAGATCCTACCCTGCTGCGGATCACAAGCATGGGCAGAAGCCCTCACCGCAAAGCGTCCTTATACAAACGAAGCCGCACTCCTCACAACCTCCGACACCATCTGGCTCTCCCTCCCCGAAGCCGCATGGCAACAAGCCTTCGACAGCCATCCCCGCATAGGACAGAAGCACGCTCAAACCCACGCCACAGAAGCATCCCTACGCTGGTCCGCACAAGAGCAGCGCACCGCACTCTCCGCTAATGCCGCCGCAAAGCTCGCCATCGAAGAAGCAAACCGCCGCTACGAACAGCGCTTCAACCGCATCTTCATCGTCTGCGCCAGCGGCAAAACCACCTCCGAGATTCTTTCCATCCTCGAAGCCCGCATGAACAACGATCCACAAACCGAGCTTCACGAAGCAGCCGAACAACAACGTCAGATCACGCAGCTACGCCTACGTCACTGGCTGGAGTCAAACTAACCATGGGCATCTCTACACACATTCTCGACACAGCTCTCGGACGCCCCGCCGTCGGCGTCCCCGTCACACTCTCGCAACAAGTCGATGGCGCGTGGCTCTTCATCAACGAAGCCCTCACCGACGCAGACGGCCGCTGCAAATACCTGTTGCCCGAAACACAATCGCTGCATCAAGGCACCTACCGTGTCCACTTCGACACCTCGACCTACTACAAACATCAGCAACTACAAGGCCTTTATCCTTACGTAGAAATCGTCTTCGAAATAACAAACAGCGAGCAGCACTACCACATCCCTCTTCTCCTCACCGCCAACGGCTACACCACCTATCGAGGAAGCTGACCCACATGATCGAGCTAGCCGAAAATCGTTACGGAAAATCCCGCGTCCGCCTCATGAAGGTGACGCGCCATCCTCACGGCAACGATCTGCGCGAATGGACAGTCCAGGTGCTCCTCCAAGGCGACTTCGACTCCGCCCACACCAAAGGCGACAACAGCAAAATCCTCCCCACCGACACGATGAAGAACACCGTCTACTCCGTAGCGCGAACCTCCACCGCCCCCTCGATGGAAGCCTACGCAAAAGAACTCGCTGACTTCTTCCTCTCCCGCAACCCCCAAGTCACCTCAGCCGCCATCCGCATCGAAAGCACCCTCTGGAAGCGCCTCACCTTCGATGGCACACCCCACCCCTCAGCCTTCATGCGCGGCAGCGACGAGCTACAAACAACCCACGTTGAGCGCACACAAAACGAAGACTTTCAAATCCACTCCGGCCTCGAAAACCTCGTCATCCTCAAAACCGCAAACTCCGGCTTCGAAGGCTACATCAAAGATTCGCTCACAACCCTGAAAGAAACCAACGATCGCCTCTTCGGCACCGCCGTTGTCGCAAAGTGGCATTACACAACTCACGACCTCGATCACAACGCCATCCGCTCCACCATCCGCGAAACCATGCTCCGCACCTTCGCCGGCCACGACAGCAAATCCGTCCAGCAAACCCTCTACGCCATGGCCCAAAGCGCACTCGAAGCCGTACCCGAGATCCACGAAATAGAGATCACCATGCCCAACAAGCACTGCCTCCTCGTCGATCTCTCTCGCTTCGGCCAGGACAACCCCAACGAAATATTCGTCCCCACCGACGAGCCACACGGCTACATAGAAGCTCGTGTAAGACGAAAGCAATAACCACTCCCTCATGCCGACTCAATCTACAAATCGAGCCGATCGCATCATCGCCCGCTGCCGCGAGATCGCATCCTTCACAGAAGTTCCCGGCGAAACCACACGCACCTTCCTCTCTCCGCCGATGCACGAAGTCAACGCACTTCTACACCGATGGATGGAAGCCGCAGGCATGACCGTCAACATTGACGCCATCGGCAATCGACGCGGCCTTTACCCCGGCCTCACGCCAAACGCCCCTCGTCTCCTCATCGCCTCACACCTCGACACCGTCCCCAACGCCGGATCCTTCGACGGCATCCTCGGCGTCATTCTCGGTCTCGCCGTGATCGAAGAGCTTCGCAACCAACACCTGCCCTTCGCCATAGAAGTCATCGGCTTCTCTGAAGAAGAAGGCGTTCGCTTCAACAAACCCTTCCTCGGCAGCCTTGCACTGATCGGCAAGCTCGACGCCGAAATGCTCGCTCGCACCGACAGCAACGGCACAAGCCTCACAAAAGCCATCCGCAACTTCGGCCTCAACCCCGATGAACTTCCAGCAGCAATATTTTCAACCGACACATTCGCCTACCTCGAGTTCCACATCGAGCAAGGCCCTGTCCTCGAAAACGAATCACTCCCGCTAGGCATCGTCAGCACCATCGTCGGTCAAAGCCGCCTGCAACTTACCTTCACCGGACAGTCCAATCACGCCGGAACCACACCAATGCACCTCCGCCACGATGCCCTCACCGCGGCAGCCGAGTGGACCGTAGCCGTCGAAACCTACGCGAAGCATCATCACCATCTCGTAGCAACCGTAGGCAAAATAAACGCTGCACCCGGCGCAATCAACATCATCCCCGGCGAGGTCACAGCATCCCTAGATCTACGCCACACTAACGACGAAACGCGCAAAGACGCCGCTATTGCTCTGCTCGATAGCGCAACAGCTATCGCCTCCAAACGCGGCGTAAAAGTCTCATCAAAAATACTCTCGCAGCAAGACGCCGTTCCCATGAACCCCCACCTCACCCATCTCCTTCAGGTAGCCACTGTCCGAGCAGGCTTTCCCAGTCCCACCATGACCAGCGGCGCCGGACACGACGCCATGATCATCGCCCCACACATTCCCTCAACGATGCTCTTCCTCCGCACTCCCGGAGGCCTCAGCCACCACCCCGACGAATCCGTCCTCCCACTCGACGTTGAAGCCGCACTCGCCACCGCAATGGAGTTCCTCACGTTATTGCGCGATGATAGATCGATCCTCAAGGACGCCCATGCATAATCTCGGCCACACCCGCAGCACCAACCAGCGCGACCATCTTCTCCACACGCCGGACACCTTCATCCGCACCGTCCTTCCCGGCATGAAAGGCGCAGCCGCCATCGTCCACATCTCGCCCGCCATCGGCGCATCCTTCGCCCAATACACCGCCGAGCTCGAACCCGAAGGCACACTCGGCGACACAGCCAACCAGCGTTTCATCTACGTACTCGAAGGCACCGCAGACCTCGTCACCGAAAAAGCCTTCCATACCCTTACCGCCGGCGGCTTCGCCTACATCCCCACCAACACACATCACACCTTCAAGGCCCAGCAGCTCACACGACTGGCTGTCATCGAAAAACCCTACGAGCCACTAACGTTATCTCCAACTCCCTATATCCTCGTCGGCGACGAGAACGCCATCACACCAACGCCCCTCGGCGGCGACCCCGACCTCCAGGTCCGCAGCCTCCTCCCCGACCTCCCCGCCTTCGACTTCGCCGTCAACACCATGACCTACCAGCCCGGAGCCGCACTCAGCATAGTCGAAGTCCACATCATGGAACATGGCCTCCTCATGCTCGAAGGCGGCGGCATCTACCGTCTCAGCGACCGGTGGTACCCGGTCACCGCAGGCGACGCGATCTGGATGGCCCCCTTCTGCCCGCAATGGTTCGGAGCCATCGGCAAACAGCCCGCAAAATACCTCATCTACAAAGACTGGAACCGCCACCCACTCTAATAATTCCGCAACGAAGTCCTCCTTCAAACATCTCTTGATGAAACGCTAATCCACGCGTTGTGATGGAGGTTTGCAATGGTCTCCTGGGCACTCATCTCCGGCGCGTCCACCGGTATCGGACGAGCAACCGTATTAGCCCTGTTGTCAAAAGGCTTCAACGTGATCGCGGGTGTCCGTTCGGAAGCAGCAGCGGAACGCCTTCGCCAGCAAAGCTCTGCACAAGGATCGGGCCGCCTCGAGACCACGCTTCTCGACGTAACCGATCAGGCCTCCATCGACGCCGCGATCGCGCAAACGAACAAACTGGCCGGAGCCGGCGGCCTGCATGTCGTCATCAACAACGCCGGCATCGTCGTCCCCGGGCCGGTTGAGTTCGTCTCCGGTGCAGAGTGGCGGCGGCAATTTGACGTGAACCTCTTCGGCGCAATCGAGCTCACCCGCGCCACGCTGCCCCTTCTCCGCCGCGGGGTGGAGGCGCATGGCCGGGGCGTGCCTCGGCTGCTGCTGGTCAGCTCCATCGGCGGACGCATCGCGCAGCCGATGATGGCGCCCTACACAAGCAGCAAATTCGCGATGACCGCCCTAGGCGACAGCCTCAGGCTCGAACTACGCCGGCAAGGCATCGGCGTCACGGTCATCGAGCCGGGCGCCGTAGCCACAGACATCTGGGCCAAAGGCGATACCTCCGCGGAAGAGTTCACGCCGGACCATCCAGCACGCAAGCTCTACGAGCCGGAGCTGAATGGCCTCCTCGCGCTAGCAAGAAAGACAGCCAGCAACGCAATGCCCGCCGAGCGCGCCGCACAGGAACTTGTGAGCAGCATTCTGGCAAAACGCGCCCCCGCCCGAGTACTCATCGGCACAGACGCCAAGATCATGGCCCGATTGAAAGCACTCCTCCCCACCGGCGTCTTCGACAACATCCTCGCAAAAGAGTTCGGTATCGCAGAGCGGTGATAGTCGCAGTCGCAGTTGCCGCTGCAATTGCTTTTATCTGCTGTCCGCCATTCCATACAGTGTCATCCTGAGAGAAGCCTCTCGCAGTCACATCGCGAGAGGCGCAGTCGAAGGACCGGCGGTTGCCGTTGTCGTTGCAGTTGCAGCTGTCGTTGTTTGTTTTACGTCGTCATTCTGAGCGAAGCGAAGAATCCCTGTATTTCCAAGTGTGAGTGAAGCGACCCGAGCGCCTTACAGATAAGATCGAGCATTGAAAGCACAGTATCATCGCGAACACCAGTCAGACACCTTAGAATCGGCATAAATATACGTTGCATCGTTTGCGCAGAGTGCTATCGTGAGCCATGCTCGTACCTCTACTGACGCTCGCAATGATGCAGAACGAACAGCCAGTGAGCGTCTGCGATGTGCTCAGGAGGCCATCGTCTTACCGGAATCATCTGATAGCCGTTCGCGGTGAAGTTTTGTTGGCATTGCCACACGGAGCAATTCTGCTGAATACGGATTGTCCAAAGGCAGCTCTCCAGCTGGGTGTTAATCTTCCAGAGGCAGAATCTAGCGCAACGAACCTAGTATCTTCAATTTTGAATGATTGCTCAGAACCCAAAATGGATAGGGTACCCGGGATATTTCGAGGAAAGTTGGCCTTCGATTCGAACGGGCGTATCAATCTCCGTTTGATATCTGTAGACAATCTTCAGATTCATTCCTGCGCGAAGCCGTGATTTCTGATTTGGCTTGGGTTAGCTAAGTATTATTTGTGTCTTGGAATCTTCCTTGCACTAGCAAGCAGCAGTCCTTATCAACCATGATCCAAATCGACGAATCCCGACTCCAACAAGAACTCCAAACCCTAGCCACCATCACCAGCGCCGAGCCATCCGAAAACGGCACCGCAGTAACCCGCATCGTCTTCTCCCCCGAAGACCTCCGCGCCCGAGCCTGGCTCAAAGATCTCGCCACCGCCGAGGGCTTCACTATCCGCGAAGACGCGGTAGGCAACACCTTCATCCGCTGGCCCGGCACCGATCCCTCACTCCCCGCCATAGCCACCGGTTCCCACACCGACGCCATCCCCCACGCCGGCATGTACGACGGCACCGTCGGCGTCCTCGGCGGCCTCGAAGCCCTCCGCGCCATCAAGCGCAGCGGCCTCACTCCCCGCCGCTCCATCGAACTCATTATGTTCACCTCCGAAGAACCCACCCGCTTCCGCATAGGTTGCCTCGGCTCCCGTCTCCTCTCCGGCACCCTTGACCCCACCCGCGCCGACGCCCTAACCGACAAAGACGAATCCACCCTCGCACTGGTCCGCACCACCGCCGGATTCACCGGCCCACTCGCATCCGTGCGCCTCCCCGAAAACCACTACCATGCCTGGCTCGAACTCCACATCGAACAAGGCCCCCTCCTCGAACGCGAAGGCATCCCCATCGGCATCGTCACCAACATCGCCGCCCCCGCCAGCTATCGCTTCACCATCACCGGCCTG
>DATMQZ010000018.1:0-3994 GCA_035566575.1 Edaphobacter sp.
TCGACTTCCGCTCCATGATCTCGACGCCCAGCGTAGTACCCAGCCACGGCCTCCCGCGCCGACGTCATCCCTCTAGGATCGGGGTCATACGTCATCGCCCGACGATCACCAAGCGCTCCCAGAATCCTCTCAAGGTCATACTCAAACCCACAGACCGTAGGATTCGATACCGTCAAATCAAATAGCCGCCGCCCCGAAGCCCGAGCCTCACGAATCGCCCGTGTAAACCCGCTCTCCCCCACATCCCAACCCGTCCGCGCCGAAAACCGAAAATCCATCTCCCCATGCTACTGCGGAGTTTTGCTTTTCTTATTTGTCATCCCCGAAGGGGATCTGCTTTTGCTTTTCGTTGGGGGAGGCACCGCTACGCCTTATCTCCACCGCCCGCCGAATCCACATACTTGATCAGCAGAACCTCGTTCCCAATCTCGCTGTAGATCAGCTCGTCCACCGTGCCCGCTGCCAGAAGCAAACCGTATCCACCAGCCCGCATTCCTTCTTCTTCGCGCTTTTTAGCGTGCGCCGTCGGGTCTTGCTCATCATTTCCGGCAACCGTATCGCTAAGCGATTCGCGGCGAAACCCAGACCCCGGATCACGCACATAAAACACCATCGATCTTTCAGTCCGAACCGCAGTCACTTCAACCACCTGTTCAGGATTGAACGCCGCCCCATGTTCCATCGCATTCATCAGAATCTCTCGCAGCGCATACATCATCTCCTGCCGTATATCGGCGGGCAGTCGCGAGCTAAGCTCTTTCGCAAAAGTCAGCAACCGTTCCGCCGTAATAAGGCGGCAATTTACCCGTACCGAAACCCACCCAGGCCGGGCCGATAAGATCTGTATGTCCTCTCGCCATTCACTGTCCGATGCTGCACTCCGCGCCAGACCCACAATCTCATGCGCATCAAACGGTGGCGTAAAGCAAGCGAACACCCGGGCACGCAAAGCAGCGATCACCTCTTCCGGCGTACTCTCCTTAGCCAGGACGATGCACTTCACCCCAGGTCGAATCGCTCGCATCTCCTCCAATAACGCCAGGTCTTCATCGAAGACACTATCCGGACTGGTAATGACAACCCCGAACGATCGCATACGCAATCGCTGCAGAGCATCCACATGCCCAGCCGAATACTCCATAGGGAAGGAGGCAGCAGAGAGTGCATCGCCAATCTCGCGGCTAACGTGGTTGTTGTCTCCAATAACCAGAACCCGACTCATATGCGCTCCGAGGCGATGACGAAACCATTCTAGATCATCATTCCCCACCCACCGGACAAACTCTGTGCTCGAACCCATCGCAGTCCAGTCTTTTAATCATCTATGAATCGTTATGGGTTCTTTCTTCCCAGCCGTGGACACTTCCCATGACATAATCTGCGAGTGATCTGGCTCGGGGACAGAAGAGGATTTCTAACCGATTGGGTAACCCAGCGCTGGGTACAGATAACCGGCCGCAAGCTTACCCTTAGTGAGCACGACTGGCTTGACGGCCCAGCCGGCAGCACACGACAGATCGGCAAAGACTTTTTCATCGAATACGCTCGTCAACACAACCTCAATATCGTGCAAACCGGTATTCGTGGATTAGTGGAGGACATGACCAGCCTATCCGGCGACTGCATCGACCTCAACCTTACCTCACCATCCGTCAGGCAGTTCTACGAGCGAACCTCCGAGTACAGCCTCGACGCGTGGTCGGAGTGGCACGGACTCTTTCGCCCCTTCGGTCGAGCTCTCGCTGTTCTCTTCAGTCGTCGCCTCCAACAGTTGAACATTCCGCTTTCTTCTCTCGATAGCTCGAAAGGAATGACCAGTAGAGTCGTTCAACTACGCACACGTGACTCTGGAAAACTTGTTCGAACCGCATGGGTCCGCGAGTTGAACGCAACCGGAAATGTTCTCTACGCAGGCGTTTACTCTATCTGCACTGTGCCGGGACATCCATCGCCCTGCGTGAAAGTGGTCTTTCCGCTACCAAATGGCAATGCCATCGTGATCATGAAGCCAAAGGTTCATAACGACGGCTCTTTCTCCGTTACATCGGCAGGAGATGCCTTCGGCGATCCCGGCTTTTACTTCGTTGTTCACGGTCAAGACGGAGTCGTCTGGGCTCGATATCTCCGCAGCATGCAAGAGACCATTCACGTCTACTCCGCTGAGTCCGGTACCGCGCGTGCCGATCACAATCTTTGGCTTTGGGGCAAAGAGTTTCTCCGTTTGCACTACCGCATGAGCCTGAAGCAAATCAACTCGAAAAGCTGACCTACAAGTGGCACTTTGTCCTAACGATCTCTTCTCGCGATTCCCTTACAATCGTCTTAATGACCCCAATCAAAGCCATCCTCTTCGATTACGGCATGGTCCTCTCCGCGCCACCCGATCCCGCAGCCTGGCAACGCATGCGCACCATCACCGGCCTCTCCGAAGAAGTTCTCCACCGCGAATACTGGGCCCATCGCCACGACTACGACCGCGGCGACCTCAAAGGCCACGCCTTCTGGAACAAAATCGCCGCCGGAGCCGAGATCGTCCTCTCCCCCGACCAACTCACCGCCCTCATCAACGCCGACACCGACCTGTGGGGCCTCATCAACCCACCGATGCTCGACTGGGTCCAGCGACTCCAGCGTGCAGGCATCCGCACCGGCATCCTCTCCAACATGCCCGACGCAATGGAAGAAGGCCTCCGCGCCCGCCACGCCTGGATCGAATCCTTCGACCACAACACCTGGTCCCACGCCCTTAACCTGGCCAAGCCCGAGCCCGAAATCTACCTACACGCCGCCGACGGCCTCAACACTCCTCCCGCCAACATCCTCTTCATTGATGACCGCGCCGAAAACATCACCGCCGCCCTCGCCGTAGGCATGCAGGCCATCCAATACACCGACCACGCCACCTTCGAGCAAGAGATGCACTCCCGCGGCCTCGCCCACCTCCTACAACTACAGGGGAGTACCGCGTCCCAAAACGGAACGTTATAGTACTTTCGTCACGTCATCCAATCGATTTCATCTAAACTCCAACCCTCAGCCCAATGGATAGTTAAGGTCAGGCTGCAACCAGCGCTCCACCCGCAGCCAAAAACTCCATAATGACGAAGCCCCAGTTCGCGCTCCGACTCCTACTCGCCGGTCTGTGTGGACTCGCCTCCTCACATCTCCTCGCCCAAAGCCCCCAACACATCGCCTTCACCGGTTTGCGCTCCACCGCAAGCCCATCTTCCAATCCAGCTCAGTTCAACGCCGTCAAAACCGACGCCTCCGGCAACCTCTACCTCCTCCTCGACCAGAAAGACGGAGTCCGCCTCCTCAAGACCGACCCCACCGCCACCAACATCCTCGCCCAAGCCCAGCTGGGAGCCGCCGGCGACATCGGCCTCGCCATGGCCCTCGACCCCAGCGGCAACATCTACATCACCGGTACCACCACCTCCGGCACCCTCGCCAGCACCTCAGGCTCTGCCTTCCCCACCGCAGCCGACACCTCCACCAACTCCTTCATCGCCAAGTTCGACCCCAGCCTCAACCCCATCTTCGTCACCTACACCGGCAGCGGCCGTACCGCCGCATCCTCCATCGCCGCCACTTCCGACGCCGTCTTCATCACCGGAAGCACCTTCACCACCACGCTCCCCGTCACACCCTCTGGCATCATCCAAACCCCCTCCAGCGGCAGCTTCCAAAACGGCTTCGTCGAAAAATTCAACGCCACCGGAACCACTCTCCTCTACGCCACCTACCTCAGCGCCTTCAACGGCGACACCGCCCCCTCCGCCATCGCCGCCGACACCAGCGACAACGCCTACATCACCGGCTACACCACCAGCACCGGCTACCCCACCCTCAACGCCCTCATCCCCGAATTCCCTCCTTCCAGCACCACCTCCGGCTTCCTCACCAAACTAGCCCCCGCCGGAGACTCCATCCTCTTCTCCACCTTCATCCCCGGCGACGGCCCCACCTCCCTCGCCTTCGACCCCACCACCCA
>DATMQZ010000019.1:0-9756 GCA_035566575.1 Edaphobacter sp.
CCCGGATGCACCCGCACACTCACCGTGCAACCATCTGCCACGTCTCTCGCAAAATCTTCCATTACGTAGCCGCCGAATACACACGCTTCCCAAAAATGCTCGTCCCCACCCGAACGCAGTTGCTGCCTTCTTCAATCGCGATGGCAAAGTCATTCGACATCCCCATCGAAAGCTGCGTCACCCTCGCAAACTGCACAACTGCCTCATCCCGCAACCGCCGCAGCTCCTTGAAGTAAGGCCGTGCCGCCTCCGCATCTTCCGACCAGGGAGGCACCGTCATCAGACCTACAGCTTGGACGGCCTTCAGTCCCGCCATCGCCTCCAGCAAACCCATCAACTCCGCGGGCGCAACTCCATGTTTAGTATCTTCGTGACTCAGCTTCACCTCAATCAGCACAGGCAGTTTCTTACCAAGCGCCACCACCGCACTATCCAGCCGTTGTGCAATCTTCAGCGAATCCACAGCATCGATCGCATCAAACAATTCCGCCGCCTTGTTCGTCTTGTTCGACTGCAACGGTCCAATCAAATGAAACCTTGCATCGCTCAACCCACTCAGCGCAGCTGACTTTTCCTGAAATTCCTGCACACGGTTCTCACCAAAGAGCCTCTGACCAGCCGCGTAAGCTTCTAGAATCGCTTCTACAGGATGCACCTTACTCACAGCCATCAGCGCAACATCACTGTCACTCCGTCCGGCCTGCCGGCACGCCTCGGAAACCTGTTCCCGCACCCGGGCAATATTCTCAGCAATCGACATATACCTGCATCTTACTTTGAAACAAAACATCCGGAGGCTCCCAACAAATGTGGACAATTCTTCTCCTGACAGGCTCAAACATCTTCATGACCATCGCCTGGTACGGACACCTCAAGCACAAAGACGTCGCTCTCTGGAAAGTCATCCTCGTCAGTTGGGGCATCGCCTTCTTCGAGTACTGCCTGCAAGTTCCCGCCAACCGCATCGGTTCCGGCACCTTCTCGCCATCCCAGCTCAAAGTCATCCAGGAGATCATCACGCTCAGCGTCTTCGGAGTCTTCACCGTCTACTACTTCGGAGAGCGCCTTCACTGGAACCACGCCGTAGCCTTCTGCTGTCTAATCGGCGGAGCCTTCTTCATGTTCCACAAATTCTGACCAATCAAGGCGCAAAGAAAGAGGCCAGCCGATATTATCGACTGGCCTCACGTCCATCAACCACGGATTATCTACCGTGCTCTTCCAGATACTTCTCCACCTCAAGCGCAGCCATGCATCCCGACCCCGCAGCAGTAATCGCCTGACGATACCGCCGGTCCTGAATATCCCCGCAGGCAAAAACTCCGGGAATAATCTCGCCGTTCAGCGTAGTGAACACATTGTTTTTTGTCAGGATGTACCCATCTTCATCGAGATCCAGCATCCCCTTGAACGCGGAAGCATTCGGAGTATGTCCAATCCCAAGAAACATCGCCGAAACAGAAAGAATCGACTCAACCCCCGAAGCACGGTTCTTCACCCGCAATCCCTTCACATCCTTCTCTTCGACGCCGAGGACTTCTTCAACAGTCGTGTTCGTCACAAACTCGATCTGCGGATGCGCCATAGCCCTCTCCAGCATGATCTTCGAAGCCCTGAAGTGCTCGCTCCGGTTAATCAGCGTGACCTTCGTCGCAAATCGCGTCAGAAACAGCGCCTCTTCCATAGCAGAGTCGCCCCCACCGATCACAGCAATCTCCTTGCCCGAAAAGAAGAACCCATCGCAAGTAGCGCACGAGCTCACACCATGCCCAATCAGCGCCTGCTCGCTCGGCAGATTCAGCCACCGCGCACTCGCGCCCGAGGCAATAATCAGCGTCCGCGTATGAATCGTCTCTTTCCCAATGTTCAGCGCAAAAGGCCGCTTCGACAGGTCGATCGAGCTCAGGTGAGCCATCGTCAGCTCGGCCCCAAACCGAACCGCCTGCTTCTTCATGTTCTCAATAAGTTCCGGCCCTTGAATCCCCTCCGGCCATCCCGGGAAGTTCTCCACCAGCGTCGTAATCGAGAGTTGTCCCCCCGGCTCATGTCCTTCAAGCACCAGAGGCTTCAGATTCGAGCGTGCAGCATAAATGGCAGCGGTAAGTCCGGAGCATCCGGAACCGAGGATAACAGTGTCGCGAGTCGTATTTTCACTCATATTGGCTCCACTAGTGTAAATGCGCGGCGGAGCAAAAGGATGCAAACCGCCTCCCTTACCAGAAAGCGCCATTCTCTAATGGAACCAATTCAGGAGATTGTCAGCTAACTAACAGGCTGCCGAGACCAGGCAATCGTCTGTTCGAGCCCGTAAGCCAGGTCCGCGATCACTTTGTAGCCAAAAGCTTGCTGGGCCAGCGAGATGTCAGCCAGCGAGTGCTTGATATCGCCTTCGCGCTCGGGCGCATGATTGATGCCGCCGCTATAACCAGTGATGCGCTTCACCTCTTCGTACGCTTCGAGCAGCGTTGTACGGCGGCCGGTGGCCACATTGAAGACCTTGCCCGAAACATTGACTGAGGGAGCCTTTGCTGCAAGAAGATTCGCGCTCACAACGTTGTCGATATACACGAAATCCCGGCTCGTAGTGCCATCGCCGAAGATAGTAGGTGTCTCGCCAGCCAGCATCAGCGAGATAAACCGGGCAAGCACCCCGGAGTACTGCGACGACGGGTCCTGACGCGGTCCAAAAACATTGAAGTAACGCAGAGCAACGGTTTCAAGCCCGAAGACACGAGCATAGCTTGCAAGGTAATGTTCCCCGGCGAGCTTCTGAACGGCATAAGGCGAGAGCGGCGACGGCAGCATAACCTCAGTCTTAGGAAGCGTTGGATCGCCTCCATACGCAGCGGACGAAGCCGCATAAAGAACCCGCTTCACTCCAGTCTTGCGGGAAGCCTCAAGAACGTTGAGAGTACCCGTAAGATTGGGTCCGTTCGTCCCAATGGGATCGGCCACGGATTTAGGCACCGATGGAATAGCGGCCTCATGAAAGACGTAGTCGACGCCTTGGCAAGCCGCCGCCAGCGCGTGCTCATCGAGCACGTCGGCGTGCCGAAAATCAATCTGGCTGCGGATCTCTTCGATGTTGCCGAGGTTGCCAGTCGAGAGATTATCGAGACCGCGAACCTTGGCACCTTCGGCAAGAAGGGAGCGCGCGATGCTGGAACCAATGAAACCTGCAATGCCGGTAACTAAAGCGGTGGACATTCGATCTCCAGGGGAGGTGCGGGCGGTCGAGCTGCCGTCGTTATCAGGGTAAACCCTATGGTGGGCGTAGAGATCGCAGGAGTGCTACATCAAACGAGGGATAGCCTGGCGTGAGAAGACAAAGTCGCCGAGGACATTGCTGTGTACCGTGGTGGCGAGTATCTTTCTAGGGCATGAAGACTAATTTGTATGTAGTGCTGATTGGAGGCTTGCTTGCGAGCAACCTGCTGATGGCACAAAGCCCTTCCGAGAGCTCACTGCTGGTTTTGTCGAAGCGTGGTCATACGCTTGCGATAGTCGATCCTTCGACCCTCAAGGTTTCGGCGAAGGTGCCGGTAGGCGACGATCCGCACGAGGTAATTGCTTCATCGGATGGCCACACTGCCTATGTCTCGAACTATGGTGGCGGGTCGCTACACACACTGGCCGTGGTTGATTTGGTGGGGCAGAAGGCGATGCCGGCGATCGACCTGGAGCCGCTGCACGGACCGCATGGGCTGACATTCGTTGGAGGGAAAACGTGGTTCACGGTGGAAGGTTCGAAGGCGATTGGACGCTTCGACCCGGCCACCCAGAGGGTCGACTGGGTGTTAGGAACTGGGCAGGACCGAACGCACATGATCTGGGTCTCCGAGGATGAGAAGAAAATTGTTACCGCGAACGTCGCTTCAGGAACGATGACGTTGATGGAACTAACGATGCGCCGTCAGGGTCCAAGTGGTCCTCCTTCCGGCCCGAGACCCCCCGGTGCGCCAGCAGGACCCCCACCGGGGCCTCGAGGGCCAGATTGGGTGGCAACGGTGGTGAAGGTAGGGAACGGCCCCGAAGGCTTCGATGTACTGGGCGATGCAACGACGATCTGGGTTGCGAATGCTCAGGATGGAACCGTGTCGGTTATCGATTTCGCTAGCAGGAAGGAGATCGATACGTTGGCGGTAGACGCCAGGGGAGCGAATCGGCTGAAGTTTACGCCGGATGGAAAGACGGCGCTGATTAGTTCGCTCGGTGGGCCGGAACTGGTGTTTGTGGATGTGCCCTCGCGCAAGGTTGTAAAGCGGTTGAAGATTGGAACCGGTGCGGCCGGAATTGTGATGCAGCCGGATGGCGCGCGGGCGTTTGTGGCTTGCTCACCGGATGACTATGTTGCGGTGATCGATTTGAAGACGATGGATGTAGTGGGAAAGATCGATGCTGGTGGAGAGCCGGATGGGATGGCTTGGTCGGTGCATAAGTGATGTCCAGTGAGACGACAAACTGAAGGCTGTTAGTCACTCAGACCGACGACCTGTTGGACGTAACAAGGAGCAGTGGCCTCCTGCAGCATGAAGTTGGCCACGTCGGCGCGAGAGATGATGAAACCGCCTTTGGGCAGGCAGCCTGTTTCGACGCGGATGCGACCAGTTGGCTTGCGGTTGAGGAGCCGCGGTGGGCGCAGGATGGTCCACGCGAGATCGGATTGCGTAAGTTCGGCTTCGACGTTGATGCCGTCGCGGACTACGTTGCGGAAGAGGGTTTTGCTGAGGAGCGAGACTGCGAATCCGGCGTCCGTGAACAGGAGCGCGGCGGAGACATAGATGACGCGCCGGACGTCGGCGGCTCTCAGGGCCTGGACGAGTACGCGTCCGAAGTCACGACGACCGTTGGTTTTGCTGAGGGTTGATGGGCCGAAGGCGGAGAGGACGGCGTCATGATTGCGGATGGCGGCAGTCATCTGTTGCACGTTGTAGAGATCGCCGCCGATGATGCTGAGACGGGAGCTCTTCTGAGTGACTTTTTCGGGCGAGCGAACGAAGGCGGTTACTTGATGGCCCTGTTCGAGTGCAGCGGAGACGAGCGGGCGACCGATGCCACCGGTCGCACCCAGAATGACGAGTTTCATGTCGATAGTCCTTTTTGTCAGCCTGCTCTAGGCCTCTTTGTTGATTTGGGTTATCGTGCTGCCGAAGCAGGAGGCGCGGGTATGCCGGGGACCTGGACGCCGATCTGCTGCAGAACGCCGAGGCGGTCCAACTGGAGCCATATCTCGGCGATCTTGCCATCTTCGAAGCGATAGAAGACAACAGCGCGTTGCGTGACCTGTTTGCCGGTCGGAGCCATGCCTCCGATGGGCACGGTATTGTTAGCGGTCATGGTCCAGCGGGCGGCGGCCTTGTCGCCGTTGGAAACAACGTCGTCGACGGTAAAGTGCTGGCCTGAAAAGAAGCCTTGTGTGCGCTTGATGCTCTGCTCGAATGCCGGGATACCCGTCTGCTGGCTGCCGTCGAAGCCATGGTTGATAACGTTTGCGCTTACGAGTTCGGGGAGGAGATCGAGGCGGTTCTGGTTGAGACACTCCTCGTAGAAGCGGTGGATGGTGGCGGCCTGGGAGTTGCTGGACATGGATGCCCCCGGAGCTTGCCGCGTTTGGGCGGTGGCGGTGAGAGATGCTCCGTTGGCGAGCATCACAGTGGTTGCGGCGATCAGAGTGCGAAGGAGAGGTTTCATAGTGATCCTCCTATTCAATAAAGCAACATATATCTAATATGCGACTATACTGTCAATGTGAGTAAAGACAAGGGAAATAAGATTCAGAAAAAGGGACGGGCACCAAAGAAGCGCGCCTACGAGTCTCCGGCGAGACAGCGGCAAGCGGATGAGACCCGTAGCCGCATCGCAGAAGCAGCGATACGACTGCTGACCGAGAGCGGATATGCAGGGATGACGATTCCGGCGGTGGCGAAGGCGGCGGGCGTGGCGGTGCCGACGGTGTATGCGATCTTCGGTTCGAAGAAGGGGATCGTGGCGGAGTTGCTGGACCAGGTGCGCTTTGGCGAGGGGTATCAGGCTTTGGTGGAGGAGGCGCGGCACGTGACTGCGCCGCTGGACCGGCTCGCGTTTGCGGCGCGGATTCCGCGGCAGATCTATTCGGCGGAGGTCCCTGTAGAGAATTTGTTGCGCGGCGCTGGCATGCTTGCTCCGGAGTTGTCTGCTGTGGAGGACGAGAGCAACTGCCGCCGGTATGACGCACAGGCCAACCTGATTGATGGACTGCAGAAGGGAAAGCTTTTGCGATCTGCGCTGAGTCGCGAGGCGGCGCGCGACATCCTGTGGTGCCTGACGAGCCGCGACATTTATCGCATGCTGGTGCGCGAACGGAAGTGGTCACCGGAAGAGTATGAGCGCTGGCTGAAGGAGATGCTGGTGAGGGAGCTGGTAGGGAACTAGTAGTCACGTTGAGCTCGAGGGCGATGATTCTCAAAGGCGAGGGAAGAAAGAAAAACGCCACAGAGGTTGATTCCTGTGGCGTTTTGATCAGGCTGAATTTGAGTAGAGCTAAACGGCTACGGGTTCGGCGACCTTGACGTTTACCGGGGTCAGCCAGTTATGGCGGTCAGGCTTAAGCCCATTAACAATGGCAAAGAACTCCTCGTGCAAAGCCGTGGTAATCGGACCCATCTTGCCATCACCCACAAGAATACGATCGACCGAGCGCAGGTGCGTAACTTCCGCAGCCGTGCCGGTAAAGAATGCCTCGTCGCAAATGTAGAGCATCTCGCGCGGCATCGCCTGCTCAACCACTTCAATGCCAAGCTGCTTGGCCAGCGTCAGAACAGAACTCCGCGTAATCCCATTCAGAACTGAATTAGCCAGAGGCGTGGTGTAGAGAACCCCACCGCGAACCAGGAAGAGGTTCTCGCCCGAGCCTTCAGAGAGGTAGCCATTCACATCGAGCGCGATCCCCTCGGAATACCCATTAACCTCAGCCTCCATGCGGATCAGCTGCGAGTTCATGTAATTCGCCCCGGCCTTAGCGAGCGAGGGCATCGTGTTGGGAGCCAGCCGCGACCAGCTGGAAACACACACATCGGCACCTTCGTTTCCCGGAACGTATTTGCCCCACGGGAAGTTGGCGATATAGACCTCGACGGGCGACTTCAGCGGATTGACGCCGATCTCTCCATAGCCACGGAAAGCAATAGGTCGGATATAGCAGGGAGCAATTCCGTTTGCCTCGATCACATCAACGACGGCGGTCGAAAGCTGGTCGACGGTGTAAGGCAGCGGCATCCGATAAATCTTGGCGGAGTCGACGAGGCGCGCCATATGCTCGTTGAGCCGGAAGACACCGGCGCCATTGGGCTGGGTATAGCAGCGGATGCCCTCGAAAACGGAGGACCCGTAGTGGACAACATGGGACATGACGTGGATGTTCGCCTTATCCCAGGGAATCAGTTGTCCGTTGTGCCAGATATTTGCGGTGGTCTGTAAGGGCATGTGCGCTCCTGATGTGAAGATTAATTATAGCGAGTCAGATAACGTCCCTTTATCTCGCTCAGAGGATTTGTGACGGGGCAGGCCCGAAAGGACTATCGTCATCGCGCAGCCGCCCTGTTTTCCTCCTTTTCCACTCTCTTCCACATCTTGTGCACCCGTTCTGCACCTTGCTCTCAGCCCCTTAGCGTCCTACTCTCACAAGAGTGCCCAGAATCCCTCCAAAAGCGCCCGCCTGAACCCCGCCTCTGACGCGCCGATGCGGAAACTTCCACAGCTAAATCCTTGATTTTCCTCATCTCATTGAGGCAAGGGCGCATAAATAGGGGTATTCGCACAGCTAACACAACATGTTGTGCTTTATACTTGACATACCCCATAGGGGGCGGTACTTTTGCGACTGCAGCGTCCCTTAGTGATCCCCGGCAACACTGGCATTTTGTCTCGTTCTTTGCTTCGCCCCGCTCTTTACTGGCGTCCGACTTTTTTAGCTCGGGAACCACAATCAGCGCCCTGAAGCTAAAATCGCGACCCCCGACTCACGGCCTTGACCGTGAGCCACAAGCTTGAATTTCTCATCAAATTTAGAAGGAGCACCTCCCCATGGCGACCATTCCCAATCACGCACACACTCAGACGGCGACCAACGCCGCCCCCTACGCCTCCCGGACCTCCGGCCTCACCTTCGACCGCTTCTTCACCCGACCCGGCATCTCCCCCTACGACGAGATCGTCTGGGAGCTCCGCGACGCCGTCATCCAGGACTTCAAGGGCCGCATCATCTTCGAGCAGAAGAACGTCGAAGTCCCCGCCGACTGGTCCATGACCGCCACCAACATCGTGGCCTCCAAGTATCTCCACGGCCTCAACGGCACCGACGACCGTGAGTCCGGCGTCCGCGCCCTCATCACCCGCGTCGCCGAGTCTATCCGCGACTGGGGTGTTCAGGGCGGCTACTTCGCCACCCAGCAGGACGCCGACACCTTCTACGCCGAGCTCGCCCACCTGCTCCTCAACCAGAAAGTGGCCTTCAACTCGCCTGTCTGGTTCAACGTAGGCTGCGACCGCCTCGAGCCCAACTCCGACGCCCAGAACTGGCACTGGAACCCGCACACCTGCGCGATCGAGTTCTCCGTGACCGGTTACCGCAAGCCCCAGTGCTCCGCCTGCTTCATTAATTCCGTCCAGGACTCCCTCGACTCCATCCTCACCCTCGCCAAGACCGAGGGCATGCTCTTCAAGTGGGGATCGGGCGCAGGCTCAAACCTCAGCAACATCCGCGGCTCCATGGAAACTCTCAGCGGTGGCGGCACCGCATCCGGCCCGCTCTCCTTCATGCGCGGCTTCGACGCCTTCGCCGGCGTCATCAAGTCCGGCGGTAAGACCCGCCGCGCCGCCAAGATGGTCATCCTCAATGTCGACCATCCCGACATCCTCGACTTCATCGACTGCAAGGTCAGCGAAGAGAAGAAGGCATGGACCCTCGTCCAAGCTGGCTACGACGGCTCCGGCCCCGACTCCGAGGCCTACAGCTCCATCTTCTTCCAGAACGCCAACAACTCCGTGCGCGTCACCGACGAGTTCATGGCCGCCGTCGAATCCGACTCCACCTTCTACACCCGCACCGTCAAGCACCGCCAGCCGGTCAAGGAATACCGCGCCCGCGACATCATGCACGCCATCGCTGAAGCCACCTGGCAGTGCGGCGACCCCGGCATGCAGTACGACACCACCATTAACCGCTGGCACACGAGCAAGAACTCGGGCCGCATCAACGCATCCAACCCCTGCTCGGAGTACATGTTCCTCGATGACTCCGCCTGCAACCTTGCATCCTTCAATCTCCTGAAGTTCCTCACTCCGGGAGGCCAGTTCGACATCGCCGCGTACCGTCACGCTATCGCCATCGTCACCACTGCAATGGAGATCATCGTCGACGCCGCCGGCTACCCCACCGAGATGATCGCGAAGAACTCGCACGACTATCGCCCACTCGGCCTCGGCTACGCCAATCTCGGCGCGCTCCTCATGGCCTTCGGTCTCCCCTACGACTCCGACGCCGGCCGTGACTTCGCCGCTACACTCACCTCCATCCTTTGTGGTGATGCGTATTGGCAGTCCTCCCGCATCGCCGAAACCTGCCCCGCGCTCGGCGCAGCCACGCCACTCACGCAACAAGCTCACATCGCTGGCGGAGCCTGCCCCGGCTTCTACGTCAACCGCGAGCCCTTCCTCGACGTCATCCGCATGCACCGTGCCGAGGTCAACAACATCGGCAAGTCCCGCCGCAGCGCCGAG
>DATMQZ010000020.1:0-10353 GCA_035566575.1 Edaphobacter sp.
GGAAGGCCGATCACGTTCGAGTTGATCTCAGGCGCGTAGAAGTCGTCGAGCGCACTGGGGCCAAGGCCAGAGGCGACCGACGAGTATGCAGGGTGCTTGTCGGACCAGGCTGCGTATCCGCCCGCTTTGTGAATGACGCTGAAGATGCTGTTGGTGCGGACGAACTCCCATGGGTAGACGGGAGCGCAGCCTTTGCTCGGGTCGCGGGGTAGTCTCTGGGGATCGATGGAGGCGAGGCCGCCGTCGGTCAGCGCTGCACCGGGTGCGCCGCCGTTCACTTTGCTCTGGTCAAGGTCTATGCCTTCTTCGTACTCGGTTGTGGTACCGGTGGGCTTGGTATTGGGGGTGCAGGGGCCTGCCGCGACACCGTTGCCGGTGGTTTTAGCGGGGGCGTTAAAGTTCCGGGAATACGCGACGTCGTAGTAGACGCCGGTCAGGGCCGGGCTTCCGCCGGTGATGATCGCGGTCAGGCCGGGAAAGGAATCCGAGGGCTTTGAGGTGCTGGCGGCGACATAGTTGATGCCTGTTTTGCGAAGGGCAGCAAGCGCCGGGCAGTAGGGTTGGCCGTTGTTGACGGTGCTGATGCCGTTTGCGCAGTTCGCGAAATCAACAGCATGCATACCGTCGACGCTGATGAGGAGAACGTGCTTAATGCGGCCGTGACCGAAGTGGTCACGATCGTCGTCATGGTCTTGCGCGATCGCAGAAACCGCCGAACACGCGGCTGCCAGGAAGAGCAGAGCGATTACTCTTTTCATTTGAATACCTCCGGGAACCATAGGTACTAGAGTCCCGGTAGTGGATACATTGCTGGAATATGAAAATTGGTTGAACAAAAGTTAATAGGCGATGAAGAGGAAAAACGCATCGAATCCTCAACAAGAGTGTTGATAGCTAATTCAACTCAACACGCAGCCGTCGAGGAGTAGAGCGTGTTGGAAGAGATATAGAGGGGCAAAGAACAAGCAAAGGCAAAGGCAACATCTGCAAAACGGCGCTAGAAGGCGCTGACGCCTTCTTCGACTACTAGGTGGTCTACCTTGATGTGCATGGCTTCGCCCAAGCGCTTGAAGTCTTCTTTCCAGTTTTCCGTCCAGTAGTTTTTGTCGCTGCGGCGGAGGAGGTCGTTCCAGATGTTCTGGGCTTGCCAGATGTTGATCTCGAAGGGGAATTTGCGGAGGGTTTCGGCGATGAGGACCGCGTTGCTGAGTGCTCCGTTGGCCGTGGGATCGCCGGCTGCGGAGGCTTCGAGGCGAACCATTGCACGCTTCATGCATTGGCCACCGGTGTAGCTTAGTTCCTGCGCGTTAAGGTTGATGTGCTCGGATTCGGCGCGGGTGAGGAGGGTTTCGATGGCCTCGGCGTCAAAGGGGTCGACGGTGAGGGCGCGGCGGAGGCTGGAGTTGATGGCGTAGTTGGCTGCGACCTCGAGGGCGGGCGGTGGGGCCATGCCGGTTTCGGTGAGGAAGTCGAGGAGGGAGGCGTGGTCCTCGTAGATCTTGCGGAGGGAGTCCTCCATCTCATTGAGGGTCTGGTTGAGGATGGTCTGGATGATGCGGTGCTGCTCGTCGGTGAAGAGAGAGATGAGGGAGTAACCCATCTGGCCGAAGATGCGGTCGATGAGGCGGATGACCTCTGCGAGGTTGGCGCGGCGCATGGCAGCGGCGACATCGGAGGCGAAGGTCTTGAAGGCCTCGACTTCTTCGGTGTTGGAGGAGTCGTAACGCTTGACGGCGGCGGAGAGGTTTTGGTCGCCGAGATGAAGGACGGCGAAGCAGATGTCTTCGGCCTCCTGGGTGATGCGGGAGTCTACCCAGGCGCGGCCGATGGCGACGCGGCCGCGGCCAGAGGTGAAGACCTCGTGGCTTTCGCGGTGGACGTCGAAGCAGAAGATCTCGCCGTGCTCGGGGTAGGAGCGGAAGATGGAGCTGATGGCGTAGTGGGCGCCGACCTGTTCGAGGCCGATCTTCATGTTGGTGACCCAGCGGCGGTAGACCTCGGCTCCGTCGCCGATTTCGGGGACGTTGCTTATGGCTTGTTGGAGGATTTCGAGGAAGCCGGCTTCGAGGGCGGCGCCGGGAGCGCCGAAGAGTTTGGCGGAGAGTTGGAGGACGCGGCCGGCGTAGGCGATGATCTGGACGGTTTCGATGCCGGAGACCTCGTCGAAGAACCAGCCGCAGGAGGTGTACATGAGCTGGGTGTGGCGTTCGAGCTCGAGGAGTTCGAACGCGGTGACGCGTTCGGCGTCGGAGAGGGGATGGTTCTGGTGGGCTTCGAAGAATGCTTTGACGCGGTCGGGCGAGCGGTCGAGGATGAGCTGGATGTAGGCGTCGCGGGCGACCCAGAGGTCTTTGAAGAGAGAGGCGGAGAGTTTTTCGGCGAGCGGTGCGGTGCAGTCGCGGAGGTAGTCGAGGGACTCGCGGAGGGGGGTGCGCCACTCCTGGTTCCAGCCGGGCTTGCCGCCGTTGCAACCGCAGTTGGAGCGCCAGCGCTCGACACCGTGGGCACAACTCCATGAGGTGTCTTCGACGACCTCGGCCTCCCACAGGGGAGGGTATTTTTCGAGGAATTCGCCGTAGTTGGTGAGTTTGGCGTGGTGCTCGTCTTCGATCCAGTGCATGGCGTAGGAGAGAGCCATCTCGCCGTGGCGGTGGTGGTGACCGTAGCTTTCGCCGTCGGTGGCGACGTGGGAGAGCTGGGCCTTGTCGGTGCTGGCGGGGGTGGAGATGAGACGGCGGCCGAAGTCTTCGCCGCTGTTGAGGAGGCCTTCGAAGGCGATGGCTCGGGAGTTGGGGCCGTCGTAGAAGAAGACGGTGATGGAGCGGCCTTCGTCGAGCTGGATGAGATAGGGGCGGGTGGGGTCGGCGGTGGCGTCGGGGGTGTCGGACCAGGGGAACTCGGGGTCGCCGGGGTTGGCGGGGAGCGGGCGAACGCGAGCGCATTGATGGGGCGCGAGGATGGTGAACTTGATGCCCTCCTGCGCGAGGAGGTCGAGGACGTGTCGGTTGCAGGCGGTTTCGGCGAGCCACATGCCCTCGGGCTTGCGGTGGAAGCGGTACTCGAAGTCGGCGATGCCCCAGCGGATCTGGGTGAGGGCGTCGCGGGTGCTGGCGAGCGGCATGATGATGTGGTTGTAGACCTGGGCGATGGCGGAGCCGTGGCCGCTATAAAGCTGGGCGCTGTAACGGTCGGCGTCGAGGATCATGCGGTAGGACCGGGGGGCCTTGTCGTTGAGCCAGCTGAGGAGGGTGGGACCGAAGTTGTAGCTCATCCGGGCGTAGTTGTTCATGATGCGGACGATCTTGTTTTCGGTGTCGGTGATGCGGGAGGCGCCGTTGGGGGCGTAACACTCGGCGGTGATGCGCTCGTTCCAGTCGTGGTAGGGGGCGGCGGAGTCCTGGACCTCTACGGTTTCGAGCCAGGGGTTCTCGCGGGGCGGCTGGTAGAAGTGGCCGTGGACGCAGACGTAGCGTTCGGGTTCCTGAACGCCGGGCGGAGTGATGGGTGGAGAAATGGGGACGGCGGCGGTCTTGGGGGAGGTTCGGGACTTGGCCATATGTCTAGTTAGAAGGGTATCTTGAAAACAGGGTGTAGGGGGTAGGGAGTAGAAACAACAGCCTTGGGAATTATGGAATTACGGAGTTCTTCACTTTTGATGCGAGAGCTTTGTCGAAGGTGATGAGTGTGGCGCCGGTTTCTAGTGCAAAGGCGGCGAGGTAAGAGTCGGCCCAGTCCTTGGGGGATGCGGAGGATTGTCTGGACTGGCTGCGGAAGCTCTGTTCCAGTGTGCGCGGCTCGTGAAGGAAAGTAGCGCCTCCGTCTTTTAGAAAGGCGTCATATACCAGCCACGCCTGACGCTGAGTGAGAACGTCGGGGCCCATGACGGCTGCTGTTGTCAGCAGGCGGAGCAGGCCGAGCTGTGTAAAACGGCAAAAGGCCAGATCTTCCTGATCCAGAGTTTCAAACCAGCGTTTTGCCTTTTTGTTGTGGACGTGGCCCGGAGTCGCAAGCGCCAGCCACACATTCACGTCAGGGAAAACCAATGAGGTCATAGATCCGCTCGTTGTCGATGTCGATACTTCCGGGCTGGCTGGACCGGACAAGCGGTAACTTCCTCCGCTTTCGCCGGGGAGTCTCCCCTTCGGAGAGGATGACATCGACTCCTCGCATCACCATGGCTTTCACGGTGGTCCCCTCGGAGGCTGCTTTGCTCTTTAGCAAGCGGTATTTCGTGTCCGGGATGTCGACGGTCGTTCTCACGAGGTCAGGCTACCATATTTATGGCTGAGGGGTTAGTTTGCCGTTGGCGAGGTCGCAGGCTCGCCAGAGGTACCAGCTTGCTATGGAGCGGTAGGGGGCCCAGCGTTTGGCTCGGCGGTGCATGACGTCGGGTTTGGGGAGGTCCATTGGGGTTACTTTGTCGGTGGGTTTGAGTTTGCCGAAGGTGAGGGCGAAGCCTTTGCGGACGCCGTAGTCGGAGACAGGGAGGATGTCGGGGCGGCCGAGGCGGAAGATAAGGAGCATCTCGACTGTCCACTGGCCGATGCCGCGGACCTGGGTGAGGTGCTCGATGATGTCCTCGTCGGACATGCGACGAATGCGGGCGAGGGTGGGGACGGTGCCGTCGATGGTTTTGGCGGCGAGGTCGCGGAGGGCTAAGGATTTGTTGTGAGAGAGGCCGGCTGCGCGGAGTTGCTCGTTGGGGCAGTCGAGGAGATGCTGGGCGGCGAAGTGCTTGTTGCCTGTGACGGGGTAGAAGCTTTCGAGGAGGCGGCGATGGATGGTAGCGGCGGCCTTGCCGTGGAGCTGCTGGTAGATGATGGATTCGACGAGGGCTTCGAAGGGGGATTGCGCGCTGGCGACACGGAGCGTGAAGGGGCCGGCGCGCTGGATGAGGCGGCCGAGCTTGGGGTCGGCGGCGGAGAGCTGGGTGATCGCGAGGGCGTGGTCGTAACGGGGAGGGCGTGGGCTTGCGAGCGGACGTGGCATGAGGATGACGGTATCAGACTTGGATGTGACGAAGAATGTGCGCAGTGAAGATGAGTGGAGGTTCGGCCGATTGGATAGGAGTGGAGGGTGGTGCGATTATTGGCCACATTAGTTCGTAGTATGAAATTCGGACTGGAATGGTTCGCATTTACAAGAGCGATACCTTTCGGGCAGGGTAGATATTGTGGTCATCGAGAACAAGCTGTCCGCGGTGCACGAGATGTAGTGCATGGTCGCGTTGGGGGCGTTTCGATAATCGGATGTTGCAGGTAAAAAAACAGATGCGGGCAGCAGGCGATGAGTTTTGCCGGGCTTTTCCGCTGCTATACTCAATCTTTCCGAAGGAAGAATTTTCTGAGCGTAGCCAACGCGGGCGCTCGTAACCGCCGACTTGGAAAACGGTCGGCAAAAAGTAACGAAGAAGCACAACCACCGAAAGCACCTCCCCGACCTTAAAAGTCAGGTAACGCAGAGGAAGCAGGAACGCACTCATGGCGCAAGTTTTTGACCGCAGTTCGAACGCGCTGGCTCGGATGAGCCTGGTATTGACGGGTCTGATCGTCATCGCGCTCGGCGTAGCCCTGGACCAGCTGCAGCGATCACCGTGGGTGACGAAGCAGGGTCAGCGGCCGGATCAACCGATCCCGTTCAGCCACAAGCATCACGTCGAGGGGCTTGGGCTGCAGTGCCAGTATTGCCACACGCAGGTGGAGAAGGCGGCGTATGCCGGAATTCCTCCGACCAAGACGTGTATTAACTGCCATGCGCAGATCTGGACGAACAGCGAGCTGCTGGAGCCGGTTCGGCAGAGCTGGGCGACGGGTGAGTCGGTGCGATGGATCCGTGTACATGATCTTCCGGACTTTGTTTACTTCAGCCATGATGTGCACGTGAATAAGGGCATTGGTTGCGCGAGCTGTCACGGACGGGTCGATGAGATGCCGCTGATGTATCAGCAGAATACGCTGCAGATGGAGTGGTGCCTGAACTGCCATCGCAACCCTGCGGTGAACCTGCGGCCTACGAGCGAGATCTACAACATGGCGTGGGCAGGTCCTTCGAGCGACAAGCCGGTGAAGTGCACAACGACCGGCAAGGAAGGCGCTACCGCGCAGAGCGTGAGTTGCACAGTGATCAATGCGGATGAGGGCGGATTGAAGACTGTATCCCTCGAGACCTCGCCGGATACGAAGATCTTTACCAGCCAGATTGAGCTGGGCAAGTACCTGACGGCGCAGTACCACATTCGCACGCCGGATCAACTTTCGAGTTGCGAGACGTGCCACCGATGAAAACGACTGGGATTGGAACAGAGCAGACGATGGCTGAGACGAAGTCACAGGAAGCAACACCTCAAGTGGTCACCCAGATTGCGCCGGCAAAGCTGACGCTGGCTGAGGTCCGCGCGAAGCTGGACGGCAAGACGGGAAAACGCTTCTGGAAGAATCTGGACGAGTTGGCAGAGACGCCGGCGTTCCATGAGCTGATGGCCGAAGAATTTCCACGTCAGTCTATGGGAGGAGCCGGAGAGTGGGTCGATGCCGTTAGTCGCCGCGGCTTCCTGAAGGTGATGGGCGCGTCGCTGGCGCTGGCTGGGCTTGCGGGTTGTACGAAGCAGCCGGACGAGCCGGTCTATCCCTATATCAAGCAGCCTGAAGATCTGATCCTGGGCAAGCCGATGTTCTTTGCCACGGCTTATCCGTTCCCGACGGGAGCGATTCCTGTGCTGGTGAAGTCGGACTCGTTCCGCCCGATCAAGATTGAAGGTAATCCCGAGCACCCGGTTTCGAAGGGCAAGTCGGACGCGTTTACACAGGCGACGCTGCTGGACCTGTACGATCCGGACCGCTCCCAGCATGTTCTGTACCGCGGGCAGGCGTCGAGCTTTGGCAACTTCCAGCAGGCATTTGCGACTGCGGCGAAGAAGACTTCGGGCGGACAGGGACTTTACTTCCTGAGCGAGACGATTACGTCGCCGACGCTGGCGTCGCAGTGGAAGCAGGTGCAGGCGGCGTATCCGCAGGCGAAGCTGGTGCAGTGGGATCCGGTGAACTCGGACTCGGCGCGCGCGGCTTCGAAGGCGGTGTTTGGAAGCTACGTCGATGCACAGTACAGGGTGGAAGCGGCTGATTTGATCGTGACGCTCGACGCGGACTTCCTTGGCGGCATCGCTCATCCGGGCTTCCTGCCGATGGCAGCGGGCTACGCGGAGCGGCACCGGTACGAAGAAGGCAAGACGATGAACCGGATGTACTCCGTCGAGACGATGCCGACGGTGACCGGATTCAAGGCTGAGCATCGGCTGGCGGTAAAGCCGAGCGAGATTGCTGCGCTTGCAAATGCGTTGATTACCGGCGAGGCTCCGCAGGGCGCGACTCCTGAGCAGCAGAGGTTCCTTGAGGCGCTTCGTGCCGACCTTGAGAGGAATGTTGGACGCTGCGTCATTATTCCGGGCGAACAGACTTCGCCTGCGGTTCACGCTGCGGCGTACCTGTTGAATGCATCGCTTGAGAATGTAGGCAAGACGGTTATCTACACCGAGACGGTGAACCCGATGCCGAGCGAACAGGTGGCCGATCTGAAGGCGCTTGTTGCGGATATGAACGCGGGTAAGGTTCAGTGGCTGGTGATGCTGGGCGTCAATCCGCTGTATTCCGCTCCGGCTGATTTGAACTTCCAGGATGCGTTCAACAAGGTTCCGATGACGGTGCACCTGGGTTCGCATGTGGATGAGACGGGCTCGGTTTCGACCTGGCACCTCAATAAGACGCATTATCTGGAGAGCTGGTCGGATGCGCGCGCGTATGACGGCACTATCACGATCATTCAGCCGATGATCGATCCGCTGTATGGTGGCAAATCTGCTCACGATGTTTTGCAGTCGCTGTTGGCAAATCCGCAGGCCTCGGCCTATGACGCGGTGCAGGAGACGGCGAAGACCTACATCAAGGGCGACTTTGCGGCGAACTGGCGCAGGGCGCTGCACGATGGATGGGTTGAGGGAACGGCGTTTGCGGCGAAGCCGCTGGTCGCTCCGAAGAGTGGAGCAGTCGCTAATCTGCCGGTTGGCACGGGTGGCTACGAGATCTCGTTCCGGCCTGATCCCTCGCTGTATGACGGACGTTTTGCCAATGTCGGCTGGTTGCAGGAGCTTCCCAAGCAGGTGACGAACCTGAGCTGGGACAATGCAGCGCTGATGAGCATGGCAACGATGGCGGAGCTGAAGGTCGAAGAGACGAGCCTGATCGAGCTTGAGCTGAATGGCCGCAAGGTCGTCGCGCCGGTTCTGATGACTCCGGGTCATCCTGATGGAGCGATTACGGTGCACCTGGGCTTTGGCCGCCGGGCTGAGGCCGGACGCGTGGGTGTGGGCGTCGGTTTCGATGCTTATCAGCTTCGCACGACTGGAGCGCAGTTCTACTCTGCCGGCGCAACCGCGAAGAAGGTGCCGGGAACGTACGATCTCTGTGTGACGAAGGTGCATAACATTGAGCACCGGGGAAGCTTTGCGCAGCAGGATCTCGAAAGGCCGCTGTCTGACAAAGATGGGACCTACTCGCTGGCTGGCCATGAGGCGATGGAGCGTTCGATTATCCGCTATGCAACGGTCGATGAGGTCAAGAAGAATCCTGACTTCGCGCACCAGGGTGCGAGCGGAACGGTGGTCAACAAGGTTGGATATGGACCGCAGGGCGAGGCTCCAAAGAAGGACGAGAGCTTCTTCCCGGATGCGTGGAACTATCAGAAGACCGATCCTTCGTCGCTGAAGATTCAGAACGCGTGGGGCATGGCGATCGACCTGAACTCCTGCGTGGGCTGCAACGCCTGCGTTGTGAGCTGCTACGCGGAGAACAATATTCCGGTGGTTGGCCGCGAGCAGGTGAAGGTTGGCCGCAACATGCAGTGGCTGCGCATCGATACGTACTTCGAGGGCGATCTGCATGCACCGAAGGCGCACTTCCAGCCGATGGCCTGCCAGCACTGCGAGAACGCGGGCTGCGAACAGGTCTGCCCGGTTGGAGCGACGGTGCACTCGCCTGAGGGCTTGAATGTGATGGTGTACAACCGCTGCGTCGGTACCCGTTACTGCTCGAACAACTGCCCGTATAAGGTTCGCCGGTTCAACTTCCTGCTGTACTCGGACTTCGATACGGAGAGCTTGAAGTTCATGCGCAATCCGGATGTCACAGTCCGTTCGCGTGGCGTGATGGAGAAGTGCAGCTACTGCGTCCAGCGCATCCAGGAAGCGAAGATTACGGCTGATAAGGAAAATCGCGAGGTTCGCGAAGGTGATGTTGTGACGGCGTGCCAGCAGGCCTGCCCGACCAGCGCCATTACATTTGGCAATATCAACGACCCGAAGAGCGCGGTTGCGAAGCTAAAGGCCGAGGAGCGCTCTTACCAGGTCCTCGGAGACCTGAACTACCGTCCACGCACAACCTATATGGCTGGCGTCATCAACCCGAATCCGGAGCTGGCATAAATGGCGACCAAAACTCCCATTAACGACCCAATGATTGACCCACGTACCGGCGAGTACGCGGTCATCGCGCCGGGCCATAACTTCAAGTCGGTCACGCAGAAGATCGCCGGCATCGTCCTGACCTCGAACACGCCGCTGGGCTGGTTTTTCGGACTGATTGTTGCGTCCGGCGTTGCGACCCTGCTTGTCATCGCGCTGACATGGCTGTTCCTGAAGGGCGTCGGTATCTGGGGTGTGACGATGCCTGGAGCCTGGGGCTTCGCCATCATCAACTTCGTCTGGTGGATCGGTATCGGCCACGCCGGTACGCTGATCTCGGCGATTCTGCTGCTGTTCAAGCAGACTTGGCGCAACTCGATCAACCGGTTTGCCGAGGCGATGACGATCTTCGCGGTCGTCTGCGCCGGTATGTTCCCGCTGATTCACGTGGGCCGTCCGTGGCTGGGTTACTGGTTGTTCCCGTACCCGAACACGATGAACCTGTGGCCGCAGTTCCGCAGTCCGCTGGCGTGGGACGTGTTCGCGGTGTCGACGTATGCGACGATCTCGATCGTGTTCTGGTACATCGGCATGATTCCCGACTTCGGGACGCTGCGCGATCGGGCGCAACTGCCGTTTGCCAAGTATATGTACGGCCTGCTGTCGCTGGGATGGCGCGGATCGACGAGGCACTGGATCCGGTATGAGACGGCTTCGCTGCTGCTCGCTGGTCTTTCGACGCCGCTGGTGCTCTCGGTGCACACGGTCATCAGCTTCGACTTTGCTGTGGCGCTGCTTCCGGGCTGGCACACGACGATCTTCCCGCCCTATTTCGTCGCGGGCGCCATCTACTCGGGCTTCGCCATGGTCATCACGCTGGCGATTCCGATCCGCAAGTTCTA
>DATMQZ010000021.1:0-33992 GCA_035566575.1 Edaphobacter sp.
AGGACACGGCTTCATGCGCGCCGGTGTTGACCCCACCAACACCAACCCCGCCAACAAAACAGCCCGCGAACAAGGCTTCACTCGCCTCGTCTCTCTCCTCAAGGACATGAAGACCGCAAGCATCCCCACCACCAGCAACAAAACACTCGCAAAGAAATCCACCACATCCAAACCCGATCCCTCATGCCACAACACAACCGAGATGGCTGCAATAATGTAAGTGTGACTGCCTCTCTCAACACCTCGCTTCAAGACCAGCTCGACCGCATCACCCAGAACACTCGCGCTCTCGTCCAGCCCGAGCGCCTCGCCATCTCCGAGAAGATGGTCTCCGGCCTCTTCAACACCGGCATCGAAGACCGCATCCTGCCGGTCGGCGCACAATCTCCGTCCTTCAGCCTCGAAGATGCCCGCACCGGCAAGCCTGTAAACTCCGCCGATCTCCTCGCTCTCGGCCCGCTGGTCATCAACTTCTTCCGCGGACGCTGGTGCCCCTACTGCGTCACCGAACTCGAGACCTGGCGTGAACTCATCCCTCAACTGCGAGAACGCGGGGCTCTCTTCGTTGCCATCTCTCCTCAAACCACACGTCAGAACAACTTCGCGCTCCAGCAGCATGCCCTCACCTTTCCGCTGTTGGCCGATCCCGGCGCCGTCGTAGCCGAACAGTTCGGCCTCGCCTACACCGTCCCCCCGGAATACCGCCGTTACTACCAGTCCATTCTCATCAACATCCCCTTCAACAACGCCGGACTGAACTACCAGGCCGCCACTGAAGCAAGCTGGCGCCTCCCCCTCCCCGGCGTCTTCGTCATCGCACAGGACGGCACCATCCTCTTCAGCGAAGCCCATGCCGACTTCCGTGTACGCCCCGAGCCAGCCGAAATACTAGCCGTCCTCTAGTTCTCCTCTTTTTCCCAGCAAGAGTTGCTATTGATGCGAACTCAAGGCCGCACTGTGTAAAATGACCCCCTGTAGACTTCTACCCAACGCACCAGGAGACCATTACAAAATGTCGAAGCTGACCCCAGGGAAACTCGCCGGACTAAAAGCTGTCTCGGATCAACGCGGTGTCATCGCCGCAGCCGCCATGGACCAGCGCGGCTCTCTTCAAAAGTCCCTCGCCAAAGAGCGCGGTGCCGCAGCCGGCGCCCACGATCTCGAAGAGTTCAAGATTCTCGTCACCGAAGTTCTCACCCGCCACGCCTCCGCGATCCTCCTCGACCCCGAGTTCGGTCTTCCCGCCTCGAAGCAACGCAACGGCAAGGGCCTCCTCCTCGCCTACGAAAAGACCGGCTACGACGCCACCACTCCCGGACGTCTCCCCGACCTGCTCGACGTCTGGAGCGTCCGCCGTCTCAAGGAAGCTGGCGCAGACTGCATCAAAATTCTGCTCTACTACACGCCCTTCGAGAAGAGCGAAATCAACGATCTCAAGCAGGCTTGGATCGAGCGCATCGGCGACGAGTGTATCGCTCACGATATCCCTTTCTTCCTCGAATTCGTCGGCTACGATGCCCACGGTGGCGATGAAAAATCTCTCGAATACGCAAAGAAGAAGCCCGATATCGTCTCCGGCTCCATGGCAGAATTCGGCAAAGCCCGCTACAACGTCGACGTCCTCAAGGTAGAAGTTCCCATCGAGATGGCCTTCGTCGAAGGCACTCGCTCCTTCAAGGGCGAGAAAGCCTACACCCGCGCCCAGGCCCTCCAGCACTTCCGCGACGCCGAGAGCATGACGCACAAGCCATTCATCTATCTCTCCGCCGGCGTCTCCAACCCTGTCTTCATCGAGACGCTCGAACTCGCCGGCGAATCCGGAACAAAGTTCAACGGAGTCCTCTGCGGCCGCGCAACCTGGAAGGACGGCATCCCCATCTACGCCAAGCAGGGTGCCAACGCCTTCCGCGACTGGCTCGAAACCACCGGCGTCGAAAACATCACCAACGTCAACAACGGACTCAAAGCCGCGAGCCCCTGGTATTTCAAATTCGGTGCCGACAGCCTCGAAGCGCTCGGTTAAACCAACTCAAAGTTCGTCCTCTTGAGCGGAGCTGGTCACAGCATCATCGTGATCAGCTCCGTTTGTGTTTCTTCCGAAACCCACAATTAATAGCGACCTCTCTTGTCAAAAAATAAGGCGAACATCACTCCCACTCAATCGTCCCCGGCGGCTTCGACGTAATGTCGTACACCACGCGGTTGATCCCCCGCACCTCGCTAACAATCCTGCTTGAGATCGTCCGCAGCACCTCATACGGCAGCGGAGCCCAGTCCGCCGTCATGCCATCTTCACTCTCCACCGCCCGTACCGCGCACGTATTCGCATACGTCCGCTGGTCTCCCATCACACCCACACTCTTAACCGGCAGCAGTACAGCAAAGCTCTGCCACACCTTCCGGTACAGCCCAGCCTTCTTGATCTCATCGACGACGATCTGATCAGCCTCCTGCAGAATCTTCACCCGCTCCGCAGTCACCTCACCCAGAATCCTCACCGCTAAGCCCGGTCCCGGAAACGGCTGCCGCTCGAGAATCTCCTCCGGCATCCCCAGGTCGCGTCCAATCCGCCGCACCTCATCCTTGAACAGATCGCGCAGCGGCTCAATCAGCTTCAGCTTCATGTCCTCCGGCAATCCACCCACATTGTGATGGCTCTTGATCGTATGCGAAGGCCCATGCACGCTCGACGACTCAATGACATCCGGATAGAGCGTACCCTGCACCAGCCAAGCCACCTCTTCGCCCGCACTCTTCTCTGCCTGAAAAATCTTCGCGGCTTCATCATCAAACACCGCGATGAACTCGTTCCCAATCACCTTCCGCTTCTGCTCCGGATCGGTCACCCCAGCCAGCTTCGTCAAAAACCGCTCACTAGCATCCACCGCGACGACGTTGAGCCCAAGCCCCTCGCGCATCGTCTTCTGTACCTTCGCAAACTCTTCCTTGCGAAGCACACCATTATTCACAAAGATGCACGTCAGCCTGTTCCCAATCGCCTTCGCCACCAGCACCGCCGCAACCGACGAATCCACACCACCGCTCAGCCCGCAGATAGCATGTCCATCGCCCACCTGCGCCCGCACCCGCTCCACCGTCGCCTGAATGAAATGCTCCGGCGTCCAATCCTGCTTCGCGCCGCAGATATCCAGGCAAAAATTCTTCAGCAGCGCCATGCCCTGCGGAGTATGCGCCACCTCAGGATGAAACTGTACAGCCCAAATCTTCCGAGCCTCATCCGCAATCCCAGCCACTGCATTCGATGTCTTCGCCGTCAGCGCAAACCCCTCGGGCAGGGCCTTCGCCTCATCTCCATGCGACATCCAAACATCCATCGTCTCCGGAAGTCCACGAAACAGAGGCGTCTCAGCAATCACGCTCACCTGTGCATGGCCATACTCCCGCGCCGGCGCCGACTCCACCTTACCGCCAAGATGATGCACAACAAACTGCAGCCCATAACAAATCCCCAGCACAGGCGCACCCATCGCGAGCACTGCCGGATCAGCCGCCGGAGCATCCGCATCATACACAGAGCAAGGCCCGCCCGAAAGAATCACACCCTTCGGCTTCAGCGCCTTCACCTGTTCCAGCGGAACCGTACAAGGCAGCACAACAGAAAAAACATTGAACTCACGAATACGCCGAGCGATCAGCTGCGTATACTGCGACCCAAAATCCAAAATGACAATCGTTGAAGTTATCTGATGGCTCACTATTGAATTAGTGTAAATGTGTCCTCAAAAAATAACCTATGAGCTCTTCCCAGCGATCTCCCGTTCAAGTTTCGGTTCTTCTGCCTCTCGCGGCTTTGTCAATCTCTTGGACCCTCCTCTTGCTCGGAGATCCACAGATTTTTCATAAGATCGGTGCGTCCCTAACCATCGCAGATCTGACCATAACTCCTCCGCCCACGCCTCGCTTACCACTCGAGGAATACTCTGGCTCGAATTTTTCCATCTTTCGGCTGATCTGGTTCGGGAATCTGCCCGGTTTCTGGTTAGAGCTTGTCGATTCAATCCGCGCTTGGCCCTTTAGCTGGTTTCCAAGCGCCTTTCCAGATCTCGAACTATGGCGAGCATTGACTTTTCCCCTTGCGGCAGCACCGTTCTGGTCATGCGCAGGTACCGGCATCGACTATTTCGCAGGTCTTCGCAGTCCCTCAAAAAGTCCAATACGATGGTTTTCCGTCGTCGGCTCTCTTGTATCACTGGTTTTCGGAGCAATCATCCTAATTGCAGGGAGTATGAATGACCGTCCAGACCTTCACCCACCTGCTTTCAATCACGCTCTAATGGGAGTTGGAGTGGTTTGGATGCTACTCAGCGGCCTCTGCTGTGCTGCTTGGATCCATCAAACTCTCCATAGACGAAAAAGGAGCGCGGACAAAATCATTTATGAAATGATTCCCCCTCATTTGCCACCATCTTCATAAGCCCGCCAAAGCTCCAGATAAGCCATCAGCCGAGCAACATGAAAAAAATCCGACGCCACCAGATAAAGCACCGTCACCCCAATCCACCACCACATCAGAAACTCCGGTGTAGTCACGTTCTCAAACGGCAGCGGAGTAGCCGAAAACACCATCGCCAACACGATCAGCGCAATCTTCACAATCCCCATCACCAGATTGATCTCCACCAGCTTCCCCTTCAGCGGCCCCAGCCGAAACGCCGCCGCCAAACTCGCCCCCACACCCAACCCTCGCAACATCGCCAGCAGCGGAGCCACGCTCAACACCCAGCTCACCATTGCCCACAGCGTAAACAATCCCAGAGTAGCCACAATCACCAGCGCAAAATAGCCCACCAGATTCGGCTCGCCTCCGACGCTCAACGGCCCTAGAATCGTCTCACTCCCCACCCATCGCACGCACAAAAACCACACCGTGAAGCTGCCACCCAACACAACCATCCTCAAAGCCTGCAGCACCATCAAGGTTATCGGCTGAGCATGCAACCTGCTATCCGCTCGCCGCAACACCACCGTCCTGCCCACCGACGACACCACCACCCACCCCACCAACAACAGCGGCACCAGCCAAACAGCAATCTTCCCAATCGGCGGCAACAGCACCGTCAGGGCCTGCGCCAAAGTCTCCGCCGCGCCCATCGGATCGACCACTGTCATCCGTCGCAGCGCCTCGATATCCACAGGCGTAGCGTTCAGTATCTTTACCGCCTCATGCCACAGAAGTAGGAGCGCCGGAATCCCAAACAACCAGCGCCACAGCACCTCCAACGCCGTCAGCGAAGGTCGTCCCCAGCACTCCGACAGCGTATGCACAAACGACTGCGTCCCCCGCACCGTGCCAGCAGCAACAACGACTCCGTCTTCCCGCAATCGCTCCACTACTTCACCACAAGATTCACAAGCTTGCCCGGCACCACGATCGTCTTCACGATCGTCTTGCCTTCAATCCGAGCCTTCACCTTCTCATCCGCCAGCGCAGCAGCCTTCACCGTAGCCTCGTCACTTCCAGCCGGAACCTTCACCACATTCACCAGCTTTCCGTTAACCTGCACCGGGATCTCCATCTCGTTCTCCCGCGCAAGCTCTTCATCGGCCACCGGCCAAGCCGTCCGGAACACCACACTCTCGCCACCTATCTGCTCCCACATCTCCGCCGCGAAAAATGGCGCAAACGGAGCCAGCATCAACACCAGGTTGCGAAACACCTCAGTTACAGCAGCCGCCGAAACCTCACCCGAATCCATCGCAGGCTCTGCCGCCACAAGCTCATTGATCAGCGTCATAATCGCGGCAATCGACGTATTGAAATGCCACCGCCCACTGAAATCCTGCGTCATCTTCGCAATCGTCTGATGCAGCTTTCGCAGAACCTTCTGCTCCGTCTCCGAACCCGTCCCTTCACGCGAACCCGCCGCACGAACGATCTCCGTGTACTTCGTCACCAACCGATGCACCCTCCCCAAAAACCGGCTGATGCCCGCAACGCCCTCTTCCTGCCATTCAAGATCACGATCCGGTGGAGCCGCAAACAGCGCATACATCCGCGTAGCATCCGCACCATACCGCGCAATCATGTCGTCGGGCGAAACTACATTGCCCTTCGACTTCGACATCTTCGCCCCATCCTTGATCACCATCCCCTGCGTAAACAACCGTTCCGCAGGCTCATCGTTCTTGACCAACCCAAGATCACGCATCACCTTCGTCCAGAACCGCGAATAGATCAAATGTAAAATCGCATGCTCTACGCCACCGATATACTGATCGATCGGAAACCAGTAATTCGCCTTCTCACTAGCAAATGGTGCGCTTGAATTGGAAGCATCCGTATACCGATAAAAGTACCAGCTCGAATCAACGAACGTATCCATCGTGTCCGTCTCGCGCCGAGCCGGTCCGCCGCACACCGGACAAGTCGTATTCACAAACGAATCCACCCGCCCCAGCGGAGACCCTCCCTGCTGCGTAATCTCGATCTGCGGCGGCAACACGACGGGCAGAGCACTCTCTGGCAACGCCACTACACCACCCGGTTCCACACCCGCATGTCCATTCGTGCAATACACCATCGGGATCGGCGTACCCCAATACCTCTGCCGGCTAACACCCCAATCCTTCAACCGATACGTAACCGTAGACGTACCAAATTCCTTCGACTGCGCAAACGCAGCCATCTTCTGCTGCGCCTCAACGCATCCCAACCCACTCCACTCACCTGAGCTGATCAACACAGCATCCTCTTCCGCCGTATACGGCAGAGCAGGGTCTTCCCCACCGGCCTTAAGCGCAATCACCCGCCGCACCTCCAGCCCATACTTCTGCGCAAACTCAAAGTCCCGCTCATCATGCGCCGGCACGCTCATAATCGCGCCCGTCCCATAATCCGCAAGGATGTAGTTCCCCACCCAGATCGGCACAAGCTCGCCATTAAACGGATTCACCGCAAATCGCCCCGTATCTATGCCATGCTTCTCAATAGCGCCGACATCCCCAGCCTCACGAGCCCTCTGCTGCTCCGCCAGCAACCCCTCTATCTTCACCGCAAGCCCGGCATCCTCCGCCGCAAAAGCCTTCGCCACCACATGCTCTGGAGCCAACTGCACTGAAGTAGCTCCAAAGATCGTATCCACCCGCGTAGTAAACACCGTAATCTTCGCGCAACCCGGAACCTTCACCTCGCCTTCAACAGCAAAGTCGACCAAAGCACCCTCACTCCGGCCAATCCAGTTCCGCTGCATCGTCCGGACCTTCTCCGGCCAACCCTCCAGCTTCTCCAAACCATCCAGCAGCTCATCCGAATATTTCGTAATCCGCAAAAACCACTGCGTCAAATCCCGCTGCTCAACAATCGTGTCCTCATGCCGCCAGCACCGCCCATTTACGACCTGCTCATTCGCCAGCACCGTCTGGCAATCCGGACACCAGTTCACCTTGCTCTTCTTCCGGTAGGCCAACCCGGCCTCAAACATCTTCACGAAGAACCACTGATTCCACCGGTAGTACTCCGGCAAACAAGTCGTAACCTCGGTAGCCCAGTCGTAGCTCAACCCCATGCGCTGCATCTGCTTTCGCATCGCCGCAATATTCGCCAACGTCCACTCTCGCGGAGGCGTGTTGTTCTTCAGCGCCGCATTCTCCGCCGGCAATCCAAACGCATCCCACCCCATCGGGTGCAGCACGTTATACCCGCGCATCCACATATGACGGGCCAACGCATCGCCAATCGCATAGTTCCGCACATGCCCCATGTGCAACTGCCCACTCGGATACGGCAGCATCTCTATGCAGTAAAACTTCGGCTTGCCCGAGTCATGCCCCTCGGCCTTGTACAACGAAGCATCCGCGTCCCACCGCGCCTGCCACTTAGGCTCGATCTCCGCCGGGTTATACCTCTGCGGCTGGTTCGTGCCAGCGGTGGCATTGTCGTTCATATCAGCGGTTTTCCCGTCATTTACGCGCAAAGTTGTGTCGGACATATTACTTCGATTGTACCCGCCCCGTTCCCGCCGCCGAAACTCCCAGCCCCTTACGCTTGCATTGCACCCCTCAAATCTCTATACCTAATTCGCATCCAGCAAGTGGACATCAAACCAACAGAATCGAGACTCAACCCGTGGACAAACGAGAATTCCTCAAAACCTCCGGCGCACTCGTCACCGGCTCCCTGCTCTCCCGCTACGTCCACGCAGACCCTCAATCCTCAACACCCCGCACCAACTGGGCCGGAAACTACACCTTCCACACCAACAATCTCCACCAACCCGCAACCATCGAAGAAGTCCAGCAAGTCGTCAAAAGCTGCACCAAACTCCGAGCCCTAGGCGCCCGCCACTCGTTCAACGGCATCGCCGACAGCAACGAAAACCAGATCTCCCTCAAGCAACTCAACCAGATCGACCTCGACCCCAAATCCCGCACCGTCACCGTAGGCGCTGGCGTCACCTACGGCCAACTCGCCCCCTATATCGACTCCCAAGGCTTCGCCGTCCACAACCTCGCCTCACTCCCACACGTCTCCGTCGTCGGAGCCACTGCCACCGCCACCCACGGCTCCGGCAGCAACAACGGCAACCTCTCTACCGCCGTCTCCGCCATCGAGTTCGTAGCCGCCAACGGCAGCATCCACCATCTCTCCAGCGCCAAAGACGGTGACCAATTCCTCGCCGCCGCCGTCAATCTCGGAGCCCTCGGCATCATCACCCGCATCACCCTCGACGTCCAGCCCACCTTCCAGGTAGCCCAATCCGTCTACGAAAACCTTTCAATCTCGCAGCTCGAACACCACCTCGACGAGATCTTCCTCAGCGGCTACAGCGTCAGCCTCTTCACCGACTGGCAAAACCACCGCATCACTCAGGTCTGGATCAAGCGCCGCTTAGATCACAGCACACCCAAGATCTTCGCCCCCGATTTCTTCGGAGCCACCCTCGCCACAAAAAAACTCCATCCACTAGCCGGACACTCCGCCGAAAACTGCACCGACCAGCTCGGCATCCCAGGCCCCTGGTACGAGCGCCTCCCCCACTTCAAGATGAACTTCACCCCATCAAGCGGTGCCGAACTTCAAACCGAATACTTCGTCCCCCGCGACCACGCCTACCAGGCCATCCTCGCCGTCGAACAACTCCGCGACCACATCACGCCCCACCTCTTCATCACCGAACTTCGCACCATCGCCGCAGATAACCTATGGATGAGCATGGCCTACCAACGTCCCTCCATGGCCATTCACTTCACCTGGAAGCCTGAGTGGCCCGAAGTACAAAAAGTCCTCCCCCTCATCGAAGAAAAACTAGCCCCCTTCAACGCCCGCCCCCACTGGGCAAAGCTCTTCACCACCCCACCCACAACCCTCCACCACCTCTACCCAAAGATGCCCGCCTACCAGACCCTACTCAAGCAGTACGACCCCCAAGGTAAATTCCGCAATCAATTCATCAACAACGACATCTTCAATACCTAACTCGACTCCATCTTTCACCGATGAAGACCTCCCCGTGACAAATCACATAGATAGAGGTGTACCCTCAACCTGACGTGCTGTGACCGAAAGTCAGTTGAGCTTATGTTCTACGGATAGAGCCGGGATAGTCGATATGCATTCTTGCTCAAAGGTGCTTTTGGCATGTTCCACCCTCATCAGTCTTGTTCTGTCCTCCTGCGGAGGCGGGGGATCAAAACCTGCACCCATGGCTGACTTTTCCTTATCGGCCACCCCAGCAACCATTACCCTTCTTCCCGGCGGAACGCCCCAGCAAGTCAGCATCAATGCCACCCCGGTCAACGGCTTCACGAGCATAGTATCCGTCGCAATTAGAGGCTTGCCCACTGGCGTCACAGCGCAACCGGCCATGCTCATGCTCACTCCCGGAACCGCACAAACCGTAGCTCTGACAGCCTCCGCAGCCGCAATGGCCGGCAGCACGATGCTTACGCTCACCGGCACCTCAGGAATGCTCTCGCATTCCACCACAGTAACCGAAACCATCTCCCCGACACCTGACTTCACTCTGGCTCTGTCTCCCACCTCGCTCTCCGTCACCGCCGGCACAACAGGATCTCCAATCAGCATCACCGCCAATCCAATCAACTCTTTTACTGGCACAGTCGCTGTCGCCATAACGGGCCTTCCTACCGGCGTAACAGCTACCCCTGCAACCCTCACGCTGACTCCTGGAACCGCACAGACCGTAGCTCTGACAGCCTCCGCAGCCGCTATGGGCGGCAGTACGATACTTACGTTCACCGGCACCTCAGGAATGCTCTCGCATACCGCCACTCTAACCGCGACCATCTCTCCGCCACCCGACTTCACTCTAACCCTGTCGCCAACCTCGCTCTCCATCACCGCCGGCGCAACTGGATCTCCAGTCAGCGTCACCGCCAATCCGATAAATTCTTTTACCAGCACAGTCGCCGTCGCCATAACAGGCCTTCCTACTGGTGTGAGCGCGGCCCCTTCACCCCTTACCCTTACCCCAGGCACCGCACAGACGGTATCACTCACTGCCGCACCCATCGCAGTCGCAGCCAACTCGACCGTCACATTCACGGGCACGTCCGCCAACCTCACCCACTCCGCGTCGCTCGCGTTGACGGTACAAACCGCGCCAATAACCACCGCGCAAGACGTAACCACCTTTCACTACAACGTCGCCCGCGATGGACTCAACCCGCAAGAAACCATCCTCACGCAGAGCAACGTAAACTCCACCCAATTCGGCAAGATCGGCTTCGATCCCGTTGACGGCAAAGTCGACGCCCAGCCTCTCTACCTAGCCGACGTCATGATCGGCGGCCAGCAACACAACGTCCTCTACGTAGCAACAGAACACGCCAGCGTCTACGCCTTCGACGCCGACACCGGCGCCCAACTCTGGAAGACCTCCGCCCTCGGCAGCGGTGAAACAACCAGCGACGACCACCACTGCTTGCAAATCACGCCCGAGATCGGAATCACCTCCACCCCCGTAATCGAGCGCAAACAAGGACCAAACGGCACACTCTTCACCGTCGCCATGAGCAAAGACTCCACCGGCGCATACCACCAGCGCCTGCACGCACTCGACATCACCACCGGAGCAGAGATAACCGGAAGCCCAACCGAGATCACCGGAACCTATCCCGGCACAGGCGACAACACCCAAAACGGCAACGTAATCTTCGATCCCGCCCAATACGCCGAACGAGCAGCCCTTCTCCTCCTCAACGGCAACATCTACATGGGCTGGACCTCGCACTGCGACATCGGCCTCTACACCGGCTGGGTCATGGCCTACAGCGAGTCAACCCTCCAGCAAACGCAGCTCTTGAATCTCACGCCAAACGGCCACGAGGGCTCCATCTGGATGAGCGGAGGCGGCATAGCAGCCGACAGCCAAAGCAACATCTATCTCCTCGACGCAAACGGCACCTTCGACACAGCCCTCGACGCAAACGGCTTCCCCACAAAGGGCGACTACGGCAACGCCATGCTCAAGCTCTCGACCACCGGCAAACTCTCAGTAGCCGATTACTTCGAGATGTACAACACCGCATCAGAATCCAGCGAAGACCTCGACCTCGGCTCCGGCGGCCCACTGCTCCTGCCCGATCAGACCGACGCAAACGGCGTCATCCATCACCTCATCGCAGGCGCAGGCAAAGACAAAAACATCTATCTCGCCGACCGCGACAACCTCGGCAAATTCAATCCCGCCACTAACCCCATGGACAGCAACATCTACCAGCAGCTCACCGGCGCAATGGCAGGCTCTGTCTATTCCACACCCGCCTACTTCGACAGCGTACTCTACTACGCAGCCGACGGAGACGCCTTAAAAGCCTTCCCCCTGACAAACGCACAGCTAGCCCTCACCCCATCCAGCCAAACCACAATCAAATTCCCACACCCCGGCCCCACACCATCGATCTCCGCCAACGGTACCCAGAACGGTATCGTCTGGGCACTCGAATCCAGCCTCTCCAGCCCCGGCGTCCTGCATGCCTACGATCCGGCCAATCTCGCACACGAGTTTTACAACAGCACTCAGGCCATCAACGGACGCGACAGCTTCGGTAACGGAAACAAATTCATCACGCCTATGATCGTCAACGGCAAAGTCTACGTCGGAACTCAAACCGGCGTAGCCGTCTTCGGATTACTGCCAACTACTCCATCGCCGGCATCCTTAGCACCCCAGCATTCCGCGTCTCACCCCTCGGCGCTCTGAACCGCAATCAACTCAACTCAGAGCGATTGAATCCGCCGTCTGCACAATCGCTCCATTGATCGCAGCCAGCTCTTTAGTTACCCGTCTAATCTCATATTCAGGGATGCCGCCTTGTCGAAGAATGGCCAGGGCGGTGTCCAGGTTTGGGAACTCGTGGGGGTCTCGAATATTGCTGCCCTCATGCGCATAAATATATGTGGTCTCCCCTGCCGAGTTGCGATAAATCCTATAGCGGGTCAAGTTGCATTCTCCTTTACACAGGTGCTCTCAACGGATTTAACAGCAATCCGTAGTCCCCCTATCGGCGGAAAAGTCATTAACATGAGCGCCTGCACAAAAAAAATTGCAAAATATCCCGCCTCAGCTGTACCTCGCCACCAGCTCCGCCGCCATCGCCTCATCTTCGAGATACGAAAAAGCCGGGGCCGCCTGAGACTGCGTTCCCTTCTCCGGCTCAAGCTCACCTGCTCCAACCGACGCCATCGCCATAGCCGGACTCGCCATCCACCGCTCGACATACCGGCTCGCATGGGCCCGCCCGCAAAAATGCCGTGTCCGACGGACCATCTTTTCGTCCCACTTCGGCAAAACCACCAGGTTCCCGTTCTTCTCGTACAACATCACCCAATGGTTCGCAATCGATTTCTGCATGTCGCATTCTTCGCACTTGCAGGTCTGAATCAGAGACATGGATTTTGCCCTTTCGCCAGCTCGCCCCGGCTACGCGCAGACCAATCAAACATCCGCTGCTCCCTCTATCGGCAGCTATCGCCATTCCTCTAATCGACAATGTCGTCTGTTCCCAATCCCCACGAAAGAGCTAATATCTCTCATGGCAGTCGACGCATCCGCGATAGCTGCTACAGGCAGCTCCGTCGCCGCCGCATCCCGGCGCCGCGATCTCATCCAGCTCTCCGTCGGATACGCCCTCATCCTGCTCGTCATCTGGACACCCAGTCCCTGGCAAACGCCACTCTACCTCGCGGCGATCCTCTGGGTCGTCCTATCCACGTGGATCTCCTTCGACGGCTGGGAGCCAATGGGCCTGCGCGTCTCAAACCCCTTCCGTCCCTTCTGGATCATCGCCGCCTCCCTCACCTTCGCAGCCATCGCCATCGCCATCGCCGCCCGACTTCACACCCTGCAACTGTTCGCAAGCCCCCGCGCCTTCCTCCAACGCTATTGGGGCTACGCCATCTGGGCCTTCCTCCAACAGTTTCTCCTGCAGGACTTCTTCCTTCTACGCCTCCTGCGCCTGGTATCCACCAGAACCACCGCCGTAGTTGTAGCCGCGTTCCTATTCGCGCTCGCGCATCTGCCGAACCCCATCCTTACGCCCATCACGATAGTCTGGGGACTCGCCGCCTGCCTGCTCTTCCTTCGCTACCGCAACGTCTACTCTCTGGCCATCTCACACGCCATCCTCGGCATATCCCTCGCCATCACCATTCCCGGCCCCATCGACCACAACATGCGCGTCGGCCTCGGATACCTAACCTATCGCCCACACCATACCCATCACCGCAGCCACAGCGACCATATCGTATCGACCGAAGCATGCGTGATCGCCGCCGCTCCCACCCTGCGCTCCTGACGCCACGCCCGTCCATAAAACACTCCCGCCAGCGCAGCCAGCAGCACATACCGCCAGTTGAAATGCACCGCACGCTTGTTCCAATGCGACAGTCCGAAAATTATCGCCGTCGTCACCAGCGCAGCAGACCGCCCCACGCGCCGCTCCAGCAGATTCTGCATCCACCCGCGAAAGAAAAGCTCCTCCGGCACCGCGATAAAAAAGAAAGTACCGATCATCGCACCGGCAATATGCGCCAACCGCGGCCACCCCACATGCAAATGCAGAAAGCCCAGGCTCAAACCAAGTGGCACGGCAATCGGCACATAGAAAACCAGCTCACGCAACCCTGTCCCCACATCGCGCAGCCGAAGCCGCAGATCAAACCCCACACCATCCAGTTGCCGCACAACTAAAAATCCATAGATGCCAGCATCCAGCAACAGCATCTTGTTGAAGACGGCAAAATGGGGCGGCCACGCCCCCTCAAACCAGCGCAGGTCCACTGCCAGCCCCAATGCCGCCAGAACCAGAAACTCTCGCCAGTTCCCGCGTTGCCCCGGATCGACGCGCCTCGCCTGCCACAGCAGCACTGACACCGCAACCGGCACCACCGCATACAGCACCATCCAACCCCAGCGAAACATCCCCGCCGAACAAGCGACCAGCACATACGGCACACACAACACCGCCGGCCCCGGCAGTCGCGCCCACTCCGGCAGCATCTCTCCCATGCCGGCCACATCCCGCGCAAAAAACGCCGCAATCAGAAACGGTATCAACGTCAACAACGCCGCAATCACAACCGCCGGACTGATCATCTGGCCCTCACCCCACCGCCCAGCTTCTACCCAGCCGCCAGCGTTCGCAACACCCCAACATTCCTCGCCTCATCCCCCGGCGAATCCACCGGCGTCTCCGCGATAAACGCCGCATGCGCAAACCGCTCATCATGCAGCAAGCGTCGAAACGCCTCCGCCCCAATCGTCCCTTCGCCGATATGCTCATGCCGATCCAGCTTCGAGCCCATCGCCGCCTTCGCATCATTGCAGTGCCACACCTTCACCGCATCGAACCCCACCGTCGACTCCACCAGCTTCATCGTCTCGATATACCCATCCGGCGAAACAATGTCATACCCCGACACATGCACATGGCAAGTATCCAGGCACACCGCCACCGGAGCGCAAGCCTTCAAACACTCCACCAACTCCGCCACCTGCTCCAGCTTCCCACCCAGCGAGAACTCCGCCCCCGCCGTATTCTCGATCAAAATCCTAAAATTCTTCCCACTGAAATCGATCCCATCAATCGCCCGTTCAATCGACTGCGCCGCCAGCGTCAATCCTTCCTCACGAGTCAGCCCCTTCCAACTCCCCGGATGCAGCACCAGAAACTCCGCCCCCAGCGCCAGCGCCCGCTCCACCTCCCCACGAAACGCAGCCGTCGAGTTCTCCCTCACACTCTCCGTCTGGCTGCAAAGATTAATCAGATAACTCGCATGCACCGCCACCGGCCCCACATCATGCTTCGCCCGCAGCTCCTGCATCTTCGCCGCATCCGCAGCCTTCACGGGCGCAGCCCTCCACATCCGCGGACTAGCCGAAAAGATCTGGAACGTATTCGCCCCCGACTCCACCGCCCGCCCCACCGCAGTCCAAACCCCACCACCCGTCCCCACATGCACGCCAATCCGCTTCTTCGTCAAAGCAACCATCTTCCAAGCCTATCGCACCATCGCCCGAATCTGCCTCTTTCTAAAAACCTTCGCCGCCGAATCTTCACTTGACCCATCAGGAGGCAGAGGAAATACTGAGGCACTGATAGCCATCGAGGACCCGTAAATGCGCAACCTTCTATCTGCCGGAACCATCGGCACTGCCCTGCTGATATCTACCGCCTTCGCCCAAACAACAACTCCGGCAAACAAAGAGATTCTTTCGAACGGTAGCCTTCTACACTCGCTGCTCGCAGCACCCGTCATCGGTCAGCCCTACTCCGCCACGCAGGTCCACAGCACAAGGCAGCAACTGGCCAACGGCACCAACATCACCCATAGCGGACATCACTTCATAGCCCGTGACACCTCCGGCCGCGTCCGCGTCGAGATGCGGTTAGCCAATGCCGCCAACGGCCAGCCCGAAACCATCCTCGTGTTTGTGACCGACCCTGAAACCCATACCATCTCTACCTGGGTCACAGGTCCCAACGCCAGCAAGCTCGCATCTGTCATAAAGATCCCAACCGAAAAACCCCGCACGGCGAAACCGGCCCCCACCAAGCTCAATCAGGACAACCGCCCTCAACCCATCGTCACCACCGAAGATCTCGGCAACGACACACTTCAGAACCTTCCCGTCTCAGTCGTCAAAACGACGACCATCGTTCCCGCCGGCCGCTCCGGCAACGACGCACCTATCACCAAGACCCACGAAGTCTGGACCTCGCCCGACTTGAAGTTGGTCATGAAGGAGCAATGGGAAGATCCACGCACCGGGGAGCGCACCCTCTCTCTTGAAAAATTCTCACGTGCCGACCCCGATCCTGCGCTCTTCCGTCCGCCAGCCGACTACACGGTCAAGAACCTAAAGCAAAGCCTGCAAGAGCTCGAAGAAAAGTTGAACGCGACCCAGAATTGACGGCCCGCGCTCCGCGACAAAACTCCGGCCTCCCCTCCTCCCTTTCCTCAAAGCCCGGAGTAAACTCACGCTTACCCTCGGAAGGAAGGAACATCATGCCCGCACCTCAGAGCTTCAAAAATCACGGCCGCTCCGATCCATCCATGCACTTTTTCGTCTTCCCCGTACTCATCATCAACTTCTTCGTCTCCATCTACCTCACCATCCATCACTGGCACGAATACCGCGCGCTTCATCTCTGGTGGATCGTCGTCTCCGCCGCTCTCGTCGTCCTCGCCACGAAGTCCCGCAGCAACGACCTCAAGGTGCAGGATCGCATCATTCGCCTCGAAGAGAACCTCCGTCTCGCCCGCCTCCTCCCACCAGCCGATCTCGCCCACATCCAGGAGCTCGACATCAAGCAGATCATCGCCCTCCGCTTCGCCTCCGACGCCGAGCTTCCCGCCCTCGTCCACAAAACCATCACCCAGGGCCTCGAACCCAAAGCCATCAAGCAGCACATCACCAACTGGCGCGCCGACAACCACCGCGTCTAGCGCACTCCCAGCTGTTGCAGCCACAAAATCGGGTGCCCCATCCTTCGCGCTTTTGCGAAGGGTGGGGTATCGGGCAAAAGCCCGACCGCACTCCCATCCCAGCCCACTAGCACGGGCAAGAGCAAAACTCTCCGAGCCAGCTCTTGCTGCGATTTTCTTTACTTCCGTTGAAGCCGCGTCCAACAAAAAGGCGGCCATCAGGCCGCCTTCCTTTACAACCAACTCAATCAATACCCAACCGAGAACGAACCCTTCCGGTGCGCTGGCTTCTCCAGTTCATCCACCAGGGCAATCGCATAATCCGCGAACGAAATCTTGCTCTCACCCTTGGCATCCGAAACAAGCTCCTTCGTCCCCAGCCGGAACTTCCCCGTCCGCTCGCCCGGCACAAAATAAGCCGCAGGACTCAAATAAGTCCAGTCGATATCCGACGCGCGTAACACGCCCAAAGCCTTCTCATGCGAAGTCGCAATCGGCATATACTCCGCCGGCAGATACCCCGACTTAATCAGCGTCGTCCCCGGAGCAACCTCCAACAGTCCAGCACCGCCAACCACAACAAGCCGTCCGCCTACCTTCTTCACCGCCTCAATTTGCCGCTTCGTCACATCCACCAGCGCATCCGTCTTGTCCGGCGGAGGCTGATACGTCGACACCACGGCATCCGCGCCCTTAATGATCTCCGCAATCTTATCCACGTCCGAAAGATCATCCGTCTTCGCCGTCACACCCGGCTTGTCCTTCAACTTGTCCACATGCCGAGCCACTCCGGTCACCTTGTGACCACGCGCAAGCAGCTCCTTCACAATCTCGCTGCCCGAATTCCCAGTTGCTCCATAAACGACGACATTCATGACCATTTCTCCTTTGACCAAAAATCAAGTCCCTTAAACAGATGCGTCCGACCTTCGCCGGACGCAATTTTTACAACAAATGTCGTTTATCTCCTGTATCTTATTGATTAATATACGTCCCGCTGATACCGTTTCTGCTTCTTCATCGCCGCCAGATACTCCGCGGCATGCTCCAGCGTCCCATTCGACCCCCTCGCAATCACATCCAGCAGAGCCGTCTCAACGTCCTTAGCCATACGCGTAGCATCGCCACAAACGTAGAAGTAAGCCCCACGCTCCAGCCACTGGTACAGCTCCGCCGCCTGCTCCTGCATCTTGTCCTGAACGTAGACCTTATTATGCTGATCGCGCGAGAAGGCCGTATCCAGCCGCTTCAGCACGCCATCCTTCACCATGCCCTGCAACTGGTCCCTATACAGAAAGTCCATCTTCTCCCGCTGTTCGCCAAAGAACAGCCAGTTATCTCCCGGAGCCCCAGTCGCCTGTCGCTCCTCAAGAAACGCGCGGAAAGGAGCAATCCCCGTACCCGGCCCAATCATAATCACCGGAGCCGAGTTATCCTCCGGCAGCCTGAAGTTCGCATTCGAGTGCAGGAAGATCGGCATCGTCTCGCCAACACCAGCGCGATCACCCAGATGGCCGCTCGCCACACCCTGCCGGCTCCGTCCATGCGAGTCATACCGAATCACGCGCACCGTCGTCTGCACATTGTCCGGATGCTGCGCCTGGCTCGAAGCGATCGAGTACATCCGCGGCGTCAACCGCTGCAGCACGTTGAACAACTGCTGCGGCTCCGTCACCACACCCGGAAAATCCGTCGCCAGGTCGACAAACTCACGTCCCCAGCAATACTCCTCGGCGCGAGCCTTATTCTCCGGCCCCACCATAACCTTCAGCCCCTCAACATCTGGAGCCAGCTTGGCATACTGTCCCACGCTTCCACGCGCCAGCTTGCCAATCCCCAGCCGAGTCCGCAACGCTTCTTCCAAGCTGATCTCGACCTTGTAGTGGTCCAGCACGCGCTCGTCGCCTTTATACCCGAGAGCCTTCAGAACATCCTCAACAGCCTCAGGGCGGTTCTCCGGAATAATCCCAACCGCATCTCCGGGCGTATAGGTCATGCCCTCTTCCAGCGTCAACTCAACATGACGCGTCTCTTTCTCCGAGCCCTCACCCGTCAACAGATAGTTCACCCGGACGTAGGACAGATACGGATTGTTACGTGTGTACTTTTGGGCGTGGTTTATCGCCGTCTTAGCTTCCTGCTCAATCACTTCGCTCATCTTTATATGGTAAAACGCATCCCCACAAAATGCCTACTTAAGGCCCAATCAAAACCACTTATTTGGGCGTAATTGTTTGTTTTACGTCGTCATCCTGAACGCGGTACCTTTCGAGTCGTCATCCTGAACGCAGTACCTTTCGAGTCGTCATCCTGAACGCAGTGAAGGATCCCTGTATTTGTCTTTGCTGTTGCCTGTTCTTTAATCCAACCCAGCCACAACCTCAGCGAACCACCTTCCAGGAGCTATCCGGATCGAAGGCCGTCATCCCCCGCGCCGCATCCGCGGTCCCATCCCCCAGGTCTTTCTGATAGACCAGCCCCCGCTTCCCAATCATGAACGTCACCACCCCACTAGCCTTGTACTCCGCCGGATAAGCAACAATCGCATACCCACCCGTCATCTTTCCATCCTTCACATAATCCTTCGCGCCCCCCGGAGCATGCGGCCCCTGCGCCTTCAATATCCGGTAGTAGTACCCATGAAACGGCGTCCGCTTCCCCTGCCCGCCACCCTCACTCTCCGCCTCGGCCACCAGGCTTCCTGCGGGACTCTCCGCTTCACCCTCATTCGCCTCCCAGTACAGACCATTCCTCGTTCCCGGCTCACTCCGGAACCGCTGCGCATACACCCCAGCCGGATTCCCATCGTGCCCTTCAGACGCATACTCCTTCTGAGCATCGCGCAACGCGCGGACCACCCTGATCGCATCCAGCTCATTATTCCCAATCCGCCGATACATCAGCTCCCGCGCACCCGCCTCCGCATCGAAGTGCCAAGCCCCGTTCTCCCGCACAATAGGAAACGGCAGCGGCCACGCATTTGCACCAACCGTCAACGTCACCTTGTCCGTCGACTCACGAGCAAACGCATGCGCCTCCGCATAATGTTTCAGAAACGACAGCCGATCGTTCTCATCCTCCGTCGCATCCCCCGACGACAGCATATCCACCTCATTCGCCCCCAGCATCTCCTTCAGCTCGGCTGTATCATTCGCCTTCACCGCCGCAACAAACGCCGTCGCCGCCTCACGATACGTAGGAAACGTCTTTACTCCCGCATCCTGCGCCCGCAAAGCAACCACACCAAAAACCACTAACGCCGCGACGATCGACCCACTCATCCACTCACGATTACGCGATCTCATTACTGTCGACCTCCTCGGTTCCCGCTGCCACCGGCGCTGGCTCTGCCGCGATTGCTCGCCGCCCGCGTTGCTCCGGCATTGTTATTCCCGCCGAACCCACCGGGTCGCGCCCCCGTCGTCTGCGGCCTCGACTGAGGCTGTCCCTGAGGCCGTTGCTGCGCCTGTCCCTGTGGCCGTGGTTGCGCCTGTGGCCGATTGCCGCCCTGCGGAAATCCCGCATAAGGATTACGCACTGGACGCGTGTTGTTGGTTGGAGGCCTGCCCCCTCCGGCATTCCCGCCGGGACTTCCGCCCGGACGATTCCCACCGGGGCTTCCTGGCGTAGTCCCTCCAGGCCGAGTTCCGGCATTCCCACCACCGGGCCGATTCCCTCCCGGATTGCCCGGAGTAGTCCCACCGGGATTTCCAGGACGATTCCCAGCATTCCCTCCCGGCGTGCCGCCAGGGCCACCCGGACGATTCCCGCCTACATTCCCAGGCGGCCTGTTCCCCCCAGCATTGCCACCACCCTGCCCGCCACCTGGAGGCCGATTCCCACCTTGATTCGGAGGCCGATTCCCACCCTGATTCGGAGGCCTCGTCGGCGGCCGATTTCCCCCACCTGGACGATTATTCGGCCCCTCCGGTCTCCATCCCTGCGGCGGCGGCCTCCATCCCGGCCGCTGATTCCAATTCGAAGGCGGCCGCGCATGGATCGGCGGACCCCACCTCGGCGGCACGCGCCTCCAATTATTTCGTGGACTTCTCCACCGATTGTTCACGACCCAAACATTGTTATGAACAACCATCCCGCGCCCACCCCACCCCCAGCCCCATCCACCCCAGCCCCACGGATCGCGGCTATTGTTCAACCACGAACCCAGGGCAATCCCCGCCCCGAAACTCACCAGCGACGCCGCGATCACATCTCCGCTGCTCGGTCCACTCGACCACACCTGCTGCGGTTGGTACTGCGGAACGAACACCACCTGCGGATTCGTCGGCTGAATCACGACCACCTGCACATTGCCCTGCTGCTGCACCGCAACCGTTTGGTACTCATTGCTATCCAGCGCGCCCCTCGCAAACGCATCCTGGCGCAACGTCTGAATCGCCGACATCACCGACTGCTGATCGTTCCGGAACACCTCCCCCAACGCGGCATAGTCATTCACATTCGTCGCCATCATCTCGACGACGGTAGGAAAGTTCACCAGCGAGACAAACGCCGGATCGAACCCATGCTGCTGCGCCGCATCCGTCAGCGCCTGCCCCTGCAGATTCCCATTCTGATGCATCCAGTCGTACACATCCAGAATCTGCTGCGGGTCCGTCGAAGCCGCACATATCTGCGCCACCAGCGCATCCGGAAACAGCGCAAACGGAGCCACCAGTTGCTTCAATTGATCCTGAGTAAGAGTCGTCTGAGCGTAAACCGAACCACCCAACCCGAAGCACCCCATCGAGGCCAGAAGCACGATAACCAGAACCTTGCGAAGGGACATTGAGTCACTCCTCTCAAGCATGACTTCAGCGCGGGCAAATTATATCGGGTACTCATCAACATCGGGTGTCCCGTCCTTCGCGCATTTGCGAAGGGTGGCGTATTCGCGCCACGCGCGAACCGTTCTCATCCAACCCACCCACCAACTGTCATCTCGACCACGGATAACTCAAAGATCAAAACAACCCCATTAAAGCCAGCGCAACCAATAACTTGCAAAATAATCATCCAAATTCCGCAGCAAATCCGCATGTCAAGTCCAATAACCATCCAAACCCAACAAAACAAACAACATCCTCATTGCAAAAGAGTTTCCTCCAATCCCCTACAATTGAATAAGAGTCAAAAAAAAGCCCCGGCCAAAACCGGGGCTTTCACCATTAGCCGCATAAACCCTTTAGAAAGACGAATTTACCCATAACCTCTTTATAATGACGATTTTACAAAACAGAAAACACCTACACCATTGATAAATAACAACTTACATTGAGATACCCCCCAGGGGGGTACCCCTAAACAGGCATCCGAAACCAAGCGTAGACTGATAACCACACATCCATACCAGAGGCCGCAATCTTTCATGTCGAACCCGAATACGCCTGAATCCACTCCCACCACGGAATCCAACGAGTCTTTCGATAAGATCTTCGCCGAGTACGAGCACGCCCACCCACGCCACACCGGCGAAGGCAACAAGCAGATCGAAGGCACCGTAGTCGCAGTCTCCGCCGACTCCGTCTTCGTCGACATCGGCTACAAGACCGAAGGCGTCCTCCCCCTCGCTCCCTTCCAGGCCACCAACGAGTCCGTGCAGCCCGGCGACAAGCTCTTCGTCTCCTCCAAAGGCCGCAACCCCGAGGGCTACTACGACCTCTCCCGCATCAAGGTCGCCCAACCCAAAGACTGGTCCGCACTCGAGCAAGCCTTCGCCGACAAAACCACCATCGCCGGAACCGTAACCGCCGTCGTCAAAGGCGGCCTCACCGTCGACATCGGCGTCCGCGCCTTCATGCCCGGCTCCCGCAGCGGAGCACGCGATGCAGCCGATATGGAAAAACTAGTCGGTCAGGAAATCCGCTGCCGCATCATTAAGCTCGAAACCGAAGACGAAGACGTAGTCGTCGACCGCCGCACCGTCCTCGAAGAAGAAGACCGCTCCAACAAAGAACGCCGCTACGCTGAACTCAAGGAAGGCGACATCGTCTCCGGCACCATCCGCACCCTCGCCGACTACGGTGCCTTCGTCGACATCGGCGGAGCCGACGGCCTCCTCCACATCAGCGACATCGGCTGGCACCGCGTCACCAAACCCTCCGACGTCCTCACCGTAGGCCAGCAGGTCGAAACCAAAATCCTCAAGATCGACCCTCAGAGCCGCCGCATCTCGCTCGGCATGAAGCAGCTCCTGCCCCACCCCTGGGACGCCGTCCCCGACAAATACAAAACTGGCGAGCGCATCCGCGGCGCCATCACCCGAACCACCGACTTCGGCGCCTTCGTCGAACTCGAGCCGGGCATCGAGGGCATGATTCACCTCTCCGAGATGTCCTGGGCCAAAAAAGTCCGCAAGCCCAGCGACCTCCTCAAGCCCGGCGAAACCGTAGACGCCATCATCCTCGGCATCAACACCACCGAGCGACGCATCGCCCTCGGCCTCAAGCAGGCCCTCGGCGACCCATGGGCCGAAATCTCCAACAAGCTCGCCGTAGGCTCCGTAGTCGAAGGCCCCATCACCAACTTCACCAAATTCGGAGCCTTCGTTCAGGTAGCAGAAGGCATCGAAGGCCTGATCCACGTCAGCGAGATCAGCGCTGAAAAGCGAATCGAGCGCCCACAAGACGTCCTGCGCCTCGGCCAGCAAGTCACAGTAAAAGTGTTGGAAGTCGACAAGGAAAAGCGCCAGCTCCGCCTCAGCATCAAGCAGATGGTTCCCACCGGCCTCGACGACTTCCTCGCCGAGCACAAGCAAGGCGACACCGTCACCGGAAGACTAGTAGAAGTCTCCGGCAACACCGGCACCGTAGAACTAGGCGAAGGCGTCCTGGCAAAGTGCAGCATCACCGCACAGCAAACAACCGACCAGCAGCCATCAGCAGAAGCGAAGCTGGATCTCTCCGACCTGGGCTCCATGCTCAAAGCCCGCTGGAAGAACGGCCCCGCAGCCGAAACCAAAACCGAAGCCACCCGAGCCGGCCAAATCCGCAGCTTCAAAATCACAAAGCTAGATCAAGAAACCAAAACAATCGAACTCCAACTAGCCTGACAACCAAAACCCGGGTGCCCCATCCTGCGCGCGCCTAACCGCGCGAAGGTTGGGGTTTCACAATCTCATCATCCCCAAGCATGTGCTTCTGACTTGGCTTTTGTCCTTGCTTGTCATCCTGGCCCGGGGCGCAGCCGACGGGAAAGAACCCCTCATTTCCGAGGCGAGCGAAAGCAACCCGAGTGCCGTTACCCGCTAACCTAAGCCTGCCACCGCGAAACAACAGCCGTATCATTCACCGCCGTCCCACTATCAGCAGGAACAAACCTCTCCTCCCGCGTACGCAACTCACGCGGCAAAACCCGGCCCGCCTCCGGATCACGCGCCACAATCATCCAGGCATCGCGAACATTCCGAATGTAGGAAATAACCTCCTGAAACTGCTCCACCGATTCGAAATGCGAAGCCTCGAGCGTCAAGGTAAACATCGTCGCATAAAAATCACTCAGCGAAGCCGCAACGCTGCCACCAACATCCGGACGCAACCGCGCCTGAAGATACATCAAAATATCGACGACCTTCTTCACCGCGATCCGGCGTCCATGCACATCGTCAGCCTCGACACACTGCATCGCCCGATAAAGAAAACGAATCGCCCCATCGTAAAGCGCAACCACCAGTTCGACTCCCGTTGCGCCCGCCAAAGCCTGCTCCTGATAACTCGTCTCGCCCATGGTCATTAATTGGTTCCTGTGTTGTAGCCCGTAATCGCGCTATACATCATATTGACCTCAGTCAACTGACTGGGAATCGATTGCAGAATCTGGTTCGCCGTATTCAGCTCAGTCGTCAGCTGCGTTTTTTGCGTAGCAAGCGTAGCATCCTCATTGGTGATGTCTGCGTTCAGCGCCTTCTCCTGAGTGCTGTTCTGCTGCTGCGCCAGGTACACCGCGCCATACGGAGCCGCCGTTCCAAGGTTGTTCAGCGTCGTAGCCATCGTCTGGCCAAAGCTTCCCGTGTTCTGCAGAAAGCCAACAACATCCGAGAAGTTCGAATTCAGCACGGTATTAAGCGTGCTCGTGTCCAACGTCAGCGTTCCGTCATTGTTCAAGCTGATGCCCAACTGAGTGATGTTGCTGATCGTACCGCTCGCCGCACCCGCAAACAGCGATCCCGTAAGCTGACTCTGAATCATCGCCAGCGTCGGGTTCCCATAAAGCGGTTCAGCATTGCCGCTCGAGTCCTTCCCCTCCTGCGTATTCATCTCCGTAACCACCGCGTTATAAGCAGTCACGAAGCTGCTCACAGCGGTTGCAATGTCCGTATTGCCGTTCGTAATCTCAACCTGTACCGCACTCGTCGACGACGACAGCAGTTGAAACGTAACCCCGGAAATAGCATTGCTCACCGTATTCGACGAGCTCGTCACCGTAATTCCATCCACGGTAAGGCTGGCATCCTTTCCAGCCTGACCGACCTTAAACGCGATGGCTCCGGAAGACGCACCCGACAGCGAGGAGCTATCAACCGTCAATTGACCCGCCAGGCCACTGGTCCCACTCACCAGGGAAAGCCGCGACCCGGTAGTATCGGTGATCACACTTGCCGTCACACCGATGCCGGCTGAGTTAATGGCAGCAGACAGCGTCGCAAGCGTATCGTTGCTGCTGTCGATGGTAAACACCGTTCCCTGAATGGTCACGCTGCCGGAGAGTGTATCGCTGGCCGAGATCACGCCCGAAACCTCCGACGAGGTCTGCGCCAGCGAATTGACGACGACCGTGTGGCTGCCGGCAGTGGCACTCGTGTTCGCAGAGGTAAGACTCAGCACATTGGTATCCGAACTCGACCCTTGCTTCTCCGAGAAGACGCCCGTAAAGTCCGTAAGCGACTGCAGGCTCGTCGTAAGCGTCGACAGGTCCGTTCCGAGCGTGGTGAAGACCGTATCCTGGGCCTCCAACGCGGTCAACTGGGTCTTCCATGGAGTTTCGATCGCCAGCTCCGACGCTTGAATGGCCGTTACGGTCGTTGTCACATCAAATCCCGTGCCGCTCGTCGCCGATCCAAAACTTAATCCAACTGTACTCATGTCACCTCCCAGCTCCCGTTCGCTCTAACTCTTAGCAATGGCAGTGCCACTCTCGCTCTCAGAAAATTAGAAGCACCTAAGTTTGCCTGAAACCGAAGCAACGGCGGCCAGGCGATATCGCCCGGCCGCCGTCCCCTCATGCGACTACTGCAGCAGCTTCGTAATCTCCTTCTGCACGCTGTTCGCCTGCGCAAGAGCACTAATGCCGGTTTGATTCAGCACCTCGTACTTCGCCATATCGCTCGTCGCCTGACCGTAGTTGGTTGAGCGGATGCTGGTTTCGGCGGAGGAAAGGTTCACCTCTTCCGAGCTGGCAACATTAGCAGCCGCGCTCAACTGGTTGATGCTCGCTCCAATGGTACCGCGCTGGCTCGCAACGGTGGCAATGGCGGCGGTAATATCCGTCAACGCCGTCTGCGCCGCAGTCTGGCTGGTCAAAACGTCTGAGTTGATGCCAAGAGTGGTTGTGTCTACTTTCCCGGTCGTAGCACTGATCGTTGTGGTTCCGGCTGTAGTACCGTCGCTGACGACAAAGTTCGTCGCAGTCGCCGAAAACACAGCCGTACTGTTGAAGTTCGTTGCGGTATTAATATTACCGATCTCGGTCAGAATGCTCGTGAACTCCGTATTGGCTGCCGTCGCCTGGGCGGTCGTCAAACCACCGTTCGCGGCTTCTGTGGCCAGCGTAACGGCGCGGTCCAGCAGGTTGGTCACCTGCGACAGAGCGCCATCGGCGGTCTGCAGCAAGCCCACGCCGTTCTGTGCATTCTGGGCGGACTGTGTCAGCGCCGCTTCGTTTGCCTTAAGGCCGTCTGCAACGGACAGACCGGCCGCATCGTCCGCGCCGCTGTTGATACGCGAACCGGAGGAAAGCTGCTGGAGAACAGTCTGCAGGCTGCTCTGCGTCTGATTAAGATTGTTCTCTGCGTAAGTTGCTGCAACGTTGGTAAGAATACCTAAGGACATGTAGAAACGCTCCTGTAATGACTCGATTTGAGTTACCGCGCTGCCTGGCCCAGCTACTGACCGGGAGACCACAGTTACTGCAACTATGACTTCCAGTTCATCTGGCGGAAGGCTCCGCGTTCTCCCACCTCATCGGCGTCGCCCTCGGGCACTTTAGCCACACTTCCGATTCTCCATTACCTTCGGTCTGCCTCTATTGAAGACCTCTCCGCCGCCGATGAAGGACCCGAGAGGAATTCTTCGCATGATCGAACTCACCCGCCTCAACGGCAGTCATCTCACCATCAACTGCGACCTGATCAAATACGCCGAGGCTGCGCCCGACACCGTACTCACCTTGATCACAGGCGAAAAACTCGTCGTCCTCGAACCATGTAACGAGATCCTCGCACGCACACTCCGCTATCGTGCCTCCGTTATGCGCGCCGCATGGCCTGAAGCAGCAGCGGCTCTCAGCGCGAAGGCCGCCCACGAAGCATCAAGCCTAATTCGCAACAAGCAGCACGAATCGTCACAAGACTAAGCCCGCTCACTCACCGGAAGAGGACAGCCCTATGGATATCGCCAGCATCGGCGGCATAGCTCTCGCCATCATCGGCATTCTTGCCGGCATGATGGTCGAAGGCGGAAGCATCTCTCAGATCACCCAACCCACCGCGGCGATGATCGTCATCGGCGGCACTGTCGGCGCAGTCATGCTCCAGTTTCCCCTCAATATCTTCCTCGCCGCATTGAAGCAAGTCGTGCGAATCTTCTTCTCCGGCGGAAGCGACGAAGAAGCCATCCTCAAACAACTGGTCGCCTTCGCCAACAAAGCGCGAAAGAGCGGAATCGTCTCACTCGATCAAGACCTTTCCTCCGTCGACGACCCCTTCCTCAAACAAGCCCTCATGCTCGCGATCGACGGAGTCGAGCCCAGCGAAGTCCGCAAGATCATGCAGATGGAGCTCGACAACAAGACCGAGATGGAAGAGAAGATCCCTCAGGTCTTCGAAGCCGCTGGCGGATACTCACCCACAGTCGGCATCATCGGCGCCGTACTCGGCCTCATCCAGGTCATGCAACATCTCGACAACATCGACGAAGTCGGCCGCGGCATCGCCGTCGCGTTCGTCGCCACCATCTACGGCGTCGCCCTCGCCAACCTCATCTGTCTTCCCGCCGCAGGCAAGCTCAAGATCCGCCACCGCGAAGAACAAATGGTCAAAGAGATGATGCTCGAAGGCGTCATCTGCATCCTCGAAGGCATGAACCCACGCATGATCGAAACCAAACTCCGCACCTTCCTCTTCGAAAGCAAACCCCACAAACCAGCCGAGGCAATGGCATGAGCCGCAAGAAAAAACACGAGCACGTCAATCACGAGCGCTGGCTAGTCTCCTACGCCGACTTCATCACCCTGCTCTTCGCCTTCTTCGTCGTTCTCTTCGCCTCCAGTCAGGCCGACAAAAAGAAGCAGCTAAAAATTTCCCAAGCAATGCAGTCAGCCTTTACTCCACTCGCAGTCTTCGAGGCCCACTCCAAAAAACCGCCCCTCTCCGAGGACAACGACGCCGCCACTAACGCCACCCCAGCCGCCCTCGCCCTCCCGCTCCCTTCCGTTAAAGTCGACACCACCGAAGAGACCGAGCAGCACCTCAAAAAACTCTTCGCAGCCCAGGAAGCCTCCGGCGGAATCCCTCCCGGCAGCGTGACCTTCCACACAACCGAAGAAGGCCTCGTCATCTCACTCCATGAGATCGGATTCTTCGCCTCCGGTTCAGCCGAAGTCCGCGACGCATCGCTTCCTGTCCTCTCCAGCCTCGCCGCAGCGTTGCCACCCGGTCCCTTCCGCATCGAAGGCCACACCGACAACATCCCCATCCACACCGCCCAGTTCGCCACCAACTGGGAGCTCTCCACCGCGCGCGCAACAGCAATCGCCCGCCTCTTGCTTCAACACCGCAACATCAACCCCGCCGATCTCTCCGCCGCGGGCTACGCCGAATTCCATCCCATCGCCGACAACGCAACCGAAGCAGGCCGCACCCAAAACCGCCGCGTCGACATCATTCTTTTGCGACACCGAGCACCTTCACAATAACCCGCTTGCGACGCTGCCCATCGAACTCCGCATAGAACACCCGCTGCCACGTGCCAAGATCGAGCCTGCCCTTCGTTACCGGCAGCGTCGTCTCATGGTTCAGCAACAGCGCCTTCAGATGCGCATCGGCATTATCCTCACCCGTCTGATGATGCTTATATCCCGGCCACGCCGGAGCCAGCTTCTCCAGCCACGTCCCAATGTCCTCAATCAATCCATCTTCATTGTCATTCACATAAATCGCAGCAGTAATATGCATCGGCGACACAAAGCACAGCCCATCATCGACACCGCTACGCCGCACAATCTCCTCCACCTGCGGCGTAATATGCACCATCTCATACCGCTCTTCCGTATTGAAGCTCAGATACTCCGTATGCGCCTTCATCGTCGCCATCACAACCTCACACCCATCGAAAAAATAAATTCCTTACAATCAAAGCCTGAAACTCAAAGGTATAGCAACCGAGATGACCCTCTACATCGCCACCTCCAATCCCGGCAAACTTCGCGACTTCGCCGCAGCAACCGACGACCGCATCTCCCTCACGCCGCTACCCGGACTAAACGAGATCGCCCCGCCTCACGAAGACCAGCCCACCTTCGAGGGCAACGCCCGCCTCAAAGCCATCTACTACTCCCAACACTTACCCAACCAGATCGTAATCGCCGACGACTCCGGCCTCGAAGTCGACGCCCTCCACGGAGCGCCCGGCGTCCGCTCCGCCCGCTTCGCCGAAGACCACAACTTCAACCCGCCCGAAGACCCCACACAACCTCTCACCACCGACCAGCGCAACAACCTCTACCTCATATCCCTCCTCACCGGAATCCCCCTCACCGAGCGCTCGGCCCGCTACCACTGCGTCCTAGCCGCCGCCCGCAACGGCCACATACTCGCCATCGGCCACGGAGCCGTCGAAGGCGAAATCCTCACCGAACCTCGCGGCACCGCAGGCTTCGGCTACGACCCCCTCTTCTATCTACCCACCCACAACAAAACCATGGCCGAACTCGACATTACGACCAAGCTCTCCTTCAGCCATAGAGGCCGAGCCTTCGCCGCCCTCCTCGATGAACTTCACCACAACTGACAACTAACCAGAAAATCGCACAGACATATCGATAATCGCACCAAACACCCTTCATTTCCTTGACGCTACCAAGACCGCAGCGGAATAATCGCGTTGCTGCACTATTTCCGTCGTCGCAGTACCCAACACGATCAGAAGGAGCCCTCATGGCCACAGCCGCACCGCCAGCACCTCCTGCCGCGCCACTCAAAGGCGTGCAACCGCTCCGCGCAGGCGAGGGACACTCCTTTTTCTGGCGCAAGCTCCACTCGCTCACCGGCATCGTCCCCATCGGCGCCTTCCTCATCGAGCACATCATCTCCAACTTCGAGACCCTCAACGGCCCCCTCGCCTACGCCCAGCAGGTCAAGTTCCTCAACTCCCTCCCCCTCGTCCGCGTCCTCGAGTGGGTCTTCATCTTCATCCCCCTCGCCTTCCACGCCGGATACGGCGTCTTCATCGCCATCCGCGGCCGCTCCAACGTCAACGTCTACCCCTGGGCCGGCAACTGGATGTATCTCTCCCAGCGCATCACCGGCCTCATCGCCTTCGTCTACATCATCCAGCACGTCTGGCGTCAGCGCTTCAGCGGCATCTCGCTCCCCGAGCACCCCGGCGCAGCCTTCGCCAAGGTCCAGCAAGAGCTCTCGAACCCCTGGATGCTCGCCATCTACGTCATCGCCATGATCGCCACCACATGGCATTTCGCCTACGGCATCTGGCTCTTCGCCGCCAAGTGGGGCATCACCCCCGGCGAGAAGGCCCGCAAAAAGTTCGGCTACGTCTGCGCCGTGGTCGGCATCGCTCTCTGCCTCATGGGCCTCGCCAGCATCTACGCCGTCGTCACCGCACCCGAAGCTCCCGAAGACGTCATGCCCGAGCAGTCTGCAGGCATCGTCCTTTCCGCTCCAACAACTGCCTCGCAGTGGACGGCGAAGCCGACCCTGCCCGGCAAAGTTCAATGAGGTCTCTTGCAACAGAACTCTTCAATCCGCGACCTTACAACATTCCTGTCAAAACTCAAGGAAAGCAACATCTTCTACAAATTGTCTGACCCAACAGGAGCTGTGATGGTTGAGGTTGCCGTACCTGGAGAACGCTGGGAAATCGAATTCCATGATGATGGGCAAATTGGAGTTGAAGTCTTCAAGAGCACAGGAACAGTCAGAGACGCTAACGCCATAACCGAACTCTTTGAACGTTTTAGTGATTAGATACGAATTGCACAGAGGTACCAAATGGCAGCAGCAACACCACGCATCATCGTAGTAGGCGGAGGCCTAGCCGGTCTCTCCGCCCTCATCAAGATCGCCGAAGCTGGCGGCAAGGTTGACCTCTTCTCCATCGTCCCCGTCAAGCGCTCGCACTCCGTCTGCGCCCAGGGCGGCATCAACGCCGCCAAGAACCTCAAGGGCGAGGGTGACGACGTCTTCAAGCACTTCGACGACACCATCTACGGCGGCGACTTCCTCGCCAACCAGACTCCCGTCAAAAATATGACGGCGCAAGGCCCCGCCATCATCGACCTCCTCGATCGCATGGGCGTCCCCTTCAACCGCACCCCCGAAGGCCTCCTCGACTTCCGCCGCTTCGGCGGAACCCTCTACCATCGCACCGCCTTCGCCGGAGCCACAACCGGCCAGCAGCTCCTCTACGCCCTCGACGAGCAAGTCCGCCGCTACGAAGCCGAAGGCAAAGTAACCAAGTACGAAGGCTGGGAGTTCCTCTCTGCCGTCCTCGACAGCAAAAGCGCCTGCCGCGGCATCACCGCCATGGACCTCCGCACCATGGAGACCCGCACCTTCCCCGCCGACGCCATCATCGTCTGCACCGGCGGCAACGGAGCCATCTTCGGCAAATCCACCAACTCCGTAGTCTGCACCGGCTCCGCCCAGTCCGCCCTCTACCAACAGGGAGCCTTCTACGCCAACGGCGAATTCATCCAGGTCCACCCCACCGCCATCCCCGGCGAAGACAAGCTCCGCCTCATGTCCGAGTCAGCCCGCGGCGAAGGCGGCCGCGTCTGGGTCCCCAAAGACAAGAACGACAAGCGCGCCGCCCAATCCATCCCCGAGTCCGACCGCTGGTACTTCCTCGAGGAGTGGTACCCCAAGTACGGCAACCTCGTCCCCCGCGACGTAGCCACCCGCGCCATCTTCAAAGTCGTCTACGAACACGACATGGGCATCGACGGCCAGCCCATGGTCTACCTCGACGTCTCCCATCTCTCGCCCGAGCGGCAAAACAAGCTCGAAGGCATCCTCGAAATCTACGAGAAGTTCGTAGGCGACGACCCCCGCAAAGTCCCCATGAAGATCTTCCCCGGCATGCACTACACCATGGGCGGCCTCTGGGTCGACTTCCACCAGCAGACCAACATCCCCGGCGTCTTCGCCGCAGGCGAGGCCGACTACTCCATCCACGGCGCCAACCGCCTCGGCGCCAACTCCCTCCTCTCCTGCATCTACGGAGGCTTCGTCGCAGGCCCACAAGCCATGCAATACGCCAGGTCCCTCCCCGCCCAAGAAGGCGACGGTGGCCACGCCGCCGAGCTCCAGCGTCAGAAGGAGTTCAACAATATCCTTCTCAACAACCCCGGCACCGAAAACCCCTTCAGGCTCTGGCGCGAACTTGGCGAAACCATGACCAAGCACGCCACCATTATCCGCTACAACGCCGGTCTCGACGAAGCCGACGCCAAGCTGGTCGAACTCCTCGCCCGCTACCGCAACGTCAACCTATCCGACAAGATGCAGTGGGCCAACACCAGCTTCGCCTTCACCCGCCAACTCTGGAACATGCTGCAACTGGCCCGCGTCATCGTTCAGGGCGCACGCCTCCGCGACGAATCCCGCGGAGCCCACTACAAACCCGACTTCCCCGAGCGCAACGACGAAAAGTTCCTCAAAACCACCAAAGCCAGCTACAAAGACGACGCCCCCGCCTTCGAATTCGAGGACGTAGACATCAGCCACATCAAACCGCGCCCGCGCCGCTACGACGCCACCGCATAACCGTTTTCGTTGTCATACTTTCGTTTGTCATTCTGAGCGAAGCGAAGAACCCCCGCATTTTGTCTTTTGTTCTTCGCTTCTGTTCTTGCACTTGCTTCTGAGGTAGGTCCGGGCTTTAGCCCGGACAATTTGAGAACTCTCTTTATATATGTTTTCGCGCCGAGCGAAGCGAGGCGCAACGGGAACCAATTGAAATGTACGTAAACACGACTATCATTCCAGACGCGAGCGAAACAAAGTCAACCAGTTCGCTCAATCCATCCCCAAGGGGGCATCGCCAATGTCCGGAATTGCCGAAGTCAAACCCGTCTTACAAGCGCTGGCCGCGAACCTCGCCCCCGTGCATAGCGTGCCTATCGATAAGCACATCAACCTCTTCTACACAGGCCTCGCAATCATCTTCCTCAGTATCGTCGCCTACATGTTCTTCAGTAAGAAGCCCCAATAAGAAGATCAGCCACATCAAACCGCGCCCGCGCTACCACGCCGCCGCATGACTGCCATTTTGTTTTTGCTCTATTGTTGTCTGCTTTTTGTTTGTCATTCCGCAGCGTAGCGGAGGAATCTGCTTCTTGTTTTTTGCATTTGCTTCTGAGGTAGGTCCGGGCTTTAGCTCGGACAATAAAACGAATTCGTAATAAATTGTTTTGCGCCGAGCGAAGCGAGGCGCAAAACCGAGGGCACAGACCATGCCAAGCACCATCAAAGTCGAGATCAAGCGCCAACTCACCCCGGACTCCCCCTCCACCACCGAGAAGTTCGAGATCCCCTACCGCCCGGGCATGAACATCACCTCGCTCCTCGGCGAGATCGCGCTCAATCCCGTCGACGTCACCGGCAAGCCCACCACGCCCATCACCTACG
>DATMQZ010000022.1:0-9194 GCA_035566575.1 Edaphobacter sp.
AAGCTGGCCCGCGTGCAGAATCGGTGCCAGCGTCTGCATCCAATCCTTAATCGCAAGCACCGGAACCGCCAACACGATCACATCCGCCGTTAGTGCCAACTCCAACGCCGCTTCGCGCTCGGCAGCTACACCATCGACGGCACCCATCTGCAGCGCCGCCGCTCTCTCCAACGAGCTCATATCCCATCCATCGATACGGCCCACAAACCCCGCGCCTCGCAGGGCCAGCCCAGTCGAAGCCCCGATTAGCCCCGTACCAATGATGAGAACGCGCTCTATAGCACTAACAGGCATCGTCTATGCAACCGTCCGACCGACCACTGGAGCCAGCTGACGCAGCTGCGACACCAGCTTCTCAAGCTGCTCCGGATACAGGCTCTGCGCACCATCGCTCATCGCCTTATCTGGATTCGGATGCATCTCCATCAGCAATCCATCTGCTCCGGCCGCAACGCTCGCAAGGGCCATTGGCGGCACCAGATCGCGAATGCCCACACCATGCGAAGGATCGCCCATCACAGGAAGATGCGTCAGCTTCTTCAGCACCGGAATCGCCGAGATATCCATCGTGTTGCGCGTGTAAGTTTCGTACGTCCGAATTCCGCGCTCGCACAGCATCAGATCGTAGTTGCCGCCGGAAAGAATGTACTCCGCACTCAACAACACCTCTTCAATCGTCGCCGAGATGCCGCGCTTCAACAGGACCGGCTTGCGCACATGTCCAAGCTCTCGCAACAGGTTGAAGTTCTGCATATTCCGCGCGCCCACCTGGAAGCAATCGATATACGGCAACATCACCTCGATCTGCGAGATCTCCATCACCTCAGTGATCACCAGCAGCCCAGTCTCGTTGCTTACTTCGCGGAGCAGCTTCAATCCCTCCAGCCCCATCCCCTGGAAGCTGTACGGCGAACTACGCGGCTTGAACGCTCCGCCGCGCAAGAACTTCGCTCCTGCCGCGGCAACCTGTTTCGCGCTCAGCAGAATCTGCTCATGCGACTCCACCGAACAAGGCCCGGACATAATAATGACTTCCTTACCGCCAACCACAACGCCGTTAGGGAACGTGATCTTCGTGCCCTCCGGCCGAAAGTTCCGCCCAGCAAGCTTGTACGGCGACGAGATGCGATAAGCATCATGCACGCCCGCCAGCACCTTGAACTCCGCAACTTCAAAGTGCTCCGGCGTTCCCACACCCGCCAGAATCGTCTGTGCTGCGCCCGTCGTGCGATGAACGTTGAAGCCGAGCTCGACCATCCGCTCGATCACCTGCTGAATGTTTTCCTCTGTTGCATGGTCCTGCATTGCTACGATCATGGTTCGCTCTCTTTATGTAACTAAATTCGGTACAAATTATTCTGCATTGCAAAAATTCATAAGTTATCTGCGGCGCTGCAAAGTCCGCATCACGTCGATAATCCGTTCATACACATGCAGCAACTCGGCCTCATCCAGAGGCCCCGAATTGACCGCGCGCACATGTTCAAGAACCGCCTGCTCTCGTTGAGGCTCGTAGACCGGTAGCTCAACCGCTCTCTTAAGCTCGCCGATGGCCTCCGCAGCCTCAGCACGCTGGTTAATGAGTCGAACAATCTGCTCATCCAGCTCATCAATCTTCTTCCGCCAGTCGGATATCTCCATGCAGTCGCCTCACATTGCAGCGGCGTTTGTACCGGTCTTGCGCCTACCGGATTCGTCCGCTGCGGAATAATTTTGTACGTTCCATGATAACCGTCTGTCGCATCGGCCATCCCCGCAACTTTACTCGCAAGCCTCATGCCTGCAACCCCGCAATAAATCGTCCTACTGCAGCAGCTGCCTCACTTGGCTCACTCTTTTCAATCAGTGTCACAAGAGCGCTGCCAATAATCGCCGCATCGGCAAACTCCCCCACGGCCTTCACATGCTCAGCGTTCGAGATCCCAAATCCCACTGCGATCGGCAGCTTTGTAAACTGCCGCAGCCTACCGACCAACTCAGCGGCATCCCCCTCGACCTTCTGCTGAGTCCCCGTAATCCCCACGCGAGAGATCGCATAAACAAACCCCTGCGAAGCCCCGGCAATCGCCTTCAACCGGGCATCCGGGCTGGTAGGAGCAGCCAGAAACACCGGAGCCAGCGTATGGGCCTTCATCGCCTCCAGATACTCATCAGCCTCTTCGACAATCATGTCCGTCAGCAGAACCCCGTCCGCGCCGGCCTCGGCAGCCTTCGCACAAAAGGTCTTCATCCCCATCCGCACCACAGGGTTCAGGTACGAAAACAAAATCAACCCCGCTGCCGGTCTTGCCGCGCGTAGTTCCTTCGCTAACCCAAGCACATCCGTCAGCCGAGTCCCATGCGCCACCGCCCGCTCACTGGCACGCTGAATCACCGGTCCATCCGCCAACGGATCGCTGAACGGCACGCCTAGTTCAACCACATCCGCGCCGTTATCAATTGCGGCGAGAGCAATGTCACGCGTTGTCACCAGGTCGGGATCACCCGCGGTAAGATAAGCAACAATCCCCGGTTTCTTCTTGAAATCAATTGACATGATTACGCTCAGCTTTCGTGGTTTCCTTTTTTGCATACGTTGAACTCCCGGAGAAGCGCTCGTGCATCAAAGCGCAAACCTTCGTCATCAGATTCCAGCCACTCAGTAATCACAGTTTCGGCCATAGCTCGAGCACGATTCCCCAGACCTGCATAGAGTTCGTACAGCTTCTCTAGGGTGTACTGGGAGCCTTTATAGGCAGTTGCTCGGCTCTGCATCACTTCTCGGTATCCAGAAAATTTCGAACGAAACTCCTGAAGCTCAACAGAATCCGGCGAAGGCAGTTCAGGCACGCTAAACCTCCCCGCCTAAATTAAGTTCTTTGCGCAAAATCCCCATATCTTTATCGCCGCGCCCCGACAGATTCACCATCAACACATCCGTCTTCGCCATCGTGGGAGCCAGCCGAATCGCCTCTGCCACCGCATGAGCGCTCTCAAGCGCAGGCAGAATCCCCTCGGTCTTGGCCAGCGTCACTACAGCTTTCAGCGCCGCGTCATCCGTGCACGAAACATAAGTCGCCCGTCCCGAATCATGCAGCATCGCATGCTCCGGCCCCACGCTCGCATAGTCCAGCCCCGCGCTCACAGAGTGCGTCAACGCAATCTGTCCAGCATCATCTTGCAACACATAACTGTAAGTTCCTTGCAGCACGCCCGGCACACCGCCGCCAACCTTCTGAAACCGCGCCGCATGTTCACCCAACGCAGTCCCACGCCCACCCGCTTCCACACCAATCAACTGAACATTCGCATCCTGCAGAAACTCGTAGAAGGCACCAATCGCATTCGATCCACCGCCCACACAAGCGACAATCGCCGTTGGCAGTTTGCCTTCCTGCTCCATCACCTGCCGCTTCGCCTCTTTGCTGATCACCCGATGAAAATCCCGCACCATGGTCGGATAAGGATGCGCCCCTAGTGCGCTCCCCAGAATGTAGTAAGTCGTCCTTACATTAGTGACCCAATCGCGCATCGCTTCCGAGATCGCATCCTTCAGCGTCGCCGACCCCGCCGACACCCCACGCACCTCCGCCCCCAACAGACGCATCCGGTAGACATTCAGCTCCTGCCGCCGCATGTCCTCCTCACCCATGTAGATCACGCACTCCATGCCGAACAGCGCGCACACCGTAGCAGTAGCCACTCCATGCTGCCCCGCACCCGTCTCGGCGATGATCCTCTGCTTCCCCATCCGCCGAGCCAGCAACCCCTGCCCCAGCGCGTTGTTGATCTTGTGCGCCCCCGTATGCAGCAGGTCCTCGCGCTTCAGATAAATCTTCGCCCCGCCGCACTGCTCCGTAAGCCGCTTGGCAAAGTACAGCGGAGTAGGCCGCCCGCAATAGTTCTTCAGCAGATCATCCAGCTCAGCCTGAAAAGCCTCATCCTTCTGAGCCTCGGCATAAGCCGCCTCCAGTTCCTCCAACGCCGCCATTAGCGTCTCCGGAACATACCTGCCGCCATAGATCCCAAACCGTCCCGCCGCCGATCGCACAGGCCCCGCCGGATTCACCATCGCCGCTATCGTACTCATAAACGCTCCTCACTACCTCGTGCGAAACAAAAGCACAAAACAAAAGCCGCAACCTTGGCGGTCGCGGCTCGTGTGGATGTCGATCTCAACTGAAACTTTCAGCTATCTCTCAGATGGAACCTACTCCGCCGATACCGCTACCGGATACCAGTAGCGGTAAATAAAGCTAATAAATCGGCTGGAGGAAATAATCATCTTGCACTCAAAGATACATCGCTACGCCGCTCACCGCAAGCGTTGCTTTTGGGAGGGCAGCTGCGGGGCCCCACATCTCGCTTTATGCGGAGTGGAAAAAAGAAGGTCCTTTCCCGAGATTTCCTCCTATTTCGAGAATTGCCGAAGGCTGAAAGAGATGGGTAGCCCGATAAGGATCATATGGATCAGCAGCCCGGACCTCAGTCCGGACACGGTGAACGGGCCTATAGGAAATGGGAACGCAGAGAGCGGCAAAACAATCAGATTCATCACCAGGTAAACCGCAATGCCGTAGAACAAGCCACACACCAGCCAATGGTCCTTGAGGAATCTGAGTTTCAAGCTGGAGAGGCAATAGATAGCGGCTGCGGAAAATGCGATGAAAAAGTGAAGCACGAGACCCAATGTCCATGTGACTGCGCCTCCCTGGAAGGCAGACTTCCCAAGCAGACCGCTGGCGACCCCGCGAGATACACCCCAGCCAAAGGTGTGGACTGCGGAGAGATGGTCGAAGAGGCCGGCTGCAAAGCCGCCAACAAGAATCGGGGTCAGCAATTTTGGTCTCATAGTGCGTGCAACGGCTGAGGTTGTGTTCAAGATCTCCTCCTTCAATTGGTCTATTTAATCGATTCAGTTGATTCTGGAAAAGTATATTCAGGCCGCTGCCAACATTTGAATCGTTTCGTCACAAAGAATGCCAAATCTTCAGGCGCCACCACGCTCGAAACCATGGCCGCAGACATCAACGCCCTGCTCGACCCATGAGCAGTTCGCATTGTTCTTCTTGACCGAGCAGTGAATACTACCTTCATGACATCGCAAATCGGATTCGTCGGCCTCGGCATCATGGGACGCGGCATGGTCAAAAACCTCGTCGAAAAAAATCACTCCGTAACCATCTGGAACAGAACCCTAGTGAAGTCCGAAGCCCTGAAAAAGGATTTGGCCGTCACTATCGCCCCAACCCTGCAATCCCTCGCCGAAACCTGCGACACCATCCTCATCTGCGTCAGCGATACCCCCGACGTCGAGGCCGTCCTCTTCGGCAAAGAAGGTTTTGCGAAAAGCCTCCGCCCCGGAACCACCATCATCGACCTCAGCACCATCAGCCCGGCAGAAACCAAGCGCTTCAGCCAAACCCTCGCCGAAAAAAACATCACCCTCCTCGACGCTCCTGTCTCCGGAGGCAGCGAAGGCGCAGCCAAAGGCACCCTCAGCATCATGGTCGGCGGCCCCGAAGACGCCTTCAACCGCATCAAGCCCATCCTCGAAGCCATCGGCACGCGCATCACCCACATGGGCCCCAGCGGCGCCGGCCAAACCACCAAGCTGATGAACCAGATCCTCGTCGTCGTCAACATGCTCGCCGTCAGCGAAGCCCTCCTCCTCGGCTGCGCCGCTGGCATCGACCTATCCAAGGCAGTCCAGGCCGTCGAAGCCGGAGCAGGCGGCAGCTGGATGCTCTCCAACCGCGCGCCTCAAGCCATCGAAGGCTACTGGAAGCCCGGCTTCTCCATCGACCTCCAGCAAAAAGATCTTCGCCTTGTCCTCGAATCCGCCCGCGAGCTAGGCCTGCCCTTACTAGGCACCAGCCTCGTCCATCAGCTTTACAACAAGCTCCAAAGCGACGGCAAAGGCGGCCTCGGCAACCACGCCCTCATCCAGGCCCTCGAGGACCTCTCCGGCAAGCATCTGGAGAAAAAAGCATGAACACCGCCCACATCAACGGCGTCTCCATCGCCTATCGCGACCAGGGCAGCGGCCCCGCGATCCTCTTCATTCACGGCCACCCCTTCAATCAATCCATGTGGGACCCGCAAGTAGCCGCCCTCACCTGGAAGTACCGCGTCATCACCTACGACATCCGCGGCTACGGAGCCTCCGAAGTCCCCACCGCCGAAGCCACCACCCTCGAAACGATGGCCGCCGACATCAACGCCCTCCTCGACCACCTGAATATCCACAAAGCAGTCATCGCCGGCCTCTCCATGGGAGGCCAGATCGCCATGGCCTTCGCCGAGCAATACTCCCATCGCCTCTCCGGCCTGATCCTCGCCGCCACCTTCCCGCAAGCCGACACACCCGAAGAAGCCAAGACGCGCCTTGCCATGGCCGAACGTTTCATCAACGAGGGCACATGCATCCCTGGCGGCGAGATGATCCCCAAGCTACTCGCACCAGCCTCCATCAAGAAAAATCCAGACCTCGCCCTCAACATCTACAAAATGATCGCCCACACTCCACCCGCCGGAGCCGCCGCCGCGCTCCGAGGCCGCGCCCGTCGCAAGGATTACACCGCCTCCTTACAGAAGATCGCCGTCCCCACCCTCATCTTCGTCGGTACTGAAGACGCCTACACAACCGTAGAAACCGCAGCGCGGATGCACCAGTCCATCCCCAACGCCCGCATCGAAATCTTTGAAGGAATCGGCCACATGCCCAACCTCGAAGCCACCGACCGCTTCAATGCAATCCTCCATGACTATTTGGCAGGCGTCTCGCCGCAGCACGTCACACAAGATCTCAATAATTTATAAATCGGTGTAAAGCCGTTAAATCTTCTGCACCCGCTGCACATCCCTCACCCCAGGAACCCGCCGCAGATTCTGCACCAGCCGGTTCAGGTGCCGCACATCCACCGTCTCTACAATAAAGTCCACTACAGCCGTCCCATCCGATTCCGACTTCGAATCCACGCTGCGAATATTCGTCCCATCATCCGCAATAATCGCCGTGAACTCCTTCAACAACCCCGCCCGGTCATCACACAACACCGTCAGCTTCACCGGATAAGTCTGCTGCTTTGTGGCCCCAGGCTCAGTCGGTGTCGGAGCCCACTCCACCTGGATCCGCCTGTCCGACTCATACAGCAAATTCTGCACATTAGGACAACTCCTCGCATGTACAGCCACGCCCTTGCCCCGCGTCACATACCCGATAATCTCCTCACCACGAATAGGGTTACAACAGCGAGCCCGGTACACCAGCAGATCGTCCTGCCCCTCCACCTGCAGCGAGTCCGACCCTTTGCCGAAGAACACCCGCTTCACGGCCTCCGACATCTGCCCCAGAGTATTGCCGACCGCACCTTCGTGCGCCGCAGGCTCCGCAGCCATCGTCGAACCCGGCTCCAGCTTATTCAGTACCTGCCGAGCCGAGTACTTCCCAAACCCCACCCCCGCCAGCAGTTCAGCCTCGGTCCCCAGCCCATACTCCGTCGCAACCTTGTCGAAGTCTGCCGTCGAGTACTTGCCCAACGACACCTTGTACTTCCGAGCCTCGCGCTCCAGCAGCTTCCGGCCAATCTCAAGCGCCCGCTGCCGTTGATGCTCATTCAGCCAGTGCTTAATCTTGTTCCGAGCCTTCGAGCTCTTCGTAAAGCTAAGCCAATCGCGGCTCGGAGCATGCCCCGCTTGCGTCGTCACCTCAACAATATCGCCGTTCTTCAGCTTCGTCCGCAGGGGAACGATGCGCCCATTCACCTTCGCGCCAACCGTCGTATTCCCAACCTCGGTATGAATCGCATAAGCAAAATCGATCGGGCTCGCATCCTTGGGCAGCACCACAACCTTGCCCTTCGGCGTAAACGTGTAGACCTCCTCCGGGTACAGGTCGATCTTCAGAGTCGACATGAACTCGTTCGGGTCCGTCATCTCCCGCTGCCACTCCATCAACTGCCGCACCCACGCCAGCCGCTGCTCGTCCTTCGCGCTTACATTGTCCGAAGCCTTGTACTTCCAGTGCGCCGCGATACCCTCCTCGGCTACGCGATGCATATCTTCCGTACGAATCTGCACCTCGAACTGATGCCCACCCTCCGCAATCAGCGTCGTATGCAGCGACTGGTAAAGATTCGGCCGAGGCATAGCAATAAAGTCTTTTATCCGTCCCGGCACCGGACGCCAGATCGAGTGCAGCAGCCCCAGCAGCGCATAGCAGTCCTGCACCGAGTTGCAGATCACCCGAATCGCCAGCAGGTCATACACCTGGTCCACAGGAATCTTCTGGTCCTGCAGCTTCTGCTGAATCGAATAAAGCCGCTTGATTCGCGACTCGACCCGCCCCTGAATCTTGAACTCCTTCAGCTTCGCCTCGAGCTGCGTCACAATCTTCTGCAGAAACTCCTCGCCCTTGCCCCGCAGAGCGTCCACCTCATTCGACACCTGCTCATACGCATAAGGATCGGTATAGCGAAACGCCAGGTCCTCCAACTCGCCGCGCAGCTTACCCATGCCCAGCCTGTGCGCCAGCGGCGCATAAATATCCAGCGTCTCCCGCGCGATCTTCTGCTGCTTCTCCGGCTTCAGATGCTCCAGTGTCCGCATATTGTGCAGCCGGTCCGCCAGCTTGATGATCACCACACGCACATCGGTCACCATCGCCAGCAGCATCTTGCGAATATTCTCCGCCTGATGATCCTCGCGATTGGCAAACTTGATCTTCTCCAGCTTCGTCACACCCTCAACGATGTGCGCCACCTGGTCCCCAAACCGCTTCGCAATCTCCGCCGAAGTAACATCGGTATCTTCCACCGCATCATGCAGCAGCCCCGCCGCAATCGCCGTCGAGTCCATCTTCAACTCGGCCAGCACCTGCCCCACCTCCAGCGGATGGATGATGTAAGGCTCCCCACTCGCCCGCTTCTGCCCCTCATGCTGCAGCAGGCAAAACGCCCAAGCCTTCCGGATAATCTCCAGGTCATCCGCCGGCCGGTTCTCATGCACCGTAGCCAGCAGCCGTTGAAACTTCGCATCCACCGTATGGATATCCGCCGCCGAACTGCCCCCAAGATGACTGGCCGAAGACTCCGACGACTCCGAGGCCGACTCCGACGCCTCATCCACCCCCGCAATCACCAACGGCGCATCCGGACCGCCGGAAGCCCCCTCAGCGGCTGCCTCCGGCTCACTCTGCTTCTTCCGTCCCCCAC
>DATMQZ010000023.1:0-21871 GCA_035566575.1 Edaphobacter sp.
CAACTCTCTCAAACTCGCAGGCCGCAAAACCATCCCGTTCACCGAATCCGAAAACCTCAGCTTCCGCCGCAACCAGATGTACCCCGACCCCGAGCTGCACTCGCACCCCAACGGCATGCGCTTCACCGCCTTCGACTCGACCGGCACAATCCTCGCCGAAGAAGTCTTCTACTCCATCGGCGGAGGCTTCATCGTCTCCGAAGCCGAGCGCACAGCCGAAAGCCTCACCAGCACGCGCACCGTGCCCTATCCCTTTCGCAGCGCTGCCGACCTTCTCGCCACAGCAAAGCAACACAACCTCACCGTCGCCGAACTCCTGCTCGCCAACGAGGTCGCTCTGCTCAACGACCCCAAGATCACCATCAACCGCCCCGAAGGCATCTCAAACCCAGACACAAAAGCCCGGGTGCCCCATCCTTCGCAGCCGTATCGCGAAGGGTGGGATGTAGAAAGTTCGGAGCGCCAATCTTCAACACCACTATCCCCCGAAGAAAAAATCCGAGCCGGCATCCTCGCCCTCTGGCAAGCCATGCAGCAGTGCACCGAGCGAGGCATCGCCACCGAAGGCATCCTCCCCGGCGGCCTCAACGTCCGCCGCCGAGCCCATCGCCTCGCCGAGCGCCTCAACACCATCGGCTCCAAAGACCCGCTGGCCCCCATCGACTGGGTCACCGTCTACGCCATGGCCGTAAACGAAGAGAACGCCGCCGGAGGCCGAGTCGTCACCGCCCCCACCAACGGAGCCGCCGGAGTCATCCCCGCCATCGCCCACTACTACATTCGCTTCACTGAAGGCACCGACGCTGAGAAGGAAGCCGGTCTCATCCGTTACTTCCTCACCGCTGCAGCCATCGGTATCCTCTACAAAGAGAACGCCAGCATCTCCGGAGCCGAGGTCGGCTGCCAGGGCGAAGTAGGCGTAGCCTGCAGCATGGCCGCCGGAGGTCTCGTCGCCGCGCTCAACGGCACTAACGCCCAGGTCGAACACGCCGCCGAGATCGCCATGGAGCACAACCTCGGCATGACCTGCGATCCCATCGGCGGCCTCGTCCAGATTCCCTGCATCGAGCGCAACGGCATGGGCGCCGTCAAAGCCATCAACGCCGCCCGCATGGCCATGCACGAAACCGGCGACCACAAACTCTCTCTCGACCAGATCATCGCCACCATGTACCAGACCGGCCTCGACATGCAATCCCGCTACAAGGAAACCTCTCTCGCCGGACTGGCCCTCAACATCATCGAATGCTGAAAATTGGAATCAATTTACGCTCTAGGGAGAACCGATAAGCTTCGGAGTCTGTCTCGTATCTTTTGGCAAACCTGACGATAGGAATCCCAGAAGTACTCAGCATTTATAGTCTTATCCTTTTCGTGCGGACTATTCGTTCTGAGTCTGTTGAGCTCTTGGTCTGCTCCGCTATGGCAATGATCAAACTCGTCGTAAATCTCAGGCTCTAAGAAAGCGGCCCACTGCTCCAATCGTTCCAGAAAGTTCTCGTTTACTGTCTCCAGGCGCTGAATATTTTCAGAACGTTCCGTTTCGGTAAGCTCCTTCCCAACCTCTTTCGGGTTGAGACGCCGATAGACAATTTTCACTTCTGCAAGGCCTTGCGAAACCTCCTTCATCGCTAGAAACTCCGTATCAAAATGAGCATGCGTCACGAATATTGAGCGGTCGATATCCGCCTGTACGCGCTTCAATTCCTTCTCGAAATTGTTCTTAAGCTCTTCAAGCTGCGTGCTATATTTCGCTTTTTGTTTTTCAATCCACCACTTGCCTAGAAATTTCGAGACACCAAAAGCGGCTGCTGTCCCGCCGAGAACCCCACCGGCTATGCCTTGAATTATTGCGCGCCAATCCATGCGCGGTATTGTAGCGCGGTCGTATTCTTGCCCAGGCAACTTCTACCGCTCCACAGCCAGCGCCACAGAATTCCCTCCACCCAAACAAAGCGCCGCCACACCCTTCTTCACATCGCGCCGCATCATCTCGTAAATCAGCGTCACCAGCACCCGCGCCCCGCTAGCACCAATCGGATGCCCAATCGCCACCGCCCCACCATTCACGTTCACCTTCGAAGCATCCAGCCCCAACTCCTTCATCACACCAAGCGCCTGCACACTGAACGCCTCATTCAACTCATACAGATCCACCTCATCCCGATCCCACCCAGCCTTCTTCAGCACTCGTTGCACTCCAATCACCGGAGCCAGCATCACCCACCTCGGCGCCACTCCACTCGTAGCCTGAGCCTTGATCGTCACCATCGCCTTCAACCCTAGTTCCTTAGCTTTCGCAGCCGACATCACCACCACAGCAGCCGCAGCATCATTCACCCCAGGAGCATTCCCCGCCGTCACCGTGCCATCCTTCTTGAACGCCGGCCTCAACGCAGCAAGCGCCTCCATCGAAGCATCATCTCTCACGCTCTCATCTCGCGCGAACAAAGTAACGCCTTTCTTCCCCGGCACATTCACCGGAATCACCTCAGCATCAAACCGACCTTCCTTCCACGCCGCTGCTGCCCTCCTATGCGATGAGAGCGCATAAGCATCCTGCATCTCCCGCGTGATCGAATGCTTCTCCGCCACCAACTCCCCCGTCATGCCCATGTGCCAGTCCTCGCACGCGCACCACAACCCATCCTTCACCATCGAGTCCACCACCACCGAGTCGCCCATGCGAAATCCCTTACGCCCCTGCGGCAAAAGATACGGAGCATTCGACATCGACTCCATCCCACCCGCAACAACAATCTCCGCATCACCCATCATCACACTCTGCGCCGCCAATGCAACAGCTCTCAGCCCACTGCCGCATACCATGTTGATCGTCAGCGCCGACACCGTATCTGCGAGCCCACCCTGCAGCCCAGCCTGCCGAGCAGGATTCTGTCCCAACCCCGCAGGCAGCACACACCCCATCACACACTCATCCACAGTCGATGCATCAATCCCCGCTCTACGCACGGCTTCCCGCACCACAACAGCACCCAACTGCACCGCAGACATCTCCGCAAGCGCACCTTGAAACTTACCTACTGGAGTCCGCACCGCAGAGACAATCACTACATCCTTCATCGCATCACCTCATCGCACTGCGCTCGCAAAAATCAAAAACAGAACACGCCAGTATACGGCTCATCACCCATCATCTGCTCTCCCCCAACAGCGTCATCTCGCTTCACAATCTCAAAAATTGCATCTCACTCCTCTGACTCTTCATGCATACGATCAAAAAAAAAATTGCGAAGATGTATAGATTTTTCTTGACAGTCAATTTACGTAAATCTATACCTTCGTTAGCTGCAACTGAACACGTTGCGGTGTCAATGTCTAATCACTAGGGAGAATAGGCAAATGGCAGTCAAGAAAGCAGCAAAAAAGCCAGCAGCAAAAAAGGCTCCAGCGAAGAAGAAGTAATAACTCAAACAGGCAAAGCAAGAAGGGGGACGCGATAAGCGTCCCCCTTCTGTTTCTACCGCAACAATTAATTCCTTATTGCGCCGTAGCCTTCGTCGCCGGGTTCTTCGGTGTCGACAGATAACCCGACACCTTGTTCTTCTCAATCACGTTCACCACCAGCTCATACAGCACCGGGTCCTTGCCCGTATAGAACTGAACCGGCTCATCGAGACCCTTGTCCTTCTTCTCGATGTTGCGATCATCGGCGCTCACGTTCATCGTGTACTTCGAGTGCTTCTCATCCGCCTTCTTCAACTGCAGCTTGATCGTCGACAGCAGCGTCGGCTTCGCACCCTTCTGCAGGGTGAACTCGAAGTAGTTCCGGTCTCCCTTGTGCTTCAGGATCTCAAGCTCATTGTGATTAGTCGCAATCAGACCGCTCATCACGCCGGCGTCACCCATCACACGATTCAGCTGAGTCTTTGTCGCTTCAAGATCGCTCTTCGTTGTTGCCACGTCGGTCTTCACGCCGCCTACGTCCGTCCTCACGCTGGCCACATCGGTCGATACAGCGCCAATCTGCTTGTTCGCCGCCGCCTGTTCCTCTTCAAGCTTTGCTGTCGCCGCCTTCTGCGAAGCGATGATGCTTTGCGTCCGCGTCTCCATCTGCTTCTGCGTGATGCCGACGCTCTGGCCCAAAGTCTCACTTGTGGCTCTCAGCCGGGCGTTCGTTGCCTCCAGCCTCTGTGCCAGGTCCACGTTCTTCTGGTCCGCCGCCGCCAATCTCTTCTCAGTAGCAGCCTGACGGTTCTGCAAACCATAGCACCACACTAGGCCGCCCAATGCCGCCAGTAATGCAACCACGATCACACCAAGCAATGCTCCAGATACCGACCGCTCTGCTACATATCCCTCTTCGCTCATTACCCCTCCTGTACTTTCTTTATTGGACGCATCGCCACGCGGTTCATCACACAGCCGCCTGCTCACGCAAACCTGCACTCACAGACTATATCCTCTCGCAAATCCAACTAGACTTGTTCTTATGCATTCCTCTGCACCGCGTCCTGATATCTGCATCGCTGGAGCCGGCATCATCGGCCTTTCGCTCGCCCTCGAACTCAACCATCGCGGAGCAAGAGTCACCGTCCTTGATCAGGGTACCCCACTCGCCCAGGCCTCCAGCGCAGCCGCCGGAATGCTCGCCGTCAACGACCCCGAAAACCCACATCAGCTCAATCCTTTATCCCGCCTCAGCATCTCCCTCTATCCTGACTACCTCGCCCGCCTTCACGATCTCTCCGGCTCCCACATCTCATTTCAAACCAACACCACCCTCCAGGCACTCCCACATCAACACCTCGGATCTTTCAACACGCTCACCGCCGTAGAGTTGTCCCATCTCCTCCCGCAACTTAGCCCTGGCGACCATTGCTTCACTCTTCTCGAAGAGCACAGTCTCGACCCTCGCGAACTTGCCAATGTTCTTCTCGCCGCCGTCCGCAACACGACAATCGACCTTCGTCCCCATACCCCCGTGCGCATCATTCGTTCCCTCAATCAACCCGTCGAGGTGCACACACCCACAGGCACCCTTCATCCCTCCTTTTTCGTCGATTGCACAGGCGCATGGGCCATCACCTCTGCACGTCTGCCGCACCTGCGCACCACTCCGCGCAAAGGCCAGATGTTCTCCGTCTCTCTTCCGCCATCCTTCCCACTACACTTCGTCGTGCGTACGCCGGATATTTACATCGTCCCTAGAACCGCCGGCCCCATATCACCCCGCGCCATCATAGGAGCCACCGTAGAAGATGCCGGCTTCGACACAACCGTCCACCCATCCGACATCGCGAAGCTCCGTTCCAGGGCCGCCCAATTGCTGCCCTTACTATCCCACGCACCAGAGCTCGAAAGCTGGGCCGGCCTCCGCCCCGCAACGCAAGACGGCCTCCCCATCCTCGGTCCGCTTCCCGGCCAGACAAATCACCTGCTCGCTACCGGCCACTACCGCAACGGAATCCTGCTTGCGCCGGCCACCGCACAGCTAATCGCCCAGCTTATCTATAACGAAACACCTTCAATCGATCTCTCCGCTTATGCCCCTGATCGTCGCCCACCTAATACGGCATAACACGAAGGTCGCACAACCTTTTCGATATTCGCCCACCGATCCGTGACAACGGTTTCCCCCCTGCGCTATAACCAAATGTACTTAAGTTTCACTTGGGGAGAAGCCATCTATGTCTACCGCTGTCGCACCGAAAGGCTTGGAAGGCATCGTTGCCACCAGCTCTTCCATCTGCTTTATCGACGGCGATGCCGGCGTTCTCTCCTACCGCGGCATCGACATCCACGAGCTCGCCCAGCGCTCCACCTTCGAAGAGACCACCTACCTCCTTTGGTTCGGCAAGCTCCCCAACGCCGCCGAGCTCGCCGAGTTCACCAAACACCTATCCGAAGCCCGAAAGCTCGACCCCAAGATCATCGACCTGCTCCGCAGCGTGCCTACCTCCGCAACACCAATGCAGGTCCTCCGCACCGCCGTCTCTCTGCTCGGCATCTACGACGCCGACGAAGCCGACAGCACCCACGAAGCCAACGTCCGCAAATCCTTCCGGCTCACCGCGCAGATAGCCATGATCGTCGCCATCTTCGATCGCATCCGCAAAGGCAAGCCCGTCGTCGAGGCCGACCCAACACTCTCCCACGCCGCCAACTTCCTCTGGATGCTCAACGGCGAGAAGCCCCACGACACCGCCACCCGCGCCTTCGACATCGCGCTCATCCTCCACGCCGACCACGAGCTCAACGCCAGCACCTTCGCCGCACGCGTCATCGCAGCCACCCTCGCCGACATCCACTCTGCCATCACAGGAGCCATCGGCGCTCTCAAAGGCCCACTGCACGGCGGAGCCAACGAAGCCACCATGCGTCTTCTCTACGCCATCGACAAGGCCAACGCCGACCCCGTCGAGTACGTCCGCCAGATGTTTGCTGAGAAGAAAAAAATCTCCGGCTTCGGCCATCGCGTCTACCACACCGAAGACCCCCGCGCCACACATCTCCGCCGCATGTCCGAGGAGCTAGGCAAAGCACACGGCAGCACCAAGTGGTTCGATATGTCGCGCAAGATCGAGCTCTTCGTCAAGCAGGAGAAGAAGCTCAACGCCAATGTCGACTTTTACTCCGCCTCCACCTACACCACCCTCGGCATCGACATCGACCTCTTCACCCCCATCTTCGCCGTCAGCCGCATCGCCGGCTGGGCCGCGCACGTAATCGAGCAACACGACGACAACCGCCTCATCCGCCCCCGCGCCGACTACGTGGGCCCCGCCTACCCCGCACCCTACATCCCTGTATCGGAACGCTAAACCGTTCTCTACGCACGGCATCTCCAGGCAGCGCAGCTAAAAACTCTTCTCGCAAATCAGCCTCGAAGATGCCATGCTGAAAAGCATCCTCGCTTGCACGGAGTTTGTTTGTCTTTGTCTCGGTATCGATGCGCATGGCTCGGCATCCTTCTGTCGCTCACAATGCCGTCACTCATCCACGCGCAGCAGTCGCTGGAAATCAACGATGATCCGCGAGCCGTCACAGCGGAATCGAACGATACGGTTGATATTCCCCAGGTTTCCGGCCTGGGCGATCCCGAGCGCGGCTGGAACGCTGGCCTCTCCATTACGAGTGTCCATGATTCCGTCACCGGCTGGGCGACCCTCGCCAATCCGGCTATCAGCTATAGCTTCAATGACATCTTCTCCGTTGACGCAACCATCCCCATTTACTTTTATCGCCTCGCACAGAGCCGCTCCACCCATCCCCTCCCCAACGCCAAGCTCGTCAGCCAGCGTGGAGAGCTAGGCGATGTCATCCTCGGCCTCCATGCTCAATTCGTGCCCGCGCGTTTCCTGTATCAACTCACCGGCGCCGTCACTGCTCCCACTGGCGACGAGGCGTACGGACTCACTACAGGCCGCGTCACCTTCGATATCTCCAACTTCTTCCAGCGCACCTACGGCCGCTTCGCATCCAACTTTGAGATAGGCGCAGGCGATTCAACCACGCTCGTCAACCGCATCGTCCACAAAAATTACACCTCGCTCGGCCCACTCGCACACTTCCAGGCTGGCGTTGCAGTTGAACTACCCATGCGCAGTACCTTCGAAACCGGTCTCTACGAGCAGCTCCCCATTGGCGACCAGAAAATCTATGGCACCTCACGCAAAGGCAAGACCACTGTCAAAGGCTACAACGTCATCGAAGACAACGGCTTCACCAACGTCCTCGACATCCCCATAGACTCCCGCACAACGCTCTCCGGCTACTACAGCCGAAGTCTCCGCCGCCATACCGACACCGCCGCCATCAGCATCACCTACGTCCTCCGCGGAGCACCACCACCCGAAGAAGAAGAAGGCTCCTTCGACGACCTCTTTCGCTGACCTGATTGTCCCGCACGCAATACAACTAATGTTCCACGCCCAAAGTCCATCCTATGTATTCTCTAAAGAATTAGTTCAGGAGCCCTCCCCTTGCCCCTTCCACCGGCGCTTCGCCGTCTGCATATCAGCACCTCCATCCTCTCGCTATTCATCCTGCCTGCACAGATTCACGCCCAGGCCATACCGTCTGGGTCAAGCAATTATGCGGCAGGCAGCAGAACAGCCTCCGCTTCCACAAATGACGCAGGCCCCAGCGGCATTGTTCCATTCACCCAGGGATTCAATGTCTCCCTCGGCACCAGCTCCCAGCACGATTCCAGCGACAGCTGGTCCTCCATCCTCACTCCCGGCCTTGCCTACCGGTTCAATCGCCTCTTCAGCCTGAGCGCCTCTGTCCCCGTCTATGCCTATGTCAACGTCCAGGCCAACACAGGCACTAAGGCCAAACCCGTCTATGTCCCTGAAACCAAACACGGCGTTCCGGGCGATACCACCTTCGCCGCCCATCTCGATGCCCACCCGGCACGGCTTGATTACAACGCCACACTCTCGCTCGGCCTCCCCTCCGGCAACACTGCCTACGGCCTCGGTGCAGGGCAGACCACCTATGATGTCAACAATCAGGTCGAGAAGAGCTTCGGCATCTTCTCTCCTGATATTGAATTCGGTATCGCCAGCTCCAACAACCTCATCCAAACGCGGGTACACAAGAGTTACACCTCCGTCGGAACTCTCGCCCACTTTCAGGCCGGAACCTCCATCGATCTGCCCCTCAACATGAGCTTCGAGGCAGACGCGTACGAGATACTCCCCCTCAACTCTTCCACCATCTACTCCGCCACCGGCAAAGGCAAGAAGAAGGTCAATACCGCCACGACCACCGGCAACGCAGAGGACAACGGTTTCATCGCCTCACTCGACATCCCTGTTAGCGGTCACGTCACCCTGTCCGGCTTCTACGACCGCAGCATCCGGAACCTCAATGACGTTGCTGGCCTCTCTCTCACCTTCCTGATGAGAGCCCCGCCTAGTCGTAAAGAGACCATCCGCTGAAAAAAGGGGGGAGCAAATGCTCCCCCTTTTCCTCCGACTGGCTAACTCGCTGACGAGCTACTTCTGACTAGCCGGCGGCACAATCCCATTCATCCGCAGATACTCCGCCAACTGCCCGTAGTGGTCGAACCCGTGCGCGATCCCAAACGCCACCATGCTCGCCTTGGTCTGGTCATCCTTGACCGAGGCAAACGCATTCGCCGCAGTCATCGTAGCAATCTGTTTGTGGGCATATGCATACGAAGCCGCCAGCGCCTTCACCAGATCTTCCTTCGACGTCATACTGCCAATCGCCTTCACATCCACATCGGGCTTCCCCCCGCCCAACGCGCCATAGAAGAAGTAGTTCGCCTGCGCCACATGCCCGACCATCTGCCCAAACGTCCGCACTCCCTCATACTTCGTCACCTGCTCCGGTTTAAAGATCGCTTGGCTCGGCGCGAAGTCATACTTGTCCGCCGGCATGGCATTCACCAGGCCCATCATCTCATCCTCATGGATCTTCAGCAGCGCTTCGAACGACTTCGAAGGCTCCACTATCGTCCCCGCAGGAATCTTCGGAGCCGCATTGCCATTCTGAGCCTGCGCTCCATTCACACAACAAACCGCCAGAGCCAACATCACAAACATCCGCTTCATCATCGTCTCTCTCCTGTCACTCTCTTGGAACTAGGCCGCAAAACACCGCTGAGTGCGCCAAGGCTACCAGATTTGTTCTGTTCCACACACTTCGCTGGTCACCCCGAGACTGCCGTTCGTCACAGAACCCGAAATGAACCGGCGATGTTCGACACCTGCAATCAAAAGGGAGCAGCCCAGCCGCTCCCACTCTTGCAACGACGGCTACTTAGCACTCGCTGGCGGCACAATCCCATTCATCCGCAGATACAACAAGCCGCCAAAGCCAACACTACAACCATCCGCTTGCGCATCGTATCTCCTCTGTTTTTTTGGAAATCACTGCGGCAGAAGCGCCACTGAATGCGCCAAGCCTACCAGATACCATTTATTTCTCTCACTTTGCTGATCCCTTCACGACTCCAATCAGCCATACAAAGTAAAATAACCTTATGAACCGCATCTACATGGACGCAAACGCGACCACGCCTCTTCTGCCAGAGGTCTTCGAGGCCATGCGCCCATTCTGGATCGAGCACTTCGGCAACGCCAGTTCCATCCACCAGCACGGCCAGCACGCCCGCGCCGCTGTGGATCACGCCCGCGACTCCATCGCCCGCCTGTTCCACTGCCGCGCCTCCGAGATCGTCTTCACCTCCGGTGGCACCGAGAGCGACAACCTCGCCCTCTTCGGCACCATCACCTCCGAGCTCTCCGCCACCAAAGAGCGGACCCACGTCATCACCACCAGCATCGAGCACCACGCCGTCCTCCACGCCGCCGAGTCGCTCGAGCACCGCAACATCGACGTCACCTTCCTCCCCTGCACCGCGCAGGGTGTCATCGAGCCCGCCGAACTCATCGGCGCCATTCGCCCCAACACCAAGCTCGTCAGCATCATGTACGCCAACAACGAGACCGGCGTCGTCCAACCCATCGCCGCACTCGCGGCCATCGCCCACGCCGCCGGAGCGCTCTTCCACACCGACGCCGTCCAGGCCGCAGGCAAAGTCCCCCTCGATCTCAGCCCCCACGGCCCGCTCAAGGACGTCGATCTCCTCACCATCTCCGGTCACAAGATGTATGCGCCCAAAGGCATCGGCATCCTCTTCGTCCGCCGCAACGTCCGCCTCAACCCAATGATGCACGGCGGCTCCCACGAGCGTCAACGCCGCGCCGGCACCGAGAACGTAGCCGGAATCGTAGGCCTCGGCAAGGCCGCCGAAGTATCCCAGCAGTGGCTCACCACCGAAGGCCCCAACAAGCTAGCCGCCCTCCGCGACCGCCTCGAACAAGGCATCCTCGCTCAGGTCGACGAAGCCGGCATCAACGGCGGAGGCGCACCACGCGTCGCCAACACCACCAACATCTACTTCGACCACGTCGAAGCCGAAGCCCTGGTCATCGCTCTCGACCTCAAGGGCCTCTCCGTCAGCGGTGGCAGCGCCTGCCAATCCGGTGCAACCGAGCCATCCCACGTCCTCACCGCGATGGGCCTCTCACCCGCCCGAGCCCGAGCCAGCATCCGCTTCTCGCTCTCTAAACTCACCACCGAGGAAGAAGTAGATCAAGCCATCAAACTGGTCCCGGCAGCCGTAGCCCACCTGCGCGAGCTCTCGCCAACATATCGGAAGCCTGAAATCGCAGCCGTCTAGACTTACAGATCCATAATGGATCAGACAAATCGCTGGCCGGAGTGAGCATAATTCTGTATCGTTTTGATAAAAAGACAATCCCATCTCTGTAATAAGGAAGCCCTTTGCGTCTGCGTCACTTTTTCCTTGTCCTCGTTCTCTTTCTTTCTGTCAAAGCCAACGCTCAAATCGGAATCTACGGCACCTTTTCCGGCAGCCATTTAGGCGGGATTCGACCTCCATATCCTTATTCAGGCAATTATGGTTTTTGGACAGCTGGTGGTACTTTCGGGGCGTATGACGACTTCGCTCACCTTGGCCCCGCTCGCTTGGGTATCGATGCCCGCGGCAGCATTCTCGACACCCATGGACATAAACTGAATAGTGCATTAGCTGGCGTTCGTTTCGCCTTTAAGGCCCCTGCCCTGCCTATCAGGCCTTACGTCCAAGCCTCCGCAGGCATTGGGAACACGAATTATGGCGGCGGTAGCGTTACAAGCAACGGCTTCCAGTATCAAATATTTGGTGGTCTAGATTTCACATTCCTTCCACGCCTCGACTGGAGAGTCCTGGAGATAGGTGCTGGAGCGTTGCATACAAATGGTTCAAATTATCCCGTAGAAACTTTGAGCACGGGAATTGTCTTTCGCCTCCCCTAGCCGTAACGTGTGGACCCAGCAATTCCCGCCCAATTCTGCGAAAATAGAAGCAGTATGCCCGCAGAGCCCAACAACACGATCGCAGTAGCCATGTCCGGAGGCGTAGACTCCTCCGCCGTAGCCGCACTGCTGCGCTCGCAGGGCCACGAGATCATCGGCCTCACCCTCCAGCTCTGGAACCAGCGCCGCCTCGCCGGCCACGAGGGCATGCCCGAAGCCGTCCAGGGCCGCTGCTGCTCCATCGACGACGTATACGACGCCCGCCACGTAGCCGAGAAGCTCGACATCCCCTACTACGTCGTCAACCAGCAGGAGCGCTTCGAAGCCGAGGTCGTCAAGCCATTCGTCAGCGAATACCTCGCCGGACGAACCCCCATCCCTTGCACCCTCTGCAACAATCACCTCAAGTTCGACCAGCTCCTCATCACCGCCCGTCAGATCGGCGCCGACCGCATCGCCACCGGCCACTACGCCCGCAACCACTTCGACCCCGCGCGCAACCGCTGGATCCTCTCCCGCCCCGCCGATCACACCAAGGATCAGACCTACTTCCTCTTTGGCCTCACACAAGAGCAATTAAGCCGCACCATCTTCCCACTAGGCGAGATGCAGAAGCCAGCCGTCCGCGTCATGGCCTCCGAGGCCGGCCTCGACGTAGCCACCAAGCCCGACTCCCAGGAGATCTGCTTCATCCCCGGCGGCGACTACAACGCCTTCCTCAAGGCCTACCTCGAAGAGCAGAACCAGCCCCTCCCCGACACCGCAGGCGAGCTAGTCACCACCACCGGCGAAGTCGTCGGCCACCATCAGGGCATTCAGAGCTTCACCGTCGGACAGCGCAAGGGCCTGGGCATCACCTCACCCAACCCACTCTACGTCCTCAGCATCCACCCCGACTCCCACCAGGTCACAGTAGGCTCCGACGACGATCTCCTCTCGCGTGACCTCTACGCCAACCGCCTCAACTGGATCTCCATCCCCGATCTCCACGAAGGCGAAGAGCTCCGCGTCACCATCAAGATCCGTCACCGCCACGTCCCCGCGCCAGCCACCTTGCGCCGCGACGGCGACGACAAGATCCACGCCATCTTCGACGAGCCGCAACGCGCCATCACCCCCGGCCAATCTGCCGTCTTCTATCAGGACGACGAAGTCGTAGGCGGCGGCTGGATCTGCTGAAGTAGGGCCCAAAACAAAAGAGGCACAGCCGAAGCCGCACCCCTGATTCATCCTTCTACATTCTCATTACAATCCGATATCGTCATCCTTAACACCATAGCCGGATGCCCGCGTAGTACCACGCTCAAACGGTATCGTCGTATCGTGATGGCGCGGCGGCGCGCTCTTGCTCCGTCCCACCAGCACATCCAGCCCCGCCTTAAGACCATTCATCAGTCCCGAAAACTCTCGCACCGGAATCTGAACACCCTTTTGGATCGTCGATGCAACATGTGATGTCGTGTTCAGCACCGACGTCACCATATCGTCCACGCGAGCAGCCTGCGCGCGCGTCTTCTGATTCACATCCGCAACCGTCGAATCGATCTCCTGCGCCTTGGCCCGCACAATATGGCTCGTCTCCACCAGATTGTCGGTAATCACCTTCATCTTCGGCCGCAGGTCCCGGACCATATCCTGTGCGTCGTCGATCACTGGCAGTGTCTTCAGCCTGACTTCCTCGGCAATTGCCAGCAGCCGGTTCCGAACCTTTGCCGCGCCGATCGCCGCAACGACAAACACAATCGCCTGCGTCAGCAGCGCAATCGCAACCATGGCAACAAAGAACATCAGTAATCGCGAATTTCCAGACGAGATCGAGCCGTCTGCGTCCTGCAGCCACATGCATAAAGCTGGCGTCATCATTTCAGTTCTCTCTTAAACGCAAGTGTAGAGGCCCGGCTTCCTGTCCTTCTCTGCCAGGCCCATCTTCCAATTCAGGAAACTGGTTTACTACGAGTGAGTATCGTGTGTCGTGCTGACGTAGGCTTCTTTGCCGGCATCGAACGCAGCCGCAACCTTGCTCTGGTGCTCCTGCACTAGCCCCTTGCCCTTCTCTAGATAATCCGCCCACTGCGACCTGCCGCGGTCATAATACTCCTTGCCGCGATCGACGTACTCGTTCATCTGTTGCTTGCCCTGCTCCGCAAGCTGCGCCGCGCGCTCACGTCCCTGTTGGGCCAGCACAGCAGCCCGTTCCTTCGCATCTCTCGCGCTCGCTGCCAAATCGTCTCGCGTCTCTTTGCCGGACTTCGGGGCATACAACACTCCAACGACCGCACCTATGCCCAGACCTGCAAGAAACCAGCCCAATCCATTTACACCGTTGTCGTTGTCTGCCATCTCAATTCTCCTCTTTCCAGCTCAAATACGAAACCAGCCGGCTCCGTGGTTATAAACCTTTATCGCGTCAACTCGATACGCGCTTACTGACAGCTACAGCATAACCCTTGCTTCGCCTCTTGGGCGGCTGGCAACAAGGTATCTTTTTAGGGATGCCCACCCCGCTGCTTAGGTTGCGCGCCACCGCCATAGGACACCCGATCTCCCTTCCCTCCGGCCTACGTCTTAAAGGGTATGGTCTCAATGGCAACCATATGCATCAGATAGTAAATCGAGTGAGTTAGAGTAGTCGCTGTGCCATAATCCAAACCTGTCACGCGCTCACTATCAAATCCCAAAGAGGTCGTATGCACGTCTATCGAACGCACTTCAGGCAATACACCATAGCAACCATCGCAGCCGTAGTTCTCACCATAGGCTCTGCCGGATGCAGGAGCACCCAGCCCGCGGCTCCAGCCGTAGACGACGCCACCCTCAGCGCAGCTCTGCAAAGCCGCATCGCTGGCGACAGCGCCCTCAGCACCGAGTCCATCCAGGCAACCGTCCAGAATGGCATCGCCACCCTCACCGGCAACGTCACCAGTGAAGCAGCCCGTTCGCTCGCCGCCGCCGACGCCGCACAGATCGCAGGCATTAGAACCGTAGTCAATAATCTCTCAGTTCAACAGCCGGCCCAGCAGTCATCTCCAGCCGTTGCAGCCGTTACCCCTCCGCCCCCTGCCGCAAAACGGTCCGCCGGGGTCCAGACCCCTAAGCCCCAACCAGCACCGGTGGCTGTTCCAATTGAACGTCAATCCCCACCGGTAGCCGAGCAGCAGCCCACGCCCGCGCCCGCGCCTGCTCCGCCACAACCACCTCCTCCACCTGCCTTCCGTGATGTCACCATCGCGGCCGGAACCACCCTTCCCGTCCGAATCACCCAGACGCTGGACAGCGCAACGACCCAGCAGGGCCAGAGCTTCTCCGGCACCCTCGCCACTGACGTCATGGTCGACGGCCTCGTCGCCATCCGTCAGGGCACCAGCGTCTCAGGCCGCGTCTCCGCCGTTCAGGAAGCCGCCCATTACAAGGGCAACTCCCTGCTCACCATCGAGCTAGTCAGCCTCAATCGTCACGGCGAATCACTCGCCATCTCCACCGATCCCTACAGCGTCCAGGGCAAGGGCCGCGGCGCCAATACCGCAGCCAAAGTAGGCGGCGGAGCGGCCGTCGGCGCTATCCTTGGCGGTCTCATCGGTGGCGGCAAAGGCGCAGCCATCGGCGCTGCATCCGGCGGCGGCCTCGGCGCTGGAGCCAACACCATCACTCGTGGCCAGCAGGTTCAGATTCCTTCTGAAAGCCTGGTCAACTTCAAGCTCACCAACACCCTTGCCATACGCGTCCCAACCTCCAACACCCTCAGCACGCCAAACACTCAACGTCGCCCTCTCAACTCAACTCCGGAGCAGCCGCAGTAACATGCATTTGCATCTCATCCCTATCACGTACGAGACAGACACAATTTGTCTGTCTCGTACAATCACCCTCGGGTGTAGACTCAAAACCGCACCCTCATAATCGTTTGGTCGCTTCAACCACCAAAAATCCATTCTGAGGTACTTCGCCTTGACGCAGGCATCTCCAAACGCAGCGGCCCGTCCCGCAGGATTTTTGACCTTCACGCTTCACGCGCATCTGCCTTACGTCGTTAACCATGGCACCTGGCCGCATGGCATGGAGTGGCTCCACGAAGCCGCCGCCGAGACCTATCTCCCCCTGCTCCGCACCCTCAAAAACCTCGAGCGCGACAACATCCGCTTCAACTGCAACCTCAATCTCTCCCCCATCCTGCTCGAACAGCTCTCCCACCCCGTCTTCATCGCCGAGTTCCCCAACTACCTCATGCGCAAGATCGTTGCCGCCCGCGAAGACGAGGCCTATTTCATCCAATCCGGCGAAGATCACCTCGCCGAAACCGCCCGTTTCTGGTTCCACTTCTTCTCGCAGGCCCTCGATGAGTTCCGCGCCCTCGACGGCAACATCATCAAGGGCTTCCGCCACTTCAACGACATCGGCCTCATCGAAATCATCACCTGCGGAGCCACCCACGGCTACATGCCCCTTCTCGGCACCGACGAGAGCGTCCGCGCCCAGATCCGCATCGCCGTCGACACCCACATCCGCCACATCGGCAAGCACCCTAAAGGCATCTGGGCACCCGAGTGCGGCTATCGCCCCGCCGGCTTCTGGAACTACCCTGTTCCCTTCGCCGACGGCTCCCCCACGCCTCCCGGCTTCGACCGCATCGGCGTCGAACAGGCCCTCTCCGAGTCCGACATCGACTTCTTCTTCGTCGACACCCATCTCGTCGAAGAGTCCCAGCGCATCCCCTCACCCTACGAGCTCCTCAAGGGCTCCGTCCCCCGCGACGAAAAGGTCGAGCAGATGACTCACGGCCCGCACCGCTCGCTCTACCAGCCCTATTACGTCGACGGCCCTTACGACAAGCGCTACGCCACCACAATCTTCCCCCGCGACCCCAAGACCGGCGTCCAGGTCTGGTCCGGCGACAGCGGCTACCCCGGCGACGGCGTCTACCTCGACTTCCACAAAAAGCGCTGGCCCGGCGGTCATCGCTACTGGCGCGTCACCGGCCCCAAGGTCGATATGGGCGACAAGCTCCCCTACTATCCGCAGGAAGCCGCCGCACGCACCCGCGACCACGCCTCTAACTACATCCATCTCGTCTACGAAGCCCTCAAATCCGGCTTCAACGACCCCATCCCCCCGATCCTCTGCTCTCCCTTCGACGCCGAGCTCTTCGGCCACTGGTGGTTTGAGGGGCCCCTCTGGCTCGAAGCCATCGCCCGCATCCTCCACGACTACGACACCGGCATCCAGCTCATCAGCGGCTCCGAATACCTCGACCAATATCCCCGCGCCGGCTTCATCGTCATGCACGAGGGCTCCTGGGGAGCCGAGGGCAACAACCACGTCTGGATGAACCCCGACACCAGCTGGACCTACACCCACATCTACCCCGCCGAGCTCTACACCCGCGATGTCTGCACCGCCGGCCACTGGCGCAACTCCACCCTCGGCACCCGCATCATGCAGCAGCTCTGCCGCGAGCTCCTACTCCTCGAGTCCTCCGACTGGCAGTTCCTCATCACTACCGGTGCCGCCCGCGACTACGCCGAGATCCGCTTCCTTACCCACAAGGACCAGTTCAACGAGATCAAAGCCATCTGGCAGACCTACGAATCCACTGGCGCAATCACGACCGCCCAGGAAGCCCGCCTCGCCGAAATCGAACGCCGCGACAACGTCTTCCCCAACATCGACCCCGGCCTATGGGTAGCCGGATCCAAACAAGAACGCCCCGAACCCCAGGTCGAAGCCACCGCCTGAACCTGCACCTTCGCGCACCCTTAGGGATTGGAGTAGCTAAAGCTCTCATACTCCAGCGTGAGCCGTTCGATCGCGACGCCTGAACCCTCCGCATTCAACTGCGGTAACGCCTCGTATGCGCTAGGCCAGCAGTTTCGCAAATTGACCACGACGACAGGGTTGTGCTGTCCATCCAGCAGACGGATGGTGACATCTCGCTGATATCCACTTCCTCCACCGCCCTCGCCCAAAACCTGATTGGTCCAGGTCCAAAAGTCCGAATCATGCGGCACAATCTCTCTTTCAAGAGTAATCGGTTCGTAGCTCGTAAGCCCCGGCATCTTCTGGTTTGAAAACTCTGGGTTGCTGCCATCGCGATGTACCACCACGCTCGTGGTCAGCTTCACCGGACTCACACGCAACATCCCTGTCCTGGTACCGCCCCAATCCACCTGAAACGAGAACTCCTCCAACGGATCAAGGTTCGCCATCCTCTCACCCTCCGGAAATTAAACTGTCGGGACCATCGCCGCAAACGCGATTCGCATGCGTGCCACTCTACTCCTACCCTCCCTCGCCTTAAATAAAATCTGTGGCAACCGCTACGCCAACTTCGACGCCGTTCTCAGCAGACCCCGCGCCAAACAAGCCAGCAGGAGCGAAACAGGTCCGAGAGGTCGCTACCGACTCTGCTATAACCTCGGTCTAGCGCCGCTAAGTCAAAAAAATGAACGAGGGCAGAGTCTGGCCCACTTTCCGCTTAAGTCTTGTTTAGTCATAAAACGACAGAACAGAGACATTTCTCTGACATTTCCCCTGCCAGCCCTTAGATACCCTTTCCCCAGTAATTGATTTATGGCTTCAGGCCATCCTTCGTGGAGTTCGGTCATGACCTCTTCCCGGACATGCGACCAAGGAGCGCGATATCATGCGCGGTAAAGTAGTCCTGTTTTATCCTCCTTACGAAGGTTCGCCTCTAGGCCCCCCTGTCTGCCTTGTTGCGCTCGCCTCAACCCTTCGCGAGTCAGGCTTTAAGACCGTCATCATCGATGCCGCCATCGAACCCAACTACAAAGAACACGTCCTCCAGGAACTCTCCGACGCTCTTTGCCTCGGCATATCTGTTCTTACCGGCCCCATGATCCGCGCCTCAATCGATGTAGCAAAGGCAGCCAAAGCTCTCCAACCAAACATCCCAATCATCTTCGGAGGATGGCATCCCACTCTTTTGCCCGATGAAACCCTCGCCGAACGCTACGTCGATATCGTCGTCCGCGGCCCCGGAGAAAGAACCATCTGCGAGGTAGCAGAGGCTCTTGCGGAGAACCGCTCCCTCCAGAACATCGCAGGTATCTCCTGGAAGACCAGTGTCCTCCGCACGCACAACCCCGATCGCAAAGTCGAACATCTCGACGACCTTCCTCTCCCCGCCTACGATCTGGTCGACTTCGACGCCTACGAGCGCGTCACCGGCATCCGCAAGCTCCCCTACGCCACCAGCGTCGGCTGTCCTTACGCCTGCAACTACTGCACCGACACCGTCTTTTACAATCGCCGTTTTAACGCCCTCTCAGCCGAGCGCGTCGTCCACGAGATGACATCTCTCGCCACCAAATACCGCATCCAGGAGATCGCCCTCCTCGACTCAAACTTCCCCGTCGACCTCAAGCGAGCCATCGCCATCGCCAAAGGCATCTGCAACTCCGGCGTCAAATTCAACTGGACCTTCCAGGCCTCAACCGACTTCATCTGCCGCATGAGCGAAGACGACATCCGCCTTCTCGCCGCAAGTGGAGTCTCCTACATGGGCTTCGGCACCGAATCCACCTCGCCCTCCGTCCTCAAGCTAATGAACAAACGTCATCAACATGTCGACGAGATGTACGAGACCGCCCGCCGCGCCGCCATCGGCGGAATTCGCGTCACCTTCAATCTCATCTTCGGCTACCCGGGCGAAACCCACGAAGACCGCGTCCTCACAATGCAAACCATGACCGACATCGGGCGGCAGTTTTCCAACATTCACTTCTCACCCAACATCTTCACGCCCTACCCCGGCATCCCCGTCTGGCCAGAGCTCCGCACCCTCAACGTACCCGAGCCAAAATCACTGCGCGAGTGGGGCGAGATGCCCCTCGGCGTCAACATCCTCCCTTGGCTTCAAGGCGAAGAACTCAGCCGCTTCAATCGCATGCTCGACTACTTCCTCCTCAATAACCACTTCCGCAAGCGCAAAGCCAGCGAGACTCTCCTTCGAAAGATCGCCCTGCCTCCCATGCGCTACTCCGTCCAACGCCGGATTCGTTCCAGCAATTACACCTTCCCATGGGAGCTCTGGCTCTCCCGCTTCATCCATAAACCCGTCAAGCGCCGCTCCCTCATCACCGGCCAGCAGCTCCCCACGGAAGCCATCAAGGCCTGCTGACTCGCTCCGAACCTGGGCTTGGATCAAATCCCCCAGACGTGCTCGAATAATTCATGGGCACAGCATCCCCAGCCAGCCATTCGCCCCTCAAGACAGCCACTCGCAAATCCCCTCTCACCCTCTGGCACCTTCTCTCCCTCGACGCCCCCACCGTAGCCACTCTCTGGACGTGGTTCATCGCCCACGCCAACCACATCCATCTCCCCACCGCTTCCATCCTCGCCATGTTCCTCGCCGTCTGGAGCCTCTACGCCGCCGACCGCCTCCTCGACGAGCACGCCCTGGAACCCCGCCACCACTTCCACCATCTCCACCGCAAAGCCTTCCTCACCGCCATCATCCTCGCCTCCGTGGCGCTCGCGATCCTTCTCCCCCGCCTCGACACCGCCGCCATACGCCTCTACCTCATCCTCGGCGGCCTGGTCTTCGGATACTTCGTCCTCATCCACGCCACGCAAGACTCACACCGCTACCCCAAAGAGCTCGCCGTAGGCATCTGCTTCGCCGCCGCCACCTTCATCCCGACAGTCGCACGCCAACCCACCTTCCGCCCCATTCTGCTCCCTCCGGCACTTCTCTTCGCTGCTCTCTGTGGCCTCAACTGCCTCTTCATCTACGCCTGGGAACACGCCCCCCAACCCCACCCACTTCCTCTTCTCGCCATCCTCCTCACCCTCACCTCCACAGCCGTCGCGATCTTCGATCACCAATCCCCTTGGCCCCTCTCCGCCGCCACCGCACTCTCCGCCGTGCTCCTACTCATCCTCCACCGCTTCAGCCCCAAAATCCCGGCCACCACCCTCCGAGCCACCGCCGACCTCGTCCTCCTCACTCCCATCCTCCTCCTACCCTTCCTCCAATAAACCGGGTGCCCCACACATCGATTCTGATGTGTGGGCATCGAGCGAAGCTCGAACCGCACTCCTTCAACCCGCTACCATTCCAACAAGACCTATGAAGCGAGCCGTCCCCAACTTCAACCCCATAGCCCGTCCCTATCGCTGGCTCGAATACCTCACCCTCGGCCCCACGCTCCAGCAAACCCGCCTCCATCATCTCCCATCCCTCACCCAACAAAAATCCGCCCTCATCCTAGGCGACGGCGACGGCCGCTTCCTCGCCCAGCTCCTCACTCAAAACCCCCACCTCCAGGCCGAAGCCATCGACACCAGCGCCACCATGCTCCATCTTCTCAGCCGCCGCTGCGCCCCTTACGCCGACCGCCTCCAAACCCACCAAACCAACGCCCTCGCCTTCCATCCCGAGCCCACAACAAAATACGACCTCATCGTCACCCACTTCTTCCTCGACTGCCTCACCCAAACCGAACTCGAAGCCCTCATCACCCAACTCACTCCGCACCTCACGCCCGGAGCCCTCTGGCTCATCTCCGACTTCCGCATCCCACCCACCGGCCCCATGCGCCTCATCGCCCGCGCCTACATCCGCACCCTCTACCTCATCTTCCGCATCCTCACCAACCTCCGCGTCACCGCCCTCCCCGATCACGCCACAGCCCTCACTCAATCCAACTTCGCCCGCATCGCCCAACACCATCGCCTAGCCGGCCTCACCACCTCCGAACTCTGGCAGTCCCCAACACAAGAAACCTAACACCGATAAAACACCGATCCCGCCAATAGAGCCTGACACCACCCCGTACATAGCCCGTACTAATCGCCTTTAAAAAATCGGCGTCATCGGTGGAAATCGGTGTTAAGCCTTACCAAGCAGAGACATCTCCCCTACAATTCCCCCATGCAGCGAACACCCGTTCTCGCCGCCGCACTCCTCCTCGCTCCTCTCATCCAAGCCCAGAGCCTCGCCACCAACTCCCCCAACGGCCAGCCCCTCTCCACCCGCGTCACCGCCTACAACATCGAGGCCAAACTCGACACCGACAAGAAAACCCTCGAC
>DATMQZ010000024.1:0-18020 GCA_035566575.1 Edaphobacter sp.
GGGATTCCTCTTGACTCAACAGTAACCCCAGTGTCACTCTAGGCACATCACACGTTCCGTTATCGGACATGTGATGCGGTCCTTGCTCTGGGTCCGTCCGCAACATACAACTTATGGCAACCATGATGGCACCCGTCGAACAGCGTGAGGTCTTACGTTGCGACCATTGCAGCTTGGTGCAGTTCCGCACAGCGAACGCGCTGTGCCGCCGCTGCCACAAATGCCTCGAGGTCGAAGAGCCAGAACCGGCTCCGGCACCCTTGGCTCTCGTATCCCAGACAACAGAACCCAACGACGGCCTCCAGGTAGCCACAGCCGTGCGCGATCTGCGTCACGTCCGCAACCTCTCGCAGCGTCAACTGGCCGCCCGCATGAACGTGCCCCGCACTTACATCTCGAAGATCGAGAACGGCAAGGCCATGCCCACGCTCTCTTCTCTCGATCGCCTCGCGAAGGCTCTGCAGGTCGACATCTCCACCCTGCTGCGCGACGCAACCACCCGCCACCGCGACGAGACGGCCGTTCTCATGACCGACCCCTTCCTCGCCGAGATCGCGGCCTACACCTCGCAGCTCGACGCCCTTCAACGCTCCATCTTCCTCAACCACGTCCGCGAGCTCGCCGCTGGACGCCGCCGCACGGCCTGATCTTCTCCGTGCGCAACTGAGTCCCGATCTCCACGGAGAGTGCCACGACATCGTTGCACTCTCCTCTCCGCCCCCTCACTGCCCCTGCAGGCAAATTCGAACGAACACTAAACCTCCCGTAATTAGCAGATTGGGACGCCAAAAGCGATCCGGAACCATCCCGCCGATAAAACATCCACAGCCGCCGAAACTGTACGCTGGTCTGTGTCAAGAGACGTTCATTGCATGCCCCCCATCGGTGTGCTAGCGTCAATGTTTGAGAGGGTTGCTTTGCGTGCATCAAATCCCAGCCGCGTTCACGAGCTCTCCCCCGAGGAGCAGAGCCTTTACCGGCAGCTAGATCCCGCCCGTATTCCCCAGCACGTCGCCATCATCATGGACGGCAATGGCCGCTGGGCCGGAAAACGCGCGCTCAAACGATTCCTCGGCCACCAGCAGGGCGCCGAATCCGTCCAGTACGTCGTCGAGACCGCCTCGCGCATCAACCTTCCCTGGCTCACCCTCTACGCCTTCTCGCTCGAAAACAACCTCCGCCGCCCCCAGTCCGAGGTCAGCTTCCTCATGAAGCTGCTAAAGTCCTACCTCATCGGCAACGTCAAGCGCATGAACGACAACAACGTCCGCATGGCCTACATAGGCCGCACCAACGACCTCCCCTCTGAGGTCCAGGAAACCATGCAGTGGGCCATGGAGTCGACAGCCAAAAACACCGGCACCACCCTCACCCTCGCGCTCAACTACGGCGCCCGCACCGAGATCGTCGACGCCGTCCGCCGCATCCTCACCGACCTCACCACCGAAGCCCACACCCGCGGCTGCTCCGTCGAAGACCTCCTCGGCGCCGGCGCCCTCGACTCGCTTGAAGAGTCCACCATCTCCCGCGCCCTTTACACCGCGCACATGCCCGACCCCGACCTCATCATCCGCACCTCCGGCGAGCAGCGCATCTCCAACTTCCTCCTCTGGCAGATCGCCTACTCCGAAATCTTCATCACCGATCGCCTCTGGCCCGACTTCCGCGGTATCCACCTCCTCGAAGCCATCGCCGACTACCAGCGTCGCGACCGCCGCTACGGTGGCCTCAACGAAAACTCCGACGAGAAGATCGACACCCTCCAGCCTGTCTCCGAACTCGAAACCGAGATCGCCACCGAGCTAACCCCACCCCGCGAACTCACCCGCCGCTAGGACTGTCCCCCTAAATAGAAGTGCCCGATGGCGATCAAGCGTCATCGCCACCGGGCGGTTGAGAGAGGGTTTACCTATGCCATGTGCTGGCCAAGAAAATCCTTGGCCTTGGCAATCTCGGCGTCCCACATCTTAAGTTGATCTGCATTGAAGAAGCTCACGGCATGCTGGCGAATCTGGTCGCGGCGTGCCGAGAGTTCTTTGGCTATATCAGCCTTCGTCACGTTTGGATGCTCCTTCATGTAATCGCCCAGTTTTCCGCGAGCATCCTGAAACGCATTTTGCAGTTTTTCTTTCTGGTCATTGCTCAGGTGAAGGTGCGATGCGAAATTCTTCACTTCGTTCGCGATCTGATCACGTTGTTCCGATGTCAATTGCATAGCGTTACTCCTGTTTCCTCGACCCCATCTGCCAACCCTGAATACGGACTTGCAGATATTTCGTCAGCAGAAGGAGTGAATGGATGGGCCAAAGGGCGTTCTCATCCGAGCCACGTACCTGGAGTGATCGCACCCCATGGCAGATTTGAAATTTTGCGCGAGTATGTTGGGAAACGGTTCACCTGTCTACGTTATGAGAAAAACCAAGCCATCGAACCGTTTCGTTGCTTCTGATGGCGCAGTGAATATAGATGGAGTAGCGCTTCCTTGGCAACCGGCTGCCCCAATGATCCAGGGGCATCAGGTATCACGTTTGAATTCTGAATCTTCCAAAGCAGCGGACACGCGTCGTCACAATCTATTCACAATTTGCCATGCCGGGTGCCCCATCCTTCGCGCTTTTGCGAAGGGTGAAGTATTCGCGATACGCGCGAACCGCCTCTTTCATCCGTGTATCTCCGCGAACATCCGCGATCGCCCTTCCCCTCTAAACCCATCCTGCTCGAAACCAAATGAAACGAACGGCGATTACCGCCCAAGTCTGCGCGAAAAAATTGAGATCTCCGCAACTCCTCTGTTTGTTATGGTTTACATAACCAAAGAGGTGTCGTATGACCGCCCTGTTGCGTAAGTTCCTTTGCTTCATCCTTGCCTTGGCTTTCTTTACGGTTCAAACCGTCCGAGCCCAACAAACCACCCCAGCCGCTCACGTCCCGTCCCAAATCCAGCAAGCCCAGACCATCTTCCTCACCAACTCCGGCTCCGACCCAAACTTCCCCATCGACGCAACCACAGCCTACAACGATATCTACGCTGCGCTGCAGACTAGGGGCCGCTACAAGCTCGTCAACTCACCAGATCAGGCCGATCTCGTCTTCCAGCTTAAAGGCATCGCTCCCATTACTGAGGTCAGCGGCAATCGCGGCGGCGGCGTCTACTCCGTCACCAGCCCGGCCTTTCAGCTCACCATCCTCGACCCCAAATCCAACATCGCTCTCTGGACCATTACCTCGCCCGTAAATGTTACGGGAAAGGACCAGGTCTTAGCACGTTGGGTTTCTATCTCGGAAACCAACCTTGTAAGCCGAGTCAAAGTCGTTGCCGACCAGTCACTCTCTCCGGATGAGACCGCTGACCTCACCACCGTCCCCAAATACCACTCCGCCAGAACTGCGCTGATCGTCACCGGCGCCTTTGTCGGCGCAGCCGTCGCAGGCGGCCTCATCATGTACCACTTGCACGAAAACGCATTGGCAAATATGAAAGCCTCACAGGATGCCTTCTGCGAGGCAAACAACATTCCTCTCTCCCAGTGCGCAGGCGGCTAATCGCCGCGTAGTCCCCAACGCGCCATCCTCGTGACCGCAACATCGTCGCCAGGGTGGCGCTTCTCTGTGTAGTTGAAGCGCGATAGCCACCCGCAATGTATTCTCAACCAGAGCACATGAAACGAATCCTCACCGCCACCATCCTCATCCTTGCCGTCCTCGCACTCATCTTCTTCGGTCAGCTCTGGATGATCACCCTCGCCGCGGCCATCGTAGCCGTGCTCGCCACCTACGAGTACGTCCAGCTAGCCGCGGTCGGCACCGAAACCAACGGAGACAAGCTCCGTATCCCGCTCTGGTGGATGGCCCTCGGCACCGTCCTCGCCTTCGTCGTCACCCTGCCCGGCTTCCCCGTCGAAGGCCAGCTTCCCGTCCTCAGCGCCCTCACACTCGCGCTCTTCGCCTGGAACGGCTTCCGCTCGCCTCTCGCCCAGGTCCTGCCCAACACCGCCGAAGGCCTCTTCGGCCTCATCTGGATCGCCTACCCCCTCACCCTCATCCCGCTCCTCTGGAAAAAAGAGGACGGCCCCGCCCTCGTCGTCTTCCTCATGGTCTGCGTCTGGGCCGGAGACATCGCCGCCCTCTACATCGGTCGAGCCTTCGGCAAACACAAGCTCGCTCCTCGCCTCAGCCCCGGCAAAACCTGGGCAGGCTCCATAGCCTCCATCATCGGCAGCGTCCTCGCCGCCGCCCTCGTCGTTTGGATCGGCATCGCCCTCACCGCTCGCGGCAACCTCATCCTCCACATCACCGAGCCCGTCTGGCAGACCCTCATCCTCGCGGCCATCCTCAACATCGCCGCCCAGCTCGGCGATCTCCTCGAGTCCGCCATCAAGCGCGGCGCAGGCGTCAAAGACTCCGGCACCATGCTCCCCGGCCACGGCGGCATCCTCGACCGCATCGACGCGCTCCTCCTCGCCGCACCAATCCTATGGTTCGCCCTCATCCTCAAAGACTCACTAGGCCTTGGCCGCTTTTAGCGAGACATAGCGCGACAAACCGACAGCAACAACGCTAGACTACGCGGCATGATCAGACTCACTCTGACTGCCGCGCTCTCTTTATGCCTCTCGCTTGCAGCGCATGGACAATCGATTGACATTCCCGCCGGCCAGCACGAGGTGCTCAAAGCCACAGGCCGCGGCGTTCAAATCTACCGCTGCGAGCAGCAGGACTCCGCCCCAAAGTGGGTATTCGTCGCCCCCGAAGCCCAGCTCTACGTCAATGAAGTCGTAGCCGGCACCCACGGAGCCGGCCCCATATGGAACCATCGCGATGGCAGCTCCGTGCACGGCAAAGTAATATCCAACGTGCCATCACCAACCGCAGGCAACATCCCACATCTTCTATTGAAGGCAACTGACCCCGGCGGAAACGGTGTACTCACTCAGGTCAGCTACATCCAGCGATCCGAGACCAAAGGCGGTCTCATCACCAACGAAGTCTGCAACACCGAGCACGTAGGATCGATATCGCGAGTACCCTATACGGCAACCTACACCTTCTTCGCACCCACAAAATAGCGGTTCAAGACACCTTGCAGTTGCTGTTTCACGTCGCCATCCCGCACAAAATATTTACATCGTCATCCTGACCCTGACCATGAGCTTGTCGAAGGGGAAGGGGAAGGACCCTCTATTAGCTTTTTGCTTGTTTTCTTCATTGCTTGTTGATGAATTAACGCTCGCGACTACTTCTTTTTTATTGCCAGCCATCGACGAGCGACGTAGCATAGGTTCTTCATTGGGATCATTGCGCCTTCTTCGGAGACCGTCGATTGCGATACCTGATGCTGGCTCCAGTCCTGCTCCTGACCAACATCGCATTCGCCGGCGACCAGCCAGCGTCATGCGAAATCGCAAAGTTGAGCATTCTGGACTTGTCCTCCGCCGGACTCGCTCAGGTCAGCAACCTGGGATTCATCGAAATCAGATGCCGTGTGTCCGCCCGACCATTCCCGGACAAGCCAGACGAGTTCCGTTATGGTCTGAAAGCGGTAACAACCGCTTACCAAATCTCCGCGGATGGCACCCGCAAAGAGGTGCCATCGGTAGTCAACGTATCCGGAGGCGGCTTCGATCGGGAACGGGAATCGGTAAACTTCTACCTTGATCTCCCCCTCGAGCGCGCCGAACGCGATCTCGAAGCTCGCAAATATCTCGACAGGCTTCAGAAGAAAGCGCCAGGAGCTATTTCAGACAGCCAAAGCAAGCAGATGCTGGAACACATCTCTCGGTTTGTTTCTCAACATCGTGCCGGCCATTTTCGGGTTGAATGCCGCGTTCTTGACGGAACTCGAGTCGTCGGTGTCGGTGTAGTTGAATTGGAAGTGCTCTTCAAAGGCCGCTTTTCCGACGCGGACGGCTTTCTCGGTTATTGGCAGGCACCGACTTCAAAGGCAGAACCATGACCCTTCTTGCTCGCAAAACACATAGAGGAACATCTTGCCGGGTAAACCAAAGAGCGAAGCGATCCGAGGGCCTCTGACGGTGCCCCATTCATGCAGTCTCATCGCATGAGTGGGCATCGTGCGCAGCACGACCGCCTTCCTCAACTCACCACAAATCCCGACTGCCCATCCTGAGCACGCCTGATCGCGCAAAGCTTGGGAACTCAAAACCAACCCGCATCCCTTCGTGATTTGCAGCCGCTTCTAGGTAGAGCGGGGCTTCAGCCCCGCGTCTAATCACCGCCGTGAAGCGGCTACCGCTCTGCCGAAGGCCGGAGTAAAGGCGAAGCCGAAGCGACTGATCTATTGCCTTTGCTCTTGCCGTTGCTTGTTTTACGTCGTCATCGCGACCTGAGCGCAGTCCATCAAACCCCCACACCCTGGCCATAAAAAATCATCCTTCACAGGCAACCAATTCCGCACCAACACAAAAGGAAATCCCCCACTAACGCGTTCCACCCACAACAATTACAACCGCTATCCGCATCCAACCCTCCAGAACCGATTGGTCTACAAATCGGCCTAAAACGGGAGCAATTCGTCCCAAGGAGGACTAAATGAAGTTCAAAAGCGGTGCAATTGCTGTACTCGCCCTTGCCACCACGGTCTGTGGATCCAACGTCATCCTCGCGCAAGGCCCTCCGCCCCGCGAATATCGCGCAGAAAGCGGTTGGGACGTTCCTCCCTCCGAATACCAGGAGGTAGGCCGCCAGGGCTATCACGACGGCATCGAAGGTGCCCGCAAGGACTACGAAAATCACCGCAGGCCCGACGTAAACAACCGTGACGAGTATCGCCATCCACACGTGCCAGGACGCGATCGTGACACCTATCGTGAAGCATTCCGTGCTGGCTACGACCGCGGCGTAGACCATCTCATGCACGATCGTCACTAAAAACCTGTCAAGCCCCAAAACGCACAAAACCCTTGTCATTCAAGGCGAATCACGTTGCAAAAGAGTTTTACCAAACCAGCTATAATAGAAACAGAAGCAAAAAAGGGCCTCGGGACAAAACCCGGGGCCCTAACGGTATGCTCCATAAACCGTTTCGATGCAATATTTTAGCCGTAACCCATTTAGATAGAATATTTTAGCGACACTATAGTCCCATAGGTTATTGTAAACAAATAACTTACGCCCAAAATACCCCCATATACAGGGGGGTACCCCCGGCGAAATATAACGTTCCTGAGAAAATAAAGCTCGTGAAAAAGTTAGCAATCCTTGGCTCCACCGGCTCCATCGGCAACAGCACGCTCTCCATCTGCGAGTCCTTCCCCGACCGCTACCAGGTTATCTCCCTCGCCGCCGGCCGCAACCTCGACGCAGCCTTCGCCCAATGCGCGCGTTGGAGCCCTAAGGTCATCTCGATGGCCACCGAGGAGCTAGCCGCATCCCTTAGCGCCCGCCTCAAAGCCGAAAGCATCACCGGCATCGAAGTGGTCCACGGCACCGCAGGCAGCGTCCTCGTCGCGACCCTGCCCGAAGTAGACTTCGTAGTCTCCGCCATCGTCGGCGTAGCCGGACTCGAGGCCACCTACGCCGCCGTCAAGGCCGGCAAGACCATCGGCCTGGCCAACAAGGAGTGCCTCGTAGCCGCAGGCGAGCTCATCATCGCCGCCGCGAAGCAGCACAACGTAGCCCTCCTCCCCATCGACTCCGAGCACAACGCCGTCCACCAGTGCATGCGCGGCGGAACCCCAGCCGAAGTCCAGCAGGTCTGGCTCACCGCCTCAGGTGGCCCTTTCCGCAACACCCCGCTAGCCGACTTCGATCACATCACTCCCGCCCAGGCCCTCAAGCACCCCACCTGGGTCATGGGCCAACGCATCACCATCGACTCCGCCACCATGATGAACAAGGGCTTCGAGGTCATCGAGGCCTGCCGCCTCTTCAACCTCCCCCCGGCCCGGGTCCAAACCACCATCCACCCCCAGTCCACCGTCCACTCCCTGGTCGAGTTTGTCGACGGCAGCATCCTCGCCCAAATCTCCGTGACGGACATGCGTCTCCCCATCCTCTACGCCCTCGCCTACCCCGAGCGCGTCCCCGTCGACGGCAAGGTAGACCTCACCTTCGACCTCAAAACACTGAGCCAATTAGACTTTTCCGCCCCGGACCTCAACCGCTTTCCCTGCCTTCGCCTCGCCTATGAAGCCGCTGAAGCTGGCGGAAAAGCCTGCATAGCCCTCAACGCCGCCGACGAGATCGCAGTCGCCGCCTTCCTCGAAGGGAGTATCCCCTTCCTGGGAATTCCGCGTACAATCGAACAAGTGCTGACGCTAACTTCGGGCTCACGACCAACGTCTATTTCTGAAGTGCTTGAAGCAGATCTTGCCGCGCGTCAAACTGCGCGCGAAGTGATTGCCCGCCAACCCGCCGGCGTTTTACGATAGCCCTGCACAGCCACCAAGTACGAGGTCCCCACTTCTCTCATGTCGACAATCTTCCAGCTTGCCATCGTCCTTGGCATCATGGTTCTGGTACACGAGTTCGGCCACTTCGCCGTAGCCAAGCTCTGTGGCATCCGCGTTGAAGTCTTCTCCATCGGCTTCGGCAAGCGCCTCTTCGGCTTCCGCCGCGGCGATACTGACTACCGCCTCTCCCTGCTACCCCTCGGCGGCTACGTCAAGATGGCTGGCGACAACCCCGGCGAAGCCCCCACCGGCGACCCCGGCGAGTTCAACGCCCACCCCCGCTGGCAGCGCATCCTCGTAGCCCTGGCCGGCCCCTTCGCAAATTTCATCCTCGCCATCGCCCTCATGACCGGCGTCTCCATGCTCCACAACGAGGTGCAGGAGTACATCAGCGGCCCCGCCCACACTGACTACGTCGCCGCCAACACCGAAGCCGCCAAGACCGGCATCCGCTCCGGCGATCTCATCGTCCACTACGACAACGTCGAGAACCCCACCTGGGATCAGGTCGCCATCCGCTCCCTGCTCAACATCAACCAGACCATCCCCTTCTCCTACGTCCACGACGGTCAGCGTACCGACACCAGGATCTTCGTCGAGTCTAAGGGCGGCCCCGAGAACTTCTCCCTCGACAAACTAGGCCTCATCCCCAGGGAACAGACGACGCCCGTTCAGGTCGAGTCCCTTGAGCCCAATATGCCCGCCATCCGCGCAGGTCTTCAGCCGAAGGACCTCATCGCCTCCATCGACGGCCTGCAGCTCCACTCCGTGCCCGCCCTTCTCGCTTACCTGCAGGATCAGGCCGGCAAGCCCGCATCTCTTGAGATCCTCCGCAACGGCCAGACCATCCCGATGCAGATCACACCTGAACTCGCTGACCGGGGTGACGGCATCAAGGATTATCGCCTCGGCTTCAAATACGTCCCCCCACCGGTCAAGGTGGAGCGCCTGCCCTTCGGCAAAGCCGTCGTTTCATCCTGGGAGTTCAACAAGAAGGGCTCTCTTCTAATCGTCGAAGTCCTCAAGCGCATGTTTACCCGTCAGGTCTCGGTCCGTAGCCTCTCCGGCCCCATCGGTATAGGCCAGCAGATCCATCAAGCGGTTGGCATGCCCGGCTGGATGCCTCTCGTCGGCCTGATGGCATATATCTCGCTGAACCTGGGCATCTTCAACCTCTTGCCTATCCCCATCCTCGACGGCGGAATGATTCTTTTCCTCCTCGTCGAAACCATCATGGGACGCGATCTCAACCAGCAGCTCAAAGAGCGCATCTATCAGGTGGCCTTCGTCTGCATCCTGGTCTTCGCCGTCATGGTCATCTTCAACGACTTGAGCAAGCTCTCGTTATTCACCAGAATCAAGACTTAAAAACGCCGTGGCCACAGGTCTCGCAGCCCGCGCGAACAGGTAATTTCTGTTCGCAGCATTCGCGAAATCAGTGGCCAGAATTTTCTATCTAATCATCCTCGCCGCTCACCCGCGACTTTATCTGCCGCACTTCCTCCGCCTCTTCCGAAGATCTCCCTCGTTTGATCTTGCCCAAAGTCACCGCGACAATAAAAAGTAACAAAATAGATACAGCTAGAATCACCATCCAAAAAAGAGGATCCATCGTAAGCCTCCCTTCTCTGTCAGCGCCCGCTACTGAAACATGGGTTGATCATCCCTCTGCATATTTGCTTCGCAACTCCGCCGCAATCTCTGCTGCTGCCTTTCGTGCCTCATCCTCGCGGTCTGGAGGGAAGCTTACCGCCCCTACGCGAGCATGACCACCGCCACCATACCGCTCACAGATCGCGGCCAAATTCACCAGCTTGTCCGTCGTCAAATGAGTCCAGGGATTCGTCCCTACAGCCACCTTCGTACGGAACGACGACTTGCTCAGCCCAACGTTGTAAGTCCCTTCGGGAAACAAGTAGTACGGGATGAACTTGTTGTACCCCTCCGTGGGCTGGTCTGTAATATCAAACGTAATCACACCCTTGTCCACCGAAGCCCTCGACTTGATCAGATCAAGCCCAGCCCAGTGCCGCTCCATCAATGGTCCCAACAACTCCTGCACAAAACCCTGATCCAGAACCGACTGCAGCGGCATCTCCGTCAGCAACGGAATCAACTTCTTCACCAGAGAATCATCAGAAGCGCTTTCAATCACCATCGTCAACTTCATCGCTGGGGCAGCCATCTCTACAGCTGCCTTCGCACTCTCATATCTCGCCCCATCGACAATGTCGGCCCAATTGATCAAATCCAGCAATGGCGCAGTGTTGAACCCAAAATTGACTTGCGCTATATCGGCAATCAGGCTGGTGCAAGAAACATAGTTCGGGTTGAAGAACTTCCGCATCCGTTGCGAGCCATCGGCTTGTCCAGCCTCAAAATCCGCCTGATCCGCAGGCGTCAAAAATGCGCTCTGATGATGATCGAACCACCACGTCACTTTTGGCGAAGCCGAATACTTGAAGTCGACAATGGCATTCTCATCCCCGTTGCTGACGTCGATAAAATCCCGCTCATCGAACAGGGCTCCGGCCCTATGCACCAATCCGTGATACGAAAAGCTGTCCGCCGTCTTCACGCACTCGCGGTGAAACCGCGTAAACAACGAGGCCGAGCAAGCACCATCGAAACATTTATCGTGATAAAAAATTCGGCATTCCACTCAGTAAGTCCCCCATCTCAAAGAAAACGCCAAGCCTCAAGCGCGAATCTCTAGAATAGCTGCACCACAACTCCTGTCAAAACGCCCTCGCTAATCTGCCTTTTCAATGAACCGTAAATCGCTGACCGACGTATAAACTCCTATCACGAGGAGCCCAACTTGACCGACTTCACCACAGCAAACACTCCAGACCCCAATCCCGTCGTCACAAATCAGGCTCCGCCACCTGCTTCCAGAATCCACAACATCTTCATTGGCAGAGACGGCCTCCGAGCTGGCTGGAGCCTCCTCATCGCCATTACACTCTTCAGTATCTTCTTTCCCGCACTCAACGCCCTCGTCCACAAAACTCATCTCATAGCACCACACGCTCTCGAAAACGAGCCCACTCCTATCCCTGTCTTTCTCTCCGAAACCCTAGCCTTACTCGTCACATGCCTCGTCACCTGGATTATGTCGAAGATCGAGCACCGTCCCATCTCCGTCTATGGCCTTGGCGGCCAGAGCAAGCTTCCACGATTTATTGCGGGCGCCTTCTGGGGGATCTTCTTCCTTTCGCTGCTCGTCTTCGTTCTCTTCAAATCCGGTCTGCTCGTCATTGATAGCCGCCTTCTCTTCGGCAGCGACGTATTTCGTTACGCAATCGCGTGGATTCCGGGCTTTCTCGCCATCGCTCTCTTTGAGGAATTCTTCTTCCGCGGTTATCTGCAGTACACACTCTCCCGTGGCTTCGCCGGTCTCTACCGAAGCATCTTCAAGCAAACCACCAACAGCCGCAGCCTTGGTTTTTGGACTGCCGCTATTCTCGTCTCTTTCGGCTTTGGCTTGGTCCACGGCTCCAACCCAGGCGAAAGCCCCATCGGCCTAATCTGCGCAGGTCTGGCCTCTCTGGTCTTCTGTCTCAGCCTTTGGCGTACCGGATCACTTTGGTGGGCAATTGGCCTCCACACTACATGGGACTGGGCTCAGTCTTTCCTCTATGGCGTAGCCGACAGTGGCGCCAGCTTCCGCTATCACCTCCTCGCCACTCATCCCGTTGGCAGGCCACTGCTCAGCGGGGGAGCAACTGGCCCCGAAGGCAGCCTCTGCGCTTTACCCATCCTCTTTCTGCTCACTCTCGTCATCATTTTCACCCTGCCCCGCCGCGATAACGACTATGCCAGTCTTTTACCCGCCCAACTATGAATCAGCCGGAACACGAGTCACAGACCAACTCAGAAGAAATCGCAACAAAGGGCTGGTATCTTTGAAGAAGGAGGATGTTGCGATGAGTTCGTCGAGTGAATCGGCCTCTTGGTTGGATCGGTGGTGGCCGCTGCTGGTAATCATTTTTGGAGTGATCTTCGTCTCGGTTATCGTGTCGTTTTCGCCGAGAACCTAAAGGAGAGCGATCGAAAAAAGCCCCACCACCTCAAAGAGATGATGGGGCTTTGTATTTAAGAAGCAGAGTCAAGGTCGAACTAATCCAAAGCCTGATCCCGACAGAATCACTACAGAGACATCCCTGTCACCTGGTATCGGCTCGCTTCCAGGTCCATCTCTCGTTCCATCACTCGCAGCACGTCATCGCCAATCAGCCCTTCATCGCGTAATCGGATGACCGTTCGCCTCTCTGCCTGTACCGCCTCTTCCGCCACCGCCAGAATCTGCCGGTACATCTTCTTCTTGCGTCTCTCCTGCGGCGCGACCTTCTCATCGATGCCTGCCAATCGATGTTCATACTTATTGATCAGATCATCGTACGCATGCGCAAGTTCATCGCCGCTTTCTGCCCTCTTCTCCTTAAGAAACTCAAGCGCTTCCGTTAGAGCCCTCTTCCGCGCATACCGCTCTTCCGGCTCCATGCCCTTCTTCTCGCCGGCTAATCCGAGCGCCCGTATCAGCGACGGCAGCGATAGACCCTGGAGCACCAACGTCACCAGAATCACGCAGAATGCAAGAAACACAATCAGGTTCCGCGGCCCAAACTGCTGTCCATTCGGCAGCGTCTCCGGCACAGAGATCGCCGCCGCCAGCGCCAGCACCCCGCGCATCCCCGTCCACCCAATCACAAAGCTCTCGCGCGAGTTCAGTGGCTCTTCTGTTTGTCCCTTCTTCCATCTCACGTATCCCGCAATCTTTGTCGCCGGATACACCCACACCATCCGCAGCATAATCAGCACCACGCTGAAGATCGCACCATACTCCAACAAGGTCGGCAATCCATACTCGCCGTGAATAGCCGCCATCACGTAAGGCAACTGCAGACCAATCAGCACAAACACAATTCCATTCAGCACAAACGTCAGCGCGTTCCATGCCCCAACCACCTGAATCCGCACAGAAGGCGAAAAGAACGTCGCGCTCTGTCTGCTCATATAGAGCCCGCACGCCACCACCGCCAATACTCCCGACGCCCGTATCTCCTCACCAGCCAGATACGCCGCGTACGGAACAACCACACTCACAACCAGCTCCACCGGCCCATCGTCGACGAATCTTTCGATCCAGCTCACGACGATCCCGATCACCAACCCGATTCCAATGCCCCCCACCACCAGGTACAACAGCCGCGTCAGATCTTCCGCCACGGTCGGCGTCTGTCCCCGCACAATGATGCTCAGTCCAATCTCCAGGGCCAGCAGACCCGTCGCATCATTCATCAGGCTCTCGCCCTCAAGGATGTCGACGATGCGCCTTGGCAGCCCAACCGATTTCGCAATCGAAGTCGCCGCAATCGCATCCGTGGTAGAGACCACAGCCCCCAGCAAAAATCCAGCCTTCCAATCCAACGCCGAAATAAAGTGATCCGAAAACTCCGCCACGCCCCACACCGTAAAACCCACCAGCCCAACAGCCAGCAGCCCAATCACCCCAAGGTTTCGCCGAAACTCCCTCCACGACGTCGACCACGCTGACGAATACAGCAGCGGCGGCAAAAAGATCAAAAATACCAGGCTAGGCTCCAGTGGTATCCGTGGCATATGTGGAACAAAACTGATCGCCAACCCCGCCAGCACCAGAACAATCGGATATGGCACCTTCAACTTGTGTGCGACCACAGCGAACACCGCCACCAAAACCAGCAGCAGCAAAATCACCGTCTCCAATGAGTGAAGGCTCTTAATCACAGACATCCGTCCGACCCTCCTTCGCTGCTACACCCCCAGTAAAACAAAACCACTCCCGCTGCCGTCAAACTATCAGCACAGCCAGCAAACCCAGCAATCACATCATCGTTAGCCCTGCATTTATCCTTTAGATCAGCGAATGAGTCACTACGAGCCCGAAGCCTCCGAACCAGCCCGCCTTCTTCACCGCACAACAGACGAAACATTCGTCAACCCTTCCCCGCGCCGTAGTCGCGTTCCGCTCTTCATAAAAATAGGCGCAGGTCTCATCCTGTTTTTTCTTGTCTTCACAACGATCGCCTTCTTCGCAGCGCACCACTGGGCCCAGAAGGCCATGCGCGACTCTCTCCCGCAGCTCGACGGCACTCTCTCCATCGACGGCCTCTCCGCCCCAGTTACCGTCCAGCGTGACGCCCACGGCATCCCCCACATCCGCGCCGCTTCGCTCGACGACCTCATCATCGCCCAGGGCTATGTTACGGCTCAAGACCGTCTCTGGCAGATGGACGCACTTCGCCGCTACGTCTCCGGTAATATGGCCGAGGTCTTCGGTGCCAAGCTGGTTCCCCACGACCGCCTCCAACGCACCCTGCAGATCCGCGCAGCTGCCGACCGCGCCTTCGCCGTCTTCCCACCCGAGCAGATGCGCTGGCTCGAGCTCTACGCCCGCGGCGTAAACGCCTCCATGGAAGCTCAGCGCGCACATCTCCCCATCGAGTTCCGCCTCCTCGGCTACCAACCCGCCCCCTGGACACCCCGCGACACCATCACCGTTGGCATCGTCCTCTTCCAGGACCTCACCACCAGCTTCCCGCAAAAGCTCAACCGCGAAGCTCTCTCTGCCAAACTCCCACCCGAGCTCCTGGCCGACCTCTACCCCGTGGGCTCCTGGCGCGACCACCCTCCCGCCCAGCCTCCCATTGACCTCACCGCCCCCCAGGAAAACATCCCCGACATCCCCCTCGACGAGTCCCAAACCAAACTCACGCAACCAAATGCCCCCACAAATCCGGGCTCTACGACAAACGACCTCCTCGCCCTCCAACAAATCCTCAAGACACCCACCTGTGACGGCTGCCGGGCAGGCTCCAACAACTGGACCGTCTCCGGAGCCCACACCGCCACCGGCAAGCCGCTCCTCTCAAATGACATGCACCTCACTCACAGCGTGCCTGGCATCTGGTACGAAGCCGATCTCGAAGCGCCCACATCCACCGGAGCAGACTTCCACGTTACCGGCCTCTCTCTCCCCGGTGTCCCCTTCATCATCGTCGGCCACAACGACCACATCGCCTGGGGCTTCACCAACCTCGGTGCCGACGTTCAGGACGTCTACATCGAGCACCTCCGAGGCATCGGCGAATCCACCGAATTCGAATCCCCCGACGGAACCTGGCACCGCGTCCTCCATCAAACGGAAATCATCCACGTCCGCGGCCGCAAAGATGTCACTCTCGATATTCCCATCACGCAACACGGCAATATCACCACCCCCATCATCTCCGGCATCCTGCCCTCAGAAAAACGCCCTCTCTCCCTCGGCTGGACCATCTACGACCCCGCCAACATCTCCGCTTCTCTCCTTTACATCGACTCCGCCGCTGACTGGCCCAGCTTCACCTCCGCCTTTTCCACCTTCGGCGGGCCCGCCCAAAACGTCGTCTACGCCGACGATCAAGGCCACATCGGCTATCACGCCGTCGGCAAGATCCCCCTCCGCGGCAGCCTCATCAAACCGACGGAGATCAGCTCCGTCCCCATCGATGCCCTCGACGCCACCCAGGCGTGGACCAGCTATATCCCGTTCGATCAGCTCCCCCAGTCCTTCGATCCGTCCAACGGCATCCTCGCCACCGCCAACTCCCGCGTCACTCCAGACGACTACCCCTTCCCCATCACCACCAACTGGGGCGCGCCCTACCGCAACGAGCGCATCTGGAAGTTCCTCAGCTCGCACGATCACCTCACCCCGGCCGACATGCTCACCCTCCAGACCGACGTCTACTCCGACCTCGATCACGTCCTCGCCCAACGCTTCGCCTACGCCATCGACCACTCCGCCACGAAGGACAAGCGCCTCCATCAAGCCGCCGACATCCTCCGCAACTGGAACGGCAACGTAGACACAGACGCCTCTGCTCCGGCCATCATTAACGCAGCCCGCGAAGCACTCTGGCCTTTGCTTCTCAATCCGCATCTCGGCCCAAACCCAGGCGACACCGCCCAGCTCTACACCTGGGGCGAAAAATCCTACGCCGAAGAGCAGCTCATCATGCACACCCCCGCACGCTGGCTGCCTGGCAACTACACCAACTGGGACGAGCTGCTCACCGCCGCGGTCAACAAAGGCCTCATCGATGCCCGCGCTCCCTTCGATCTCAGCAAGTGGCAGTACGGCAAGGTTCACACCATCGACATCGAACACCCTATCTTTAGTCTTTCGCCGATCCTGCAGCGCATCATACGACTGCCTATTGGAACCGGCAGCCAACCGCAAAGCGGCGACGGCACCACCGTCAAACAAGTAGGCCGCACCTTCGGGCCGTCCGAGCGTTTCACTGCGGACCTCTCCGACCTCGACCAATCCACTCTGAATCTCGTTCTTGGCCAGGCCTCCAACCCCGCCAGCCCATGGTTCCTCGATCAATGGCCCGCCTGGTATAAAAGCACAACCTACGTCCTGCCCTTCGGCAAATCAGCCGTAGACGCAGCCACCACCCACACCCTCACCCTGACACCACACTAAATTCCGCTACACTTTCGAGCCGTTGCTGTTGCCCTTTGCTCTTCTTGTTTGTCATCCCGTAGGGACCTGCTGTTGTCGTTGTCTGTTTTACCGTCGTCATTCTGAGCGCAGCGAAGAATCCCTGTATTTGCTGTTGTTTTCGAAGGGGAAGAACCCCGCATTTCCTATGGGAGCGTAGCGACCTGAGCACCCTTCACCAGGATTCCCTAAACCCACATGGCAAAATAAACGAATGCCCGCCCGAGAGTCCCGCCTTCACTACATCATCCTCCCTCTCGCCGCGCTCATCGCCATCCTCCCTCTTATCCTCCGCGGCTGTTCCTGCGGACACGACTTCGACTTCCATATCCTCAACTGGTTCGAAGCCGCCCATCAATTCACACACGGAAACCTCCATCCGCGCTGGGCCTACACCCTAGCCTTCAACGCCGGCGAACCTCGCTTCATCTTCTATCCGCCCGTCTCGTGGACCATCGGAGCCATCCTCGGCCTCATTATGCCGTGGACGTGGACTCCAATCGCCTACACCTGGCTAGCCCTCACCGCCGCTGGCTTCAGTCTTTACTACGTCGCAAAAACCTTTGCCTCACAGAACGCCGCACTTCTCGCCGCAACCTTCTACATCGTCAACCCCTACACCCTCTACACTGCCTACGAGCGCACCGCTTACGCCGAACTCCTCGCCGCCGCCTGGATACCGCTCATCCTCCACGCCATCCTTCGTAAAGAGATCTCCATTCCCCGAATAGCCATCCCCGTAGCTCTCCTCTGGCTCACCAACGCCCCCGCCGCAGTCATGTCCTGCTACACCCTCGCCCTCCTAACCCTCATTCGCATCGCAAATCCGGGTGCCCCATCCTTCGCGTCTTCTGCGAAGGGTGGGACGCAGGAACTTCCCCCGGCCTCTACCCATTCCCAACTCACCACAAATCCGGGTACCCCAACTAAAGATTCGCTGACCACAAATCCAGGTGCCCCATATCTCGATTCTGAGATGTGGGCATCGGGCGAACGCCCGACCGCTCCCGCCCATGTCAACCCCGCCAACGGCCCCGCCCAACTCACCGCTCTTCGCGACCGCTTCGAACAAG
>DATMQZ010000025.1:0-21551 GCA_035566575.1 Edaphobacter sp.
AGATGTCTTCGATGGAGGTCTCGCAGTTGGTGAAGAGCTGGGTGTTGGCGGGGAAGAAGGGCAGGGTGCCGCCGGGGTGGAAGGAGATGCCGATGAGTTCGGTGAGGTCGATGGTGTCGATGTGCTGGTAGCGGGTGTAGAGGCCGAGGAAGATGGCGGCGGGGGTGTGCTGGAGGGGGTCGGTGGGGTGGTTGGCGTCGGTGAGGTAGTCGCGGGCGAGGGAGATGACGACCTGGGCGTGGGCGCTGGGGAGGACGCGCTCGTGACGGTGGGTGGCGTGGGGGTCGCGGGCGTACCAGAGGGTCTTGATGAAGGGTGCGAGGGCGGGATGAGGTTTGCGCTCGAGGTAGAGCATGCATCGGCCTCGTGTGGGAAAGCTTAGTACAAAATCTTCAAATGCAAATTAGTAATTGGGTGAATCGAACCGACCTCTACTAGCTGACTTATAGACCCACGATGAAGAGGAGGATTTCGCCTGTACTCAGCTTGTTCTGCCACTTTACATGGAAGCCATTGTGAAAGCGTTATATTGACCGCGTTAGATTTAGAATCTTGCGAAGTGCTTATTGACTGTGAAAATTGTGGACCTGCATGCCAAGTGGATCGATTGGCCAGGAACCACCGCCGCAATTCAAGCGAGTTGTATCGCTTGCCTTCCAACAGTTTCCATGAATCCTTGAGTGTCTTACCAGCGCCTGCATAAGGTTCTACGCCTTCCAAATACAACTGACCGAAATTAAATGGTTTCCCTTCGTCTACAGAGACGACCAGATCGATGGTGCGACGCGACTCATTGACTACTGCTTCAGGAACTGCGACAAAATTTACATACCCTCGCGTCGCGTAGAGATTCCTCAGATTTTCCAGACCCTCGCGAAGCTTGGTTATGTTGGCGAATTCGCCTCTTTGCAGGTGGAAGAGCTTTTGTAATTGGATGGAGGGGAAAACGGTCGCATTCTGGATTTGAATCTCACGAAGCCTGTACTGGGCTCCCTGATTGACCTTGACGGTCACGTCAGCGATTTTTCTCCCCGCTTGTTGCGTAATGAATGAAACCGTGGGCTCGTTGACAACTGCCTTGAAATACCCCAGGTTTTTCAAGGCAGTTTCAATGCGAACGCCGATTTCGGGTTGAAGGTATGTCTTCTGTTGGAACAAGCGAATGATCTGCTTGCGGTCCTCGTCCGGCAGACTATTCGATTCAACGACCAATTTTGTTGATGAGGATATTGTCCGCCGACATGGTCGAGCACGGTTGTTGCCCAAGTCCCGCATTCGCTAAGAAGGCGAACAGTAAAGATGTGATCAGAATGTGCATCGCACATCTCGCAGAGAATCTGAAATTCCTCGATGACCCGCTACGGATTATAGCGCGGACCGTTCCCAAGTAATGCGGTTGTAGGACAATAGAAGAGATGCGTTATGCGCGAAAGATTTGAGGGTTATTGCTGATGGCGGATGAGCGAGTTGTAGGGATTGATTTGGGGACGACGAATTCTCTGGTGGCGTTTATGCAGGGGGATTCGCCGGTGGTGATTCCGGGTGAGGATGGGGAGCGGCTGTTGCCTTCGGTGGTGGCGTGGACCGATGATGGCGTGGCTGTGGGGAATGCTGCGCGCGGGACCCTGATGTCGGACGCGGCCAGTGCGGTTTATTCGGCTAAGAGGCTGATGGGGCGGGATATCGCGGATGTGCAGGAAGAGTTGAAGCTGTTTCCGTTCAAGCTGGCGGAAGGCTTGCAACCGGGTGAGGTTTTGAAGGTGAGCGTCGGTGGGTTGCTGCTGACTCCGCCGGAGATTTCTGCTTATGTGCTGATGCAGTTGAAGAAGAATGCGGAGCGGTTTTTTGGCGGGCAGGTGACGAAGGCTGTGATTACGGTTCCGGCTTACTTCAATGACGCTCAGCGGCAGGCTACGAAGGATGCGGGACGGATTGCGGGCTTGGAGGTTTTGCGGCTGGTGAATGAGCCTACGGCGGCGGCGCTGGCGTATGGTTTGCAAAAGAACAAAGATGGGTTGATTGCGGTGTATGACTTTGGGGGCGGGACGTTCGATATCTCGATTCTGAAGCTGCATGAGGGGATCTTTGAGGTGATCGCTACGGGTGGTGATACGCACCTGGGCGGGGACGATATCGACAACCTGCTGATTGCGATTGCGCTGGATGATATTTCGGGCGATCTGGGTGAGGATGTTCGCGGGAGCGGCGAGGCGGTGCAGGCGGTTCGGAAGGCTGTGATTGAGGCGAAGATTCTGCTTTCGACGGCGGATGTGGCGACGCTCGATGTGGTGCTGCCTAGTGGGAAGAGGTATCTGCGGGAGATTACACGGGCACAGTTTGAGGAGTTGATTGCGGGTGTGATTGCGCGGACGGCTGGGCCTTGCAAGCAGGCTCTGAAGGATGCGGGACTGGACACCGCGGCGATTGATGAGGTGGTGCTGGTTGGCGGATCGACGCGGATTCCGGCGGTTCGTCGGCTGGTGGATGAGGTGTTTGGGCTGAATGCGCGAGGGAAGAAGCCGCATACGGAGCTGAATCCGGATGAGGTGGTGGCGCTGGGCGCGGCGGTGCAGGCGCAGATTCTTGCGGGTGGATCGGCGGCTACGGAGGATTTGCTGCTGCTGGATGTGACTCCGCTATCGTTGGGGATTGAGGCGCTGGGTGGGGTGGTGGCGAAGATCATTCAGCGGAACTCGACGATTCCGGCGAGTGCGATGGAGCACTTCACCACGGGCGTGGATGGGCAGACGAATGTGGCGATCCATGTGGTGCAGGGAGAGCGGGAGTTGGCGAAGGATTGCCGATCGCTGGCGCGGTTCGATTTGAAGGGGATACCGCCTATGGTGGCGGGGCTGCCGCGTATCGAGGTGAAGTTTCTGATCGATGCGAATGGAATTCTGCATGTAAGCGCGCGCGAGCAGAGGAGCGGGAAAGAGGCAGAGGTGGAGGTAAAGCCGACGTATGGGCTTACCGATGAGCAGGTGGAGACGATGATTCTCGAATCGTTCGATTATGCCGAAGCCGATATTCACGAGCGGCAGGTGATTGAGGCGAAGAACGAGGCTGAGACAATTCTTGCGGCGGTGGATAAGGGCAAGAGTCATGCCGCCTGGCAGATGCTTTCGAGCAAGGAGATTGAGAAGATTGAGGAAGAGATTTCGCAGCTGAAGGCGGCTGTGCAGGGTGGGGATTACAAGATTATTCGGCGTGGGATTGAAGGATTGGATCAGGCTACGCGGCGGTTTGCGGAGTTGATGATGGATAGTACGCTCGCTGGTGCGATGACGGGCAAGACGATGGCGTCTGCAGGTGAGAGCATAGGAGAGGGGCCTACGGCACCGCATCCGTTTGCGAAGGCGGAGATGTTGAGCGCCGATGTTGAGGCGGAGAAGATTGAAGAATCAGTGAAGGATGAGGCTACGGCCGGAGAGTCGACGGAAGATTAAGATTATGAGTGAAATGAAGAGCGCTGAAGTGGATTTGTCGAAGCCTGCGGGCGAGGGAATGGTTCGGGTAACGTTTGAGCCCCAGGGAAAGACTGTGGAGTTTCCGTTTGATTCGTTGCCGTATGAGGGGCATGGCGAGCCGATGTCGTTTCTGGATGTGGCGGAGAACTTTGATATTTTTCTGGATCATGCTTGTGGTGGGGTTTGTGCGTGCACGACCTGTCATATCTGGGTGAAGGAAGGCGCGCCGGGGATCAGTGAGGCGGAAGATAAAGAGCTGGACCGGATGGAGACGGCGGCGGATATTCAGTTGAACTCGCGGCTTGGGTGCCAGGCGGTGATCGAGAAGCCGGGGACGTATGTGGTGGAGATTCCGAAGTGGAATCGGAATTATGTGCAGGAAGGCAAGCCTGCGCATGGGCCTGGGGCCTAAAGCGGGGCGACCGCGGATTGTTCGGATAAAAGCGGATGAAGATCGCTGATCGAGCTATTTATTGCGAAGCTTGAGGCGAGGCGAGCAAGCGGCGGAAAATGGATTGACCAGAAAAGTGCCTGCGATTCCAGAGACAAGGATGGTTCCATCGGAGTTGAAGTGGGCGGTGCGGAACTCTTCTTGGGGAAGATCGTTGAGCCTTCTCCAGTTTTCGCCACTGTCCGCGCTTATGTACACGCCTGTGAGCGAGGTCACGACCTCTCGGTTTGGCTTTGAGGGGTCGACCTCGATGCTGTAGGCGCGAAGGTTCGATCCTGCCTCGTCTGTCGATCTATGTAAAAGAAAAGTGTCTTTGGTCACTCGCCTTACGGTGCCTGGGCCTGTTGGGTTATAAACGCCCCAGCAGGCCGCCAGATGAAGGCCGCCCACAACACTCATTCCATGTATCGCAGAATCCGGCCCCACACCCTCGATGCGACTCCATTTCTTTGAATGGAGATTGAGAAGGTATACCTGATCGCCGGTTCCTACATAGAGATAGCCTGGATTCGGTTTTTTCGAGTCATCAAACTGCATGGAGAGAATATCCATCTCGGTTGGAAGACCGGAGAGTGTCCCATCTTGAATCCATGAGCCGTTCTTATCTTTGCGGTAGGTGAGGATGTGCGGGTCGAGGTCGAAGTAGCCATAACCGACGATGAGATGTCTTCCGTCGGCGGTCATTTCGATGGCGTTTGCCCTTACGGGTTCGCCTGCCTTTTTCGTAACCGACAACCTGGGAGGCGTAGAAGGAACGCGAGGACCCTCGATAGGATTTACCAAAGTCTCAGATGCACTTGACTGAGGAAAGACCTGAAAGGCTCCCCGTTGCGTTGTGATCACAAAGTAGGTTCCACCGGGAGACACGCTGAGACCGTTACGCAGGCCCTCCCCTATTTTCGCGTCGAAGTATCTGGAATCCACTCGTGCGACTTGAGTCCACGTCGCACCGCCATTGGTTGATTTCGATATGTACATGGCCTGATCCTGGGAGAGAACCGCACTACTGAGGTCCGCAGTGAGCCCCCATATGGCGTTGGGATCGTTGGTGGCGGGATCGGGGTCGGTGGCTATGGTTTCAATAAAATCACTGGCGAACTGGTGACTTCCTGGAAAGCCGGTCACTCGATGAATATGACAGGTGTTCAGGTCGTTTCGTACATCGCCATCGCTGTTCTCAGGTGAGGACGGTGAGCTGGTTGGAGGGGGAGGTTTGGGTTGCTGTGTCTGTCCCCACCCCACCATGGGAACGACTATCAAGAGGAACAGGCTTCTCCTGCTGAGAGCTACCCAAGATGCGTGTGTGAGCGCCATGACCAGAACACCTTCAATGTGCTTAGACCCACGCCTCAAATTTACTGCTTTAGCGACTTATTTGGTGCTGATGATGCCGTACTTGGTGTCGAGGAAGTGCTGGAGATCCGGTGGGAGGTGGGTGGCTAGTTCCTGCCAGGTCAGGAGCTTGAGGCGAGCGGCGAAGGTGGGGCGGTGGACGGCGGAGAGTACGGTGTACCAGGTTTCGATGAGGTCGTGGCGGCGGGCGTCGGAGAGGACGCAGAAGGATGCATCGGAGGCGTAGGCGGCGAGGACATTGCGGATGAGCTGGTAACCGTCGATGAGGGTGCGTGAGGGTTTGGGTGTGGAGTTTGATGGCTCGGGTGGTGCAACGTCTTCGATTTGGGAGAAGTCTTCTACGGGTGGGTGGGAGGCGGAGAGGTAGAGGAGTTTGCGAGGGAGACGGTCGGGGTCGAAGACGGTTTCGAGATCGCGGTAGCGCTCGATGAGACTGGGTTTGGCGGTTTGGAAGCTGGTCTCGGTTAGCTTGGCTTCGACGAAGAGATTGTCGAGTTGGAGGTCGGTCTCGGTGCGGTCTTTGAGGCCGTTGCGAAGGGGCACGCCGGGGCGGATGCCGAAGATCGGGTGGGCAGTGGGTTCTACTCCGAGAAGCGTGGCTACGGCGGGGGCGAGGGTCGTGCCGTTGAAGACCTGCGGATGGCAGAAGATGTTCATCAGGAGAGCGTCGGAGCTGTTGGCGCAGTCGAGCTCCATCCATGGCCAGTCGGCGCGGGCGCGGGAGCGGCGGTGCGCGGTGTGGACCTTGGTGAGGCGGCGCTGCCAGTCAGGGTTGCTGGAGATGGCGGCGTAGCTGGCGGGGTGGAAGTTGCCGTGGCGTGATTGATCGTCTCGGCCGAAGATGATGCTGGGTTCGCGGCCGGTGGTTTGCTCGTGCAGGAGGTGGCTACTGGTGGCGAGGTGCTGGGCGCGGGCGTTGAGGTCCCGGCGGAGGAGCGAGGCCGACCATGGGTTTTGATGCTTGTGGTTCATAACAATCGGCGGCGGTTCTTGTAGTCTTTTTAGAGCAGCGGCTGTTTGCCGTGAGACTAGTTTAGTGAGGAGAAGGTATGCCGCGTGAGATTGATTGGATGGACTCGGAAGAGATTGGGATTTTGTTGCAGGAGAAGTATCCGGAGATTGAGCCTTACTCCGTGCGGTTTACAGACCTGCATAAGTATGTGACGACGCTGCCGGGGTTTGTGGGCGATCCGGCGAAGTCGAATGAGGGGCTGTTGGAGGCGATTCAGACTGCGTGGAATGAAGAGTATGAGGATGCGAAGTAGAGATGTGGATCAGCTTGGCTTTGTTGCCTTGAGAACCATGCTCTTCCAGACGTAGGGGATGCGGCCGGAGCCGGCGAATTCAATGTTGATAAAGCCGGTTTCCTTCAAGACCTCTTCGATGGTTTTGCGGGACCAGAACTTGATGTGGCCGTGGTCCCAGAGGACGGTGAAGTGCTGGTCCATCTTGCCGGTTGCGGCCAGCAGGAGGTTCTTGAGGTAGCCGTGGTAAGGGGTGGTGAGGACGATGGTGCCGCCGGGTTTGAGCAGGGCGAAGCAGTTGCGGAGGAAGCCGCGGGGGTCGTAGACGTGCTCGATGACCTCGGTGGAGATGACGACGTCGACGGGGCCGACTGTATCGAGGAACTCGGCGTAGAGCGATTGGGCATCGGCGAGAAAAAAGTTGATATTGGGGTGGGTTTTGCGGGCGAGCTCGATGCCGGTGGGAGAGAGATCGGAGCCGTGGAGCTGCCAGTTTCTGTCCTCAAAGAGGGAGATGAAGGAGCCGTTGCCGCAACCGGCGTCCATAACGATGGAGCCTTTGGGGACGTTGGTGAGGAAGCTGGAGACGGATGGATAGAGATGTTGATGGCTGACTTCGGGATTGGCTGCGCTGTACTCGTACGAAATTCCACCCATATTTTTTGATAGTACACGGCGAGAAAACTTTGCCCAATATCACCAAAGGGGCACAGGTCTTATTCCAAGCGGCGGATGATTTGGCGGAGGAGATTTGAACCGGTGAGTTGGAGAGTGGCTGCGGCGAGGGTGGCCCAGACTATGCCTCCGAGGGTGAGGGAGATGATGTCACCGAGGTAGGTTTGTCGCTGGGGGATGAGATGCAGGAGCAGGGATGTTCCGGCGAAGCTGATGACGCCTGCGGCTGCGGCGCGGAGGATTTCCGCGCGATCGAGGCCGCCTGATGGGCCGAAGAGCGGGACCATGTTTCGGCGATGGAGCAGTGTGGCCAGGGTAACAGTGTGGAGGACGATGGCGAGGTCTGAGGCCCAGGCGAGGCCGATGACGTTGAAGTGTTGATGGAGCGTCCAGTAGATCGGGATGGTGATGAGGGTGACGATGGTTCCGGCGAGCATGGGGACGAAGGTTTCACCGGCGGCGTAGAAGGCGCGGGCGTAGATGGCCTGTGCCGTCCAAAGGGCCAGAGAGATGGCGAAGATGGCGAAGTAGCTGGCGGTGGAGGTGGCATCCGCTGCATGGAAAGATCCGCGGCGGAAGATGATGTCCACGGCGGGGCGGGCGAGGGCGATCATCGCTGCGGAGCCGAGGAACGAAAAGGCGATGAGGCGGGAGACGGAGCGGTTTACGGCGGAGCGGAAGGCTTCGAACTGGTTGCGCCCGTAGAGTGCGGCGAAGAAGGGTAGGGAGGCTGCGCCGGCGGCCTGTCCGATGATGGCCATTGGGGCGGTGAAGAGGCGCTTGGCATAGGTGAGGCGGGAGATGTCTCCGGCGCCGTGCTTCGCGAAGTAGCCGAGGATCTGGTTGTCGAGGGTGATGACGGTTACGCCGAGCATGAGCGGGAGGGAGAGGCGGACCCACTCGCGGAGACCGGGGTGTTTGAAGTCGAGGATGGGCTGGTAGCGCATGCCCGCGCGATAGGCACCGTAGGCGTTGAGGAGGAAGGCTCCGAGATAGGCCCCGGCGAGGGCTCCGAAGCCGAGTGAGGCTATGCCCATGCGGCTGGCGAGGAGCGCGCCGCCAGTGATGATGCAGAGGTTGTAGATGAGCGGAGTGAGCGCCTGGAAGGTGAACTGTTTGCGGACGAGGAGGACGGCGGTGAGGACGCCACCGGCAAAGAAGAAGAGCTGGCCGGGGAGAAGAATGCGGGTGATGCGGGTGGCGAGGATGCCTTCGGGCGAGGCGGGTTTGAAGTAGACGCGGATGTAGTAGGGGGCGAATATCTCGGCGAAGATGATGGCCGTGCCGATGACGAGGACCATGGTGTTGAGGATGATGGAGAGGGCGCGTTCGCCTTCGGCTTCATCGTTGTTGGCACGGTAGCGCTCGAGGATGGTGACGAAGGTGATGGAGGCTGCTCCGCCGACAAGGAGGTAGTTGATGAGCTCGGGAAGGTAGAAGGCTACGTTGTAGGCGTCGGTGTTATGGCCTGCGCCGAACTTGTAGGCGATGAACTGGTCGCGGATGAGGCCGATGACGCGCGAGAGCAGTGCCGACAAAGTGAGGAGCAGGGTTGCGGAAGCTGCGGTGTGGCGGTGCGACGGGCGCAGGAAGTCCAGTAGGTTGCGGCGTGTTTTGATGGACTCGGGAGCGGCAGGCGCTTCCAAAGGTTCAAGGATCGGATTGGGTTCGTCGTTTGCGGTCACAGGGTGGCTGATTTGATTTTATCGGTTGGGCTTATGCTGATGGGGTGGCTGGGGTGGTTCGTTTGTGAGGAGAGGGATTGGAGAACTTTCGACTAAGGGTGTTTCGGGCGGTGGCGGCGGAGATGAGCTTTCGCAAGGCGGCGGAGGTGTTGCACCTGAGCCAGCCGGCTGTGAGCCAACAGATTCGTGCGCTGGAGGAGGAGGCTGGCGTTCGGTTGTTCGATCGAGCGGGTGGTGAGGGGCATGGGACGCAGATTTCGTTGACGGAGGCCGGGCGGATATTGCTGGGATATGCGACTAAGGCCGCGGAGACGATGGCGGAGGCGCAGAGGGCGCTGGCAGCGTTGAACGATGAGGTGGTGGGGGAGCTTCGACTGGGGGCTTCGACGACGGTGGCGCAGTATGTGCTGCCGCGGATACTGGGTGCGTTTTTGAAGCAGTATCCGCATGTGCATCTGTCGCTGGTGAGTGGGAATACGGAGAGGATCGTGGAGGCGGTGGTGGAGGAACGATTGACGCTGGGGATTATTGAAGGACCCGCGATGCGCCGGGATGTGAAGACAGAACGGATGGTACGTGATGAGATGGTGTTGATTGTGAGTCCGAACCATGCGTGGGCGAAGGCCGGAGTGATTGAGCCGGAGGAGCTGACGGCGGTCCCGTTGCTGCTGCGGGAGCGTGGGTCTGGTTCGCGGCGAGTGGTTGAGCGGGCGTTGAAGGCGGTCGGTTTGCCGCTGCGGTCGTTGAAGGTGGCGGTGGAGTTGGACTCGACCGAAGCGATTATCTCGGGCGTGGAGGCGGAGCTGGGAGTGGGGTTTGTTTCGCGGTGGGCGATTGCGAAGGTGATGCGGTTGGGGACTGTACGGGTGGTGGCGGTGAAAGGCGTAGAGATTGTGAGAGATTTCAGCTTTGTGAGGTTGGCGGGGACGGAGACTACTGGGGCGGCTGCCGCATTTCAGCGGTTTGCGGCGGCTTCGGTTGGGTGAATTGATTTGATAAGGATTTCTTATCGGTAATTCAAAAGTGCGTCTCGACTTGGGTTTTGCATGCGCTCATGCTTAAGAGCGTGATGGTAAAGAACCTTTTCTTTGTCGGGATTATTGTTTCGGCTAGCGGGTTGATCGGACCTCCGTTCGCGCTGGCGGCGGGGCTGGTATTTGGCTTGATGGTCGCGCATCATCCGTTTCACTCGGAGAGCAGGGGACTCTCGAAGTTTCTGCTGCAGGCTTCGGTGGTTTGTCTGGGGTTTGGAATGAACCTGCGAGAGGTAGTTCACGCAGGACGGTCCGGGTTTGTTTACACGGCGATCAGCATAACGTTTGCGCTTGGACTGGGTGTGTTGCTGGGGAAGATGTTGCAGGTGGGTAAGACACAGTCGCTGTTGATCAGTGTGGGGACGGCGATCTGCGGCGGGAGTGCGATTGCGGCCATGGGGCCGGTGCTGGAGGCGAATGAAGAGGAGATGGCGGTGTCGCTGGGCACGGTCTTTGTGCTGAATTCGATTGCGCTGCTGCTGTTTCCGTTTATCGGATGGTCGCTGCATTTGTCGCAGACTCAGTTTGGACTTTGGGCGGCGTTGGCGATTCATGACACGAGCTCTGTCGTGGGTGCTGGTGCGAAGTATGGTGCTACGGCGCTTGCGGTGGGAACTACAGTGAAATTGGCGCGGGCGCTGTGGATTGTGCCGCTGACGGTTGCGACGGCGATGCTGAAGAAGAGCAAGGCGAAGGTGCAGTGGCCGTGGTTTATTTTGTACTTTTGCGCGGCTGCGGTGCTGGCTAGCTATGTTCCGAAGTATCTGCCGGGTACGGTGGGGATCTTTGGGGCTTTGAACAGACTGGGGCGGTCTGGGCTGACGGTGGTGTTGTTCCTGATTGGGACGGGTATTACGCGAAATACGCTTCGGCAGGTGGGGACGCGGCCGCTGATACAGGGAGTGGCGTTGTGGATTGTTGTGGCGAGTTTGTCGCTCTGGGCGATCCACGCGGGTTGGATCGCGCTGTAATCAAGCGTCGGGTGGGGCGTCAAAGAGCCGCGGGGGAACGCGACGGGGTGCAGTTGATGGGCGGGGTGCGCGAATCGTGTGGACGGAAGCGCGGGGTACTGCGGGTTTGGAGAGCACGGCGTGGAGGTCGCGTAGCTCTTTTTGCAGCTTGCGCAGTTGCTGGGTGTTGACCGCAGGTGGTGCGCTGTTTTCGATGGCGAGGGGGAGCTGCGGTTCCTTCTGGCGTTGCTCGCCTTTGATGACCTGGCGTGCGCCGGGAATGGTGTATCCCTCGTCGTAGAGAAGAGATTTGATGTGGAGAGCGGTTTCTACGTCGCGGCGGCGGTAGAGGCGCTGTCCGGTTCCGCCTTTGTGGGGCTTGAGCTGAGGGAATTCGCTCTCCCAGAAGCGGAGGACGTAAGCTGGAACGTCGCAGAGCTTGGAGACTTCGCCGATACGGAAGTAGAGCTTGTCCGGGATGTCGGACCCGGATGTGGGGTGGGATCTGCGGATTGGCTGATGCTGCGCCATGCCAGGTCTCCGGAGCGGCCTACCGATTTGGCCTGTCGTCAGTATAGGACACGGTGGGCGGAGCACTGTCGTTTTTTTTGTGTGGAACTGGAGGGGGTGAAGTGGCGTATCTTCGTCTGAAGAGAAAAAGGAGTAAAGCAATGCAGGCGAAGCAGGTTGTAGCAATGGTTATGGCTTTGGGCACGATGATGCTGACCGGTTGCAGGATCGATTCGCATAAGGATGGCGACGCCGATAACGTCAAGATCGCGACTCCTTTTGGTGGGATGCAGGTGAAGACAAATGACGCTGCTGTGCAGAGCGGACTTGGGCTGCCGATCTATCCCGGTGCGGAGCTTGTAAAGAAGAAGGACAAGGACAGCGGATCGGCTGATGTGAATCTCAGCTTTGGAAGCTTTCAGCTGCGCGTGAAGGCGGCGAGTTATCGCTCGGCGGATAGCCCGGACAAGCTGACTGCGTTCTACCGTCAGGCGCTTGGTCGATATGGGGACGTGATTCAGTGCTCCCATGACAAGGCGGTGGGCGAGCCGACGCACACATCCGAAGGACTTACGTGCGACAACAACAAAGACAAGCACGTCAATGTGAATGATGATCTTTCGGGCAAGATGGAATTGAAGGCGGGGTCGAAGCAGCATCAACATATTGTTTCGATTGATCCGGAGGGCAACGGCACAAAGTTTGGCCTGGTTGCATTAGATTTGCCAGGACATCTGTCGGCTGATGGCGGAGATAGCCAGTAGCGGGCAAGGGGCTCTTGCCCGGTTCCACGCAGTGGGATAGCTTCAATCTATGCATAAGTTTTGTCACCGATGTGGCGGTGAGCTTTCTGCCGGTGACGGCGAGGTATCTTTTTGCGCACATTGCGGCGCACCACAGATATACCTAATCGATTACGAAGAGACTTCGGCCGCTAGCGAAGAGGCGACGACAGGTGCACAGCCGCCGCCACGTCCGCGCGAGGTGGAGTGGAAGACGGCGATTCGCTGCGCTGTGCTGGTGGCTTTAGTTGCAGCGTTGTTGTCTGCCGCGGCGACGCGAGTTCCTGATCTATCTTGGCTTAGCTCGCTGTGGATCATCAGCGGATCGCTGATTACGGTGGGGTTGTATCAGTGGCGCCGTCCTGCGGCGTGGATGGATGCGGGAATCGGGGCGCGAATCGGCATGGTGGCAGGAATTGCGCTGGTGGCGTTTTTGGCTGTATCGATGGCCATTGCCGGGGTGGTCGCCCGTTATGGGCTGCATACGATGGCGGGGTTCGATGCGCAGTTGACGGAGCAGCTTCATGCGCAGATCGAAAAGGCGGCGGCGGCGAATCCGGAGCCTGCTGAGGTGACGCGGTATCTGTACTCGCCGGAGTTTCGGGCTGGCATGATGTTGACTGGCTTTGCGATGTTGGCCGGATTTGTGCTGGTGCTGTCGACCATAGGTGGAGCGGTCGGCGGGTTGCTTCGGACCCGGCGGCAGGCTTCAGCCTGAGGCTGATTTTCGGTTCCGGCGCCTTTAGCGCAGGTAAAGGCAAGAGCCGGATATACTTAGGTAGGGCCTCGCTGGGGTGCGAATTGCAGCGAAGGTTCCCGCTCCATGACTGTCGCGACCAAACAATACGCCAATTTGCAGCCGACGGACCGCGGGCTCACGCTTCGGATTATTCCGGTAGTGGCGTTTTCGTTTGTCCTCTATTTCAGCGTTGGGATTCCGCTGGCGATTCTGCCCTCGTACGTGCACCTGCGGTTAGGCGTCAGCACTTTTTTTGCAGGGCTATTGATTAGTCTGCAATACATTGCCACGTTTGCGAGCAGACCACGCGCGGGCCACTTGGCGGATACGCTGGGACCGAAGCGAACGGTGATGTATGGGATGGCAGGCTGTGCCGTGAGCGGCGGGCTGGTGGCTGTTGCGTGGCTGCTGCAGCACACGTTGTGGCTTTGTCTGGGGAGCCTGATCCTGAGTCGATTTACGCTCGGCGTGGGTGAGAGTATGGCCGGGACGGGCACAATTATGTGGGGCATCGGGCGCGTGGGCGAGGAAGAGACGGCGCGAGTGATCTCATGGAACGGAGTGGCAACGTATACGGGGCTGGCGGTCGGTGCTCCGATGGGCGCTCTGCTGGAGCCACGATGGGGATTGGGTTTGGTGGGGCTGCTGGTTCTGGTGATGGGGGTGGCCAGCTTGTTCTGCGCGTCGCGTCTGGCGGCCACGGCTGCTCATGTGGGTGAACGGATTCCACTGAAGAAGATTCTGCTGAAGGTTTCGCCATACGGGCTGACGCTGGCGCTTGGTGGGATGGGATTTGGTGTGATCGGGACCTTCATCACGCTATATTTCGCGCACCAGAGCTGGAGCGGAGCGGCGCTGACGTTGACGATTTATGGTGTGTTCTTTATATGCGTGCGGTTGATGTTCTTCGGGTTGATTAATCGTTATGGTGGATTTGCTATTGCGATGGGCTCGTTTGCTGTGGAGGCGATAGGGCTGTTTGTGTTGGGAAATGCAGGGACGCCATATCATGCGTATGTGGGCGCGGCGCTTACGGGCTCTGGTTTTTCGCTGATCTTCCCGGCGTTGGGAATTGAAGCTGGGCGGGAGTTTCCGATATCGAGCCGGGGAACAGTGTTGGGGATTTATTCGGCGTTTGTCGACTTGTCATTATTTCTGATTGGGCCGATCGCCGGAGCGGTCATAGGCGGATTTGGATATCCGGCGGTGTTCTATGGAGCGGCGTTTGCGGTGGTGTTTGCGCTGGCGGGAACGGTGGGTATGACGATGCGGAAGCGTGCGGAAAGTCTGGCAGTACAGGGATAGATTTGAGATGGATGTGCGCTGGTGCTGATATTATCGAGGCCGAACCGATATGAGCGAGACTAACGAAAATACGGAAAAACGGATGCCTAAGCTGAGGGAAAAAGGGCGGCTGATGTCTGCCTCGGAGATTGAGCGGACGCTCGTGCGCCTGGCCCATGAGATTGTCGAAAAGAACGACGGCGGCAGCAATCTGGGGCTGGTCGGAATCAAACGGCGCGGCGTTCCGCTGGCGCAACGCCTCGGTGGAATGATCGAGAAGATTGAGAAGCATCCGGTGGACACAGGAGTGCTGGATATCAGCTTCTACCGCGACGATCTGTCGACAGATGGACCTCGGCCAACGGTGACGCCGGGAGCTATCGGGTTCGATGTGAACGGGCGGGACATCGTCCTGATGGATGACGTGCTGTATACGGGCAGGACGATTCGGGCGGCGCTCGATGCGCTGTTCGATCATGGGCGGCCCAAGAGCGTGCAGCTGCTGGTGCTGATTGATCGCGGGCATAGGGAGCTGCCGATTGAGGCTACATTTGTGGGGCGCACGATTCCGACATCGAGTCGCGAGATTATCGAGGTGAAGCTGAACGAAGTGGACGGGCAGGAACAGGTACTGCTGGTCGAGCTGGTGGACTGAGCATGGTTCGAAGTTCGAAGTACGCCGCTGGATGTTTGCTGAGTGTGAGAGATTTGTCGGTGGCAGATGTCTCGGCTGTGCTGGGACTGACGACTCGGCTGGAGGCGATGCCCAAGGTTGAACGTGCGGAGATTCTGGCTGGACGGCGGATTGCGCTGCTGTTCTATGAGTCGAGTACGCGGACGCGGACTTCGTTTGAGCTGGCGGCGAAGTCGCTGGGTGCTACGACGACGCTGGTGAGCGATAAGAGCTCTTCGATTGAGAAGGGCGAGAGCCTGAAAGATACTGGGCTAACGCTGCGAGCGCTGGGGGCGGAGTGCATCATTCTGCGGCATCCGGCTTCGGGCGCGCCGTTTTTGCTGGCTCGGGAGACTGGGCTGGCGGTGCTGAATGCGGGCGATGGGATGCACGAGCATCCGTCGCAGGCGCTGCTGGATCTGCGAACGATTTTGACGCGGCTTGGGCTTGGCGCTTCGCGTGTCGATGCCGATTCGCTGCGTGGCCTTACGGTGGTGATTACGGGAGATATTCTGCATAGTCGCGTGGCGCGGTCGAATGCGATGCTGCTGCCGAGGCTGGGTGCGAAGGTGCTGCTGTGCGGGCCGGAGAAGCTGCTGCCGGAGGATGCGCTTGGGTTGGGCGAGGGTGTCGAGATTGTGCGAGACCTCGACGCCGCTTTGAGCCGGGCGCAGGTGGCGATGATGCTGCGGATTCAGAAGGAGCGGTTGGCCGGACTGGAGCTGGATCTGGGCGATTACATTGCGCGGTATCAGTTGAATGGCGAACGGCTGGCGGCTCGTGCGCCTAAGGCGTTGGTGATGCATCCGGGGCCGATGATTCGCGGGCTGGAGATCGCGGGGGATGTGGCCGATGGACCGAACTCAGCGATTGAGGAACAGGTGTCGCATGGGCTGGCCGTGCGGTCGGCTTTGCTCGTGAGGGCGAATGGGTTGGGCGGATTTGAGAGTGTAACTGTATGAGTGACGTATTAATTTTGAATGGACGAGTGATCGATCCGGTTAGTGGGGTGGATGATGCTCGCGATGTGTTGCTGCGGGATGGACGGGTAGCTGCGGTGGATTCGCCCGGTGCGCTGAAGGGTGTTGCGGCGGCGGAGACGATTGATGCTGCGGGGATGGTTGTGGCTCCGGGCTTGGTGGATGTACACGTGCACCTGCGAGAGCCAGGGCAGACCTACAAGGAGACGATTGCAACCGGAACTGCCGCTGCGGCTGCAGGTGGATTTACGGCTGTGGTGGCAATGCCGAATACGGTTCCGGTGAACGACTCGGTTGCTGGGCTCAACTGGATGCTGGACGCGGCACGTGGGTCGGTGGTGAAACTGTTTGCGATGCCTGCTGCGACCGTCGGGAGCATGGGCGGAGAGCTGACCGACTTCGACGCGCTGTGCAAGGCAGGTGCTGTGGGCTTTACCGATGATGGAAAGCCGGTGCTCGAAGACCATGTGATGCGTGCGGCGTTGGTGGCTGCTGCGCGGGCTGGAGTGCCGGTGAGTCAGCATGCGGAGGATACGCGGCTTACTGGTGGATGCAGTATGAATGCCGGGCCGGTGGCGTTTCGGCTCGGATTGCGCGGGATGACGGTGGAGGCGGAGGCTCGGATTGTGGAGCGGGACATTCGTCTGCTGCGGGAGATTGAGAAGGCGGAAGGTCTGAGGCCGCATCTGCATGTACAGCATGTGTCGACTGCGCGGGCGATGGATGCGATTCGGCAGGCGAAGCGCGAAGGATTGCATGTGACGTGCGAGGTTGCGCCGCACCACTTTGCTCTGACGGACGAGGCGATTGGAGACTACGACACGCGAGCGAAGATGAACCCTCCGCTGCGTGCTGAAGCTGACCGCGCGGCGATGGTCGCTGCGCTTGTGGATGGAACCGTGGATTGCATTGCGACCGATCACGCTCCTCATGCGGCGCATGAGAAGGAGCAGGAATTCGAGCGGGCGCCGAATGGGATAACCGGGTTGGAGACGGCGCTTGGGTTAGCGCTGCGGGTGCTGCACAAGGGGCAAGCGATGCCGCTTGCGCGCGTAGTGCAGTTGATGAGCGCGGCTCCGGCTGGGATTGTGGAGATGGATGGGCGCGGGGCTTTGCGAGTGGGGAGCTTTGCGGATGTGGTGGTGTTTGATGCCGCCGCGGAGTGGAGTTTCGATGTGGCGAAGACGCGGTCGAAGTCGCGGAATAGCCCGTTCGATGGTGCTGCAATGTTAGGGCGGGTGATGACTACGGTTTGTGAAGGGCGAGTCGTTTACCGGGGATAACGATGAGACCTAAATATCGTCGATATGTAACGCCATTACTGACTCTAGCTGTATGTACGATAGCCGCAGTCTCATCTGCACAAACGGCCGTTCGGACCGTATCCGACTTTCCCCCGTTCAGACTCCATGAAGGCGCAAAGGATGAGGGTGGTTTCCCGACGAGCGATGCTAAGTTATGCATAGTTGTCAGCTCGCAAACCTGCTTCCCTCTAAGTCCCCAACGCGATAAGGACGATAAGGACGCTGACTTTTATTTTGGGCTTTATCCAAAAGCCCAACGCATTCCCTTGCGTTCCGGCGGTTCGTTGGTATTGTTCTTTGCAGATAGTGGAGGAGGTAGTGGTAGTAGTGCTCGATTCGCTTTGCTTCGATATGAGCCGAATGGTTCGTTGAGAGATTTGTTGCCAACCCTCATGCTCAGCAATCAAAGCGATCATGCGCTGTGGAATGTGCCAACCATATCGGATATGCCTTTGCTGGTTACTGCAGATTTCATCTGGGAGGGGTCAGAAGGACACTATGGGCCACATTTTTATGAGATTCGTGCGTATCGCTTTAGCACCCGTACAGGAAAGTATGCACAGATTCTGAAGTATCAAACCAGCCACAAATATAGAGGTTTCGACAATTTCGATGATCCGTTTCCACTTCTGAAGTACGAGAAGTCCTCGATTCTACGGAAACTCGGTGTCCGCTAAAAATGTTGGTGATGTAAATGGGTGATACATGCGCGGCTGCGGGTAGGGCAACGCTGCAGGTGTATTGCACGGACGCGGCAGGAGTAGACCGCGACCAGGTTCATGCAAAGGTCGCGGCCATGGCAGTCGATTTCTTCGATAGAAATCTGCGCTGAATTACTTTGTGTGGAAGAGCTTGTGGTTGATGTCGGGCCAGAACTCTTTGAAGGTATAGTTCGCGCTGTCGATGAGGCAGCTGGTGAGCCACTTCTGTCCGACTTTGGTCCAGGTGCGGTACTGGGAGGGGTAGTAGAGCGAGGAGATGCCTGCGGCTGAGCCTGAGCCCATGATCTCCGAGAAGTTGAACATCTCTCTGCCGCTGTCCTGTTTCGTGACAAGAACGCGGGTGGCACCGTAGAAGGCGCGCTTGCCCACACCACCATGGCCACGAGTGTAGAAACGGGGATCCTGGTGGAGGATGGCAGGGTAGACGCCGCCGACCATGAAGTTTTCGATCCCAGTGTCTGCGAGGGTGTGCCAGTAGTAGCGGCCGTATCCGACGGCGCCATGGCCGAACTCAGGGTAGGAGTTGCTGTTCAAGGCGAATCCGGCCTGGGCTCCCGCGAGTATAAAAGAGCCGTAGTCGAAGCTGTTGCGGGCTGCCAGGAAGAACTTGTCTTTCTCGCTGAGAGGCGGGAGCTTGGTGTTTGCGGACACGGCGCTGAAGTTGGGTACGACGCCGAGGATGCGCTTGGTCTGCTGGGGACCAGTGGTGTCTGGAGTGGCGGGTGTCTGTGGATCTGGTGTCGTCTGACCGGATTGTGACGATGAGGCCTGAATCAGAGTTCCGGGAGAATCTGGAAGAGTGGAGTCAAGGCTGGAAGAGCTAGCGGCAACGAGTTGTTGTGCGGGGAGAGGGACATCAAAACAGATAGCCAGAGATGCAGCGGCGACACATGTCATGGTTGATCTTAGATAGTGTCGGAGTTCAAAGCGCATAAGATATAAGACGCGTTTCTTCCGGATTAGACTCGCACGTGGCGGTTTATTCTGAGTTGCCGTTGATTCGGCGATGATTTAGTACGCCGAGTTGGGAATTGCCATTCGTCGCTCAAGCGCTGAGAATCTTCAGCTTACGGGCGACGCTGGTCAGAATTTCCAGTGCCTGATCGATCTGTTGACGAGTGTGCTCGCTGGTCATGATGGTGCGGATGCGGGCTTTGCCCTCGGGGACGGTGGGGAAGGCGATGCCGGTAGCCATGAGGCCGGCGTCGAAGAGAGCTTTGCTGAACTCCATTGTTTGGCGGCCATCGCCGATGATGATAGGCGTGATGGGGGTTTCGCTCTTTGGAGTGGTTTTGCCGCCTACGTCGAAGCCGGCGTCGGCGAGATGCTGCTTGAAGTATGAGGTGTTGGACCAGAGGCGTTCAATACGTTCGGGCTCGGATTCCAGGAGGTCGAACGCAGCAATGCAGGTGGCCGCGACGGAAGGTGGATGCGAGGTGGAAAAGAGAAATGGACGAGCACGATGGTACAGGTAGTCGATAAGGTCGCGTGAACCGCAGACGTAGCCGCCAAGTGCACCGATGGCCTTTGAGAGAGTCCCTACCTGCACATCGACGCGCTGAGTGCAGTGGAAGTGATCGACACTGCCGCGGCCATTGCGGCCAAGGACACCCGAAGCATGGGCGTCATCGACCATCATGATTGCACCGTACTTGTCGGCAATGTCGCAGAGCTTGTCGACGGGGCCGATGTCTCCGTCCATCGAGAAGACGCCATCGGTGATGAGAAGTTTTCTGCCTGGCTCGTTCTGAATCTCTTTGAGGAGCTCTTCGGCGTGCGCGACGTCTTTGTGGCGGAAGACTTTAATTTTGGCACGGGAGAGACGGGCGCCGTCGATGATGCTGGCGTGGTTGAGTTCGTCGGAGAGGATGAAGTCTTCTTTGCCAAGGATGCTGGAGACAGTGCCGGCATTTGCAGTGAAGCCGGACTGGAAGACGACGCAGGCTTCGACGCCTTTGAAGGCTGCAATTTTTTCTTCGAGCTCCATGTGGATGCGCATGGTGCCGGCGATAGTGCGGACCGCTCCTGAACCTACGCCGTATTTTTCTGTGGCGGCGATGGCTGCCTCGCGGAGTTTGGGATGATCGCAGAGGCCGAGGTAGTTGTTGCTGGCGAGGTTGATGACCTTCTTGCCGTCGTAGGTGCAGACAGGGCCTTGTTCGTCGTCGAGCACACGCAGTTTGAAGAAGGTTCCGCGCTGTTTCAAATCATCGAGCTGAGCGGTGAGATGGGCAAGCTGAGGACGCGTGGTGGAAGCGGTAGCCATAGAGATAATCGTAAACCTTTTGGTGGTGGACAGCATTGCGCCGTAAATACGCATCTTATGGAATTGCAATGCGCTTTTAGAGATGTTAGAGATCAAAAGAGATAATGAAAGAACGGGGCTCGAACGATGATTGTTATGAAAAATATGATGAAACCTGCAATCGGCATGGTTTTTGCACTCGCAATTTTGGTCGGGTGCCAGTCGAAGCAGGATGCAGCCATCGAACAGGCTAAGAAACAGGCTGCTGCCACAGGACAGCCTCAGCAGATTGTAACGGTCGATAAGAATGGCACTACCACAACGACTACGGTGCAGCCACCGGCTCCAGGGCAGACAGCACAGGCGGTGACGACGACCGTGATGCCTGCGAGTGCGCCGTCAAACGCTGCTGCTCCTGTAGTCCCAGCAAATCAGCCGGCAATTGCAGGAGGACAGCCTGCGGATGCGAGTCAGCCTGCAATCGCGGAACAATCTGCTAAGCCGGCGGCTGGTGTTTCTCCGGTGGTTCAGCCTGCGGATGTTAAGGTTGCAGCGGGAACCCCACTGGCGATCCGGATCAATCAGCATATCAGCGTGAAGACCAACCATGCGGGCGACCACTTTGATGGAGAGATCGTCGAGCCTGTGGTCGGAGACAACGGCCGTGTCATTCTTCCAAAGGGAACGCCGGTTGCCGGCATTGTGGACGCTTCACACAAGAGGGGACGCTTTAAGGGCTCGTCGATTCTTGAGCTTCGGCTTACGTCTCTGACGTTAAATGGAACGCGGTATCCGCTGGCTACAAACGATCTGACGCAGACGAAGAAGGGCAAGGGCAAACGGTCGGCTGCAATGATCGGCGGCGGTGCGGGGGCTGGAATGTTGATCGGTGGTCTGGCCAGCGGAGGCACCGGACTTTTGATCGGTGGGCTTGCGGGTGCGGGAGCTGGAACGGCAGCAGGCGCGTTTACGGGGAATCGGGATATCGACATTCCGGCTGAGTCGATTGTGAAGTTCAGGCTGGCGAATACCCTGACTATTCAGCAGTAGATGAGCCGTAACGGAAGTGCGGAGGCCCATCCTGATGGATGGGCTTTTTGCTTCAGCCCGTATATTCCTCTATGCGATTTTGAGCGATCTCGGGTCGTGGAACATAGCGCTGCGCAAGACGATGTCCCGCGGCGACTGACACAAAGCAAACGACAACCGAGACAACAATATTCGCCAAAGCGCGGCCCCATGCGCCAGATCGCACAAGATCGAAGGTCTGAAGGCTGAAGGAAGAGAATGTTGTGAAGCCGCCACAGATTCCTACCATCACAAAGAGCCGAAGGTTCTCCGATACTTCGTGTTTGCTGCCGGACAAGGTGAAGGTACCCATGAACCCAATCACGAAGCAGCCGAGGATATTGACCATCACGGTGCCGAAGGGAAAGCCGTTGTCGAGGTTCAA
>DATMQZ010000026.1:0-20097 GCA_035566575.1 Edaphobacter sp.
CCTGGGTCGGCTTCTCGGCGGCTACTCCGTCAACACCATCTGGACCTACAACAGCGGCCAGGTCTACACTCCGGTCCAGTCATCGAAGGCCAATCCAAATGCTGCCGTGACCGCGAAGATCCCGACAGCCAATCAGGGACAGGCGCTCTTCAGCTTCTGCGACTTCAACTACAACACGAATATTATCGGAAATGATAGCTGCCGCCCCATTCTCTCCAACTCATCCGCGCCAATCGGTACAGTAGGCATCAATGGTGGCCCGGGAGTCGGTTACCTCAACTACGGCACTGGCGCGCCGATCACGCGGGATTCCGTTCATTGGCTTCTGAACAACGAGTATGAGGCTGAGGCGCTCGGAACACCGTACCCCGGCGTCGGCCGCAGCACGCTCCGTGGGAATACGATCAATCAAGTGGACGCGAGCATCTTCAAGACGGTCAGAATCAACGAGCGCTTCTCCGGCCAACTCCGGCTGAACGTCTACAACGCCGCCAACCGCGCCTACTACGGAACGCCGGACTTCTTGCTCAATAACTCGGATCCGTCGAAGCACGTTAGCGCGGCCTACCCACAGGGCTTCAACACGTTCAACACCTACTTTCCAAACTCTGGAGGCGGAGTCGCCGCGCCCTTTGGCAAGGGGACCCGTAACATCCAGCTAGGCGGAAAGATCATCTTCTAGTCCTTCCATTTCTTTATAACGCCGGAGCCTGCACAGGTCCGGCGTTATTTTTTTTGCTGTTTTCTGCCCAAAAAACGCATGTCAAGCCCCTAAACCACGTAACTCATTCAAACAAAAGGAAATCGAGTTGGCAGGTTAGTTCCCACCAAACTGTTATACTGAATATATAGATCGAGAAAGCCCCGGCATTGGCTGGGGCTTTCGCCTTTAAATTTGCTAAGTCCTTTGCTGGCAATATTTTGGACGTAAACCCTTTGGCCGCAATATTTTAGCGGCGATGGCCTCCGCTAAACCGCTGCAAACAATCGACTTACGCGCGGGCAATAGGGGGGGTACCCTGCCTACCGTGCGGCAACAGAAGCAGAAGGAAAAGTGGTTGGGTCGTCGGCATCCTGCTGCTGCTGCGCCATCTGTTGCTGCCGAGTCGGAGGTACTGGCTGCTCCGGTAACCGCGTCGCCTTCTCCACCAGAATCGACCAGTCCTCGGGGACAGGCAGCTCTTGGTCGAACGACGGAGTTCCCAGGCTAGGCGTCACGCGCACCGCGACAGTCAACTCGCTACCAGCCCGGCCGCGAAAGATGCCGTGGGTCGGCGGCACGTCGGCGTAGTCCCGGCCGATCGCCGTTCGAATGTGCCGGTCGCCCGCGACCAGCCAGTTCGTAGGATCGAAGCCCACCCACCCCAGCGGAGGAATCAACACTTCCACCCACGCATGCGTCGCCGAACTGATCGATCGGTCCATATCGCTCTCGCCGTGGAACAAATAGCCGCTCACATACCGGCAGGGGATCCGCAGCTTCGACCGCACCAGCGCGATCATAATGTGCGCAAAATCCTGACACACCCCGGTCTTAGTGCCGAGCGCGAGATCGATCGGTGAATCCACCTTGGTCGACTTCGGCTTGTAATCGAAATATTCGTAAATTTGCCGATTGAGGTTATGCAGCACCATCAGCGGATCGTCTCTGCGGCGCACATCGAGCTGTGCAGCAAGATCGTCCAGCGCCGGCGTTGGCTCGGTAAACTCGCTCGGTAGAAGCATCTCCCAGTAGTCGCCCTGATTCACCATCGAATCCACGTCCGCCCACGCGTCCGGCGCCAGGAACGCCGGAACCTGCACCGCCGGCTGTACCTCGACTACTGATTCGGCAACGATCACCAGCTGCCCATGCATTCCCGGAATATCGAAGTGATGCACGTTATTTGCAAGATGGTCTCGATAGCTGAAGACTCGGCACCGCGGACTCACCGAAAGATGAAACGTCAGGCAGCGCTGGTTCTGGTCGCTGCGCGGATGCATCCGCGTCTCCATCATGCTCTCGCTGACCGGGTTGCTGTACAGAAACTTCGTCAGATGGCGAATCGAGTAATACATAGTTCGTCCCTTCGAGCCTTAACCCGCCAGTGCAGCTTGAATAGAATAGTCAACGTACAACTCATAAATCGTCTCGTGAATGGCCCGGCACTGCGCCTGAATGCCTCGCAGGTATCCGACCACATCCTGGCTCAGAATCTCATCGACGCTGCTGTAGCTCAGCGATGCCCGTAGTTTTCCACTGAGCCTCTGCAGAGCCTCTGCCCGGCTCCTCCCGCTGTCTCCCTGGATCTTCTCGAGCGCACACTGCACGCTGTCGATCGAGAATCGCACGGAATGGGGAAACTCCTCGTCCAGCAGAAGGAACTCGAAGATCCGGTCAGGCGTCAGGTCGGCCGTATAAACTTTGCAGTACGCCTCGAACGCAGTCGCCGAGCGCAACAGTCCCATCCAGTCGAGATACTCATTGCCTTCGCCAACTCGTTCAGGGTGCTCCCACAGATCGGCGTGGTAAGCCTCCAGCAACAACGCCGTTGCTGATGCGCGTTCTAGGTATCGTCCAACCTGGATGAACTGCCAGCCTTCGCCGTGGTTCATGGTCGAGTCGGTAACGCCCTGAAACTGATGCACCGCCTCCATTACCGACTGCAGGAATTCGCTTGATCGCGCCATCCCAGCCGCCTGCGCCTCTGCCTGCCTTTCGATCTGCATCTCCGGCCGCGTCACCTGCAGATACAGGCTGTTCAACCGGTGCCACTGCTCCGTCGAAATCTGTTCTCTCACATGCCGCGAGTTCTCCCGCGCGGCAATGATGCAAGAGAGAATCGAAGCCTTGTTCGTTGTATCAAAGGTCAACGCCTGTGTCAGCGCATACGGCTCGCCCGTCCACTTGATGTCCTTCGGCCTGCCCAATGCCTTCAGCACCCGCTGCCAGCGACGCTCCGCACTAGCTGCGCTCTCATCCAGCATCAGGTTCAGATTCACATCCAGCAGACGCGTTGTATGTTCGGCGCGCTCAAGATACCGGCTCATCCAGTACAAACTATCGGCTACGCGTGAAAGCATCGGCATCTCCTTTACTGGCTCAGCACCCAGGTATCTTTGCTGCCGCCACCCTGCGACGAGTTAACCACCAGCGACCCGCGGTTCAGCGCCACACGCGTCAGCCCGCCCGGCACAATCGTCACCTTATCGCCATACAGTACATAGGGCCGCAGATCCACGTGCCGCGGTTCCAACTCATCGCCGATCAGACATGGCGCTCGTGAAAACGAGATTGTCGGCTGCGCAATGTAGTTCCGCGGATCGGCCTCGATCTTGCGCGCAAACTCCTCCTGCTCCGCCTTGGTCGACTGCGGTCCGATCAGCATCCCATAGCCGCCGCTCTCTCCCACCGCCTTCACCACCAGCTTGTCAAGATTCTCGAGAACATGCTGCCGTTCCTTCGGACGGGTCGGCAGATACGTCTCCACATTCTTCAGCACCGGGTCTTCGGTCAGGTAGTACTTGATGATCTCGGGAACGTAGGCATACAGCGCTTTGTCATCGGCCACGCCAGTGCCAAATGCATTTGCCAGCGTCACGTTCCCCGCTCGGTAGGCATTGAACAGTCCCGCAACGCCGAGGATCGAATCTCCACGAAACGCCAGTGGATCGATGAAGTCGTCATCCACACGTCTGTAGATCACATCCACGCGCCGAAGGCCGTTGGTCGTTCGCATGTAGACGATATTGTCGTGCGTCACAAGATCGCGGCCTTCGACAAGCTCAATCCCCATCTGCCGGGCGAGATACGCGTGCTCGAAGTAGGCCGAGTTGAATACCCCCGGCGAAAGCAGCACGATGTTCGGTTCCGGGCGGCCTTCGGGTGCGAGCGATCGCAGCGTCCCTAGCAGCAATTGCGTGTACTGCTCGATTGGCCGCACGTTGTAGGTGCGAAACAGCTCCGGAAAGATCCGCTTCATCACCCTGCGGTTGGTCAGCATGTAGCTAACGCCGCTTGGCACGCGAAGATTGTCCTCGAGCACCACAAACTCGCCGTTCTCCAGCCGGATCAGGTCTGTCCCGCAGACCGCGATGTAGACGTTGCGCGGAACCTGCAATCCCGCCATCTGCCTGCGATAGTGCTTGCAGCTGTAGACCATCTCTCGCGGAACAACTCCGTCCTCAAGAATTCGTCCCTCGTTATAGATGTCCTTGAGGAAGAGATTCAGCGCAGTAAGCCGCTGCGTCAGTCCGAGCTCCACGGTTGCCCATTCGTCTGCCGTGATGATGCGTGGAATCAGGTCATACGGAAAGATCTTCTCCGTACCCTCCTCGCGTCCATAGACGGTGAAAGTAATGCCCTGATTCAGGAAGCTGAGGTCGGCTGCCTGCTTCCGACGTTGCAGCTCTTCCACTGGCAGGGAAGTGAAGTGCTCCAGCAGCGGCTCGCAGTGACGATGTAGATCACCCGGACCTGAAAACATCTCGTCGTAGGCATGGTCCAGCAGATAGTTTTTCAGAGCCGCATGCTCGAACTGGGAAGACTGGGTTGGCAGCATTGGGAGCCTTGAGTATAGCGGCACAACCGCAGGCCACCAAATGCAATTCGGCGTCCTCGTGTCACCGTACTGTTTTTCAACGCGTTACAGCCGCATTAACCGTATCTTCTTCTATTCCCGCCCACTTGGCCAGCCAGCGCGAAGCTAACTAGGCTAAACTAGAAGAGACGCGCGCTTTCCCCAAAAGTACATCCCTAAGCGCATAGACAGGACAAAGAGCAGTGAGTAACTCAACCGCAGTCGCCGTTAAGCCCATCTTCAACATCGCCATCATCGCCCACGTCGATCATGGCAAAACCACCCTGGTCGACGCGATGCTGCGCCAGAGCGGCACCTTCCGCTCCAACGAGGCCGTCGTCGAACGCGTCATGGACTCGAACGACCTTGAAAAAGAGCGCGGCATTACGATTCTTGCAAAGAATACCGCCCTCTACTACCACGACAACAAGATCAACATCGTCGACACCCCGGGCCACGCCGATTTCGGCGGCGAAGTGGAGCGCGCTCTCAAGATGGTCGACGGTGTCGTTCTCCTGGTCGACGCTTCTGAAGGCCCTCTGCCACAGACTCGTTACGTTCTCTCCAAGGCGCTTGAAGCGGGCCTCACTCCCATGGTCGTGATCAACAAGATCGACCGCCCCGACGCGCGCCCGCAAGAGGTTTTGAATGAGGTGTACGACCTCTTCATCGACCTCGATGCCGATGAGTCTGTGCTCGACTTTCCTGTCCTTTACACCAACGGCAAGCTAGGCACTGCGACCACAGATCCAGCGATTCCCGGCACCGATCTTCAGCCTCTCTTCGAGCAGATCATCACCACGATCCCCGTCGCCAAGGGCGAGCCCGAGGGCGCAGTCCAGATCCTTGTCACCAACCTCGACTACTCCGACTATCTAGGGCGTCTTGCGATCGGCCGCGTCTTCAATGGCACCATGCGCACCGGCCAGGAGTACTCGGTCGCCAAGCTCGACGGCACCTTCACCAAGCACAAGATCACCAAGCTCTTCAGCTTCTCCGGCCTCAAGCGCACCGACATCGAAGAGACCCAGATCGGCGACATCGTCGCCATCGCCGGCATCCCCGGCATCACCATCGGCGAAAGCTTCTGCGACGTCGAGGACCCCAAGCCCCTGCCGCCCATCACCATCGATGAGCCGACCATCGCGATCCAGTTCAACGTCAACAACTCGCCCTTCGCCGGCCGAGAAGGCAAGTTTGTCACCTCGCGCAATCTCCGCGACCGTCTCGACAAGGAGCTCCTCACCAACGTCTCCCTCAAGATGCAGGAGACAGGCTCCCCCGACTCCTTCAAGGTCCTCGGCCGCGGCGAACTCCAGCTCGGCATCCTCATCGAAATGATGCGCCGCGAAGGCTTCGAGATGATGGTCAGCCGTCCCGAGATCGTCACCAAGAAGATCGACGACGCCGTCATGGAGCCCGTCGAGCAGCTCTACATCGACGTGCCGGAAAACTTCGTCGGCACAGTCATCGAGCGCCTCGGACCGAGAAAAGGCGAGATGACCAAGATGACCAACCACGGCTCCGGCCGCGTCCGCATGGAGTTCCGCATCCCCAGCCGTGGCCTCATCGGCCTCCGCTCTGAAATGCTGACGGAGACCCGCGGAACCATCATCATGAACTCCATCCTCGACGGCTACATCGCGTACCAGGGCGAGATTCCGCAGCGTCTCTCCGGCGCCCTCATCTCCGACCGCCAGGGCACCACGACCGCCTACGCGCTCGAAGGCCTCCAGGACCGTGGCGTTCTCTTTGTCGGTGACGGTGTTGAAGTCTACGAGGGCATGGTCGTCGGCGAGCACTCGCGCGACAACGACCTCGACGTCAACTGCGTCCGCGAGAAGAAGCTCTCGAACATGCGCGCCTCAGGCTCCGACGACGCCGTCCGTCTCGTCCCCTACAAGCAGCAAACCCTCGAGCAGTGCATCGAATTCATCGCCGACGACGAACTCGTAGAGGTCACCCCCAAGTCCCTCCGCCTGCGCAAGAAGGTCCTGCAAGCCAACCGCCGCCCCCGCAAGGGCTCCAGCGACTAACCCACACTCAACGCATCGAAGAAACGGCTGGAACAAAATTCAATGTTCCAGCCGTTTTTTTTGCACTTGTCGTTGCTTTTCTTGTTTGTCATCCCGTAGGGATCTGCTTCTGTCGTTGCCGTTGTTCTCTTCAACCAGCCACAAAAGAACGGGTGCCCCATCTTCGGCGCGGCTCTATCGCGCCTAAGGTGGGAATGTATACCTTCAAATCGCCAACTCTTGCTGTTGTTTGTTCCTCTCTTCAACAAAGCACAGCGCGAATAATGAGCTCCTAGTGCCAGCGAACAAAGCGGAAGATGCGAAATGCGAGTCACAGCGGGAATCATGCGCGCCATTACACCTGCACCCACACTCACAATAGTGAATCCACGGAATCAGCTACTTAGAGGTTTTTTCCTTCAGTTTCCCCAAGAAAATCCGATGTCAAGCCCAAAAACCCCATAAACCAAACAAAACAAGCAACATAAGCATTGCGAAGGAGTTTCACTCAAACCCCTATAATTAAATTAGAAGTAAAAAAGCCCCGGCCAAAACCGGGGCTTTTCGCTTTCAGGGATATAAGCCTTTTAGAATCTATATTTTGATGCTTAACCCTTTTAGAATCTATATTTTGCGCAACCAAAATTAGGCTAAGTGAACTTCTATCAATATTTTAGCCCCGACATGGAGGGGGAGGGGCAAAAAAACAAGGGCCGCCCAAAGGGCAGCCCCCATCAACCAATAAAAAACTACTTCTTAGCCGTAGCGAACCGCTTATTAACCTCGTCCCAGTTCACAACGTTCCACCAGGCCGCCAGATAATCCGGCCGCCGATTGTTGTACTTCAGATAGTAGGCATGCTCCCAGACATCGTTGCCGAGAATCGGATACAGCCCCTGAGAAAGCGGATTATCCTGATTCGCCGTCGTGACCACCTTCAGCTTGCCACCGTCGAACACCAGCCAGCCCCAGCCGGAGCCGAACTGCTTCGCCGTAGTCTCATTAAATAGCTTCTTGAAGTCCTCAAACGAGCCAAAGTCCTTGGTGATCTGATCGGCAATCGCGCCCGTCGGAGCGCCGCCGCCGTTCGGCTTCATGATCTGCCAGAACATCGTGTGGTTAACGTGTCCGCCACCATTGTTCTGTACAATCTTGCGGACGTCTTCAGGAATGCTGGCCAGGTCCTTCACCAGGTCCTCCGGAGATTTGCTGCCAAGCTCAGGATGTTTCTCCACCGCACCATTCAGGTTCGTCACATAGGTCTGGTGATGCTTGTCATGGTGCAGCTTCATCGTCGCTTCGTCGATGGTTGGCTCAAGCGCCGCATAGTCATAGGGCAAAGGGGGTAGTTCGTAGGCCACGATATTCTCCTGTCGTCTTGCGTTTTTCTTATTTAGTCAGGCGTTCTGCAGGCCGACCGCGTTCACTCTCTTCGATGCCATCCGCGCTCGTAGCGATGCAATTCGCCGGCCCGTGCAGCCTTGGAAATCATAGCGCACTGCTCGCATTCATCGCTGATTCACTTTGGTTTGCACCCGTTTGAGTCGATTTTGGTTTCTAATAAGCGGAATGAGTGAACTAGTCGCCACCTATCGCTGGCTCGTAGATGATGGTCCAGCCTTTGGAGCTCCCGGCCTTGAACCGCGCTGGACCTCCAGCCGCAAAGACGCTGTCTCTACTGCCTACGCCGCCTCCAGCCGCGTCTGGTTCACCGTATCGCACGGAACGCTCAACGAAATTTACTTCCCCACCATCGACCGCCCGCAGACCCGCGACATGGAACTGCTCTTCACCGACGGTGAAAGCTTCTGTCGCGAAGAGAAACGCGACCTCGAGTACGACTTCCAGTACATCGACTCCGACGCCCTTGCAGTCCGCGTCTCTGCCACCGACGTCAACGGCCGCTACTCGGTCACAAAGGAGTTCATCACCGACCCGCATCATCCTGTCGTCCTGGTAAACGTCAAAGTCACAGGCGAAGAGTCCGTCCTTTCGCGGCTCAAGTGCTACGCCCTTCTCGCACCGCATCTCAACGGCGGAGGAGCTGGCAACTCAGCCCGATCCGTCGATGTCGCTGGCAAGCGCTGTCTGGCCGCCTGGAAAGGCGACACCTCCCTTGCCATGGGAGCCAGTTGCGGCTTCACGCGAACCTCCTGCGGTTACGTCGGCACCAGCGACGGCTTCCAGGACCTCTGCAGGACAATGACCCTCAGTCAGCAGTTCGGCGAAGCCCTTGACGGCAACATCGCTATCACAGGCGAGATCGACGTCGCAGCCCACCGAGAGTTCACCATCGCCATCGCCTTCGGTGCGGGCCATCACTCAGCCATTTCCCGCATGATGCAAAGCCTTGCCACGCCGTACACGGAGCATCTCCGCCGCTTTCTGGTCCAGTGGGGACGCGCCGCCTCACCCAAAGAGCTAGCTCCCGCCTCCACCGACGGCGGCAAGCTGATGCGCATCAGCCACAACATCCTGCTCACCCACGAGGACAAGACCTACTCCGGAGCCTTCATCGCCTCGGCCTCCATTCCCTGGGGAGCATCCAAGGGAGACTCCGATCTTGGCGGCTACCACCTAGTCTGGACGCGAGACATGGTCCAAACCGCCACCGCCCTGCTCGCCTGCGGACGCGTCGAGACCGCCCTCCGCGCCCTTGTCTATCTGGCCTGCACCCAAAAACCTGACGGCAGCTTCGCCCAGAACTTCTGGATTGACGGAACCCCCTACTGGTCCGGCATCCAACTCGACGAGGTCGCCTTCCCCATCATCCTCGCCTGGCGCCTCTGGAAACTCGACGGCCTCGAGAACTTCGACGTATTTCCCTTCGCCGAACGCGCCGCTGCCTTCCTCGTCCGCTACGCCCCTGTCACCCAGCAGGAACGCTGGGAGGAGATGGCCGGCTACTCACCCTCGACTCTTGCTGCTGTCATCGCTGGCCTCATATGCGCCGCTGATATAGCACGCAGCCGCCAGGGCTTTGAACTAGCCGACTTCCTGGAGACTTACGCCGACTGGATTGAGTCCCATCTCGACGAATGGACCACCACTACCGAAGGCGTTCTCCACCCCGACATCAAGTATCACTACATGCGCATTCATCCACCCGCGCCCGGCGAGCCCTTCTACAACCCCGATATCCCAGCCGGAATGGTCCATATCGCCAATCGAGGCCCCGGTGAGAAATACGACTTCGAAGCCCGCGAGATCATCGATGCCGGCTTCCTGGAGCTTGTCCGCTACGGCATCCGTCGCGCCGACGACCCCCTTATCGTCGACTCCTTGAAGGTCGTAGACCACGTTCTCAAGATCGACACACCGTTCGGAGCCTGCTGGCGTCGGTACAACCACGACGGCTACGGCCAGAAGAAGGACGGAGGACCATACGACGGCTGGGGTCAGGGACGAGCATGGCCCCTGTTGGCGGGCGAACGCGGCCACTACGAGCTCGCCGCGGGCGGCAACGTCACCCAGCACATCACCGCACTCGAACGCTTCAGCTCTCGCGGCGGAATGTTGCCCGAACAGATATGGGACACCCCCGACATACCTTCCGAGAGGCTCTTCCTTGGCCGCTCCGCAGGCTCGGCGCAACCGTTAGTCTGGGCTCACTCCGAATATCTCAAGCTCCTCCGCTCGGTCACCGACGACCGCGTCTTCGACCGCATCTCCGCCGTCGAGGAGCGCTATGCCGTCCCAAAAGGCAAGCGCACCTTTACCAATCACGTTGAAATATTCCAGACTGGCCGCCCGCTCTCGACCATCGAGGCCGGACACACTCTCCGCATCGTGGACCCCAACCGCTTCAAAGTGGTCTACACCTTCGACAATTGGGCCACAACCCTTACGCTCGATTCCACCGCTGTCGGCTATCCGGGCTCCTTCGCAGATATCCCCATCAGTTCCACCCAGGAAGGGACTGTTATCTTCACTCTGGATTGGCCGGGACAAGGCCAGCCGGACCACTGGCTCAACCGGAATATAGAAGTCGCCATTACGCCTCCACCGGCGCCTGTAACACCATAAGGATGCAGGGACCCGCATCTCGCTTGTACACTGTTTGAGATAGGCCCAAAACACAAAACTACGGATTCGTAGCCTCGCGCTACTCCACGCCATAAAAAAGGAAAAGTAATGAGCGATCAGCAGCACGAATTAGACCAGCTTTCTATCAACGCCCTCCGCTTTCTCGCCGTCGACGCTGTTGAAAAAGCCAAGTCCGGACACCCTGGCGCACCCCTAGGCTGTGCCCCCATCGCCTATCTGCTCTACCACAAGCTCATGAAGCACGATCCTTCCGATCCCAAGTGGATCGACCGCGACCGCTTCATCCTCTCGAACGGACACGCCTCCGCGCTGCTCTACGGCGCGCTGCATCTCTCGGGCTACAACCTGCCCATGGCCCAACTCGAGCAGTTCCGTCAGTGGGGATCGCACACCCCCGGCCACCCCGAGTACGGTGAGGCCCCAGGCGTCGAAGTCACCACTGGCCCTCTCGGTCAGGGCCTCGGCATGGCCGTCGGCATCGCAACGGCAGAGAAGCACCTCGCCGCCGTTTATAACCGCGACACCTACAACATCGTCGACCACTACACCTACGTTCTCTGCGGCGATGGCGACCTGATGGAAGGCATCTCTCACGAGGTGGCTTCGCTGGCCGGCACACTCGGCCTCGGCAAGCTCATCGTTCTCTACGATGACAACCTGATCTCCCTCGACGGCCCCACCGAGCTCAGCTACACAGAGGACGTCACCAAGCGCTTCGAGGCCTATCACTGGCACGTGCAGTCGGTCGCCGACGGCAACGATCTCCAGGGACTCGAAGACGCAATCCTTGCAGCCAAGGCTGAGACGACAAAGCCCTCGCTCATCCGCGTTCACACCGTCATCGGCTACGGCAGCCCCAAGGCCGGCACAAACAAGGTTCACGGCGAGGCCCTCGGCGCAGAGGCAGTCAAGGCCACCAAGAAGAACCTCAACTGGCCCGAGGACAAGACCTTCTACGTTCCCGACGAAGCCCGCGCCAACTGGGACACCATCAAGCTGCGTGGCAAGGACGCTCACAACGAGTGGAAGGCCGAATTCGCAGAGTACGCCAAGGCATATCCAGAGCCGGCTGCAGAGTTCGATCGCACGGTCAAAGCAGTTCTTGCGAAGGACTGGGAGAAGAAGATTCCCGTCTTCCCGATCGACAAGCCTGTCGCCACCCGCAACGCCGGCCAGGTAGTCATGAACGCGATTGAGAAGGCCGTTCCCGAGCTCTTCGGCGGCGCTGCCGATCTCACCGCTTCCACCAAGACCATCTTCAAGGACTCGCCCAGCTTCCACGTCGATCCCACCGGCCGCAACGTCTTCTTCGGCGTCCGCGAGTTCGGCATGTGCGCGATGGTCAACGGCATGGCGGCCCACGGCGGTCTCATTCCCTTCGGTTCCACCTTCTTTACCTTCTCCGACTACTGCCGCTCTGCTCTTCGCATGGCAGCGCTGATGAATGTTCACTCGCTCTTCATCTTCACCCACGACTCCGTCGGTCTTGGCGAAGATGGTCCCACGCACCAGCCCATCGAGCACCTGATGAGCCTGCGCGCCATTCCGCACCTCACCGACTTCCGTCCTGCGGATGCCAACGAGACCGCCGCCTGCTGGCAGCTTGCTCTCGAGCGCAAGAGCGCCAGCTTCATGGCTCTCTCGCGTCAGGATCTTCCAGTCCTCGACAACGACAAGTACAAGGTGCACGAGGGAACGAAGAAGGGTGCATACGCGCTCGATAACTCAGGCAAGGACCTCATCCTCATCGCTACCGGCTCCGAGGTTTCTCTCATCCTCAAGGCTGCCGAGGAGCTGAAGGCCGCCGGAATCAACGCTTCCGTAGTCTCGATGCCCAGCTTCAAGATCTTTGACGAGCAGGACGCGGCTTACAAGGCGAGCCTGCTTCCCGAAGCAACGCCGAAGATCGCTGTCGAAGCAGGAGCCACCATGGGCTGGTACAAGTACATCGGCCACAACGGAGCCGTCATCGGTATCGACCGCTTCGGCGCCTCAGCTCCCGGGCCTATTGCTCTCGAAAAGCTCGGCATCAGTGTCGCGCACGTCGTCGAGCAGGCAAAGAAGCTGGTCAAGAAGTAGTTCACGCGGGCGAGACAGCAAGGTCTCGCCCGTTGTTTCACCCCGAATTCGTTACTTCGGGCTAGCATGAGCGCCCAAATAACAAGCTCAGACATCTAAGGTTCTGTCACCATGAAGATTGCGATTGCTTCCGACCACGCTGGTTTTCCTCTGAAGGAGGAGGTCCGCGACTACGTCAGGAAGCTCGGCCACGAGATCGAGGATCTCGGCGCCTACAAGACCGATCCATCCGACTACGCCGATTTTGCCGTTCTTGTAGGCAAGGCGCTCATCTCAGGTACCGCGGAGCGTGGCATCCTCATCTGCGGCTCCGGCGTGGGCGTCTGCATCGCCGCCAACAAGATGCCCGGCGTCCGCGCAGGCATGTGCCACGACACCTACTCCGCGCATCAAGGCGTCGAACACGACGAGATGAATGTGCTCGTCATGGGAGCACGCATCATCGGCACCGCTCTCGCCCTCGAGTGTGTCGATTCGTACCTCAACGCCAAATTCATCGCGACAGAAGAGCGTTTCGTTCGCCGTCTCAACAAAGTCAAAGCCATCGAAAAGCAATATATGCCCGAGGCTGCGGCGACTACCCTGACCACTTAACCTAAAGTCAGGCCTTGATAAGGGCCCATAGAGAAATCACAGCGACTATGCCTGAATCGACAACACCTCGTACTTGGTTCATCACCGGAGCCTCCACTGGCTTTGGCCGCCTGCTTGCCGAAGAAGTCCTCAAAGCCGGAGGCAAAGTTGTCGCCACCGCGCGCAAGCCGGAGCAGATCGCCGATCTCGAGCGCCAATATCCCGGCTCCGCAAAAGCTCTCGCTCTTGATGTAACCGATGCAGCGCAAGTCGACTCAGCCGTAACCCAGGCCTTCGCGCAGTTCGGCCACATCGATGTGCTCGTCAACAACGCTGGCTACGGCATCGCGGGCGCTCTTGAAGAAGCCACCGAAGTCGAGTTCATGCCCGTCTTCGAGACCAACGTCTTCGGCCTCATCCGTGTCACCCGCGCCTTTCTTCCTTACCTTCGCAAGCAGCGCAGCGGACACATTCTCAATCTCTCGTCCATCGCGGGACTAGCTGGCGGTCCCGGCTGGGGCTTCTACAACACCACCAAGTTCGCAGTCGAAGGCTTCTCCGAAGCACTCGCCGCCGAACTCGCTCCTCTCGGCATTCACGTCACCATCATCGAGCCCGGTCCATTCCGCACCGACTTTCTCGGACGCTCCGGTGTAGAGGCCGCGCAACGCATAGCCGACTACAACACCACAGCCGGCAAAGCCCGCGAGTATCTCAACACGCAAAACGGCAAGCAGGCTGGCGATCCGCTGCGAGCCGTGCACGCCATGATGACCGTCGTCGATTCCCCCAACCCACCGCTTCACCTGATCCTCGGCGCCATCGCTCTCAAGCGCTTCCGCACCAAGCTCGACCAATGGAATCAGGAGCTTGCAGCGTGGGAGTCCACCACGCTCGGCGCAGATTTCCCGGAGGGACAGTGAGCACCACCTCCATCAAGACGATCTTCTGGGACCTCGGCGGTGTCCTGCTCACTAACGGTTGGGACAAAGGCCAGCAGACCCGCGTGCTCACTCGCCTCGGCGTCGATCTCTCCGACTACGAGTCCCGCCACGATGCCGCAAACTACTTCTGGGAGCGCGGCCTCTCCGACGCCCGCACCTTCTTCAACAAAACGGTCTTTCACGCCGAAGCGCCAAAGTATAACTTCACCTTCGAAGATCTATGGGCCCAGCTCTGCGCCGAAAACCACGTCCTCCACAAGGAGTGTTTCGACATCCTTGGCAAACTCCAGTCTTCACGCGATTGCAAGCTCGCCACTCTCAATAACGAGAGCCGCGAGCTCAACGCCTACCGTCTGGACACCTTTCATCTCCGTCCGTACTTCGATTACTTCATCTGCTCCGGCTACGTCCACGAGATGAAGCCGCACGCGGACATCTATCAGGCAGCCATCGATATCTCCGGCTTTCCGCCCGAGACAGCGCTCTTCATTGATGACAAGCCGGAAAACTGCGAGGCCGCCGTCGCTCTCGACATGAAGGCCATTCGTTTCGAATCACCCGCCCAGCTCACGCAAGAGCTCGCACAACTCGGCATTTCGGCAACATAAAAAGGAAAAACATCATGGAACTCGGAATTATTGGTCTTGGAAAGATGGGCTTCAACATGGCGGAGCGTCTGCGCCTCGCCGGACACAAAGTCGTCGGCTTCGACTTCAGCAAAGACGCCACCGCGAAGCTCACCGCCTCCGGTTCTCTCGGGGTCAACTCGCTCGAAGACCTCGTCGCTAATCTCTCCGCTCCCCGCGCCGTCTGGATCATGGTTCCCTCGGGCGATCCCGTCGACCATACCATCGCGAGCCTCGAAGGATTGCTCTCCCAGGGCGACACCATCATCGATGGCGGCAACTCGAACTACAAGGACACGCAGCGTCGCCACGCGCAGGTCACGCCGACTGGCCTCGAGTACGTTGACTGCGGAACCTCAGGCGGAGTCTGGGGCCTCAAAGAGGGCTACAGCCTCATGATCGGCGGCGACAAGGCTCCCGTCGAGCGCCTCACCCCCATCTTCCAGGCACTCGCCCCCTCGCCCACAGAAGGTTGGGGACACGTCGGCCCCAGCGGCGCCGGCCACTTCGTCAAGATGGTCCACAACGGCATCGAGTACGGCCTCATGCAGGCCTACGCTGAAGGCTTCTCCATCATGAACGCCAAAAAGCCCCTCAATCTCGATCTCACCCAGATCGCGCACATCTGGCAGAAGGGCTCCGTCGTTCGCTCGTGGCTTCTGGACCTCACGTCAAGCGCGCTCGACAAGAATCCCACACTCGCTGGCCTTGAAGCCTGGGTCCCCGACTCCGGCGAAGGCCGTTGGACCGTCACAGAAGCTATTGACCTCAACATCTCCGCTCCTGTCATCACGGAGTCGCTGATCCGCCGCCTCCGTTCGCGCGAAGAGAACAACTTCACCGACCGTATGATCTCGATCATGCGCGGAGCCTTCGGCGGTCATGACGTCAAGAAGGCCTAGTCTCTTCTGGCCGTGGGCGATGCAACTCGCACACGGCCAAGCTCTCACTAGCCGGGCGCGACCATCCTCCCGGAGGAGCATCAAAAAGCATATGCAAGGAGCAACACCATGAGCATCGTACCCGTAGACATCGCAGCAGCACAGGCCGACGAAACAAAGAAGGGTGAGCGCATCCCCGAGCCGTGCATCGTCGTTATCTTTGGCGCCTCAGGCGACCTCACCAAGCGCAAGCTTCTGCCTGCGCTCTATCACCTCGAACAGGCAGGCCTGCTTCCTGAAGAGTTTGCCGTTGTCGGCGTCGCCCGCCGCGACCTCAGCGCCACCTTCGGCCCCGACATGCAGGACGGCATCATCAAGGGCGGCGGTGTCGAAGACAACGATCCCAAGCTCAAGCCCTTCATGGATCGCGTCTCCTACTTCGCCACCGAGTTCGACGACGACGCAGGCTTCGACAAACTCAAGGCACACCTCGCCGATCTGGACGATAAATTCAACACTCGCGGCAACCGCCTCTTCTACCTCGCCGTGGCGCCAGAGTTCTTCGCAGACATCACGCATCGCCTCGGCAAGCACGGCATGGCCAAGCCTGAGCCCGGCGACGAGCACTGGGTTCGCGTCATCATCGAGAAGCCCTTCGGCACCGATCTCGAATCTGCCCGCCAGCTCAACGACGAGATCAACGCCGTCCTCTCCGAAGACCAGATCTTCCGCATCGATCACTACCTAGGCAAAGAGACCGTTCAGAACATCCTCGTCTTCCGCTTCGGCAATGGTATCTTTGAGCCCGTCTGGAACCGCAACTACATCGACCACGTCGAGATCACCGCCGCTGAGTCCATCGGTATCGAAGGCCGCGGCCCGTTCTACGAGAAGGCCGGCGCAGTCCGCGACGTTCTCCAGAACCACGTCATGGAAGTCCTCTCCTTCGTCGCCATGGAACCACCCGACTCCTTCCAGGCCGATGCCGTCCGCACCGAGAAGCTCAAAGTTTGGCGCGCCATCGAAGGCATCCCTGTCGAGAACACCGTTCGCGGCCAGTACGGCCCGGGCGAGATCGATGGCAAGATCGTAGCTGGCTACCGCGAGGAAGATCGCGTCTCTCCCACCTCCAGCACCGAGACCTTCGCGGCCATCCGCGTCGAAATCGAAAACTGGCGCTGGGCTGGCGTTCCGTTCTATCTCCGCGCCGGCAAGCGCCTCGCGAAGCGCGTCACCGAAGTCACCATCGTATTCAAACAGCCGCCGCTGCACCTCTTCAAGTCCAACAGCAGCGACGACAGGGTCGAGCCGAACGTCATCACCATGCGCATCCAGCCCGACGAGGGAATATCCCTTCGCTTCGGCGCGAAGATTCCTGGCCCTACCACCAACCTCGCACAGGTCAACATGGCCTTCAGCTACGCCGACGCCTTCGGCAAGTCTTCGGCCAACGGCTACGAACGCCTCCTGCTCGACGCCATGCTCGGTGACGCCACGCTCTTCGCCCACCGCGATGGAGTCGAAGCCACCTGGGCGCTCTTCACGCCGATCCTTGAGGCGTGGGCCAAGGCCAAGGCGCCGAAGTTCCCCAACTACTCCGCTGGATCCATCGGGCCCGACTGCGCCGACGAGCTTCTCGCAAGAGAAGGTCGCACGTGGCGCGATCTCTAAACCCTTATCATCAGGAATGCGGGGCGCCTGTCCCGCATTCCTGCCTTCATCACTTCCATCCAGCGAGATCTCATGCCCCGTCCGGTCACTGTCACCTATCGCATCTCCTCCACTCCTGCCGAGGTAGCCAAGGCCGCTGCAGAGCTCTTCACCTCCGCCGCCATTAAGGCAGCCGAGACCCGCGGCCTCGCTCGCATCGCCATCTCCGGTGGAACCACTCCCAAGGCGATGTTCGCCCTCCTCGCCGATCCCGCACAGCCTTTCATCAAACAAGTTCCCTGGGACAAGCTCGATCTCTACTGGGTCGATGAGCGCTGCGTTCCCCCCGACCACACCGACTCCAACTACCGCATGACCAACGAGGCCCTGCTCTCCAAAGTGCCTCTACCAGCCGAGCGCATCCACCGCATGGAAGGCGAGCTCGACCCCGAAGTAGCCGCCGCCCGCTACGAATCCACCATCCGCAACTCCTTCAAGCTCGAGGGCGCCGAGACCCCAACCTTCGACCTCATCCTCCTCGGCATGGGCGACGACGGCCACACCGCCTCACTCTTCCCCCACACTGAAGGCCTCAACGACCTCACTCACATCGTCATCGCCAATCACGTTCCCCAAAAGGACACGTGGCGGATCACACTCACCTCGCCGGTCATCAATCAGGGCAGGGAAGTGGCCTTCCTCATCGAGGGCGCAGCCAAAGCTCAGGTCCTCAACGAGGTGCTGCGAGGCCCATTCCAACCTGATACTTACCCCTCCCAGATCATCCGCCCGGCCAGCGGCAAACTTACTTTCTTGCTCGATTCCGCTGCAGCGTCTAAGCTGCCAGAACCGGCAGGTGCAGACCATACCGGTACCCTGGAGCTTCGCTAAATGATTCTCGCTGGTGATGTAGGCGGCACAAAGGTACACCTCGCTCTTTACGATTTCTCAAGCGGCCAGCTCCATCCCGTCCGCGACCAGAAGTTTCCTGCGCACGAGTTCGCCTCGCTCGACGAAGTCGTCACCAAATTCCTCGCCGGCGACGACACCTGCCCCAAAATCCACCATGCTGAGATCCTCGCCACCTGCTTCGGCGTCCCCGGCCCCGTCCGCGAAGGCCGCCTCAAGCTCACCAACCTTCCCTGGGTCCTCGACTGCAAAGAGCTCTCCAAGTCCCTCGGTATTCAGCACGTCTTTCTCATCAACGACCTTGAAGCCAATGGCTACGGCATTCCAGAGCTGGCCCCTGACAAGATCTTTACTCTCCACGCCGGCGACGAATCCGCCATCGGCCACCGCGGCCTCATCGCCGCCGGAACAGGCCTCGGCCAGGCCCTCCTCATCTGGGACGGCAACCACCACCGCCCCATCGCCTCCGAGGGCGGCCACTGCGACTTCGCTGCCCGCTCCACCCGTGAGATCGCCCTCCTCGAGTACCTCCGTGCCGAACTCAACGGCCGCGTCTCCTGGGAGCGTGTCGTCTCCGGCCTTGGCATCAAGAACATCTACACCTTCCTCCGAGACGTCGAGAAGATCAACGAACCCCAGTGGCTCCGCGACCGCATGAAGGCCGAAGACCCCAACGCAGTCATAGGACAGTGCGCCGAAGACGGCTCCAGCTTCCTCTGCTTCGAGACCATGAAGATCTTCGTCTCGGCCTACGGAGCCGAAGCAGGCAACATCGCCCTCAAGGTCCTCGCCACCGGAGGCATGTACCTCGGCGGAGGCATCGCCCCCAAGATCCTCAAAACCCTCCAGAACGGCTTCTTCACCCAGGCGTTCCTCGACAAGGGCCGCCTCTCCCCCCTCCTCCAATCCATCCCGGTCCGCGTCATCCTCGACGACACCTGCGCCCTCCTTGGAGCTGCAGCCTACGCCGAAGCCCGCGCCGTCGAACTAGGCGCCCGCTCCGAACGCGCGGCTTCTATCCAGCCCGTATAGCTGGACAGAGCTGTTCCTGAACATACTGGGGGCGGTCAGCATGGAAGTGTCATCCTGAGCGGAGTAACTCGTGTTTTGCGAGTTACGGAGTCGAAGGATCTGCGGTTGTCTTTCTCCTGCATGAAGCGGGAACACGCGGTCCCAGCCTAATAAGATTGGGAAAATCGGTCACAAAATCCAGCATTTTCTCCTCCCAAATTTAGAAAAACGCGCGTCATTGCGTATCTTTAAGGTATGTCTTTGAAAGCGGCCCTCCGCAACACCCTCATCCTTCTAGCCACAACAGCCTTCACCGCCACCGTAGCCCACGCCCAGCGTCTGCCTGGCGGCGTCCACCCGGAGCATTACGCCCTCACGCTCACCCCTGATCTCAAAGCCGCGACCTTTACCGGTACTGAATACATCGATCTCAGCCTCGACACGCCCAGCACCTCCATAACGCTCAATTCCGCCGAAATCAAATTTCAGTCCGTCATCGCCACCGTCGGCGGGTCTGTCCCGCAATCTCAGCCTGCGGCCGTCACCCTCGACGAAGCCAAAGAGCTGGCGACCTTCACCTTCCCCAACCCACTCCCCGCCGGCAAAGTAACCCTCGCCATCAGCTACACCGGCATCCTCAACGACAAGCTTCGCGGCTTCTATCTTTCCAAAACCAAGACCCGCAACTACGCCGTAACCCAGTTCGAGCCCACCGACGCCCGCCGCGCCTTTCCCTGCTGGGACGAGCCGGCGTACAAGGCGGTGTTCGCCACCACCCTCGTCATCGACCCCGCCCTCACCGC
>DATMQZ010000027.1:0-6407 GCA_035566575.1 Edaphobacter sp.
CGCCTCCCCGAAAACCACTACCATGCCTGGCTCGAACTCCACATCGAACAAGGCCCCCTCCTCGAACGCGAAGGCATCCCCATCGGCATCGTCACCAACATCGCCGCCCCCGCCAGCTATCGCTTCACCATCACCGGCCTGGGAGGCCACGCCGGAGCCTTCCTCATGCCCGACCGCCGCGACGCCCTCTGCGCCGCCGCCGAACTAATCCTCTCCATCGAACGCCACGCCCTCGCCACCAACGCCATCGACACCGTAGCCACCGTAGGCACTTGCGACGTCCACCCCGGAGCCGTCAACTCCGTTCCCAGCCGAGTCACCCTCCAACTCGACATCCGCGACACCGATCCCACTCGCCGCGAATCCGTCATGCAAGCCGTCCGCCGCGACATCGAAGACCTCCGCCACCGCCGCAAAGTCACCATCACCGAAGACCTCGTCAACGCCGACCAACCCGCCCAATCCTTCCCCCACATCATCGATACCCTCGAAAAAATCTGCACCGCCGAATCCATCCCTTACAAGAAAATGGTCAGCCGCGCCTACCACGACTCCCTCTTCATGGCCCGCATCGCACCCATCGCCATGATCTTCATCCCCTGCCGCAACGGCGTCTCCCACCGCCCCGACGAGTACGCCTCTCCCGTCGACATCGCTCGCGGCACTCACGTCCTCGCCCTCGCCCTTGCTAAGCTAGCAGCAGAGTAATCAGGGTCCCTCATACGCATGCCCATCGAATCCATCAATCCCGCAACCGGCAAACTCCTCCGCAGCTTCGATCCCCTCACCCCCGAGGCCATCCGCGAAAAAATCGCCCTCGCCGCCGAAGCCTTCCGCGACTACCAGCGCGTCCCCCTCGACCACCGCGCCCTCTGCATGCGCAAGCTCGCCTCCATCCTCGAGCACGAGACCGACGACCTCGCCGCCCTCATCACCCTCGAGATGGGCAAGCCCCTCCACGCCGCGCGCCAGGAAGTATTGAAGTGCGCCGCAGGCTGCCGCTACTACGCCGACAACGCCGCCCGCATCCTCGCCTCCGAAGCCATCCCCACCGAAGACCATACCTACGTCCGCTGGGACCCCCTCGGCGTCATTCTCGCCGTCATGCCCTGGAACTTCCCCTTCTGGCAGGTCTTCCGCTTCCTCGCGCCCGCGCTCATGGCCGGCAACGTCGGCCTCCTCAAGCACGCATCCAACGTCCCCCAGTGCGCCCTCAGCATCGAGGCCCTCGTCCGCCGCGCAGGCTTCCCTCGCGGCACCTTCCAAACCCTCCTCATCGAAGCCCGCCAGGTCGAATCCGTACTCAGCGACGAGCGCATCGCCGCCGTCACCCTCACCGGCAGCGAGCCCGCAGGCCGAGCCATCGCCGCACAAGCCGGCTGGCTCATCAAAAAATCCGTCCTCGAACTAGGCGGCTCCGACCCCTTCATCGTCATGCCCTCCGCCGACCTCGACGCCGCCGTCGAAACCGCCGTCAAAGCCCGCTGCGTCAACTCCGGCCAATCCTGCATCGCCGCCAAGCGCTTCCTCGTCCACGAAGAGATCTACTCTACCTTCGAATCCCGCTTTGTCGCCGGCATGGAAGCTATGAAAGTCGGCGACCCCATGAAGGACACAACCGATATCGGCCCCCTCGCCACACCGCGCATCCTCGAAGAGCTCGAAGCTCAAGTCAAAGCCGCCACCACCGCCGGCGCCCGCATCCTCACCGGCGGCGAGCGCATGATGGGCGACGGCAACTACTTCGAACCCACCGTCCTCACCAACATCCCCCGCACCTCCACCGTCTATCGCGAAGAGCTCTTCGGCCCCGTAGCCATGCTCTTCCGCGTACAAAGCCTCGACGAGGCCATCGCCATCGCCAACGACACACCCTTCGGCCTCGCCGCCTCCGCCTGGAGCCGCGATCCGGCCGAGCAACAACGCCTCGTCTCCGAGCTCCAATGCGGAGCCGTCTTCCTCAACGCCATGGTAGCGAGCGATCCCCGCCTACCCTTCGGCGGCATCAAGCACTCCGGCTACGGCCGCGAGCTCTCCGCCGCCGGCATGCGCGAATTCCTAAACGCCAAAACCGTCCTCATCTCCGCCCCCCGCTCCAACGAGGCTCGCTAGCAAATTAGAGGATTTAGGCAGTCGTAGACATAGCAAGATCCTTGCTTCTCTGTTTGCCTTTACCGATCTTCAACCAGTTGAGAATCGGGACTGTCATCATGGTCGTAACCAGCGCCATAATCACCAGCATTGTGAATAACTCAGGCGAAAAGACGTGAGCGTTATACGCAATATTCAATACGATCAACTCCACCAGGCCACGCGTATTCAGCAACGCCGCCAGCCCCAGAGAGCTTCGCCAATCATATCCTGTCCACCGCGCAGCAACGATAGCTCCACCCATCTTCCCCACAATCGCTAAAAGAAGGACGAAGCCGGCCCACAGCCAGATTCTTGTTCCACTCAAAAGATCGAGCCGCGTTCTCAATCCAGTGAGAGCAAAAAACAGCGGCAACAAAACCAGCGAGACAACAACATCCAGTCTCGTGCGAAGAGTCTCCTGCCAATATTTGACCCTTGGAAAACATAACCCCGCCAGGAACGCCCCGAACAGAGGATGAACCCCAATCGCATCTGTAACCGCAGCAGACGCAAATCCAACTACGATGACGACACCGAGCAATTCATAGGACAGAGTACTGCTCGTACGCTGCTTTGAAAGCCACTTCCCCAGAGGCCGAATCACAAAAAACATGAGCAGCAGGTAAGCACCCAACCACAAAAATCTATGCGAAAGCAGCATAGAAGTGTTGCCAGACGGGATCAAAGTCATTGCCACAGCAAGAAGCAACCAGGCAGAAACGTCATCCACTGCTGCGCACAGAATCGCGGTCGCACCAAGCGGCGTCGACTGCATCTCCCGCTCCTCCAGAATCCGCGCCAGCACAGGAAAAGCCGTAATGCTCATCGAGATTCCCAGGAAGAGCGTGAAAGGAAGCCTTCCGATTCCATCAGGAGCAAAGCGATGTCGAAGCATCGGCGCAGCCACAACCGCCAATGCGAATGGAAGAACCATGCTCATCAAACTCGTCAGCGTTGCAGTCACCCTCTGCTGGCGAATATGTTCATAGTCGATCTCACTTCCGATCAGGAAGAGAAAAAGAATCAGTCCGATGGTGCTCAACACCTCAAACGTTCCAAGAGAGTTCTGAGGAAATAGAACGGATGAGGCATGAGGTGCCAAGCGGCCAAAGACCGACGGCCCAATAAGAATGCCGCCTACCATCTCTCCAATCACTCTAGCCTGACCTAGCTTGCGCGCCAGCCACCCGCAAACAAGGCTCGTCAACAACACCGCCGCCATTTGAAAGATAAGCAAAGTCATGGCATCTCACCCCTGGCAGCACGCCGACGAGCAAGCCTTGCATTCAAGACAAACACTATGTCAGTGAGGAGCAAAATCAACCCAGGGATCAGCATTCGGCTTCCAACCGTCCCCGGCCACGTAAGCCGAAAATCAACGCTCCAATCGACGATGACCAGGACTAATCCACCAAAGAACAGGACCAACCCTCCCCATCTTCGAAAGCGAGGCGAGAGATCGCTATCTCCTTTAAACTCGCTACCTCGGATATCTCGAAGAGGGGCTCCGACCAATCCCTGATGATCATAGATCGTGCAACGAAGAGCAGGCCGTTTTGCAACTTGCTGCCTGGCATATTTCTCCGCTTCCCTGAGATCCCCAAAGACCGTACAGTACGGTCCGGCGTTTGAAGGCCCTTCAAAGCTGGAGTAGTGAACCGCATACTCACCAGGCGTCATGCGCTCATTCCACGATCCCTGCCGCGATCCTTCATCGAAAAGCAGCAATTGCCGCGGATAGCTCATCTCAAAAGTCTATCAATCAACAACAGTGCTACGCCCGCGAACTCTCCGACGGCATGCGCCATTCCTACCTGAGCAAATGAGTGTGGGGTCGTCTTCACCTGAGGCATGTCGCTCCGAGTCGAATCGGTAAGAGCACCTTTTAATCGAGAGCAGCCTCTTGAGTGAAGCAAATTCTCGTGCGGGCCCGAATTCGTAACAGAGATGGGAACGCGGTGCAGAGGAACGGCCTCATTTTTGCACTTACACCTTGCCAAGTCAATTTCGAGCAACCCTTGCCGTTGTTCTCCCCGTGTCCAACCAATCACCCTCGTCTCCGCCTTAGCCCAGCCCCCTCCGCTGCACCCGCCACCACCACCCTATTCTTCCCCTCGCGCTTCGCCCGGTACAGCGCCGAGTCGCTATAGTCCATCAGCCCCTGCCACGTCAGTCCGCACTGCTCCGACGAAGCCACCCCCAGGCTCGCCATCACCCGCACCGACTCTCCCCTGTACCGGATCACAAGTTCCTGCACCTCCACCCGCAGCCGTTCCGCTACGCTCACCGCCTCGCTCAGCTCTGTCTCAGGCAGCAGGATGCAGAACTCATCGCCCCCCATCCGCGCCACCGAGTCCTGCGCCCGCACCGCCTCCTGCAGCACGCCGCCCACCGCCTGCAGCACTACATCTCCGCATCCATGCCCAGACGTGTCGTTCACTTCCTTCAGCCCATCCAGGTCCATCATCACCAGCGCCAGCGAGCCCTTCCCCCGCTTGCACCGCTCGATCTCCCTCATCGTCGCTCTCTTCAGAGCCCACCTATTCAGTAGCCCCGTCAGCTCATCCACCTGTGCCCGCCACAGCAACTCCAGCCGAAGTTGCGCCGCGGCAAGAAACATATACCCGAATGCAATCATTCCATTCGCAAGAAGGGACACCACCATCAACAGACGGCCCACCTGTTCTGCCAGCTCCGTATACCCTCGCGTTTTATATTCCAGTGTCACCAGCGCCCGCACCAGCAACGTCCCCGCATACAACGACAGGGCACCGCCTGTCATCCATCCCGCTAGCCCCACATCCTCGCCAGAGAACCGAAACACCACTGACGCCGTCGTGATCGCTTGCACTGCAAGCACCCCGCACAGCAATCCCACCAGCACGGGAGCATCCGGCGGCCAGATCAGCACATACAGCGTCGCCGTTGCCATCGCGCCCACCAACCCATACTGCGTCCTCCGCAGCAATGGTCCACGTTCCAGCAGCTCCACAAAACTCCAGTGCAGCATCAGCAGCCCAGCCACGGCCAGCAATCCCATCGACGCTTCGATGACACGCAACGGCGCCCTTGGCCAATCCGTCATCAGCGACAGCAGCAGCGCCCCGGCACGGCTGACATTCGACGCGGCAAACCACCGCGCACTCCGCGAACCGCCGAATATGCGGGCATTCGCCAGCGTCACGCCCCCATAGAGCGCATAAAGCATCACGTTGATCAGGATCAGGGTCCGCGAATCCATCAAGCCCTTCCAGACAGGGAGTGTAGCCCCGTTTGCTTTGCCGCGCACCTGCAAAATACACCCATACTGTTACGGATCATGTCACCCCGTCACAATCGACCGTTACATCCAGGAGAAAGCCACCGCTTCTCTACGGAACCATACGTCTAAATCCGTTAGATAGCTCCACCCTAAAGCCGTTTCCTTAGAGGGAACCCCAATTCCCTCCCCATGTTTCGCACCCGCCTTCTACCCCCTATCCCCTGTTTCAGCCCGCCTTCTCTTCCCTCTTCCCTGCCTTTAGCCGTTCTCGTACAAACTCCACCACCTCCTCCGTCGCATACACCGGAGGCTGCATCGCCAACACCGGCGTCCCCTCCACCAGCTTCAGCGAAACACCCTTCCACGTTGGCCTGCCCAACTCGCCTTCAGCCACCAGCACCGCATCGGCCCTGTCCAGGTACAGCCGCGCAGACTCCTTGAAGTCCTCCACCCCCGGCTCCAGCACGCTCAGATAAACATCAGGTCGCAGAAACCGCAGAATGCTGTTCGACTCGATCACCGCATTCTCCGCCCGCTCCAGCTCCTTCCGAATCCGGGGCATCGCCTCCGACAGATCTCCCTGCCGTGTCCTCACCCAGAACGACCGCACCGCACCAGCCGCCAGAAACCGAGCAGAATCGGTCCCCGTAGCCCCATCCCGCTCCTCGCTCACCGCAACCGTATGTTCAGCAGTCTCGCAGTCGCACGGCTCCCCATTGGCCGAGCACATCCCATGCCCAAACTGCGTAATCTTGAACGCCGTCCACCGCATCTCAGGCATCGCCGCAATCAGGCCAGCCACCACGCTCGTCTTCCCGATGTTCCGAGTGTGCCCCCCAACAACTACGATCGCCATTTTCTACACCACCAAATGCCACAACTTTGTCAGCTTTTGCCGCCGTAAAACCACATCCTGTCCACTGAATCTTACCGCTTCTTCAACCGCGCCAGATCGCGCAAATACTCCTTCAAAGGCCGCGCCGGACGCCCCCAGAACACCTCTCCCGGCCCC
>DATMQZ010000028.1:0-6920 GCA_035566575.1 Edaphobacter sp.
GGAATCAGATCATCCTTCGATCCCCACACAATCAGAGTCGGCCGCTGCATACCATGCAGCCGAAAGTCGAGCAGATCCTTTCCATTCGTCATCTCCGCCATGCTGCGGTTGATCACCCATCCATTCTCGGCAAACTTGCGCACCAATGCCTTCGACACAAAATCCGGGACGTGATGAGGATGTGGCGAAAGAATCGTTACCAACCGCTGCACCCCGGCATCATCAGCAGGGACAAACAAGTCCGGCCCAAACGTCGGCGGAAAATAAATCCCCGCGCTGTCATATACCACCAACCGATCCACCAGCTCAGGATGATCCAGCGCCATTTTCATCGCAATCCATCCCCCCATCGACCAGCCGCCAACATCAGCGCGAGTCAATCCCACCGCCTTCATAAACTCCGTTACGGCCGTCTCCTCCATCCCAATCGAGTAGCTGACATCAGGCCGGTCCGACCGCCCATATCCCAACAAGTCCGGCGCATAGACATGAAATCCCTTTGCAGCCAGAGCCGGAATCATCGCCGACCAGTCTTCTGCCCGTGCACCAAGCCCATGCACCAGCAGCAGCGGCGTTCCCGCCGTTCCCTTTGCCGGACGAGCCTCGAGATAGTGCATCTTGTATCCGTCAACCTCGACGTACTTGCTCTCCACACCTTCGCGCCAAAGCCTAAATCGAAGCTCTTGGTCTGCCACCCACAGCGGTTTGAGAAACATTACTGGCCAGACGATCAGCGCCAGAATTAGAAATCCAGCCAGCACCCGCAACGCAAGCTTCATCTCTTTATCGTCTCCGCAAGCTTCAGTGCTTTTTCAATCACGCCCAGTGTAGGCTCTCCGAGGCCGTAGGTCTCCGAATAAATCTCACCTCGTTCCACCCATATCGCCGCCGCAGCATCGTCCCCACACACCGGCTCCCCCACCACATCCTCCACCGGAACACACAGCCACTCCACCAGCACATAGTGATACCGCACGCTGCCATCTTCATCTCGAACGATCCGATCCAGCGTCGCAACAATCTCCACTGGCCGCACCCGCACCCCGGTCTCTTCAAAGATCTCGCGAGCAACGCCTTCCGCAGTAGTCTCACCCACCTCCAGCAAGCCACCTGGCAACGACCACGCTCCAAGCATAGGCTCGCGTCCCCGCCGAATCAGAAGCACATCCCCACCCTGGATCACAACGCCCGCAACCCCAATCAACGGCGCTGCCGGATACTCTCGCACCATACTCACTTCAGCGGCTTGCCAAACTCTTCGCCGAACACCGTATGTGCCATGTCGAAGCGTCCGCCATTAAACTTCTCCGAGCCCTTCAAGTGTCCAATCGCCAGCAGAGCCACCACCCAGTAACTCAACGGCAGGCGCAGCACCTCATGCACCTTCTCCTGCTCAAATCCCTCCATCGGAGCCGTGTCATACCCCATCACTTCGGCCATCAGCAGCATGTGCGTAAATGCCAGCATCACCTGCTTGTTAAGCCACGCCTGCATCTGTCCGCTGCTGAAGCTCGAAAGATAATTCGGCACGCTGCTCTGGGCCTGCGCAGCATAGCTCTCCGGCATTCCTCCCTGCCGTCCTTGTTGCAGCATCAGGTCTAGATCTTTCCGCCACCCGTCAGCATCGCCGCAGGCCACAATCACAGCCGACGCTTCCTCGACCTTGCCCTGGTTGTAGCTGGCCGCGCGCAAGCGCTTCTTCTGCTCAGCCGACTGCACCACAATAAAACGCCACGGCTGCATGTTATAGCCGCTCGGGGAATGAAGCCCTGCATCAAGAATCTGCTTCAGATCTGCAGCCGGAATGGGGCTCCCGTCAAAGCTCGGGGTAGCCCGCCGCTCCATGATTGCCTGACTCAACGTCTTGATCTCTGCCATCAGTCTCTTTCTTCCAAATCAATAAGATGCCACTTAAACCTGTGGAGGTCAGTGCGGTTCCACCGTCATTTCCGTCTGTCGAAACGACTTTCAAGATAGCATTCCGCCACACAACCGTATGCAAATTCCTGTGAAATCCGTCAGTTACCGTATCTCTTCCATCGGCTGCTCTGTGGCAAACGGATTCTTCCCTGCCTCTTCCGCAAACACCCACACCCCGTGAAATGGCTTCCGCATCTCCGGATACGCCGCCAGCAGCGCGACCATCGCATCCGAATTCCGCTTCCGCGCTGCTGCCGGATCGCCAATCTGATCGACCTTCAGGTGCGCGATAATATCCACCTTGTCCTTGCCCAGCGAATCATCCACACCCAGCCCTGTAAATCGATACTCCGCGCCATCCGCCCCTTTCACAACCAGGGGATTATCCGGTCCTACGCCATCGGAAACCGGCGTAGGCGTAGCCGCGGCCTGCTCCGTGTGCAGTTTCTCCAGATGTGTACTCTGGATAAAATTCGTAGGCCGCAACAGGCTCTCCGCCTGCTGATAATAGAGCCACGCATTCCAGTGCTCTTTCCGCGCGGCCATCGTTCGAGCCTGCGTCCAGTACCACAGCCCATCATGACCTGCTGCCGTCATTGGCTTCGGATAAAAGCCTGCCATCGCCCACCCGCCCGGATCCTGTCGCAACAAAAACGAGAGCCGCCACGGCGCGGGTGTATTGGTAACGTCCACAATCGCGAATCCATACCGTCCCGGAATCAATCCCGGAATCAAAAAATCCGCTTCAGCAATCGAGTGGTTCAACGAGCAAAAAAACTGCGCATCCGAGGCAGACCCATCAGCGGCGCGTTTTAGCTCCGAGGCATCCAGTACGTACACCTGCTCCACCGTCAGCGTGCCGCCCTTCAGTTTAGGAGCGGTACTCGCAACAACGTCCCCGATTCCGCCAAAGTCCTTCGCGTACTCGGGCACAGTCGCTGCCCGCAGGCCGCTCGCATCCCCGGCCTGTACCTTAGCCGCCAAACTCCGGGCCGCAGTAGCCAGTGCATCCCGCTCCGTGGCCGTCATCGCAGACTGCGTGATGCACGTCTCCGCCCGCGCGACCCCATGCGCCAGTATCCCTATCGCCATCAACGCTACCAGTTTTATCTTCATCATGGCGTCACAACTCATCCCAAGCATGCGAGTTGCTCCCGCAAGCCACTGCCAGTCTAGTACAACCAGCGACCACAAATGGACTCCCGCATCCAAACCACCCCATAACGCGGTAGACTGATCCTCAACAGGACCCCGCGTCGATGACCTTCCATCCCACGGCCCGTCCTACTCCCATACGATGCGGCATCACACACCAACCCGGTTCATTGCGGCTGCAATTCTCTCGACCGCCGCTCTATCGCACGCCCAAGCCCAGTCATCGAAACCGGTGGCATCTCCGCTTCCCGCAATCGCGCCCACTGCGGTACAACCACCCCTTCCCCTTACTCCGGCTCAACCATCCATTCCGCTTACTCCGGCTCAAAGCCCGCCTCAGCGTGCAAAGGTCACATACACTGACAACGAGATTACCGTGGCTGCCAGAAACTCCAGCCTCAACCAGATTCTTCACGATATCTCCCGCCTTACCGGAATAAAAATCACGGGCGGGGTAGCCGACGAGCGAGTCTTTGGTGACTACGGCCCGGCATCCCCTACACAGGTTCTCGCTACCCTCCTCAACGGCACCGGCAGCAACATGTTCCTCGTGCAAAGCAACGGAACCGCTCCGACCGAACTCATCCTCACTCCTCGCCAGGGAGGCCCTACCCCACCCAATCCCAACGCTCAAAGCTTCGACGAACCCAGCGAATCCTCTGAAGACGCCCCGCCCAATCCCACCCCTCGACCTATCCGACGTCCCGGTCTCGCTCCCCCCGCCGAGGCAGGCGAAGGTGCCCCGCAGCCGCCAGTTGGCGACAGCAACGTGCCATCGTCACCAAACGGCGTCAGGACTCCCCAGCAGATTTACGAGGAACTCCAGCGCAGACGACAGCAGCAACAGCAGCAGACGAACCCGCAATAACAAATCATCCTTAGAACCTGTTTGTTTGACGTGGTCATTCTGCCCCTTGAGCGAAGCGAAGGGGAAGGATCCCTGTATTTCGCCGTTGCGTATGGATACTTAAATCCGTCTCATCGGTGCAAATCAGTGTTAAGGTTTTCAGTTTTTTAACAGAGAAGGAAACGATGGGAGGCTGGAAAGCTAGCCCTCAACCACCTGCGCCACCACGGTCCGCGCCGATCTCTCAGCCGCCACCTGCCGCGCGTGAATACGGAAGATACCAAACATCGCCATGCAGATCCCATAAGCTAACGACACCCCAGCTGCTAACGACGCAAACACCGCAGAGATCAACACAATCGACGAATTCACAACCACTCCTGCCTTTTCTTCCGCTACCGCCCTCATCAGGCCAATAGCCACAATTTCCACCGTACATATTGTTACAAACCACGCTGCAATTACAATGACCCGAAAGTAAATCCCTATTACCCTTCGGATACATCTTTCCCACTTTGGGGTTGCACTCCAGTCAGAATGCCCTTTCCACATTCCCCAAACAAAATGCCGTATTCTAGAGACTTGGCCGAACATCGCCTGAGACCTCACATGGGCATCACTCACATTACCGTCCGCGGAGCGCGCCAGCACAACCTGCGCAACGTCAACGTCAGCATCCCGCGCAACACCCTCACCGTGGTCACCGGTCTCTCCGGCTCCGGCAAGTCCTCCCTCGCCTTCGACACCATCTACGCCGAAGGCCAGCGTCGCTACGTCGAAACCCTCTCCGCCTATGCCCGCCAGTTCCTCGACCAGATGGAGCGCCCGGACGTAGACGCCATCGACGGCCTCTCCCCCGCCATCTCCATCGAGCAAAAAACCACCTCGCGCAGCCCCCGTTCCACCGTAGGCACCATCACCGAGATCTACGACTACCTCCGCCTCCTCTACGCCTCCGTAGGCCAGCCCCACTGCCCCAACTGCGGCCACCTCATCTCCCGCCAAACCGCCGACCAGATCGTGGAGCGCATCGTAGCCCTCGCCCCCGGCGAACGCATCACCGTCTACGCCCCCATCGTCCGTGGCCGCAAAGGTGAATTCCGCGAAGAGCTCGAATCCCTCGACCAGCAAGGCTTCCGCGCGCGCATCGACGGCGAGATGACCGAGCTCGCCGAGGGCATGCGCCTCGAAAAGCGCAAGAACCACACCATCGAAGCCGTAGTCGACCGCATCATCCTTAAACCTCTTCCCTCCGACAACGCCAACCCCGGCCTAACCGATGTAACCCCCAAGTACGACACCCGCCGCCTCGAAACCTCCGTAGCCAAAGCCCTGCAAATGGCCAATGGCCTCGTCCTCATCGCCATCCAGGGCATGGACGAAACCCTCTACAGCAGCTCCATGGCCTGCCCCGACTGCGGCATCAACGTCCCTCGCCTCGAGCCCCGCAGCTTCTCCTTCAACTCCAACTACGGCGCCTGCCCCGAGTGCCACGGCCTCGGCAGTATCTACGACTTCGACCCCGCAAAAACCATCGCCGACTGGTCCAAGCCCCTTCTCGACGGAGCCATGGGCCCAGGCTCTGCCTCCGCCTACCTCCTGCGTCTCATCAAGCTCGCCGCCGAAAAGTACAAGATCAACATCAAGCAGCCCTTCGAAGACCTAACCACCGAACAGCAGAACCTCTTCCTCTACGGCCCACCCCGTAACGAGGCTGGCCGCACCGGCTTCCACGGCATCTTCAGCTACCTCCGCTCCAACCTCGAAGAGACCAAATCCGAGGGCTACCGCGAATACATGATGCAGTACATGACCGCGACCACCTGCCCTCGCTGCAAAGGCCGCCGCCTCCGCCCAGAATCCCTCGCCGTAACGCTCCCCATCCCTTCATCTTCCCAAAATAAAACCGTCATCCTGAGCGGAGCGCGCAGCGCGGAGTCGAAGGACCCCGAAGCATCCAGTCCCCCCAATGCCGCCCGCCCCTTTTCCACCACGAACGTCACAGGCCGCGGCCTCTCCATAGCCGACTTCACCGCCCTTTCTTTGGAACGCGCCCTGCAAACCGCACAGGCCATGCTCTTCACCGGCCGCGACCGCATCATCGCCGACCGCCTCCAGCGCGAGGTCATCGAGCGCCTCGAATTCCTCAACGCAGTAGGCCTCGGCTACCTCTCACTCGACCGCTCCGCCGCCACTCTCTCCGGCGGCGAAGGCCAGCGCATCCGCCTCGCCACCCAGATCGGCTCCCGCCTCCGCGGCGTCCTCTACGTCCTCGACGAGCCCAGCATCGGCCTCCATCAGCGCGACAACCAGCGCCTCATCAACGCCCTCGAAAACCTTCGCGACCTCGGCAACACTGTCCTCGTCGTCGAGCACGACGAAGACACCATCCGCAAAGCCGACTACGTCCTCGACCTCGGCCCCGGAGCCGGCAAAAACGGCGGCCACCTCATCGCCGACGGCACCCCGCAGCAAGTGATGGACAACCCAGCCTCCCTCACCGGCCAATACCTAGCCGGCAAAATCGAAATCGTAGCCCGCGAAACTCCACGCGAACTCACCGGCAACTGGATCACCGTCGAAGACGCCCACTCCCACAACCTCCAGAACGTCACCGCCCACTTCCCTCTCGGCGTCATGACCGTCATCACCGGAGTCAGCGGCAGCGGAAAATCCACCCTCGTCAACGACATCCTCTACCGCGCCCTCGCCAAAGAACTCTACGGCTCCCGCGAAGAACCCGGCCAACACGGCAAAGTCATCGGCATCGATCAGCTCGACAAAGTCATCCAGATCGACCAGTCCCCCATCGGCCGCAGCCCGCGCAGCAATCCCGCAACCTACACCGGAGTCTTCACCGCCATCCGCGATCTCTTCGCCATGCTCCCCGAATCCCGCGAGCGCGGCTACAAGCCCGGCCGCTTCAGCTTCAACGTTCAGGGCGGCCGCTGCGAAGCCTGCCAGGGCGAAGGCCAGCGTCGCATCGAGATGAACTTCC
>DATMQZ010000029.1:0-17857 GCA_035566575.1 Edaphobacter sp.
ACTGGCTCGAACCACGAACTCCACACGCTGATCCTGAACACCCACAAGCCTCCACGACATCCGCACCTCACCGGACCGGAAACGGTCAGGTGTAAAGGATGTCCTGATAACAACCTGTAAAGCATGTCATGAGACTGAACAATAAGGCCGCGCCGAAGATGGGGACCCGATCGTTTGGGGTTGGTTGGAAGGACAACAGTAACGGCAGATGAATGGCAGCTACGGATGTGAGGAGGTTAGCGGGTTTTGTTGGTGCGGGGGGTCGGTTTGCGGATCCTGGTTTCGAGGTAGTTGTCGAGGTGATCGAGGGAGTCGCGGAGGGCCTGGTCGGTTTTTTCGATGCGGCTGATCAGCATTCCACCCTCGAGTGTGCCGATGATGAGAGAGGCTGTTTTGTCGATGTTGATATTGGGTTGAACGGTTCCGGCTGCGATGCCTTCGCGGAGGATTGTTTTGAGGCTGGTTTGCCAGTCGCGGAGGGCTTTGCGGACGCGGTCGCGGAGGACGGGGTTGCCGTTGTCGGAGTCGACGGCGGTGTTGAGCAGGGGACAGCCGCCGGGGAGACCGGAGCGGACGGTGAAGTTCAGGATGTGTTGCTTTAGGCGGTCGACGTGATTGGGGATGGAGGCGAGGTTGTCGAAGCGTTTGGAGACGGTGGTGGCCCAGGCGAAATCGAAGGCTTCGGCGGCTAACTCTTCTTTGCTGTCGAAGTGGCGGTAGATGCCGCCTTTTTCGAGGCCAGTGGCGGCCATGACGTCCTGGAGCGAACAGCCCTCGTAGCCGCGCTGGTTGAAGAGAGGAGCGGCCTGGGCGATGATGCGTTGCCGGGTTGCTTCGCCTTTGCTCATATTGTGGGGCCCCTTTGAAACCGGGCGGTCTCTAATGTAACACGTTCGATGAATCGTCGAAGGAAGGCGGACCTCAGCGGCTAAAACAGGGTGCGGAAAAGTCGATTTTGTGGCGCTCGACGAAAAAGCCCGGTGCTAAAGCCCCTTGTATTTGCTGGGTTATTCGCAGGGCTGAAGCCCTGCGCTCCCACCGAAAAGCACGATCAATGAGTTTTTCCGCAGCCTGTAAAGCCGCTTGGACCGTTTGCGGCATCCTTCGGCTTCGCTCAGGACAGGCTCTGAAGCCGTGCCCTTAAGCACGACGAAACCTGTACTTAAGCGATGAGACGCATTCCCCAAAGAGGGTGGCCTTTATGGGGTTTCGGGGAGGGTGTAGTCGAAGGTGTAGGAGTGTTTTCCGTCTGCGATCTGGATGTCGAATTTGCCGGTGAGGCCAGTTAGTTCTCCTGTGCCGGAGTCGGGGACTACTGTGATGGAGAGTTGGGGGACGCCGCGATTCATGGTGGCGTTGTGTTGGAGGACGAAGCTGCCGGTGTGGCCCTGGAGGGTTCCTGTGACGCGCTCCATGGCGACGTAGCCGGCGGAGCCTTTGATTTCGGTGGTGAAGGCGAGCATCTGGCCCTTGCTCGTGGCTTCGAGGTCGCCATGGATCTGCTTGTCGATGAGCATTCTGCCGATGGGAGAGTCTTCGGGTTTGCCGTCGCTTTGGAGTGAGAGTTTGACGTCGAAGGTTCCGGTGGCGCGGGTCATAGATTTTTCCCTCTGTTTTGTGGGGGTTTGGGCGTGAAGGCCGAGTGTAAGTGTCGCGGCGAGGAAGAGCGGCGCAGTAAGGTATCGAATCCTGGTGTGGATCATGTTGGCTGCCTTTGTTTGTTTATGAAGACTACAGGCCGGGGATTATTTATCGCACTCGCCTTTCCATTCTCCCTGGCTGAGGACCAAGGAGGAGTTTGCGTCGCCCTGAGTGATTCTTCCGATGATCTGCGGGGGAGAGCCTTGTTGCACGCGTCCGATGTAGGTGATGGGCGGGCTGCCGGCAAGTTGGGTGATGGTGAGTTTAAGGCTGGTGTCCTTGAGCAAGATGGATTCGATGGGGGTTGAGGTGACGTGCTCGCATGGGCTGGAGAGGGTTCCTCCGAGGGAGGAGTCGGGATTGGGGTAGATGGTTACTGCGAGGGGTGGGAAGCGGCGATCGTCGGGCCTGCCTGACCAGGTTCCGGTGATGGAAGGGTGGTGTTCTGTGTATTGGTGCTCGACGAACTTGAATGCCGGAGCGGTGACAGCGGTTACGGCCAGGATTGCAGTCGCGATCTTGGTAGTCGTGGTCCAAAAGCTGGAATCCTTCTTATCTTCCTTATCATCCTTGTCATCAGGCATGCTGTTGTCTCCGTGAGCTGGATATCTCCTGGCAAGGGAGAAATATACATCACGAAGCGAGTAGGTTTAGTAGCGGGGAATGGTGGGATCGATGGTTCGGGACCAGGCGTCGATGCCTCCGGCGAGGGACTGGACGTGTTCGAAGCCCTGGTTGCGGAGCCACATGGTTACGCTGAGAGAACGTGCTCCGTGGTGGCAGAGGACGACGATGGGCTCGTCGGGGTCGAGCTCCTGGTGGGCGCGGGAGGCTACTTCGCCCATGGGCATGAGGAGGGCGCCCGGAAGATTGGCGGTCTGGTATTCCCATGGCTCGCGGACGTCGAGGAGAAGAGCGGGGTTGGGCTGCTGGCGCTGCTCGGCGAAGGAGCTGACGGAGATCTCTGGGTCTAGCATGTCATTAAGGATATCTGATTGGCGCCGGCAATTCTAAAAGCTATGAGGAGCCCCTACGGACAATGCGGGTCTGATTCGTGGTTCCGGCGTTTTATTGATCAGGAACGAGTTCCGGCTTAAAGATACCGCCACTGATCGAATGGGATTAGTCTGGTAGAGGCGAATTTTTCGATTTCGCCGGGTTGACGCGGGATTCTAATTGAATTTTTCGCCAATAGTCCTATGCTGGCTGGGTTGCATCTTACGACGCATACCTAAAGGCTGAAGCGATGACCTATGGAACGGAGATGGTGACTGTCTTGGAAAAGGTTTTGATTGTTGAAGATGAGGTTCATGCGCGGACGGGCTTGGCGGAGCTGATCGAGAGCTGGGGCTATAAGGCGGAGTGCGCCGCCGATGGGATGGAGGGCCTGGATAAGGCGGTGCAGTGGGGGCCGTCGATTGTGGTGACCGACCTGAAGATGCCGCGGATGGATGGGATGGAGCTGCTGAACCGGATTGGCGAGTTGCCGCAACGGATTGCGGTGGTGATGCTGACGGCGCAGGGGTCGATTGATTCGGCTGTGGAAGCGATGCGGATGGGGGCCTATGACTATATTCCGAAGCCGGTGGATCCGGTACGGCTGAGGACGATTCTGCAGAATGCGAGCCTGCAGCACGAGGATGACGTCGATATAGAGACGGTGAAGAAGGTCGTTCGGGATACCGGACGGCTGGGACCGCTGGTGGGGAGCTCGCCGAGGATGAAGGAGATATTTTCGCTGATTGAACGCGTGGCGCCTTCGAATGTGAGCGTTCTGGTGACGGGTGAAAGCGGGACGGGTAAAGAGCTGGTGGCGCGAGCGCTGCATGATTTGAGCGCTCGGAGAGGGAAGCCGTTTGTTGCGGTGAACTGCGCGGCGATTCCGGAGACGCTGATTGAGAGCGAAATCTTCGGGCATGAGAAGGGCTCGTTTACCGGGGCGATGGAGCGCAGGGCTGGGTGCTTTGAGCTGGCCGAAGAAGGGACGCTTCTGCTGGATGAGATTGGCGAGATGCCCGCGGCTACGCAGGCTAAATTGCTGCGCGTGCTGGAGGACAGGAAGCTTCGGCGATTGGGGAGCAAGGTTGAGACGCCGGTGGATGTGCGTGTGGTGGCGGCTACGAATAAAGATCCGGAGCAGGCAGTGGCCAGCGGAGAGTTGCGTGGGGATCTTTACTACCGGTTGAATGTTTTCAATATTCAAATGCCTCCGCTGCGGGAGCATTTGTCGGATGTGCCTGCGATTGCGGAGAAGATGATCGCGGATATGAATGAGCGGCATGGCTGCTCGGTGACGGGATTTAAGGATTCGCTGCTGAGGCGGATGACGGAGTACAGCTGGCCGGGCAATGTGAGGGAGTTGCGGAATACGATCGAGCGGGCAGTGATTTTGGCCGGCTCGGGACAACTGGCGGTGGAGCATCTTCCGCCGCACTTCGGCGAGCCGGGGTTCGCTCCGGTGATGCAGAAGAGCGGGCGGTTTACGGCTCCGGTGATGGGCTCCCCTGAGGAGACGGTTTCGAGGCCGTCGGGTGAGATGCAACGCTATCTCGAGGACAGAAATACGGTGCGGGTCGAGGTGGGGACAACGGTGGATGAGGCGGAGCGTCAGCTGATTCTGAAGACACTGGACTCAACGCATAACAACAAGACGAAGGCCGCGGAGATATTGGGGATCAGCTCGAAGACGCTGCAGAATAAGTTGAAGGAATATCAGAACGCCGGTTCTGCGACGGAGTAGCGATGCGCCTGAAGACGAAGCTGGTGCTGTCGGCCACTGGGTTGACGTTCGCGATCGTGCTGGTGCTGTCTTCGATTTTTGTGGGGGAGCTGCTGCGGCAGAGGATCGAGCAGGCGGCGGCGGATAACGATGTACTGGCGCATGAAGTTCTGCTGATAACTCGGCAAGCGGTGGAGGCGGGCTTGCGTACGAATCCTCCGGCAGACAGGAGCGATGAGGCGCTCCAGGCCGCGGTGACGGATGCACTGCGGAGCTATCAGCCGCTGGCGGATGTGATGAATGCGATTATTCGCTACTCGCCTACGGTGCAGGATGTGAGCGTGACGGATGCTCACGGGCTGACGCTGGTGAGCACTGATCCGGATGCCTTGAATCAGCAGAGTGTGTATAGGGGGAGTCTGCTGGCGATACGCGATGGCAGCGTAGCGTCCCAGATGTGGCAGGTATTTGGCCGGCCGAGGGAGCTGGATGTTACGCAGTCGCTGGACAGAAACGGGGCACCGTTTCTGGTGGTTCATGTGGGGGTGCGGTCTACCTTTTTGCGTAACTCGTACGCACCGTGGCTGAGGGCGGCTTTGATCTTTGCGCTGCTGGCGGCAGTGATTGCGATGGTGGTGGCGGCGCTGCTGGCAAATGTGGCGCTTCGTCCGATTGAGCAGATCAGCTCGCAGCTGGAGCATTTGACACTGCGTGCCGGGGAGGAGCCGCCGCCGCCACTGGAAGAGGGCGGAGAGGGAAGCGATGCGGTGGTGCGAGTAGCCAAGACGATTGACCGGTTGGGCGAGCAGATGCGCATCCGGGAGGCGGGTTATACGGCGCTGCAGGCGAACCTGAACCAGATGCTGGATACGCTACGGGATGGTGTGCTGCTGTTTACGGCGGACCATCGGGCGGTGATGGTATCGGATGCTGTGGCGTACTTTCTGAATAAACCTGAAGAAGAGCTGGTGGGAAAACAGCTTGAGGAGATATTCGAGCCGGAGACGGCGCTGGGCGCGGCGGTACTGGAGGCGTTTGCCAGTGGGGAGCCGGTGAGTGCAGAGGGTGTGACGCTGGCGGATGGACGGCAGGTGCAGATATCGCTGGACCGCATTGATGACGGACTGGACGGCGGCGGCAATATGGGCACGCTGCTGACGCTGCGGGACATTGAGTCGATGATGCAGCTGGGCCAGGAGCTGGAGGTTGCGCGGCGATTGGCGGCGATTGGGCGTTTGACGGCCGGCGTGGGACATGAGGTGAAGAACCCGATTAATGCAATGGTGGTTCACCTGGAACTGTTGCGCGGCAAGCTGGTGGGACAGCAGGGAGAGGTATTCCCCGGGGCGCAGCGGCACGTGGAGATTCTTGCTGGAGAGATGCAAAGGCTGGACCGTGTGGTGCAGACCCTGGCGGACTTCTCGCGTCCGATGGAGTTGCGACTGAGAGAGCATGATTTGCGACAGGTCGCCAACACGGTTGTGGAGCTGACTGCGGCGGAGATGCGGGAGAACGGCGTGACCGTCGTTGTGAAAATGCCACCGGAGCCTGTAACGGTTCGCGTAGATGCGGAACTGGTGAGGCAGGCGCTACTAAATTTGATGCTAAACGGGATGCAGGCAATGCCCCGAGGCGGGCGACTGTGGGTGAAGGTTCGCCGGGAGCAACAGGTTGCTGTTTTGGAAGTGATGGACGAAGGAGAGGGTATACCGGCAGAGCTGTTACCGCGTATCTTCGAACTGTACTTTACAACGAAACCGAAGGGGAGCGGAATTGGGCTGGCGATGACGTATCGCATTTTGCAGATGCACGGCGGTGCAATGGTGGTACGCTCAAATGCCAATCCGATTGCGGCTGATAGAGGAACAACTTTTACGTTGAGGCTACAGATGGCCTCCAGCGCTGCCGAAGTTCGAAAGAGCGTAACGGCACTAGCCGGACGCAAAGGTATAGGGGAGAACGCTTGACCCAGCACGACGATATAAGGTGGAGAATGGCAGCGGCGGTGTTGTGCGCCGGTCTGACGCTCGGCGTTGGTGGGTGCCGCAAGAAGGTTGTGGTTCCGCCTCCCCTGCCACCGGTTCAGGATCCTGTCGCACTGGTGACGCCGCCTTTCCTGGAGCATCCGCCGATGATCGAGCCCCCAGTGGTGAGGATGCCTCCGACGCCTATTGCCGCTGCGGCATCGCATCCCAGACGGGAGCGGCGGAAGCCTGCTGTGAAACCTGCGCCTGAGCCCGTGCAGGTGGCGAGCGCGGAGCCACCGCCGGCGGAGGAGACGGCGATTGGGGCGCTAACGTCGGGAGGCGAGGCGAATCCGCGGTCGCAGCAAGAGGCTGCGGATATGATTGCGGCCAATGAAAAGCGCCTGAATGGTTTGCCAACGCAGATTGCGGAGGAACAGAAGGCGCAGATCAGCAAGGTGAAGAACTTTCAGCGGCAGGCACAGGAGGCGTTGAGCTCGGGGGATGTCGAAGGGGCGAAGACGCTGGCTACGAAGGCGAAGTTATTGCTGGATGATTTGTTGAAATAGGTGTTTTCGACTAATCTGCGTAACCGGATTGCCCACGCATCATGGGTGGTGAAGGGTTCGTTGGCCTGTCCTTCTTAAGACCAAATTGCCGGATCATCCACTGGGCAAAAAGCCTTGTTGCCACCAAAGATAATCCAGCGCCTACCGCGCAGATTGCGTAGATCCAGACACCAACGAGTTCGTGAACCGGGCCATTGGTGGGACCGAGAGTTCCGAGTACGCAGAAGATGGGTGGGCGCAGCGAGGTTCCTACGAGGAACGAATTGACCAGGTGGCCGTCCCAGTAGCCGAGAGTGAGTGTGTTGGGCGACAGCCAAAGCCCGATATGCTCGGGAATAAAAGGCTTCAGGATAAGGCAAAGGAAACAGACGGCGGCGAGGCCATAGCCAAATAGCGTTGCAATGAAGACGAGCAAACCTGCAATGCCAGCTGTGCTCCAACGCGCGAGACCGCGCAATATCAGCCAGGGCGAGGTGGTTCTGGTCGCGCGCTGTAGGAGGGCGTCTGTGGTGAACTGCTTTGCCAGTGCCTTTGGGTCTCCAAGCGCGCTCAGAATTCTGGAGACGACAGCTTCGCTGTGATCGCCTTCAACTTCAAGCCGATCGAGAATATGGCTGTGAATCTCCTGGACGAATTCATCGCGGGCGGCAGGTTGTACCCCTTTGCACGCTTTGCTCAGAGCAGCGAGGTACTGATCAATGCTTACCTTTGGCGGAGTGGACATGTTGAGCCTCCTTGCGAAGTATCGGAGCTACAAGATCGGTGATTCTTGCCGAGAACTGCATCCATGCGAGGCCCATGGTCTGAAGATGCGTCTCGCCCTTTGAGGTCAGCCAGTAATATTTGCGTGGGTGACCTGAGCCTGCCGTGATCCATTCAGACTCAACGAGTCCATTGGATCGAAGGCGATTAAGAATTAGATAGAGGGTTCCCTCCAGCACCTCCAGGCCGCAGTCTTCTCCAAGAATGCGGAGGATCTGCAGGCCATAGAGCTTCTGGTTGTGAAGTCCGGCAAGGATGGCCAACTCCAGAGTTCCTTTCCGAAGCTGAGCTTCCCAACGGTCTGCATTGGTGCCCTGAGCTTCAGTAAGGATTGGTGCCTTGGATACCATGCATTGCAGAGTATAAAGCTAAGCATCTGTTGTCAACAGCTTTCGGGAATTTTATAGATGCAAAAAAAGCGAGACTGAGAATGTCAGCTGCTTCGGTCAAAATGACGAGGTTTTGGGTGGCGAGGAAGGACAAGAAACGGCAAAACCGACAAACAGAAGCAGATCCTTATGGGGTGACAAACAAGAGAACAAGCAACGGTAAGAGTTGACGGGTTGAGTTCATACATTCCCACCTTAGCGCGGTGAACCGCGCGAAGATGGGGCACCCCTGCGTTTGATGGCTGGTGGGAGAGAACAACGGCAAAGGCAGGGTGTTGAAGAGTGGCTAGGCTTCCGCGCCGTGGCACTTTTTGTATTTTTTGCCGGAGCCGCAGGGGCACTCGTCGTTGCGGCCTACCTTTTCGCCTGCGCGTCGAGGAGCTGCTGCGCCATTGCCGGCGGCGATGGAGCCGGCGGAGCGGGCCTGGTCGAGTTCGCGCTGCTTCTTCTTCTGGAACTCGCGCTCGAGAGCGTCGATGGTGGTCGATGGGGCTCGGGTTGGGACGGGGATGGGAGCGTGCTGGCTGGCTGAAGCCGCATGTTCCGACGGCTGGTGTGGCTGCGCACCAGAAGAGAGTTGCGAGGGAGCTTGGCCGGTTAGCTGAGGTGCTTCCTGACGAGGCAACTGATCGGGGGTCTCGATGGGCGTGCCGTCGGGGCCGATGATCTGCATTCGGAAGAGATGGCGGGCGGTGTCCTCCTGGAAGCGGATCATCATGGCCTCGAACATCTCGAAGGACTCTTTCTTGTAGGCGACGAGTGGGTCCTGCTGGGCGTAGCCGCGGAGGCCGATGCCTTCCTTGAGATGGTCCATGGCAAGGAGGTGGTCTTTCCAGAGGCCGTCGAGGACGCTGAGCATGACGATGCGTTCGTGGTAACGCATGGCCTGGGCACCGAGGATCTGCTCCTTTATGTTGTAGCGGCCTTGCAGTTTTTCGAAGATGGCTTCGCCAAGCTCATGGCGGTTGAGCTGGGTTGCGTCGATCTCCTTGTCGAGGCGGGCTCCGAAGACGTCGTAGACGTCGTTGAAGAGCGGTTCGAGCTTCCACTCGTCAGGATGCTCCTTCTCGGGGGCGTACTGGTCGAGGATGTTCGAGAGGATGGTGGAGACGTAATCGTCGGTGATGAGCTGTTTCTGGTCTACTCCCTCCATCAACTGTCTTCGCAAACCATAGACGGCTTCGCGCTGCTTGTTCATGACGTCGTCGTACTCGAGGACGTGCTTGCGGGACTCGAAGTTCTGGGTTTCTACGGCTTTCTGGGCGGCCTCGATGCGGCGTGAAATCATGCCGGATTCGATGGGGACGCCCTCTTCCATGCCGAGGCGCTGGAGCAGGGTAGATACCCACTCGCGGGCGAAGATGCGCATGAGGTCGTCTTCGAGCGAGAGGTAGAAGCGGGAGGCGCCGGGGTCGCCTTGACGGCCAGCGCGGCCGCGAAGCTGATTGTCTACGCGGCGAGACTCGTGACGCTCTGTGCCGAGGATGTGGAGGCCACCGGCGGCGACGACTGCTTCGTGTTCAGCCTTGGCTGCGGCTTCATGCGAGGCTACGGCGGCATCCCAGGCAGCTTGGGTTGTTTCGAACTCCTGGGACTGATAGTAGAAGCGGAACATGCCCGTAGGGGCGACGGGGGAGATGGCTCCCTCGGCTACGGAGACGGCGCGGGCCTGCTGCTTGCGAACGAGGTCCTGGCGGGCCATGAAGTCGGAGTTGCCGCCGAGGAGAATGTCGGTTCCGCGGCCTGCCATGTTGGTCGCGATGGTGACCATGCCGATGCGGCCGGCCTGGGCGACGATTTCGGCTTCCTTCTCGTGGAACTTGGCGTTGAGGACGACGTGACGGACGCCTTTGCGCTTGAGGATCTCGGAGAGGAGCTCGGATTTTTCGATGCTGGTGGTACCTACGAGGACGGGCTGCTTCACCTCGTGGAGACGGGCGATCTCGTCGGCGACGGCGAAGTATTTTTCCTTCGCGGTGCGGTAGACGACGTCGGCGTTCTCGATGCGGAGCATCTTGCGATTGGTGGGGATAACGACGATGTCGAGCTTGTAGATCTTGTCGAATTCGGCGGCTTCCGTTTCGGCAGTACCGGTCATGCCGGAGAGCTTTTTGTACATGCGGAAGTAGTTCTGGAAGGTGATGGTGGCAAGGGTCTGGTCTTCCTTGCGGATGTTGACACCTTCCTTGGCTTCGACTGCCTGATGGAGACCGTCGGACCAGCGGCGGCCGGGCATGAGGCGGCCGGTGAACTCGTCGACGATGATGACTTCGCCGTCTTTGACGACGTACTCGACGTCGCGCTTGTAGAGGCTGTGAGCCTTGATGGCGGTCTCGACGTGGTGCTTGAGGTCCCAGTTTTCGGGGTCGGCGATGTTGCCGATGCCGAGGAGACCTTCGATTTTTTCCCAGCCCTCGTCGGTGACGGTGATGGCGCGGGTCTTCTCGTCGACGACGTAGTCGCCGGACCAGGTTTTGGTTTCGAGGGTCTCGATGAGCTCGCCGAGTTCGAGCTTGGGGATGATGACGTTGACGCGGGCGTACTTGTCGGTGGTCTGGTCGGTGGGTCCAGAGATGATGAGCGGAGTGCGGGCTTCGTCGATGAGGATGGAGTCGACTTCGTCGACGATGCAGTAGTAGTGGCTGCGCTGGACCTGATCGGCGAGCTCGAACTTCATGTTGTCGCGGAGGTAGTCGAAGCCGAACTCGTTGTTGGTTCCGTAGGTGATGTCGGAGCCGTAGGCGGCGCGGCGCTGGGCGTCGTCGAGGTCGTGGACGATGACGCCGACGGTGAGGCCGAGGAAGCCGTAGATCTTGCCCATCCACTCGGCGTCGCGCTTGGCGAGGTAGTCGTTGACGGTAACGACGTGGACGCCGCGTCCGGCTAGGGCGTTGAGATAGCAGGGAAGAGTGGCGACGAGGGTTTTGCCTTCGCCGGTCTTCATTTCGGAGATTTTTCCGGAGTGGAGGACGATGCCGCCGATGAGCTGGACGTCGAAGTGGCGCATGCCAACGGCGCGCTTGCCTGCTTCGCGGACGACGGCGAAGGCCTCGGGAAGGATGGCGTCGAGAGCGGCCTTTTCGGCAGCGTAGCGCTCTTCTTTGTTTTCCGGGGTATCCTCAATGCCTTTCAGGGCGTCGGCGATGCGCTGGCGGAACTCGGTGGTCTTGGCGCGGAGCTGGTCGTCAGAGAGAGCCTGAATGGCGGGCTCAAACGCGTTGATCTGCGCGACGATTGGCATGAGGCGCTTGATGGCGCGTTCGTTGCTGGTACCAAAGACTTTAGCTATGACTGAGTTAAGCAAACCTGGTGTCCTTCGGGGGCGCAATTCGACCCAGTATCTAGTGTAAATGGTCTGAGGGCAGAGGTGGGGTGTGACAGAAGCAAGAACCGCGTGAACCCGGGTGATGCGCTAAAAGAGGGGGCGCACCAGTGCATCACTGCCTCGCGAAGATTTTCCGAAGGCTGCCTGGCTTCTGAGCTGCCGGCAGCCCCTCGTGCATTGGCCCGCTTAGGTTATGGGTGAAGACCGGCCTTGGCGAGCATCATCAGGAACTGGTGCTGAGTGCGCATGTCGATGGATTGGGTGACTAACTTGCCATCGCGGTCGAAGACGAAGGTCTTGGGGATGCCGTCGATGTGGAACTGCTTGGCGACCTTGCCGCCGGTGTCGAGAAGGACGGGCGGATGATAGCCGGTCGGAGCGATATAGGAGTTGACCTTGAAGGGCTCTTCGTCAGAGATGGAGAGGACGACGAGGCCCTGGGATTGAAAGTGGGTGTAAATGGCGTCGAGATCAGGCATCTCTGCGCGGCAGGGCGGGCACCAGGTGGCCCAGAAGTTGACGAGCACGATTTTGCCGCGGAGTTCGGAGAGGGTGACCTTTTTGCCATGCAGATCCTTCAGGGTGAAGTCGGCCTTTTCGATTTCGGCGTCGTTGGCTGTGAGGATTTTGTCGGCTTTGTCGATAAGCGGGTCTTTGAGATCGACCGTGACGTTCTCGTATCGGACCAACTTGGCCAGATCCATATAAGGCATTGGCGGCTGGTCGTTTTTTGGGGTTATGGGGAATTCGGAAAGTGCCTGAGACAGCGTCTGGGCGACGGCCTGAAGAGTCTCATGCCCGGGATCGCCTTCAGTGGCAAGGTGGGAGAGGCCGTCAGCGAGCTTTACTTTGGTAAGGCCCGGGGGCAGAGTGCGGATGTCGGTGGCGATCTTCGTCGTGGCGGCTGGCCGTTGCGATGTGGGGACGGAACGAAGCCCTTTGAGCTGATTTGTGATGGAGGACTCGGTGGCTTGAGCGTGAAGAGCAGGAGTGGCAAGGAGTGTAGCGATGAGAAAGAACTTGTAGCCCGGATTGCGCATGAGGACCTGGAAGACTCCTTAAATTTTGGATGATTCTAAATGAAGTTTCCTTTGGCACTCAGGTATATCTTTCGACGAACTAAAACCTTGGGCTGACAGGAGTTTTGATCTCGGCTAATCTCGTGCCAAGGAGAGAGATATGCACAAGAGATTTATAGCTGCAGCAATATTGACCGGAGCGCTTGCGGGCGCGGCCTATGGACAGGTGAAGCGGGTGGGGCCGGAGAAGTCGATGTTCAGCTCTGCGGTATGGGTGGGGGATACGGTGTATCTCTCTGGGACGATGGCTCCGGTGGATTACCAGGGCGATAAGGCCAAAGGGACGCTTGCGGGTTATAAGGGCGATACCAAGGCCCAGGCGATTGGAGCGATCAAGTCGATTGAGGCCACGTTGAAGGAGCAGGGTTTGGGACTCGGCGATATTGTGCAGATGCAGGCTTTTCTGGCGGGCGATCCGGCTAAGGGCGGGATGATGGATATCGATGGATGGAATGAGGCTTACAGGCAGTTTTTTGGGACAGCAGAGCAGCCGAACCGACCGGTTCGGGCGACGGTGCAGGTGGCGCATCTGGTGTTGCCGACGGGATTGATCGAGATTATGGTGATCGCGGCGCGGCCGCATGGGGGGGCGGCTCAATAGGGGATCAATTGCGGCTCCGCTGGCTGAGGTGCGGCCAGCGGGCTGCGGTGTTGCAATTTTCTGATGGTTTCGTTGGGCGTAGTCTGGCACTGAAATTTAAGCTTCAGGGCAGGTGAGTCCATGTTGAGCTACTTCGAAAGTGCTTTTGCTATTGCTCTATCGCTGGTGGGCGCGATGCTGCTGGTTGCTGTGCTGAACCGGGTGTGGCCGGTGACGAGCCGCAAGTTGGTCAATGATGTGAATGGGTGGCAGCTTGGAGTGTTGGGGACGACGTATGGGGTGATTCTGGGCTTCATGCTGTATACCGTGTGGGGACAGTTTCGCGGGGCGGAGATGGATGCGGTGCTGGAGGCGACTTCTGCGCTGAATATTTATCGGATTGCTGTTGGTTTGCCTGAGCCGCAGCGTGAGCAGATGAAGCGGTTGGCGAAGGAATATGTGGATGCTGTAGCGAATCTGGAGTGGCCGGCGATGCAGCGTCAGCAAGAAGAACATGCGGGGGGACGGGTGCTGGCGCAGATGTGGGAGGTGCTGAACTCGGTTAAAGCAGAAAGCACGGGTGAGACGAATAGCATCGATCACATTGCGAGTGCGATGAGCAACCTTGCAGAACGGCGGAACCTTCGCGAGAACCAGAGGGATAACGAATTGCCCACGTTGATGTGGGTGTTGCTGATCGTTGGCGGCGTGGCGACGGTTGTTTCTTCTTGCTTGTTGGGGAACGAGAATCAATGGCTGCACTACTGCCAGGTAATGGCGCTGACGTTTGTCGTTGCAGTGACACTGGCGGCCATTGCGGACCTGGCGAAGCCGTACCAAGGCGCCCTTGCGGTGAAGTCCACGGTATTTGTGCGGACGCTGGAGATCATGCAAGGAACTGTTGTTCCTTAGTGGCCGCCCATGGCTTCGGGATCGAGTTTTGCGTTCTTGGACGGCAACCGCATGATGAATGGTAGGGGGGCCAGTGCCAGGATCGCGACAGAGAGCAGAAGGAAGGCGTTCTGGTAGCTGAGCATGGCGGCTTGGCGGATCATATCCTGGTAGGCCTGACCGATTGCCATCTCGGATGCCTGGGCAGCAGTCATTCCGCCTGCGATCAGCACGTGTTTCATTCGGTCCATGTAGAGGGTGTAGGGGACGCTGCCGGGGACGACGTTGGCGGCAAGCGCTGCCTGATGGACCTGAGAGCTTCGCGCAAGGTAGGTGGTGAGAAGAGCGGTTCCGGCGCTGCCGCCGAGGTTGCGGGCGAAGTTCGAGAGGCTGGAGATCTGGTTGGTCTTGCTCTGCGGAACTCCGACGTAATTGAGAGTGCTGATGGGAATGAAGATGAAGGGCAGTCCGACGACCTGCAACATGCGCCAGAGGGTGACGGTGTCGAAGCTGGTATGGAGGTCGAGACGCGTGAGGTTGTAGATGCCCGCTGCAGTGACGATGTAGGCGATCGAGACCATGAGTCGGGGATCGATTTTGCCGAGGGATCGGCCAGCGGCGAACATCATGAACATCATGACGAAGCCGGCGGGGGAGAGGACCATGCCGGCGCGTTCTGCGGTGTAGCCGAGCAGGGTCTGAAGGTATTGCGGGATCAGGACCGTGCTGCCGAAGAGGACCATGCCGAGGATCAGTTGCAGGAAGACAGCGGTACCGAAGTTGCGGTTCTTGAGAAGCTTGAGATCGACGATGGGGTCGGAGTGGTTCCACTCCCATATAGCGAATACAAGAAGTACAACTACGGCCAGGATAGCGAAGGTGACGATCATGGGCGAGCCGAACCAGTCTTTTTCCTGGCCCTTGTCGAGGGTGAACTCGAGGCAGCCTACGCCGAGGGTGACGAGGCCTAGACCCATGAAGTCGATCTTGTCGTGCTTGGCCTTTTCTTTGCGGAGCTTGAGCGCGGGCGGATCTTCGACCATCCGGTTGCTGAGGTAGAGGGAGAGCAGGCCGACGGGGATGTTGATGAAGAAGATCCAGTGCCAGTTGAAGTTATCGGTGATCCAGCCGCCGAGGGTAGGGCCGATGGCGGGCGCAACGACGACAGCCATGCCGTAGAGGGCAAAGGCCTGACCGCGCTTTTCGACAGGGAAGGTGTCGGCGAGGATAGCTTGTTCGCTGGGGGCGAGGCCGCCGCCGCCGGCTCCCTGCAGGATGCGGGCGAAGATGAGGAGTGGGAGGCTGGTTGCGATGCCGCACAGAAAGGAGCAGATGGTGAAGAGAGCGACGCAGGTCATGTAAAAGCGCTTACGGCCGAAGCGGTTGGAGAGCCAGCCGGAGATGGGAAGAACGATAGCGCTGGAGACGAGATAGCTGGTGAGGACCCAGGTGGCTTCTTCCTGACTGGCTCCGAGCGAACCGGCGATATGGGGCAGGGCGACGTTGGCGATGGAGGTATCGAGCACCTCCATAAAGGTGGCGAGGGTGACGGTGAGAGCGACGGCCCACGGATTGAAGCGGGGCTTCCAGATCGCCGGTGTAAGTTGCTGGGTTGCAGTCATCGTTGCCATATCAGTCTCCTGATATGATATCAGGAGACTGATATGGCTACCAACGGGAAGAAAAGCCGGCAGGAAGAGACGAGGCTCGCGGCGCAGTTGATGAAGCGGATCCTGATCCATTTTCGGGGCCAGCTAGATGAGGCGCTGCGGCCGCAGAGGGTAACGACTGCGCAGCTGCAGGTGTTGTATGCGATTCGGAATGAGCCAGGGGCGTCGGGTGCTCAGTTGGCTCGGTTGTGCTATATAACACCGCAGTCGGCGCAGTCGTTGTTGAAGAGCCTGGAAGAGGGTGGGTGGATCGTCCGGGTGAAAGATAAGGTGAACGATCGCATTCTGGTTGCGCAGTTAACGCCGAGTGGGGAGGAGTTGCTGGAGACGGCGGAGAAGGCTGCAAGGGTGATTGAGAAGAGGGTGTGGAAGGGTGTTTCGGATGAGGGTGTGGAGAGGCTAAACGCTGTGTTGGAGCAGTGTTTGGGGAATCTTGAGTCGGAGTCGTAGGGTTGTGTGCCTTGGGTAGGGGCATACCTCAGGGGCTGAAGCCCCGCATTTTCGTGGGGTTTTATGTCCGGGAGACCCAAAGCTAAAGCTTTGGGCTACTAGCCCGGACCTACCTCAGAAGCAACGGCAACGGCAAAAGCAACCGCAGATCCCTACGGGATGACAAACAAAAGGACAGGCAACGGCAACCGCAGATTCTTGCGGGATGACAAACAAAAAGACAGGCAACTGCGACGGCAAGGTGTCTAACATTGTCTGGTGGCGTGGAAGCGGAGGCGGACATAGTCGGCGACCCAGTTGCCGTCGGCGTCGCGGAGTGCGGGTTCGAGAAGCGCTACGGTTTGGGTGAGGACGGCGGCGCGGTCGGTTGGGGCTAGCTGGTCGAGGACTCCGTTGCGGAAGGTGTTGAGCCAGGAGTCCATGCTGTTTGGGAGTGGGGTGGGGCGTGGGATTAGATTGATGGATTGCACGGTGAAGCCTGCGGCTACGAGGAGTCGACGGTAGACGGCGGGGGAGGGGTAGAAGGATTCGGCTGTAGCCTCGGCGTCGATGTGGAAGGGGGCGAGGGTAGTCTGGAGGGCGACGCGTATGGCGGCGATGTTTCCCTGGCCTCCCATCTCGGCGACGAGACGGCCGCCGGGCTTGAGGGCGCGATAGATGCCGCCGAGAACAGCGGGCTGTTTTGCTGCGGGAAGCCAGTGGAGGGCTGCGTTGGAGAAGACGGCGTCGAACTGGTTTTCGTAGGGGAGGTCGGCGGCGTTGTGATGGTCGATGTTGAGATTGCGCAGGCGGGCTGCAGCGACCATGGCTGGGGAGCTGTCGACTCCGGTGACGATGGCTCCGGTGGCGGCGAGTTTTTCTGTGAGGGCGCCATCACCGCAGCCGAGGTCGAGGATGGTTTCGCCGGGTTGAGGGGCGAGAAGATCGACTACGCCTGAGGCGAGGTCGGCGACGAAACGGCCGTTGGCGGCGTAGGCTTCCGTGTTCCAGGTCTGGCCGGTGGTGGAGGCTGCGGTGCTCATTTATCTATTGTTGGCCGCGGCGGGGAATTTCGCGAGCAAGATAAGGAGTTTTTAGACTGGGATAAGTGACGGGTTAGTGGTTGAGGAGTTTCTGCAGGACGATGGCTTGGTTGTGCTCCTCATTTTTTGCGCCGTATAGCAGTGTGGCCGGCCCCTTGGACGCTGCTTGTTTCAGAAGGGCTAACTGGAGTGGATTTTGCTTGAGCTCGGCGTGGTAGCGGGCTTCGAACTCCGACCATTTCGCGGGATTGTGGGAGAACCATTTTCGTAGTTCAGTGCTGGGAGCGATCTCTTTCAACCATAGGTCTACGCGGGCCTTTTCCTTGGAGAGACCTCGGGGCCAGAGGCGGTCTACCAGGATGCGGGTGCCATCCTCTTTGGACGGCGCCTCGTAGACGCGTTTGAGTTTGACCATCATCGCGGGTGGATGGAGCTAGGCGCCGTAGCCTCTGTGCTTCATGGCGGCCAACTCTTCCGAACTGGGCCAGGAGATGGTCAGTAGGAAGGCGGCGTCGCCTACGGCCTCTACGTCGTGGCGGATGGAGGCGGCGAGGGTGAGGAGATTGCCGACATGGAGATCGTGGGCCTGGCCGTGGAGGGTGACGCGTATATGGCCCTTGAGAACGTGAATGGAGGTGGTGCCGTCGGCGTGATGCTCTTTCATGCGGGCGGCGTTGTCCATTGTGATGAGGACAACTCGGAGATCGTGTTTTTTGAAGAGAGTTTTGGCGGAGTGGCCGGATTGCCAGGGTTTTTTCTGCTCGGCGGAGGCTATTTCTTTGAACAGGTCGAATTG
>DATMQZ010000030.1:0-28112 GCA_035566575.1 Edaphobacter sp.
TTGCCAGATGACCGGATTGATGAAGAGGGAGACTGTCAGCTCAGTGCCGACCATGAGGCCGATGCAGAGGATGGTGATGATGTCGAGGAGGTGCATGCTTTGTTGGCTCCTTGTTCGTGCTCACGATTTCTGAGTGGAATCAGATGGAGAGGGATTCAGGAAGTGGGGCTGACTAATTTGTCAGCTGAGCGTGGAGGGGTGATGGCTGTTTCGAAGAAGGAGATTTCGCCTTGTCCGATCGATGCGATGCTATCGGTGATTGATGGGCGGTGGAAAGGAACGATACTGTGGCGGCTATTGGATGGGCCGATGCGGACGAGTGAGCTGCGGCGGAGTATTCCGGGGATTACGGAGCGGATGTTGATTCGGCATCTGCAGGAGTTGGTGAGGGATGGGATTGTTGCGAGGGAGGAAGATGGCGTGCCGGTGTGTGTGAGGTACTCGATCTCGGAGTATGGGATGACGATGGTGCCGGTGCTGGAGGAGATTTGCGCGTGGGGGAGGCGGCATCTGGAGCGGTTGGCTTATGCTGGATAGATGACGGGACTTCCTTGTAGCGAATCGGAGATTGATGCGTTTCTGGCGGCGTTTGAGGGGTGCACGCTGCCGAAGGAGCGGTGGACGCATGGGGCGCATCTGCTGACTGGGGCTTGCTATGTGCATGAGCTCGGGCGCGATGCGGCGCTTGAGAAGATGCGGGTTTGCGTGCGTCGGTATAACGAGTCTGTGGGTGGGAAGAACACGGATACGAGTGGATATCACGAGACAATTACTGCGATGTGGATTCGTCTGCTGGATGGGTTGCGGCGTGAGGTTGGGGCGATGGGGCGGGCGGAATTTGCGAGGTTGGCGGTGGAGCGGTTTGTGGGGGAGAAGGATGTTTTTAAGCGGTATTACGATTTTGATGTGGTGGGGTCGGTGGAGGCTCGGCGGGAGTGGGTGGCACCGAATTTGATGGGGCTGGATTGATTGGGACGGCACTGATGAGCACAGCAAGAACAGGCAAAAGCAACGGCAATAGATCCGTCGCTTCGGCTACGCCTACGCTCCGGCCTTCGGCAGAGTCGTGGCCGCTTCGCGGCGGATTTTAGACGCGGGGCTGAAGCCCCGCTCTACCTCAGAAGCAACTGCAACTGCAAAATGCAAATGCAACAACAGAAGCAGATCCCTACGGGATGACAACCAAAGGAACAAGCAACAGCAAAAGCAACGGCAAAAGCAACGACATAAGCAACAGCAAAAGCAACGGCAAAAGCAACAGCAAAAGCAACGGCAACGGCAAGAACAAGGGCGAAATACAGGGATTCTTCGCTTCGCTCAGAATGACGACGGTGGGTGAGGTGGAGTGAGGGGTCATTTAGGATGGATGGCTCTCTATAATTCTGGCTATGTCGTCTGCTCTTACACCGGACCAACAGATACAGGCGCTGCGCGATGAGTTGCAGCACCATGAGCATCTTTATTACGTGATGGATGCGCCTGAGATTACCGATGCGCAGTATGACGCGCTGATGAACAAGCTGAAGAAGCTGGAGGTAGCGCATCCCGAGTTGGTGACGGCGGACTCGCCTACGCAGCGTGTGGGGGGCAAGCCCAAGGAAGGGTTTGCGAAGGTGGCGCATTCGCGGCAGATGTTGTCGCTGGACAATGCGTATAACGAAGAGGAACTGCGGGCGTGGGACCAGCGGGTGCGGGCGGGGCTGCCGGCTTCGGAGATCGTGCGGTATGTTTGCGAGCTGAAGTTGGATGGGCTTTCGATGGCGCTGCATTATGCGGCGGGTGCGGGTGGGTCGGCGCATCTGGAGCGTGGGTTGACGCGCGGGGATGGATCGATTGGCGAGGATGTCACGACGAATGTAAGGACGATTCGGTCGGTGCCGTTGAGTGTGTCAGCTGCGAAGTTGAAGGCGGCGGGGTTGCCGCAGAGGTTTGAGGTGCGGGGTGAGGTGGTGCTTCCGCAGGCAGCGTTTGTGAAGATGAATGAGGAGCGTGTGGCCGCGGGGATGGCTGCTGCGGCGAATCCTAGGAATGCGGCGGCGGGGACGATTCGGACGCTGGAGCCGAATATTGTGGCGCAGAGGCGATTGGATTTTTATGCGTACTTTCTGCTGCAGGATGGGGAGACGTTGCTGCCGATGCACTCGGGTACGCTGGAGGCTTTGCGGACGGCTGGGTTTCGCGTGAATGCTCATGCGAAGACGGTGAAAGATATCGATGGAGTTGTGAAGTTTATTGCTGAGGCGGAGCCGCTGCGGGACTCGCTGGGATACGAGATCGATGGCGTTGTGGTGAAGGTGGATGCTACGGCGCAGCAACGGCGGCTGGGGTTTACGGGTAAGGCTCCGCGGTGGGCGATTGCTTATAAGTTTGCTGCGCGGGCGGGTGTGACGAAGTTGGAGGATGTGTTGTTTCAGGTGGGGAGGACGGGGAAGGTGACTCCGGTGGCGGCGTTGGCTCCGGTGTTTATTGGCGGGACTACGGTGACGCGGGCCACTCTGCATAACGCTGATGAGATTGGGCGGCTGGGGGTGAAGATCGGGGATTATGTTTCGGTCGAGCGTGGTGGGGATGTGATTCCGAAGATTGTCGAGGTGGTGGAGGATAAGGATCATCCGCGCGGGACTCGGGAGATTGTGTTTCCCGAGAAGTGTCCGGTGTGTGGGAGCGATTTGAAGAAGGTGGAGGGTGAGGTTGATTGGAGGTGCGTGAATAACTCTTGTCCGGCGCGGGTGCGGGAGGAGTTGTTGCACTGGTCGGCTCGGGGGGTGATGAATATCGATGGCCTGGGAGATGCGATGGTGGCGCAGTTGCTTGGACAGAGCGCGGAACTGGGTGGCAACGCGGAAGAAGAGGTGACGGAGGAAGGTGCGCCGATTGAGATTCGTCAGCCGCTGATCCATACGATTGGCGATCTGTATCGGCTGAAGCGCGAGGATCTGCTGGGGCTGGAGCGCGTGGGGGAGAAGACGGCGGATGCGTTGCTGGCTCAGATTGAACGGTCGAAGAGTGCGGGGTTGGCGCGGGTTCTGCTGGGGTTGGGGATACGGTTTGTGGGTGAGAGGACCGGGCAGTTGCTGGCGGAGCACTTTGGGTCGATGGGTGAGTTGATGAAGGCTTCGGCGGAGGAGTTGGAGGCGGTGAACGAGGTGGGGCCGAAGGTGGCGCAGGCGATTGTGGAGTTCTTTGCGGTGGAGAAGAATCTGCAGTTGGTGCGCGATCTGGAAGAGCTTGGGTTGACGATGACGGCGGAGAGGCGTGTTGTGGGGACGGCTCTGGCGGGGCTGACGTTTGTGCTGACGGGAACGTTGCCGACGCTGACGCGGGATGAGGCGAAGGCGAAGATTGAGGCTGCGGGGGGGAAGGTATCGGGATCGGTGTCGAAGAAGACCGATTATGTGGTGGCGGGGGAAGAGGCGGGTTCGAAGCTGGATAAGGCGAATTCGCTGGGGGTGAAGGTGGTAGATGAGGCTGGATTATTGGGGTTACTCGCGGGCGGCTAAACGTATAGACTCGGTGCGATGGCATGGCTTCCGGGAACTCGCGTTGGGTCTTATGAGATTGTTGGTGTGCTTGGCGATGGTGGGATGGGTGAGGTGTTTCGTGTTCGCCACCTGATCTCGGAGCGCATGGAGGCGATGAAGGTTTTGCTGGCGGCGTCTTCTGCGAACAAGGAGATGCTGGACCGGTTTACGCGTGAGATTCGAGTGCTTGCGGCGTTGAACCATCCGAATATTGCAGCACTGCATACGGCGTTTCATCACGAAGGGCAGTTGGTGATGGTGATGGAGTGCGTTGAGGGGATGGACCTGCGGCGCACGTTGGAGATGGGGATTACGCTGGGTCAGGCGGTGGCGTATACGCGGCAGGTGCTTACGGCGCTGGAATATGCGCATTCGAGTGGTGTGATCCATCGGGATATTAAGCCCTCGAACATTATGGTGACGCCGGATGGGCGGGTGAAGGTGCTCGATTTTGGGTTGGCGCTGGGTGTGCCTGATGCGCGCTTGACGACGACGGGGGCGCTGGTAGGGTCGATGCACTATATTGCGCCGGAGCTGGTATCGGGTGGGGCGCATGATGCGAGGTCCGATTTGTATGCGTTGGGCGTGACGCTGTACGAGATGATTACGGGCAGGCTGCCGATTGAGGGTACGAATTACGCGCAGGTGATTGGGGGGCTTTTGATGCAAAGCCCGGTTTCGCCTAGCCAGGTGAATCGGATGATTCCGGCGGAGGTCTCGTCGGTGGTGATGAAGGCATTGGCGAAGGAGAAGCAGGAGAGGTGGCAGACCGCCAGCGAATTTTTGACGGCGCTGGATGCTTTGGAGCTAGGTCACGCTTCGCAGATTCGGGTTCGTACAATGAGGGCTGGGGCTCCCACGCAAACGGGGCAGGCTGTGGTTTCGGAGGGGTCGAAGTATAGGCCGGAGCAGTTGAGCGAGATTACGCTGAAGCTGGCTCACTATGTCGGGCCGATTGCGAGTGTGCTGGTAAAGCGGGCTTCGAGTAGTACGAATAATCTGCAGGCGCTGGTGGAGCAGGTGGCGAGGGAGATTGAGCCGGCGGATGCGCGGCAGAAGTTTCTGGCTTCGGTGGGCGGGCAGGTTCGGAGGAGCGGCGTGTCGTAGAAAGAAACCGCAGATCCTTCGACTGCATCATTGCTTCGCAATGACTTCGCTCAGGATGACACTTTTTGGGGATGCAGGAGAACGGGTAAGGGCAACAGCAACAGCAGATCCCCTTCGGGGATGACAAGCAAGAAAAGCAACGACAAAGACAGAAGCAGATCCCTACGGGATGACAAACAAGGGAACAAGCAACGACAACGACAAAAGCAAATACAGGGATCCATGTGAACCGGTTCTAGTCGAGCATGCGCAGGGCTTTTACTACTGTGACGACGAGGCGATTGAAGGATGCGGTGAGTTGGGCCATTTCGTCATTGCCGCGGACTGGGATTTCGGGTTGGTCGAGCTGGCCTAGACTTACGCGGTCGGCGATGATGGAGAGCTTGCGCATGGGCAAGATGATAAGGAAGTAGAGGACGAGATCGACGGCAATGAGAATTGTGGCGAAGGTAGCGACGAGAGACCACATGAGGGTCCTGAAGGCGCGGCTGGCGATCTGGACAGGGACTGCCATTGGTACGGAGACGATCTGTGCTCCGATGACTTCGTTGAGCTTCCAGCCGAAGCCGTTGGTTGAGCCGTATTTGTCGACCATGATCTTCGGAGCGGCAGAGGGGACGGAGTGGCACTCGAGGCAGCTTGCGGTGGCGATGATGGGATGTGCGAGGTAGAGTGAGCGGCCGGTGGGGGTCTCTCGCTCATTGACTAGTTCTTTCATATCCGGTTTGTTGCGAAAGGCTTCGATGATGTCGGCTTCCCAGTCGACGGCGCGGTCCTGAAGGTTGGTGGGGTTGAGCGTTGCCTCTTTGTACATGTACTCGGGGAACTTCTGGCGCAGGCGGGCGAAGGTGACGGTGGCTCCGTAGGCGGGGACTGTCTGAGGGAGGAAGTCGTGCTGCATGGCCGGCGTGTTGATGAGGAGAGGCTTTATCTCGTGGCTGGTGTAGTCGCGGGTGGAGCTTGCGCTCTGCATCATGAGTTCGGCCTGCTGGACGATCTGTGCGCGTGCGTTGTCGACGAGGAAGGAGTGGGCGACCCAGGAGACGATAGCTAGACCGATGGCAACGAGGGCGATGACGATGAGGTTGAATTTAAGAAGCAGTTTCAAGGTGACCTCTACAGATGAAAGAAAGATCAGGTGGTTCTGTCGATGACCAGCAGGGTGCGGTCGTCGAGTGGCGCGGTGCCTTCGCAGAAGCGGTGGAGTGAGGTGAAGATGGCCTGGATCGGGTCGGCGGCGCCGAGGTCGCGCTGGAGTTCGGTAGCTCCAAATTCGAGGCCGTTACAGTTCTCGGATTCGGTGATGCCGTCGCTGAGAAGGACGAGTCTTGAGCCGGCTGGCATGTTGGCGGAGATGTGGTGGAAGGAGGCGTTGGGCAGGAGGCCTACGGGAACGTCGCCGTCGAGAATTGGCTCGATGGTGCCGTCTTTGCGGACAAGGAAGGGCTGGACATGGCCGCCGTTGACTACGGTGATAGTGCCGTCTGGTTTGTAATGGACTGCTACGACAGTGACGTATTTGCGTCCGGAGACGCGCGAGAACAGGAAAGAGTTTACGGTGTTGAGCGTGTCAACGAGGGAGGCTCCGCTTTTGATCTGGGCGTACATCATGCCCTGGATGATGGAGGCGAGGAGCGCGGCTGACACTCCTTTGCCGGAGACGTCGGCAACGATGGCGACGAAGCCGTTGTCTTCTTCCATGGGGATGACGTCGTAGAAGTCGCCGCCAACCTCAGTGCAGGGGACGGAGCGGGCCATCAGCCTGGCGTAGGGGAAGGTGGGCAGGTCGCGAGCCATGATGCTCTGCTGCATGTTGGATGCGATCTCCATCTCATTGCGGAGGAGATCAGCGGCGCGTTCGGCCTGGACCATGCGAGCGTTTTCGAGGAGGTTGGCGGCTTCTGTCGCGATGAGGTGGAGGATGTCGCGGCCGACACGGTTGAGGGTGCTGCTGCGGAGACGGCTGTCGAGATAGAGAAGGCCGAGGAGGCGATCGGAGTTGCGTCCGCGGAGTGGGATGGCGATGACGCTGCGAAGCTCGTGGGCGACTACGCTTTCGCGACCGATGGGCTGGCCCTCGCCGCTGACGTCGCCGATGATGTATTCCTGACCGGAGGTGGCTGCGTCGCGCAGAATGGAGTGGGAGATCTTGGAGTCGTCTGCGAGGGGGAGACCTTCGTTGTTGAGGCCGGATTCAAGACGAAGGTTGGAAGCGTTGTCGCCGAGGAAGACGAAGCCACGCTCGGCGCCGGTGAGGCGGAGGGTGTATTCGATCATGGTGCTGAGGACGTCGTTGAGGACGCGGGTGTTATTGAAGCTCTGCGCGGCCTGAAGGAAGAGGGAGAGCTTTTCGAGCTCTGTGCCTGCGGAGTCGCCAGAGATGCGGTTGAGCAGAAGACGTGTGGAGGGGTGCTCCTGGTTGGAGTGAAAGAGGAGAACTACGCCGGAGGTGCCGACCTGGATGCGGTCGCCGGAGTGAAGGCGGGAGGTCTCTTTGCGGATGCCGTTGATGAGAGTGCCGTGGCGACTGCCCTGGTCCTCGATGAAGAAACCCTCTGCGTCTTCTCGGATGACGGCGTGTTGGCGGGAGACCTGCGAGTTGGACAGGCATAGGTTGCGGTCGGCCTGACGGCCAATGGTGAAGGGAAGGGGCTCGACGGGGACGGAGCGTGAATGGTCTCCGTCTTGGATTACGAGGTACGCAGGATACTTTGTGCTCTCCATAGATGTTCACACAGACCGAACGGGCAGATTGTGACTCAAAGATACAAAGACTTCAAGAAGGGAGTGGGGGAAGTCTAACATTTTGTACCCGAGATCTTCACAGAGTTTGACATGAGTAGCCTGAACCTACTTCGCTGCGGTTAGAAACCGGCATTGAATTTGTTCCCTAAGCATATGCTCTGTCAATACTTGCAGGTGGGGACGGAGAGGGACGTGAGAGTCGGGTTGTGTGTGTGATAGCATCCGTGTCTCCTTTGAGAAGCCTCTTTTGGACACAGTGAACAGAGGCGGTTCTGGAAGGCGAATGCGCTGGAGACGGCGCGAACACCAGCAGGCTGGTGTCTCCATGAGGATGCGGATGGCAGACCGACTCGACAAGCTTATACCGGATGGAAGGCAGTGCCTCTGCCCTGCTTCTGCATGTGTGCTGTTTGGAATGCTTCCAGGACAAATGAGCTTTGATGGGACGACGATGGGAGGGTGCTATCGATGAGAGCGTATATGGGAAGCGAGATTCGAAACGTGGCCGTCGTTGGTCATGCGCATTGCGGGAAGACGACCCTGATAGCCTCTTTGCTTCATGCTGCAAAGATGACGCCAGCAAGGGGGCGCGTGGAAGATGGGTCGGCGGTGACGGCCTATGACGAGGAAGACGTTGCCCGGCGGACGACGATGGCGAACGCGGTGGCGTTTGCAGAGTGGAACGGGGTGAAGATCAATCTGCTGGATACACCGGGCTTCCATATGTTTCTGCATGAGTCGCGGGCGGCGATGCTACCGGTAGAGGCTGCGGTAGTGGTGGTGAATGCGCGGGAAGGATCGGAGACGGTGACGGACAGGGTGTGGCGGTACGCAGCGGAGGTGAATCTGCCGCGTGTGATTGCGATCAACCAGGTGGACCATGCCAAGGCCGATAGCAGGGTGGGCCGGCAGAAGATGATTGAGACGATGCAGGAAAGATGGGGTAGGCAGGTGGTTCCTGTACAGCTGCCGATTGTGGACCAGCATGGATTTCATGGGGTGGTAGACCTTGTGACGATGCAGGCGTTTCTCTATAAGCCGGACGGTGACGGGCACGGAGAGATTGGGAAGATTCCGGAGCAGTTTGCTAACGATGCGAAGGCCGCGCATGAGGCTCTCGTAGAGTTGGTGGCCGAGGGCAAGGATGAGTTGATGGAAGAGTTCTTCAGCGTAGGGACGATTCCAGAGCAGCATCTGACAACGGCGCTGCATGAGGCGATTCGCGAGGACAGGATATTTCCGGTGCTTTATGTGAGCGGGCTGACGAATGTGGGTACGGATCACCTGCTGGATTTTCTGAAGGTGTATGCACCCTCTCCGGTAGAGCGCGAGCCTGTGGCGGTGCGGGGATTTCAGCGCGGTGCGCAGGGACATGCGAATGGAGAAGCCCGTGCTTCTGATCTAGAGACACATGAAGAGATTGTGATGCGAAGAGTGGACGATAAAGAGCCGCTGGCGCTGTATGTGTACAAAACGATGACGGATCCATTTGCGGGAAAGATCTCGTTCTTCAAAGTGCTGAGTGGCGTGGTGAAGAACGACATGACGGTGCAGAACTTTACGCATCAAGAGGCGGAGCGGCTGGCGCACCTTTCGATCATGCAGGGAAGAAAAGCGGTTGAGGTGCAGGAGCTTCATGCAGGGGATCTGGGTGCGGTCGCCAAGCTGCGGACAACCCTGACACGAGACACGCTGGGCGACAGGGCGCATGAGATTTTTCTGGAACCGGTGCCGATGCCTGAGCCGGCGATGACGTACGCGATTGAGCCTAAGACGCGCGCTGATGAAGACAAGTTGGGTCCGGCGTTGCATCGGTTGATGGAAGAAGATCAGATGGTCCGGTTCTTCCGTGATCCGCAGACGAATGAGTTTCTGGTTGCAGGGGCGGGTCAGCCTCATATTGAGGCGATTGTTTCCAAGCTGAAGCGGCGCTATCACACGGAGGTGACGCTGAAGGCGCCGAAGGTTCCGTACCGTGAGACGATTCGTGGAAAGGCCGAGGCGCAGGGTAGGCATAAGAAGCAGACAGGTGGACACGGGCAGTTTGGCGACTGCAAGATTCGCATGGAGCCGTTGCCGCGTGGTAGTGGTGTTGTGTTTGAGAATGACATTTTTGGCGGAGCAATTCCGCGGCAGTATGTGCCCGCAGTGGAGAAAGGGATTCATGAGTCGGCTGCGCGGGGATTTCTGGCTGGGTATCCGGTGGTTGACATCAAGGTAACGGTGTTCGATGGAAGCTATCATGATGTCGATTCGAGCGAGATGTCGTTCAAGATGGCAGCACATCTGGCGTTTCGCAAGTGTATGGAACAGGCGAAGCCGGCGTTGCTGGAGCCAGTGATGCGGGTAGAGATCGATTCGCCTGATGAATGTGCCGGAGCGTTGATGGCGGACCTGAATGGGCGGCGCGGGCGTGTGCAAGGGATGGAGAGCACGGGTGCGGGAACAACAGTACGGGCTGAGGTTCCGATGGCTGAGATGCTGAGTTATGGCAGTACGCTGACGTCGATTACGCAGGGGCGGGGCAGCTTCCGAATGGAGATGGATCATTATGATGTGGTGCCGCCAGCGCTTTCGGAGAAGATACTGGCCACCGCGAAGAGGCCGCTGCACGATGAGGCGGAAGAGTAAGCCCTTTCGATTGGCTATTTTGTCAGGTACGGACCGTTTTGATGCGGTCGGTGATATTCGATGACCTCAAAGTGAATTTTTGGGGAATGCTGATTATTGTTCGGAGGCGGGTTTAGTATTGCTTCGCCTTCATGGGCCACTATTACGGGCGTGTATGGGTTGGCGCTCGGAGCTGGATGCGAATCCTCTTGTTGTGAGCGCATGCACCACGGCCATCAATAAAAAACGGAGGGACCGTTTGACGGATTAAAGAGGAGGAAGAACGTATGGCAGGTTCTATCGTCGAGAGCGTAATGAGTTTGCTTGGCCCGAATGTCGCCGGGCCGATCGCTTCGCAGCTTGGAGAGTCTACGGAGACTGTTCAGCGTGGACTGCAGAGCGGGTCAGCCGCGATCCTTTCCGGGGTAGCGGCTAAAGTTGATGAGCCCGGGTTTATGGGGCAGATCTTCGGCATGATCACAAATCCCGCGAATACGCCGAGCGCGCTTACCAGCCTGATCTCGAATCCTGGTGCTGTTGTTTCGGGAGCGTCGGGCTCGACGATTAGTGATCTGGGAAGCCGCTTTCTTTCGAGTGTCTTCGGAGCTCGGTTGCCGGCAGTTACGGATGCAATTGGCCAATCGTCGGGGCTTTCAAGCGGCAAGGCTGGGATGCTGATGAGCATGGCTGCTCCCCTTGTGCTGGGAGCGCTAGGTCAGCACGTACGCGAGAGTGGGTCGAGTGCAACGGATCTCGCCAGTAAGTTGAAGAGCGAGGCGTCGGGGCTGACACGGTTTCTACCTGCCGGGTTGAGTTCTTTGCTGGGAGGTGTGCCTGGCTATGCTGCTGCTGCCGCCGCTGCTCCGGTAGCGGCAGCCAAGGCTGGTAGTCGTTGGCTAGGGCCGGTTATTCTGCTCGCGGTACTGCTGCTCGGGTTGTTGTGGTTCTTCAATCGGGCGAAAGCGCCGGTGGGCGAGGCGGTGCAAACGGTATCGAACGCTGGAGCTTCGGCTGTTTCCGCTTTGGGGCAGTTCTTCGCGACAAAGTTGCCGGATGGTGTGGAACTTAATATTCCCCAGTTTGGAGTCGAGAATAAGCTGATCGCGTTTCTCAACGATTCTTCCAAGCCTGTGGATGACACGACGTGGTTCAACTTCGACCGCTTGCTGTTCGATACGGGAAGCGCGACGCTGCAGCCTTCGTCGCAGGAGCAACTAGGGAATATTGCCGCGATTCTGAAAGCGTATCCGAATGTTCATCTGAAGATTGGCGGTTACACCGACAATACCGGCGATGCGGCTGCGAATATGTCGCTCTCTGCCGCGAGGGCTAAGAATGTAATGGATGCACTGGTCAACTCGGGGATCGACGCATCGCGGCTTAGTTCGCAGGGGTACGGAGAACAGTTTCCTGTGGGTGATAACTCTACCGAGGCAGGGCGTGCGCAGAACAGACGGATCGCGATGCGAGTTACACAGAAATGATTTGAGACGGCAATGAGTCTGATGTACGGTCGACATAAAAGGGCGGAGGTTGCACGAATGCAACCTCCGCCCTTTTGTTGCTTGTTAGAGCAGGTTAGAAGAGAATCTTGAGTCCGAACTGCATCTGCCGTGGCGGGTAGGCAGCGGAGATTGTTCCGAAGCTGCTGCTTGTTGTTGTTGCGTTGAGGTTGGAGTAGTTGGTGCGGTTTAGGACGTTGAACATGTCCCACTGGAACTTTCCTTGTACGCGCCTTTCGGCAAGGAAGGTCTTCGCGAGGGTTGCATCAATCTGCTGCAGTCCTGGGCCTTCCACCGGAGCGACACCTGAGGTGCCGAACCGGCCAGCAGGAGGGGCGGTGAATGCAGCTTTATTGATGTAGTTGTTTGCATTGCGGCCGCTTTGGACCAGATAGGGTCCGCCAAGGAAGTCTGCACGACGATTGCCGGTGGAGGTACTGCTGATGATGGTCCAATAAGGACCGCTCTGGGCGCGTCCGACTCCGCTCAACTGCCAGCCGCCAAGCGTCTCCCTGACGAGCGTGTTCTGGTTCCTGAGCTCGGCGATCTGCCAGACAGCTGTTGCTACAAAGGCGTGCTTGCGGTCGATGCTCAAAGAGCCGTAGTTGTAGGGCAGGTTCCGCCAGTTCTCCAGCGTAAAGTTATTGCTGGACGAATCGCCCAAATTCTTGGCATAGGTATAACCAGCGGTAAAGTTGAGCCTGCCGGCACGTTTCGAAAGATAGATCTGCAATGCGTTGTAGTTGGTGGTGGAGTCGCTCAGCCACATGTTGATCGCGCTATAGCCCTTGTACGGGTTGAAGTAGTTGGTGCTGTACTTGGGATTGGCCGCGACGGAAGGCAGGTCCGGGAAGTTGATATTTGGTTGACGCACCAGGTGGCGGCCAACGTTTCCTACATAACTTGTTTCGAGCAACATGTCGTAGGGTAGTTGACGCTGCACCCCGAGGCTGTATTGCTGAACGTAGGGGTTGATCAGGCCAGGATTGATAGCGGAGATGGTGCCTTGCAGTGCGCTGGTGTTCGGTGTGCCCTGGCCGAGCGTTGCGAGGTTTCCATTGTCGAACTCTGTGTTAGTGAGAAATGGCGCAACATTGACCGAACTGAATGTGAGGTTGCCTTCGGGACGGAAGTAGAAGATTCCGTACCCGCCGCGAATAGAGGTTTTGTCATTCGCAGCGTATGCGAATCCGAACCTCGGTCCAAAAGCTCCGTTCATATTGTAAAGACCGCGAGGTGCGCCGGCCGGGATGAGTGGGAAGAGCGCGGTGTTGATATTCGGGACCCTGATTGCCTGATCGGACGGAACGCCGCTACCTGCACGGACCAGACCGTTGAAGGGATTGCCAGAGTTGGGAACGAGCGTTCCGTTGGTGTTGAGCGATACAGGTGTGCCTGCGGCGTATACCTTGGGATCGAAGTTCGCCATGTTGTTGCCCTGGGTATACATCGCCTGAATGTACTGGAAGCGAATGCCGTACTCGATGCTCAAGTTGCGAAACACTCTCCAGTTGTCCTGAGCATAGGCTTCTGGCTGAGTGAAGCGGAAGTGGCCGGTTGGATCGGCGCTTGCTTCCGAGTAACTGGCAAAGTTACCGATCAGAGCATCTGCCAGAGCATTGCCGGTGGTCGTTGCACTGTTGCTGCCGTTGAAGTTGACGTTTCCGGTGTAATAAGGACGGCCATTTTGATCGACGCGATCTCGGATGACGATCACGCCGGTCTTGATAAGGTGGTTGCCCTTGACGATTGAGACCGAATCACCGACCTCAATATCAGTCGTTGGCGACTTGAGTGCGAAGTTGGGGCCCTGGAATGGAGCAAAGCCGGTGATGGTCGCTTTGGGAATGCCGTTGGGATAGGATCCGCCGCCTGGAAAGAGTCGGTTGTACTGGAAGCCGTAGGTGGAACGTTCCCAGTTGACGCCATAAGGAGGAATGCGCTGGGCGGCGTAGCTGAAGTTCGCCTGTGCCTGATTAATGATGGAGGGTGTGATGTTCCATGTGTAAGCGAGCAGGACGCTCTGTCCGGGACGGTTACGCTGTGTGGGTGTGGTAGGAAGAACACCGCTGTCGGAGAAGGTGCCGTAAGGATCGATGAGGGTGTTGTGATCGCTGATCCAACGGCCGTACAGGAAGTGCTTGTCGTTGATGTGGTAGTCGAGACGAACGAAATCCTGCCGGAAATTGAGCGGGTTCGTCGGTGCGAGAGTGAGGTTGTTTGCGATTGCCTGATCGGTATAGCTGAGACCCAATCCCGCCATCGTCTTGTAGACATTTGCGATGGCCTGGCCATCTGCGGTGATCAATGAGCTGATGTCGTTGTTTGGAATGGGGGTCTTGGTTCCGGGATAGTAAAGTTGAGTGGAAAAGTGGCCAGCGAGTTGCGCTGAGCTAGGAACGGTAAAGCGTGTTGGGGCTGCTTGCTGACGCAGACGTCTCCATTCCTCACCGACGAAGAAGAACAACTTGTTGCGGAAGACAGGACCGCCGACGTTGTAACCGAAGTCGTTATAGATGAGCTGGGTCTTTTTCGCCGCGAAGTAATTACGGGCGTCGAGGTAGTTGTTACGCATGTAGTAGAAGACGCCGCCGTGGAAGCCGTTTGTGCCGCTCTTGGTTACAATATTGAAGGCAGGTCCGGAGGTGCGGCCGTATTCTGCGGAAAAGTTCGAGGTTGCAATCTTAACTTCCTGAATGAAGTCGGGGCTGACGTTGTTCATCAAGCTCGAGTTGCTACCAGCCACCTGATTGTAGGCGCCGTCAACGGTTAGGTTGGAGGAGTCGGCCCTGTTGCCATTGATGGACTGGGTGTTGGACGCGAGGCTTGTCGTGATGGCGAAGTTATCAGGATTGGTGGTGATGGCGCCAGGGATCAGGGTCATCAACTGTACGTAGTTGCGGCCATTCAAGGGAAGATTCGCGACCTGCGCCGGATCGATGACGTGCGCGAGTTCGCCGCTGGTGGTGTTCAGGGTTTCGCCTAAAACGGCGGAGACGCTTACGGTATCAGTCGCGCCGCCGACCTGAAGTTGGAAGTCCGCCGTAATGTGGGCATCGGCCGTGATGGAGAGGCCGGTGCGCTGCTCCCCACGGAAGCCCGGTGCTGTCGCCTGCAGAGTGTAATTGCCAATAGGCAGGCTAGTAAGGACGTAGTAGCCATTGCTGTCGGCAACAACGACGCGGGCGACCTTGGTGTCCACGTTCGTTACGGTAATGGTCGCGCCGCTGACGGCTGCGCCGGTTGGGTCGTTGACAGTGCCGGCGATCTGACCGAAGGACGTCTGTGCATGAAGCGTGATGTTAGAGCATGCCAGGGCCAGCGGCAGCAAGACCAGGAATAGCCGTCTAATAGTGTTTTTCATATGCTTGGTATCCTGTGTGATCTGTTGCGGTTTAGTGCTGCGCCAGTTGTGCCTTTTGGTGTACACGCGGCGCTGCAGTGTCAATCTCGAATCAAAGTTGTAAGAGTGATAATTTTTACCGCTGCCAAGTAAGCCACACGCAAATCACAACTGTCAAGAGATAAGCCTAAGTAACAACAAAATAGAAATGGGGAGTTCTAGATTGTGTTAATGCCCCAAAGAACTTCATTGGAGGGGGAAGCCCCTCAGTAAAGAGGACCGTGGGTAGAGGGTTGTCCTTGTAAAGGACTGACTTAGCTATGATTCGAGGGGACTTTATTACGCATGCTGCGTTACTTTCCTGATTCAGAGGCGCGGCTGAACGTTATAAACGTTCTGCCGCCGTATAGGCGGTAGCTTTGGGGCGTGCGGTCAGGAAGAATCTGCAGCGGAGTCGGTCTAGTTAGTGCTTCGTCATGTTGAGAGTCGGCCAGGAAGAGGTCATGGCCGCCTAAGTCCATGACAACAAACTTGTTGTTGGCGATGAAGCCGACCCCGTAGGCGCCCGGCGGGAGGCGGTTTCCGCCGATGGTCAGGGGAACTTCAGTAATCAGATAGGCCTGGTATCGCTCCTGAATGCCTGAGGAATAGCCGCCTGTGTCGATCTTGGTGGCGAACATTACGGCGCCTCCGTTGAAACGAACGCCGGCGGAGTTGCGCTTTTGCACTGTGGCGGATTGGCCCTGGAAGTAGACGGTGGCGGGGATGAGGGAATCGAGATCCGCCGGGTGGAGGATGGTTTCTGTGGAGCTGGGTGTCTGGGCAAATATGGGTGAGCCTGCGGGGCTGATCGACGTGAGCAGGAGAAGAGCGGACAGGCAGAACCGGTATATTTGCATGGCGGGATTATAGATGCTCCGGTTTCACGAGTTGTAGACCTATACTCATTTACGCGTTACTCGAATCAGTTCTGTTGGTCTGAAAGGAAAGTACATGCATCAGGATGTGTCTCCTCTGCGGAGAGTATCTCTTCGCTCGCTGTGCTCGCGTGCTTCTGTCGTTATAGTGGGGCTGTTGCTTTCGGGAACGATCTATGGGCGATCGGCTGTGGGCGATAAGACGGTGATGATGCCTGTTCCAGCTTCGGTTCAGATGGGGCAGGGAGCGTTCCCTGTGACGGCGCATCTTCGTATGACTTATGGGCAGTTCCATGATGCTCGGCTGGAGGGCGGAGTCGACCGCATGTTGCGGCGGTTGGAGTACGTTTCGGGTCAGTCGCAGTCTGGGCCGAAGGCTGATGGTGCGGGTGAGTTGGTGGTGGATGTGAAGGGCGCTGGCGCAGTGGTGCAGACGCTGGAGGAGGATGAGTCTTACTCGCTGGTTGTATCTACTGCGCAGGTGAAGTTGAGTGCGGCTACTGTTGTTGGTGCGTTGCATGGGATGGAGACGTTGCTGCAGTTGATTGAGTGCGAGCGCGGCGCTTGTCATTTTCCGGCGGTGAAGATTGAGGATTCGCCGCGATTTCGTTGGCGCGGATTGATGGTCGATGTGAGTCGCCACTTTGAGCCTGTGAGCATGATTGAGCGCACGCTGGATGGAATGGCGGTGGTGAAGCTCAATGTGTTTCATTGGCATTTGAGCGACGATCAAGGGTTTCGGGCAGAGAGCAAAAGATTTCCGAAGCTGACCGGCATGGGTTCGGGCGGTCAGTTTTATACGCAGGAACAGATGCGTGAGGTTGTGGCTTATGCTCGGGCGCGTGGGATTCGCGTGGTGCCGGAGTTCGATATGCCGGGGCACTCGGTGAGCTGGTTGATCGGGTATCCGGAGTATGGAAGCTCGGCGGCTCCTACGGAGTTGCCTGTTGTGTTTGGCATTCACGATGAGTCGCTCGATCCTACGGAGGAGAAGACTTATAAGTTTCTTGATGCGTTGATTGAGGAGATGGGGCAGATCTTTCCTGATGCTTACTTCCATATCGGCGGCGATGAGAATACCGGTAAGGCCTGGCGCGAGAATCCTAAGATTGCAGCCTTTATGAAGGCCAAGGGCATCAAGGATACGGATGCGTTGCAGGCTTACTTCAATCAACGGCTGCTTCCGATTTTGACCAAGCATGGGAAGCACATGATTGGATGGGATGAGGTGTTGACGCCGGGACTGCCGAAGGATGTGATCGTGCAGTCGTGGCGCGGCGGTGACTCGCTGGCTAAGGGGGCGCGTCAAGGTTATACGGGCATTCTGTCTGCTCCTTATTATCTGGATGGAATGAAGACAGCCGAGGAACACTATCTCGCTGATCCGATTCCATCGGATGTTTCGCTGACCGCGGAGGAGAAGGCTCGCATCCTTGGTGGCGAAGTTTGTATGTGGTCCGAACATTTGAACGAACGGACGATTGATTCGCGCATCTGGCCGCGAACGGCAGCGGTGGCAGAGCGGTTCTGGTCGGCGGCTTCGGTGCGCGATGTAGCGGATATGTACCGCAGACTTTGGCCGACTTCGCTGGAACTGGAGTTGGTCGGGCTGAACCATATCTCCGGTCCGCAGCGGGCTCTGCGCAGTTTGGCGGCTTCGCAGAATCCGGTTGCTTTGACTACGTTTGCTTCGGTGCTGGAGCCGGTGAGCTTCAGCGATCGCTATGAGGCGCAGCATACGGACGCTACGACTCCGCTGAGCGGGCTGGTGGATGCAGTGGTGCCTGATCCTCCTTCGCGGTTTGAGATTCGCACGCAGGTGGATGCCGTGGTGAGCGGTGGGTCTGCGGCGGAGGAGAGGCGACGTGCTTTGGCGCAGCGGTTCCAGTCTTGGCAGGATGCTATTCCTGCGCTTACGGAACTGGTGGCGCGGTCTCCGCGGATGCCTGATGCGCAGGTTCGAGTGACGCAGCTGGAACAGCTTGCGAAGGCTGGGACAGCGGCGCTTGGGTATCTGCAATCCGGGCAGAAGCCTCCTTCGGGTTGGAGCGATCAGCAGTTGCAGCTCATTAAAGACGCGGAGAATAATGCGGCGCTGGTGCGGTTTACGTTTTTGCCGTCTTTGAGGAAGCTCATCCTGGCTGCTGCTCAATAGTTCTGACTGTTAATTCATTGGTATCCCCACCCCCCTTGTGGGTGGGGGTATTTTTGTTGCTATCCTCTTTGTTTTGTTGCGCTTGCGGGCAGGGTGCGTCTGTAAAATATTGTATTCAGATGGGTTAGCTGCAAAATATTGTGGATCAATGGGTTACGGGTAAATTCCTCTTTCTAAAAGAACTATGGGGTTAAATGAGAATCCCCGGCTTTGTGCCGGGGATTCTTTTCTGATTCTTATTTAATTGTATCGGATTGAGTCAAACTCTTTTGCAATGGGGATGTGGTTTGTTTTGTTTGGCTTGAGTGGCTTTTCGGCTTGACATTTGGTTTTGTTGGGGATTTTGAGGGTGGTGGTGGTAAGTTATTGGTCTAGTTTGGGTTGTGGGAGGAAGACATTCAGGGCTAAAGCCCATTTCTTTTGGGTGGTTGAGAGGTCCAAGGAGAACCAGGGCTAAAGCCCTGGGCTACCAGTCTTGGGGTACCTAAGATGCGACGGCAACGGCAACAACAACAACGGCAATAGATCAGTCGTTTCGGCTTCGCCTTCACTCCGGCCTTCGGCAGAGCGGTGACCGCTTTGCGCTGGTCTTTTAGACGCGGGGCTAAAGCCCCGCTCCACCTCAGAGGCAACGGCAAGAACAACGGCAGCGGCAAGAACAATGGCGAGGGCGAATAGGCAACGGCAGAAGGAGATGCCTTCGGAGATGACAAGCAAGAAAGGCAAGGGCAACGCCAGATCCTTACGGATGACAAACAAAAGGACAAGCAACAGCAAAAGCAAGAGCTGGCTTGGAAGCGGGTTACATTCCCACCCATCGCAATGAGACCGCGATGGATGAGGCACCCCTTGCTGTATTCGTCAGGCTGGGGAGAACAGGCAACGGCAAAGACAGAAGCAGATCCCTACGGTATGACAAAGGGCAACGGCAACTACAACGGCAGAAGCAGATCCCTTCGGAGATGACAAGCAAGAAAGGCAAGGGCAACGGCAGATCCATGCGGGATGACAAACAAAGGAAGGCAACTGCAACTACAACGGAAAAAGCAAAATACAGGGATTCTTCGCTTCGCTCAGAATGACGGCTCTTTTAGCGAAGCTCAGGATGATGACTCTTTGTGGCGAAGCTCAGGATGATGACTCTTTGTGGCGAAGCCCAGAATGACGACTCTTTGTGGCGAAGCTTCTTTTTATGGTGAAGTTTTTTTGCAATGGCGGAGCTTTTTATGTCGCTCTAGTCGAGCTAAAGGTGGGAATGATTTTTGGGTTGGCTTGGGGGCTGTCTCGGAGATTGGGTTAATTTTCGTCGGCGTTGTCGCCTTCTTCGATGATGGAGGAGGTGCCCAGGACGTCGAAGGTGATGGGGTCGCCGCCGGTGGGTTGGAGGATGACGCGGGTGGGGAGGCGGGCCCATTTTGCTGGTTGGCAGACCGGAATGAAGTGGTTCGGTTGTGGCCATTTGTCGATTTGTTTTTGCACTACGGCGCGGCGGGCGCCTAGTTGGGCGACGATGGCGAAGAGGCCTCCCTTTGTTGTGTTGGTGGTGCCGCAGTAGGCTGCGTAGTCGCGGAACCAGACGGCGTTGGAGACTACGGGATCGAAGTCGGGGAGGTGGAGGGCCGTGATATGGCCGGTGATGCGGTCGACTGTGATCCAGGGGCCGGGCTGCCAGACCCAGTGCTGGGAGGTTTCTGAGGGGAGTGAGTCGTTGATGTGGAGGGCGCGGCGGATGGCGAAGGTGCGGTCGGTGATGTCGTGGACCTCGCCCATGGTCCACTCTTTCTGGCGGTCGTCGACGAAGAGGGGGCGGACTTTGAGGGTAGAGGTCTCGTCGGATTTGGTGTCGGGTGTGGCGTCGGGTTGGGTGTAGGGAACTTTGCGGATGGGGCCGAGGGTGACGGTGTGGACCTTGGGGGCGGCGGCGAAGAGTTGTGGGGCAGCTAAGAGAAAGAGGGCAAGGAGACGGCCTGGATTCAAGATGAGACTCTCCTGGGAGGATTCCGTGTGGCTATGCTATCGGAGGATTGAGTCGCTCAGGTGCTGGTGCGGTGGCACTTTTGGGGGGTGGAATAAAAGGGATACTGTGGGGTAGAAATTGCGGAGAGGGAGGAAAGGTCTTCCGGGGGTATACGAAAAGGCACAAAAGCTGTGGAATAGATTGTGAATCGTGCATTGTACGCAGGGAATTGCAGCGTAGTATCGTGGAAAGAATGCGTGCTGCCGGTGTGGTGGCGCGTGCGAGCAGCCCGCAGCGGCGATATTTGCAGTGAAGAGACGAAAGGAAATTAACGAATATGTGGAAACCGAATCAGCCCGGAAGCAATAGCCCCTCAACTCCTGAACCGGTACGCCCGACCCCGCCGGCAAGCTTTGAGGCCAGCCCGACTCGGTCAGCGACGGTCGGCAGTTCGACCGCGGCTGCGGTGCCGACGGGCGAGCAGGCGACGATTGGCAAGTCTCTTATCGTAAAAGGTGAATTGACAGGCTCTGAGTCGCTGTACATCGACGGCAAGGTGGAAGGCGCGATCAACCTGCCCGGCAACCGTGTGACCGTAGGCCGAAATGGCCAGGTAGCGGCCAACATTGTGGCGCGTGAGATTGTTGTGCTTGGCAAAGTGCGTGGTAACTGCCAGGCTAGCGATCGTGTGGACATTCGCAGCGAAGGCTCGCTGACGGGTGATGTGATCGCGGCGCGCATCTCGATTGAAGACGGCGCGTTCTTCAAGGGCGGCATCGATATTCGCAAGCCCGGCGGAACGGACCTGAAGGGCGGTTCTGCTACGCCTGTCAGTGAGCCGGTTGCGGTTGAGGTGTAAGCCGATTCATTGAAGCGTCTGCAGGAGGGCCTCGGCGGGATGCCGGGGCCTTCTGCGTTTTGGCGGGAAGACTCTAAAGGCACGAACGAGAAAGGCAAACCTCAGGGGCTAAAGCCCCTTATTCTGAGGGCTTTTAATGCCTGGGCTAAAGCCCAGGCCTACCTCAGAAGCAAAAACAAAGACAGCGACGTGTTTGGGCTAAGCCCAGTCCTAGCTCAGAAGCAAAACAAAGACAGCGATGTGTTTGGGCTAAGCCCAGTCCTAGCTCAGAAGCAAAACAAAGACAGCGACGGGTCTGGGCTAAGCCGATGTCTATCTCCTCCTTCTCCTCCTCAGAAGCAAAAGCAACGACAGAAGGAGATCCCTGTGGGATGACAAGATGCAAAACAGGTTAGAGATTGCGGGCGATGGTGAAGATGATTGTGATGCAGAGGATTGTGTAGATGGTGATGCGGGATGGTTGGGGCCAGTGGATGGGTTTGCCGCTTAGGTAGCTGCGGTAGATTTGGATGGCGTATGCGGTGGCGATGGGGAGCATCAGGGTTGTGAGGGCGTTGAGGTGGAGGGCTTCGCTAAGGTGGCCGCGAAGCAATGCTGCGATTGCGCGTGTCGTGCCGCAGCCGGGGCATAGCAGATGAAATGAGCTGTAGATGGGGCACTGCGGGTAGAAGGTGTACCGCGTGGGCGGTAAGAGAAGGAGAAGGACTACTGCAGAGGCGATGGCGAGGAGAGGTGCGGCCGCGCGTGAGATGCTTGTCGCGCGGCCCTGGAGAGATGCGGTCATCGGATGGTGTTCTGGTAGCGGATGGCCTGCTTGAGATCGTTAATTTGATTGAGCTTGTATTGGAAGTAGATGCCGCCGAAGAAGAAGGTCATGACGGCGCTCAGGCTGATGCCAAGCGGCTCGGGGCCGTTGAAGTGTCGTTCGATGTCGTCGCGGAGGGTGAAGCGGGCGATGAGCCGGACGACCCAACTGGCGATGGTGATGAGGCTGCTGAGAACACTTTGATGCGGGTGATGGTGATGGCCGAGTGCAACGAAGACGCCGTAGGAGCCGCCGAAGTTTATGAAGATCAGGACCGCTCCGATGATGTAGTACATGAGGGCTTTGCTGGCGGGCTGTACGCGCTTGCCCCAGGTGGCGAGGACGAAGTTCCAAAAGACGATGAAGAGGCCGCAGGTGAAGAAGCCGAGAAGAAGTGCGAGGCCCCAGTTGAGATTTGGGGGATCGGGATAGATGGCTCCTGTGGGCTGCGGGTAGGTGGGTGTCGCCGGAGGGATGGGGGCTTGGGTGGCGGCGGAAGCGCCGAGGATCTGGGAGACGGGAAGCCAGTTGGGCATCTCGTCGCTCTTGGCCATGTCGGATGGAAGGATGTTGCCGGAGGCTACGTAGCGCTGAAGTTCTTCAATGGTGTAGGGCCCGTAGGTCTGGCCGTTGCGTGAGACGGTGTAAGGCATGCTCGGTCCTCTGGAGGCTGACGTGTCTGTGTGCGAATCAGTGTAGACGATGAGGACACGGACACATCAGCACAATTAGAGAATTTTACTGTCGGCAGTGGAAAGGTGGGTGTCGGGTGCGGCGCGGCTGAGGAGGATGCGGAGGTCGGTGACTTTGTTGAGATTGAATGCGGCGGGTCCGGTGGGGGCGGTGACGGCGATGAAGTCGGCGCGGGTGATGTCTTCGAGGAAGAAGGATGGGCGTGGGTCGGGTGCGATGGATGCGACTTCGACGTGACTTAGTTCGAGGTTCGAAATGTGGCGAAGGAAGAAGCCTTGAGATGGCATGGGGCCGAACATGCCGGGGTCGGGGTATTTGGATTCGTTTTCGGGTGGGCGGATAGCGAGGGATTCTGCGGGGCTGCCGCCTTTGTGCTGCTGGTAGATGTTGGAGAGCTTGATGTCCTGGATGGCGTAGCTGGGGATGCCGCTAAGGATGGAGCAGAGGCGGGATTCGGCGTTGTGGCTGATGATGTTGTTGACGAGAATGCGGCGAAGGGCTCCGACTTTTGTGGTGTCTTTGGGGCCGCGTAGACGGGAGCCAAGGCGGAAGAAGAGAGGCGCGGTGCGGATGTTACGCATGGTGATGTTGGAGATGGTGATGTCTTCGCAGAGGGCGCCGTCTTCGCTCTCGAGGGCGAGGCCGTCGCAGCCGTCGAAGACGCAGTTGGAGATGGTGATGTTTTTGAAGCCACCGTTGGACTCAGTGCCGCACTTGATGCGGCCGGTGCGGGGGACGCGGGCTTCGGGGGCGAAGAGTTTGAAGGTGCCGTCGAGGAGGGTGCCTAGCTCGTAGGCGCCGGTGACGTAGCAGTTGGAGATGGTGACGTTTTCGGTGGGGCGGGCGTGGCCGAGGGCGAAGCTGCTCTTGGGGCAGATGGCGTCGTCCCAGGGGGAGTTGACGGTGCAGTTGGAGACGCGGACATTGTGGCAGCAGTCGATGTCCATGCCGTCGCGGTCGGTGTCGATTTTGAGGTTGTCGATGGTGAGGTTGTCGACGCCGGTGAGGAGGAGGCCGAAGTGGCCGCCTTTGAGGATGGAAAAGTCGCGGAAGATGACGTTGCGGCAGTTCTTGAGCGCGATGGCTTTGTTGGCTACGCCGGGTTGCTCGGCTGTGTAGGTGGGGTAGTTGCCGCGAGGGTCGTTGCCTCCGCCGAAGCTTAGGCCTTTGCCGTAGATGAGGCCGGGGCCGGTGATGCTTAGGTCGTTGAGGTTTTCGCCCCAGAGGAGTGAGTTGTGCCAGTGATTGTGGCCGTAGTCCTGGAAGGATTCCCATGGGTTGTTGGGTTCGGCCGCGTCATAGGTTCCGCCGTTGTAGCCGGTGGATTGGCCGGGGAGAGGGGAGTCTGCGGCGAGGATGGTGGCGCCTTGCGAGAGGTAGAGGTCGACGTGGCTTTTGAGATGGATGGAGAAGCAGAGCCATGTGCCTGCAGGGAAGAGGACTGTGCCACCGCCTGCCGATGCGGCGGCCTCGATGGCTTTATTGATGGCGGGGGTGTCGAGGGTTTTGCCGTCGCCTGCTGCGCCAAAGGTTCGGATGTCGAAGATGTTTGGGGAGGGGGTTGGTGATTGTGCGGAGGCGTAGGTGGTGGGTACTGCTGTGGCGGCTACGGCGGCGAGGCCGAGGCCGCCTCGTTTCAATAGCTCGCGACGAGCGGAGTTGAAGGATTCCATAAGGAAGCCATGCTAGCAGAGCATGTTTGAAAGATACGAGTCAGAAGATGCGCGAAAAATGAAGGCTTACCGCGGATTTGCGCGGAGAGACGGATTTAAAACAAAGGCAAGAGCAAGGACAAATACAGGGATCCTTCCCCATTCGACTTCGCTCAGGGTCAGGATGACGACCTGGAAGGGCAACGGGATTACGACTTGGAATGAACGATAGTTTCTGGATAGCTCTAGTGTGATGTCGGTAGTGGTGCGGTGCGGTCGAGGTCGAGATTGAGTTCGAGTACGTTGACGCGGGGTTCGCCGAGGAAGCCGAGTTGGCGGCCTTCGGTGTGGCGGTCGATGAGCTGGTGGACGGCAGCGTCAGAGAGGTGGCGTTCGCGGGCTATGCGGGGGGCCTGGAATTCTGCGGCTGCGGGTGTGATGTGGGGGTCGAGGCCGGAGCCGGAGGAGGTGACGAGGTCGATGGGGATGTCGGTGTTGGGGTTGTCTTGCTGGAGTGCGGTGACGTCTGTGGTTACGCGGTCGATGAGTTTCTTATTGGTCGGGGCGTAGTTGGAGCCGCTGGAGTTGGCGGCGTCGTAGCCGTTGCCTGCGGCGGAGGGTCGTGAGTGGAAGTAGGCTGCGCCGGTGAAGGGCTGGCCGATGATGCGTGAGCCGATAAGTTGGCCGTTCTGTTGGATGAGCTGGCCGTTGGCTTTGTCTTTGAAGATGATCTGGGCGATGCCTGTAACGACGAAGGGATAGATGAGGCCGAAGATAATCGTGGTAACGACGGTGTAGAGAGCGGCGGTGATGAGATTGCGACGCATATGTGTTCCTTAGGCCAGGTGGATGGCTGTGATGATGATGTCGATGAGCTTGATGCCGAGGAATGGGACGATGATACCGCCGATACCGTAGAGGATCAGGTTGCGGCGGAGCAGTGCTTCGGCTGACATGGCTTTGTAGCCAACGCCTCGGAGTGCGAGCGGGATGAGGCCGATGATGATGAGAGCGTTGAAGATGACGGCCGAGAGGATTGCCGACTGCGGCGTCTTGAGATGCATGATGTTGAGCGCTGCGAGTACGGGGAAGGTTGCGGCGAACATAGCTGGGATGATGGCGAAGTATTTGGCTACGTCGTTGGCGATGGAGAAGGTGGTGAGCGCGCCGCGGGTCATGAGGAGCTGCTTGCCGATCTCGACGATCTCGATGAGCTTGGTTGGATTGCTGTCGAGGTCGACCATGTTGCCTGCCTCTTTTGCGGCCTGGGTTCCGGTGTTCATGGCTACGCCTACGTCGGCCTGAGCTAGCGCGGGGGCGTCGTTGGTGCCGTCGCCTGTCATGGCGACGAGTTTGCCTTCGGACTGCTCGCGTTTGATGAGGTCCATCTTGTCTTTGGGCTTGGCTTCGGCGAGGAAGTCGTCGACGCCAGCTTCGCGTGCGATGGCGGCGGCGGTGAGAGGGTTGTCGCCCGTGATCATGATGGTCTTGATGCCCATGGAGCGGAGTTGGGCGAAGCGCTCCTTCATGCCGCCTTTGACGATGTCCTTGAGGTGGATGACGCCGAGGGCTTTGCGATTTTCTGCGACGACGAGAGGTGTGCCTCCGCTGCGGGCTACGACTTCGACTGCGGCGCGGACTTCGTCGGGCATGGTGCCGCCGTTTTCAGAGAGGAACTTTGCGATTGCATCGGTGGAACCTTTGCGGATGATGCGGCCATCGAGATTGACGCCGGACATGCGCGTGATTGCGGAGAAGGGGACGAATTCGGCGTTGAGCTCGTGGAGCTCGCGACCGCGGAGGCCGTAGATCTCTTTGGCGAGGACGACGATGCTGCGGCCTTCGGGAGTTTCGTCGGGGAGGGATGAGAGTTGTGCGGCGTCGGCGAGTTGGTCTTTGGTGACGCCGGGCGCGGGGATGAACTCGGAGGCCTGACGGTTGCCGAGGGTGATGGTGCCGGTCTTGTCGAGCAGGAGGGTGTTTACGTCGCCTGCTGCTTCGACAGCGCGGCCTGACATGGCGAGGACGTTGTGCTGGACGAGGCGATCCATGCCTGCGATGCCGATGGCGGAGAGCAGACCGCCGATGGTTGTGGGGATGAGGCAGACGAGGAGTGAGATTAAGACGAAGACCGTTTGTGGGGCCGAGGAGTAGATGGCGATGGGCTGGAGTGTGACTACGGCGAGGAGGAAGATGATGGTTAGGCCAGCGAGAAGGATGTTGAGTGCGATCTCATTGGGGGTCTTCTGACGCTCGGCGCCTTCGACGAGAGCGATCATGCGATCGAGGAAGGTTTCGCCGGGGTTTGAAGTGATGCGGACTTTGATCTGGTCGGAGAGGACACGGGTGCCTCCGGTGACGGCGGAGCGGTCGCCGCCGGCCTCGCGAATGACGGGGGCGGATTCGCCCGTGATGGCGGACTCGTCGACGGAGGCTACGCCTTCGACGACTTCACCGTCGCCGGGAATCATGCTGCCGGCGATGACGACGACGAGATCGCCGCTGCGGAGGTCGGAGCTGGCGATATTTTCGGTGGTGCCGTCACTACGGAGGCGGACGGCGATGGTTTCGGATTTGGCGCGGCGGAGAGCGTCGGCCTGGGCTTTGCCGCGGCCTTCGGCCATGGCTTCGGCGAAGTTGGCGAAGAGGACGGTGAACCAGAGCCAGAGCGTGATCTGGAGGTCGAAGCGTACCGATTGATGATGTGCGGCGATGTTGCGGAAGAGATAGATGCTGGTGATGAGGCTGCCGATCTCGACGACGAACATGACGGGATTTTTCATCATGGTGCGTGGATTGAGCTTGACCAGCGCATCGATGAGGGCGCGGCGGACGATCTTTGTGTCCCAGAGAGAGCGTTTGCGGGTGTTTGCCATGTGAGGTTTCTCTTTTTCTTTCTGGCTTAGAAGGTTTTGCCGGCTTGCAGGAGGAGGTGCTCGAGAATGGGACCGAGCGAGAGCGCGGGGAAGAAGGTGAGCGCGCCGACGATGAGGATGACTCCGACGAGCAGCACGGTGAAGAGCGGTGTGTGCACGGGGAAGGTTCCGGGCGACGGGGGCACGAGCTTCTTCTTTGCGAGATTGCCTGCTACCGCGAGCATGGGCACGATCATGAAGAAGCGACCGACGAGCATGGCTGTGGCGAGCGATAAGTTGTACCAGTGGGTGTTCGCATTGATGCCGGCGAAGGCGGAACCGTTGTTGCCGGTGGCGGAGGTGTAGGCGTAAAGGATCTGCGAAAGGCCGTGCGGGCCGGGGTTCGTAATACCGGGGAGGCCGAGGGTCGGCGTAAGGAGCGAGATGGCGGAGAAGCCGAGGATCGAGAGGGGGAAGACGAGCACGTAGAGCATGGCCATCTTGACGTCGAAGGATTCGATCTTTTTGCCGAGGTACTCTGGCGTGCGGCCAACCATGAGGCCGGCGATGAAGACTGCGAGCACGACGAAGATGAGCATGCCGTAGAGGCCAGCGCCTACGCCGCCGAAGATGACTTCGCCGAGCATGATGTTTACCAGCGGGACGAGACCGCCGAGTGGCATGAAGGAGTCGTGCATGGAGTTGACGGCGCCGCAGCTTGCGTCGGTGGTAACGGTGGCGAAGAGAGCGGAGTTCGCGATGCCGAAGCGGACTTCTTTGCCCTCCATGTTGCCGCCAGCCTGGAGCGGCGATGCGTGCTGGTCGATACGCATTCCTGAAGCGTGGAGGAGTGGGTTGGGTTGTGATTCGGCGTAGTAGGCGACGAAGACGCCGACGAAGAAGAGTGCGGCCATGGCGGCGAAGACGGCCCAGCCGTGCTTGGGTGCGCGGGTCATGCGTCCGAGGGTGACGGTGAGGGCTGCGGGGATGAGGAAGATGGAGAACATCTCGAGCAGGTTTGCGAGGGGCGTTGGGTTCTCGAATGGGTGGGCGCTGTTGGTGTTGAAGAAGCCGCCACCGTTGGTGCCTAGCATCTTGATGGCTTCCTGTGAGGCTACGGGGCCTTGTGCGATGCTCTGGGTCGTAACGGTTTGAGTCGTGGATTTGCCATCTGTGCCTGTTGTGGTTACAGATTGCGACTGCACGAGTTTTGCCTATCGTAGGGGCGGAAGTTTTGTACTACGCCTTGCGAGACCAGAAGCAGCGCGTAGATGAGGCAGGTGGGTAGAAGAACCCAGAGCGAGGCGCGGGTGGTGTCGACCCAGAAGTTGCCGAGGGTCTTCGATTCTTTGCGGGAGATACCGCGTATCAACGCAACTGCAAGCGCCATG
>DATMQZ010000031.1:0-20127 GCA_035566575.1 Edaphobacter sp.
GGAACAAGACAGAGTGAAGAGTTGCAGATGCTCTCCGAGCGGCTGCGGCCTTTATACGCAAAGCTGGCGGGACATCGACTGTATGCGGCGATGGAGACGATTGACGATCTGCATGTCTTTATGGAGTCGCATGTGTTTGCGGTCTGGGACTTCATGTCACTGCTCAAAGCGCTGCAAAGAGGAGTAACGTGCATCGATGTGCCGTGGACACCGAGTAAATTTCCGGAGAGCCGGCGACTCGTGAATGAGATTGTTCTAGGAGAAGAGAGCGACCTGTATCGAGGACGGGCAGTGAGCCACTTCGAACTTTACCGGCTTGCGATGCAGGAGTGTGGAGCGGATACGTTTGCCATCGATAACCTGGTACGCGGACTCGAAGATGGAAAGGGATGGGCGAGTGCGCTGACTCGCAGCGGCGCGCCTGCCGCGGCACAGCAGTTCGTACAAGGCACATTCGAGTGCATTGAACGCGGGAAGCTGCATGAAATTGCAGCGGCGTTTACCTTCGGTCGCGAGGACCTTATTCCGGATATGTTTCGTTGGTTTATTCGCGATCAGGACGAGAGATTGTCAGGACGGCTACAGACGCTGCGGTGGTATTTGGAGCGGCATATCGAGGTAGATGGCGACGAACATGGGCCGATGGCGCTAAGGATGATCAGCGAACTCTGCGGGACAGATGGCGTGAAGTGGCAGGAGGCCGCAGAAGCAGCGCAGACTGCGTTGCGCGTGCGGCTGGTGCTTTGGGATGGGATCGCACAGAGTCTGCACCAGACAGCCTTGATTGCTTAGGCCATCTATGGCCACTGGACAACATCAGGCGCACAGCTGTGCGAGCGCTTCTTCAACAGTGTCCGCCACGAGGAGAATTTCGCGGTTTTTTTGTTTGAGCATGCCTTCGACGACGCAGTGATCGAGGAAGGCCAGGAGCGGGTCGTAGAAGCCGTTGATGTTGAGCAGAACGATGGGTTTCTGGTGAAGCTTGAGAGTCTGCCAAGCGAGGACTTCGAACATCTCTTCGAAGGTTCCAAAACCACCTGGAAGGATGAGGAAGGCGTCGGCCTTTTCGCCCATGAGGGCCTTGCGGGTGTGCATGGTGTCGGTGATGTGGAGCTCGGTGATGCCATGGTGGGCAACCTCGAGATCGACCAAAACCTCTGGGATGACGCCTACGACGCGACCTCCAGCGGTGAGACAAGACTCTGCTACAGCAGACATGAGGCCCACGGTAGCTCCGCCATAGATAAGCCCGATGTTTTTTTCGGCGAGAGTGCGGCCGAGTTTTTCGGCTGCTTCGCGGTAGATAGGATTGTTTCCGTTGGCCGAGGCGCAGAAGACGGCTATGTTGTGAATCATCTGTGATGAGGATACCAAGACGCCTTTACAAGGTGTAAACGCGTCCTGGTATCACCACCCGGCCAGCGAAACTTGCGTGGGACTACTTGAGAGTAACGACTGATCCGCTCAGTTCTTTCGAGACCTGTGCGATGAGCGTGCCTGCTTTTACTGTGGCGGTATCCGTGTTGGCAACAATGCGGGTTCCGACTGGCACATTGAGATTAACGGCCTGACCGGCGGTCAACGTCATGACTTCTTCGCCGACCTTCACTTCGACAGAAGAACCAGAGCCGTTCTTAAGGCTGAGCTTCACCGTCTTTTCTTTCGCGAACATCGCATTCAGAGGTGAATGAAAGTTCACGGGCGTTGCATAAACGATGTGTGGCGTTACCATAGCTGCGACAACAGCGGCAGTGATGACAAAGTTGCGAGATTTCATGACAGCTCCTGAGGTTTTTATTGCGACCGAAGATAGCGACCGCTGTTCCGTGAGCGCGGTCGAGGAGTTGGAAGCATGCCAGTCGCTGCAATTGATGTCAGCGGCCAACAAGGACGGTTATTTGACGTGGACAATAGCTCCGTTCAGTGAATCTGTTACCTCGGCGATGACGGAACCAGACTCATGAAGCGGAGTCGCGGTGCTACAGAGAACGCGTGCACCAACGGGGAGATTGACGATGAGTGATTTGCCGGCGTCGAGCTTCACGACGTTATCGCCGACTTTAAATTCCATGGCAGAGCTTGAGTCGTTGAGAAGCTTGAAATGAATTGTCTTCGTCTTCGCGAACATTGCGTTTGCCGCGACATTCATGCTGGCTGGTGCCGCGAAGGCAACCGATGGCGCAAGCACAGAGATAGCGACGACGATAGCAGCGAGTGAGTTGAGACGTTTCATGGATAACTCCCAGCGTTAGCAGATTTCAACGAGGGGCTCTCTGCCATGGTTCAGAGATCTCAGCGTTGATATGCAGTACGAGACTTAGACGAAGAAGGTTCCATAGAAACGTTGATGTTGCGTGAATTACGGTCGTCAATGTGACGGAGAGAATAAAGATGGGATGAGAGGCTGAGGATCTGGGACGAGAGACTGTGCGATTAGGAGGCTCACAGGATCGACGCTTAAGATAGTTAATGGAGTGTGTATCGAGTTGAGTCAACTTTTAGAAAATATGAATCCTCAGCAGCAGGACGGCATCCGCTCGGTAGACGGACCGGTGCTTCTGCTGGCTGGAGCCGGCAGCGGCAAGACACGGGTGATTACGCATCGCATCGCTTACCTGATACAGGAGCGTGGGGTTCCTGCGGACTCTATTCTTGCGGTGACGTTTACAAATAAAGCGGCAAAAGAGATGGCCGAGCGCGTCGATAAGATTTTGGGGCACAGCTCGCTCGCTAAGCCGATGCTGTCTACGTTTCACAGCTTTTGTGTGCGTGTACTGCGACGAGATATTGAAGCTCTGCGTGTGAACGGCGTGGGGCTGACGAAGACATTTGCAATCTATGACGAGACCGATCAACAGGCCGTGGTGAAGGCAGCCTTGAAGCGGTTGGCGATTGATGACAAGAGTCTGAAGCCGAGGGTCGCACTGGGTCGAATCTCATGGGCGAAGAACCACATGATCGATCCGCAGGAGTATTTTCTCGCTTCGACGAATCCCATGGAGGAGAAGATTGCGCACATCTTCGAGATCTACAAGAAGGAATTGTTCAAGGCGAATGCACTGGACTTCGACGATCTGCTGCTGGAGACGGTTCGGCTGTTGAAGTCGAGCGCCGAGGTAAGAGAAAGATACAACCGCCGTTACCAATACGTGATGATCGATGAGTATCAGGATACGAATCGTCCGCAATATGAGTTGATGAAGCTGCTGGCTGGGTCGCATAAGAATATCTGCGTGGTGGGTGATGAAGACCAGTCGATCTATAGCTGGCGCGGCGCCGATATCAAGAACATTCTCGATTTTGAGAAAGACTTTCCGGATGTGAAGACGATTCGCCTGGAGCAGAATTATCGATCGACGCAGGTGATTCTGGAGGGCGCTGGTGCTGTTGTCTCGCAGAATACGCAGCGCAAGGGCAAGAATCTTTGGACCGCGCGTGAGGGCGGAAGCCTGATTGGATACTATGAGGCTCCCGATGGCGAGAATGAGGCGCTGTTTGTGGCGGACCGAATTCGGAAGTATCTGCGTGAGGCAGGAGCGCAGGAAGATACACCGCGATGCGCTGTGCTGTACCGGACGAACTCTCAGTCGCGATTGGTGGAAGAGTCGTTGCGACGGTATGGAATTCAGTACCACATGGTTGGGGGCTTCAGCTTCTATGACCGCGCTGAGGTAAAGGACATTCTTAGCTATCTGAAGCTGGTGCAGAATCTGCATGACTCGATTGCACTGAATCGGGTTGTCAATTCGCCGCCGCGTGGGATCGGCAAGACTACGATGGAGACGCTGGAGCGGATGGCGCTTGCTTCAGGGATGAGCACGTGGGATGCGATCGGCAAAGCGATTGAAGACAAGCTGTTGCCTCCGCGGGCGTTGTCTGCGTTGGGGAGCTTCCGGCGGTTGATTGAAGATGCGCGGGCGATGCTGGGGCCGGAGTTTGCGGAGAAGTTGAGCGCGGATGTTGCGGATGCATCTTCTGATTTGGATGCTTCGTTTGATGTTGGAGCGTTTGGCGATGATTCGTCGGAAGAGCCGCTTGAAGAAGCCGCTGAAGCGGATACTTCGTTCGATACGAGCTTTAATTTTGGGTTTGATTTTGGCCCCACTGAAGAGATTTCGACGATTGCTGCGGAGAACTCCACTGACTCCGATGCCTTGCATGGGATCGATGCGGCCAGCTTCAATCCGTTTGCTCCGGTGGTGTTGAAAGAGAGTCGCGGCGGCAAACCCACCTTAGCGGCCAAAAGCGGCCGCGAAGATGGGGCACCCAGTTCCATAGGTGACGAGAAGCCGTCGTTTCGCAAGCCTGGTGACCCGGCTACTCTGCCCGAGTTGATTAAGTTTTTGAATGATCGGAGTGGATATATCCGGTCGCTGGAAGAAGAGGCTACGCCGGAGAGTTTTTCGCGAATTGAGAATCTGAAGGAATTGGCGAATGCTGCTCAGGATGCACAGGAGCGTGGAGAAACGCTACATGAGTTTCTCGACCATGCTGCGCTGGTGAGCGATGCGGACAGTTATAGCGAAGAGGCGCGAGTGACGCTGATGACGCTTCATGCGGCTAAGGGTCTGGAGTTTCCGCTGGTGTTCCTGACGGGGATGGAGGAAGGACTGTTTCCAAGTGGGCGGACGATTATGGAGCCGGCTGGCCTGGAAGAGGAGCGGCGGCTCTGCTACGTGGGAATGACGCGTGCTATGGATACGCTGGTGATGACGAGGGCTCGGTATCGGAGGCGGTACGGAAACGATATGCCGGAACAGAGCATCGCTTCGCGGTTTCTGGAGGAGGTGCCGAGCCGATTGGTTGAGGACCTTGGAAGTCCGGCGGCGCGGCCTCAGTTTTCCGGGTCAGAATATGGTTACGGGTCCGGGCGTGGAGGGCTTTATTCGACTCCTTATCCGAAGGCAAACCGGTTTGGCGGGGGAGCAAATGCTGAGGCCGGTGAGAGGCACTATAGCTACGAGGATGAGGATCAGAGTGCGGCGTCTGGAGGCGTGAGCAGCCAGGGTAAGTTTGGCGGGAAGGTGGGCGGAAGCGGGGCTAGGAGCGGGGCTGGGAGCGGCTCAATCGACAATATTGCGAGCTTCTTTGCGGGGCGTGGACAGAAGGTTTCGCGGCCAAAGCTGGATATTCCGGAACCCACAGGTAAGACCGGGCTGAAGCAGGGTTCGCGGGTTCGGCACCCGAAGTACGGGGAAGGAATCGTGTTTCGTCGCGAAGGGGATGGGGATGACGCGAAGATTACAGTACAATTTCAACAGCATGGCGTGAAGAAGCTGGTGGAGAAGTTTGCCCAGTTGGAGCGCCTCTAAGTTCCGAAAATCGCAGATAAAGAAAGATTGGCAAAAGTAAATGGCAAATACAAAGAGCATTGCAGATAAAGAAGAGCGCAAGAAGGTAAAGCGGGCGGCACGCAAGAAGGCAGCTCCCAAGGCACCCCGTACAGGCGCTCGCGGTGAGAATAAGGCGAAGATCAAGAAGGCTTCTCGCGGTCAGAGCAAGCGGTAACCGGTAACGCACGACGCTCTCTGAGCGGAGAAGAGAACTAATGCGGCTCCCGCTGCATTGGTACTCCAAAATACTCCGCTCAGGGAGTAAGCTCCTCCTATCTAGATTTCAATCTCAAGATGTTTTGTGACGCGGACAACCGCACCAATTCTGTTTGAGGAGCGTACGCGCTGGCCAGGCAAATCTTTGCAACGAAGTCGATCGACAAACTGATCTCTGAATCGGAACGGCCGGAGCACGCGCTGAAGAAGACGCTGGGGCCGGTATCGCTGACGGCGCTAGGAGTCGGCGCGGTCATCGGGTCGGGAATCTTTACCGTTATTGGCGTCGCTATCGGCGGAAACCAGGCGGCGATGGCATCGCTTGCAGACTCGCCGGTGATCGACCTGATCCTGCATCATGGTGCGGTGGCGGGACGTCCGGGAGCTGGGCCCGCGCTGGCGATTTCGCTGATCCTGGTGGCGATCGTGTGTGCGCTGACCGGGCTCTGTTACGCAGAACTGGCAAGCATGATTCCGATCGCGGGTTCGGCCTATACCTATACGTATGCGACGCTGGGTGAACTGATTGCCTGGATTATCGGGTGGGACCTGATCCTGGAGTATGCGTTCAGTAATATGAGCGTCAGTGTAGGGTTTGCGGCGCATGTGGTGGACCTGTTGGACTGGCTGGGGATAAAGATGTCGCCGAAGTGGCTTTCGCCGGCGTATTTGCCGCTGGGGCTGCAGGATCTGCAAGGGCGCGATATCTACCAGCCGGGGTGGCACTCGGGATTCAATATTCCGGCGTTTCTGATTGTGCTGCTGTTGACCGTAGTGTTGGTGCGCGGTATCCGGGAATCGGCCGAGACGAACAACATTATGGTGCTGGTGAAGATTGCGGCAATTCTGGTCTTCATCTTCTTCGGTATCAGCTTTATTCATCCGGGGAACTACGTGCCTTTCTCACCGAATGGATGGAGCGGTGTGCTGGCGGGCGGCTCGATTATTTTCTTCACGTATATCGGCTTCGATTCAGTGTCGACGGCGAGTGAGGAGTGCAAGAATCCACAGAAAAACGTGCCGATAGGGATTTTGGCAACGTTGGTGGTGTGCACGATCCTGTATATCGGCGTGGCAGTAGTGCTAACGGGAATGGTGCCTTGGCATACGGTGGCTGGTGACGCGGCCCCGGTTGTGAATGCACTGAAGCGTGTGTCCCAGACGCCGGGGGGACATAGCCTCCACTGGGTACGGTTGGCGGTGCTGCTGGGCGCAATCGTGGGAATGATCTCGTCGATCCTGGTGTTTCAGCTGGGGCAGGCGCGGGTCTGGTTTGCGATGTCTCGTGATAGGTTGCTGCCGAGTGCGTTCAGTAAGGTACATCCGCGGTTCAGGACACCGGCGTTTGCGACTTGGGTTGCTGGGATACTGGTGGCGATTCCGGCGGGGTTGTTCGACGTGGGTACGTTTGCAGAGATGTCGAACATCGGGACGCTGTTTGCGTTTGTGCTGGTGTCGATTGGGGTGATCGTGCTGCGGGTGAAGCAGCCGGAGAGAGTGCGCGGATTCAGGGTGCCTTTTGGGCCGGTGATTCCGACGCTGAGTGTCTTCTTTTGTGTTCTGCTGATGGCTGGATTACCGGCGAAGACCTGGGTGCGGTTCTTTGTGTGGCTGATTATAGGGCTGGTTGTCTATGTGTTCTATAGCCGGAAGCGAAGTGAGTTTTACGCTGGGTAATTAGATATGCAGTGAAGAAGGACCATGGCTAAGACTTTCCTCACGGCCGAGTGGCGCAAGCTAATAATGGCAAACTACGTAGTGCCTGAGAGTTTGCTGCGCCCTTATCTGCCATGCGGTACAGAGCTCGATACCTACAATGGTCAATGCTACGTGAGCCTCGTGGGTTTCCTCTTTCAAGAGACCCGATTAAAGGGGCTTCGCGTTCCTTTTCATGTGGAGTTTGAAGAGGTCAATCTCCGGTTTTATGTGCGCCGTATCGACCGGACGGGATTGCAAAAACGAGGTGTCGTATTTATCAAGGAGCTTGTGCCTCGTTTTGCTTTGAGTTTCGTCGCGAAGACGTTTTATGAAGAGAATTACGCAACGGTACGAATGCAGCATGAGTGGTTGCGCTCAGGCGCTGGTCTCTCGGTGGCCTATCGTTGGGGCACTAAAAGTGCATGGCATGAAATGCGGGTATCCGCTGCCTCTGAAGCGCAACCCATTGGAATTGCCAGCGAAGAAGAGTTCTTTACAGAGCATTATTGGGGTTACACCAAGCTGAGAGCCGGCGGGACATCGGAGTATGAAGTCTTGCATCCGCGTTGGCAAATCTATCCGGTTAAGCAATATGCGATCGACGTGGATTTCGGACAGGTATATGGCGCGACCTTTTCCGACTTAAGTAACCAGCAACCGGAGAGCCTACTGTTGGCAGAGGGCTCCGAAGTAGTTGTGCGCTCTGGCGCTCGCATCGATCAACTCCTTTGCAGCGTAATTTCGTGAAAGACTAGGATGATGGCTCGAAAGCAGGAAAAGCGAGAAGATATCGATGTCGTTGGGTGGCTGCGTGGGCTGCCTAAGGCAGAGCTTCATCTGCATCTTGAAGGGACGATCAAACCGGAAACGCTGGTGGAGCTTAGCAGACGGCATGATGCGGAGCCTCTGACGCTGGAGACGGCGAAGAAGCTTTACACGTATGAGGACTTTGTCGGGTTTCTGATGTCGTTCAAGGCGGTGACGGAGCGGCTGCGCGGGCCTGCCGACTATGAACTGATTACGTACAACATGATCAAAGAGCTGGCGGCGCAGGGGGTGGTGCATGCCGAGGTGTATATCTCGTTCGGGATTATTTACTTCTGGAAGAAGACCGAGGTAGAGCCTTACGTTGAGGCGATTGAGCGGGGGCGAGTTCGTGGCGAGAAAGAGTTTGGAACTACTGTGTTCTGGATTATCGATGCGGTGCGGCACTTTGGGTTAGAGGAGTGCGCGCGGGTATTTCACAAGGCGGCGGAGCTGCGGGCAGCGTATCCAAGCATTGTAGGAATAGGGATTGGCGGAGATGAGGCGCGTGGACCTGCAGACCAGTTTCGTGAACTGTATTCGGAGGCCAAGGCTGCGGGGCTACGGCTGACGGCCCATGCGGGCGAATCGTGCGGGCCCGAGAGCGTCTGGTCGGCGATCAATATCGGGGCGGAACGGATTGGGCATGCGCTTTCTGCGCAAAGTGACTCAGAGTTGCTGGACGTGCTGGCGGTGAAGCAAATTCCGCTGGAATTGAATGTGACGAGCAACCTGAAGACAGGGTGTTGCAAGGGGCTGGACGAACATCCCGTGAAGCTTTACTTCGAATCTGGCTTGATGGTCACGATTAACTCGGACGATCCGCCTATGTTCGGCAGCGACCTTTTGGGAGAGTACGTACTGGTGCAGGACCGTTTCGAGTTCTCGCTGGAGCAAATGCGAGAGTTGGCGGCGAACTCGGTTGAGGCTAGCTTTCTGCCTCCTGAGCGGAAGCTGGCGCTGTTGCAAAAGGTGGAGCAGTACTGAGCGCTAAAAATCGCCTGTTATTTTCCGTCCGGTGCGGGAACCATGACAGCGTTGGGGTCAACCTTCGGGATGCCGAAGTGACCGCTTAGGTGAATCAGATCCAGAGGGCGGAGCGCTCCAGAGACCTGGATGAGGTTCATGTCGCGAGGAGCGCGGACGAGGACGGTAACGTCGTCGATCTCTGCGCCATTGAAGTGCAGCCAGAGATCAGTGATCGCGTTATGGGGCTGAGCGCTTGAGGCCGGCGTAGGGTTGGCGTTGACGAGATGCTTCCATCCGGCAGCGTGATAGCTCGCAATGATCGAGTTCATCGCCTCTGGAGTGTAAAAGGCGCGCCGCTGATAGCGATACGTATCGACGGTAATGCTGTTCAATGCGGCGGCGGCTCGTTTGACGTCACCATCTCCGTTGTCGATGAAGCTGGTGGCATAGCTGAGCATGGAGCGATCGAAGGTAAAGGAGACATGCGTGGCGGGCTGGTCAGCAAGATCGTTCAGCGTCTGGGTAATACCCGCGGGTTGCTGCGCGGATGCGATCGGAACAACTATGGCAAACACAACTGCAAGGAGAGAAGAACGAATCATTTGCAATGCCTCTAGCGTTTAGACACCGATTCACGGCTATAGTTACTCGCCCCGTGGCGCGAAAAACAAATCCCACCCTGTGTATCGTTTAGGTGGGATTCGTTGGATTTAGATTTTTCGATTGTCTTTACTGCGGCGGCCGTGGTGCGAAGTAGCCCTTCTGGGCACGGACGTGGTAACGGGGATCAAATGCATGGAGGTAAATAGTCCGGAAGGACCCATCCTGTTTCAACTGAGCGGGCTCGTAGACGAGCAAGTACTGGCTGCGAAGCTCTTCTTCAATGTTACGGAACCCGGTAGCAACATCCTCTATGCGCGTCGGATAAAAGGGCTGCCCTCCGGTTGCCTCTGAGATCGCACGAAGGACCTCGTCACCCTTATCCCGGCTGGGGGAGATATTGGTGCTAATGGTGTAGACGATCGTATTGGCGCGCTGACACATTTTGATGGCGTCAGACTCCTGTGCGCGACTGTAGTTATCGTCACCGTCTGACACGAGGATGAGAGCGCGGCGAACTGCTTCATCTTCCTTGAGAGTCAGCATCTGGTCTTTGCAGGTCTTGTAGAGGGCGTCATACAGTGCGGTACCCCCGCCGGGCCGAAGCCGGTGAATTCCCTGATTGAGAAGATCGATGTTGTTGGTGAAGTTCTGCTCCACGTCGGTCTGGATGTCGAAACCTTCGACAAAGGCGCGGTCGTTGCGGTGGAGGATCTGCAGGAGGAACTCGATGGCGGAATCCTGCTCGAACTGGAAGCGCTGGCGGATGGAGCTTGAGGTGTCGAGCATGATACCGACGCGCAACGGGAGATTCGTCTGCTGGGTGAAGTGACGGACAGCCTCGGGAGGACGCTGGTCGTCGAGCAAGCCAAAGTTCTCGCGCTTGAGACCGGTGACGAAGTGGCCCTTCTTATCGGTCACGGTAAAGACAAGATTGACCTCGTTGACCTGAACCTTAATCGTCGTGATGGGTTCGTCTTGCAAAGGCGCTGCCTGATTCGTGGCGGGTGACTGCTGTGTTGCTGCACTCTGAGCAGCTGGTTGAGAAGCGGCAGACGCACCTTGCTGAGCCGTCGCTTGAGGCGCGGTCGCAGGTTGCTGGGTCGCTGTCTGCGCAAGCAACGGTGCGGTAAACACCAGGGCGAGTGGGAGAAGGGCCAAAGGGTACAGACGGGGCATACGGTTCGTTCGCTTAGTTGCAGTCACTTGCATCATTCTACTCAAATTGTCCGCTAATCGGCGCGAATTGCTGCGAGAAACGCCTGAAGTTGGGACGGAAGGGGTGCGTCGATGTCCATTGCTTTATTGGTTTTGGGGTGAGCAAAGGAAAGGTGGGCGGCGTGAAGAAAATTTCGGTCCAGATTGAGTTCCGAGTCGAGGCCAGGGATGACGTGGGGTGCTCCGTACAGGGTATCGCCGACCACAGGGTGGCCGAGCGATTGCATGTGGACTCGAATCTGATGGGTGCGGCCGGTCTCAATGCGGACCTCGACGAGCGTGAAGGCCCCAAATGGGGACTGAATACGCTCAAGTACTTTGACGTGTGAGATTGCGGAACGTCCGTCGGCGCGGCGGGTGGTCATGCGGGTGCGCCGGATAAGGTCGCGGGCGATGGGGAGGGTGACGGTGGTGTTGTCCTTCGCTACATTGCCGTGGACTAGAGCGATATAGGTTTTGGCGACCTGACGGCGGGAGAACATGTCGCCGAGTTTGCGGTGGGTGCTGTCGTCCTTGGCCACCAGAATGATGCCGCTGGTCTGCTTGTCGAGACGATGTACGATGCCGGGGCGCAGGTCGCCCCCAACATCGGAGAGGTGGTTGAAGTGGTAGAGAAGGGCGTTGACGAGGGTGCCGCGGTTGCGGGCATCGTCGGTCGCGCCGGAGCCGGCGTGGACCATCATGCCGGCTGGCTTGTTGATAACAGCCAGATAATCGTCTTCGTATAGGATATCGAGGGGAATGTCTTCGGCTTCGGCGTGGAGAGGAGCTGGGTGGGGCGCGCCCTCGATCTCGATGGATTCGCCGCCGTGGAGCTTCTGCTTGGGCTTCGCGGTCTGGCCTTCGACGCGGACCTGACCGTTCTCGATGAGGAGTTGGACGCGGGCGCGGCTGATATCGGGAATAGCCTGGGCGAGGTACTGGTCGAGGCGTAGGTTGGCGGCGGCGGGGTCTGCCGTAAAGGTGTGGATATGGTCTTCGGCGTCGTCGTCAAAGTCGACGTCCAGAACGGGGATTGGCGGTGGCGTGGGCTCTTCGACACCGCGGGTGGCGCGGTACTCGTGCTTTACGGTGCGGCGGCGCTGGCCCTTGGGGAGCATGTTTTTAGACGGCATGGGGGACCAGCTTTCGGGATGACATTGAGATAAGGCCGGCAGTGGCGATCATGCCAAGGGAGATCCATTGGATTGGATCGAGAACATTACCGAGGGGAACCGGGTAGGGATTGGGCTGGCGCAGGAAGGTGATGAGGAACTGAGCTACGCCCGATGCGGTGAGGGCGAAGGCGAACGTCTCTCCGGGGATGCGCCAGGGGGAAAGATAACGGAGCAGGCCCGCAGTGATGAGCAGGGCGGCGATTGCGGCGTAGAGCGAAATCGGGTGGAGGCGGGGTGCGGTGTCGGGCGGGATGGCCATTCCCCAGGGAAGCGTAGTGGGGAGACCGGGGTCGGCACCTTCGGCGAAGTGACCCAGCGCCAGGAAGGCCCATACGAGGGTGGCGCAGGGAGCCCAGGCATCCAGAGTGCGCAGAAGAGGCAGATGGCGGAGACGGAGGTAGAGCAAGGTCACGATGGCTGTCAGAAGAAGCCCTAGCTGGGTGAGGGAGGGCACGGTAAGCAGGAGAACCGGGTAAGCCCGGAAGGTTTGTAGATTCGTAAGGACCAGGAGAAACCGGGAGAGGACGAAGGCCGAGATAATGGCGAAAAGTCCTGCATTCCAGAGCTTGTCCGGGTCGAGGCCTACCTTGACGGCGGTGCGAAGGCTGAGGAAGAGCGCGGCCATAAGCCCTGCCGCGGCGAGGACGCCGAAGGTAGGGAGAAAAATGCTGCCGAAGTGGAGGATATAAGGGTGCAAGGACGGTCTGAAAATCGAAGCTAGAGCAAGAAAACCGACCCACGGGGCCGTACGACGAAGCGCTGGTGAACCCGTCCTAAGACGGCGGGACCCTGCCGTGGTTCTTTAGGCATTCCGGACTGGCGGACACTGCACACCGAACCATGTATACGAGCCAGGCCCCTGTTCAATGAATGTTGGTTCAACCAGCGTGGATCGCGTACCTGCTTAGCAGGCCGGTCTCTTAGGTTGGATGCTACCTATACAGGAGGAGCAATGCAAGTCAGCACGGCGCAGTGATTTGCCCGGAAGTCAGGGGCGTCTACCGCGGACGAGATCGCGCATGGCGAGAGCCTCTGGAGTATTGAGATCTTCGAGGCCCTGTTCAACGGCAAGACGCGTGCGTTCGGATTTGTTCTGGCTGACCTTCCACTTCCCTTCTATTCGGCTGACAGGAAGCTCGAGGCCGACGATCCCTTTGATTTGGGACGCGATGTAGTCTGCCGGCGCGTCGCTGACGTGCCATGGATGGGGAGAAGTGGCCTCGTGCTGCGTGGTGAGAGCGGTGAGGTGGGAGAGGAGCCATGCTGGGTCTTCGATAATTCTGAGAGGACCGTAAGCGTGGACGACAGCGTAGTTCCAAGTGGGGACGACTTTTCCGTCTTCGGTCTTTTCGGGATACCACGTGGGAGAGATGTAGTGGTGGTCGCCAGAGAAGATGGCAAGCGCTTCGACCGAGGGTGAGAGGTCGCGCCATTGATTATTGGCGCGAGAGAGATGGCCTCGCAGAGTACCGTAGGTGCCTTCGCCTCGATCTACAACCATGGGCAAGTGCGATGCAAACAAGCCGGAGTTGCTCATGGTGACGAGCGTAGCGAACGGCTGCGACTCGATGAGGGTGTGCATTACATCGAGCCGTGTCTCTTGATTGAACTTGGGAATGTACACTCGGCCACCGTTCGTGCTGGATTAATTACCGGTTGGTTCAAGTGTAGTAGCTGCGGCTTTGGCCGTGGGCTGCGTCGTCGAAGATGCCTCCTTGACCAGTTCCCTTACCTTTGTGCGGAGATCTTTGAGCGCGCCGGTCGTGCGGAAGCGAATGATGCCGTTGCCGTCGAGGATGAGGTAGGTGGGAATTCCGCCGACGTGAAACATATCCTTCATCGCGTCGCGGTGGTCGCGAACCTGGATGCCGACCATACGGTTCTCGTGGACATGATTTTTCCAGACATCCTCGTCCCCATCGGTGCTGATGCCGAGCAGCACGAAGTTATCCTTATCGAACTCTTTCGCGATGGATTGGACGTAGCTACGGTCACGAGCGCAAGGACCGCACCAGGTAGCCCAGAAATCGATGAGTACGACCTTGCCTGCGAGCGATTCCAGGGTAACGGGAGCACCGTCGTCACGGCTGATGGTAAAGTCCGGAGCTTCATCGTTTGCGGCAAGACTGATGTTCTGAGCATAGGCGTTGGCGCGCCGGCACTGGATAGGCGTCGCGCCTGGCGTTGCGGCACAGGCGAGAAACTGCGCCTTCGCGTCGGATTCCTGCTTCAGAGCTGTGAGAACACGGCCTTCGAGCAGGTGGACGGCTGGATCGGATGGTGCATCTTTCGCAGCTTGCTGGAGGACCTGGTCGGCACGATGAAGGAGTGCATCGCTATGCTTATCCTTGTCTTCGAGGACGAGGGCGCGGGCTTGAAGGTATTCGGCTGTGGCTTTCTCTGCGGGCGAAGTAGCGTGGGAGACCCAGGAGGCAGCGGAAGAGGCTGCATCGTGAGGGCGATCCATTTGGAACTGGAGGTCTACCACCAGCCGCTGGCATTCGTCGCAACTTCCTTTGGCAAGCTTTAAGGCTTTTCGTGCGCTGTCGAGCGCGGAGGAGAGCTGGCCGCGTTGGCGAAAATCGGTCGATTCGTGAAGAGCGGCGGTAACCGCTGGATTTTGAGTGGATTGGGCGATGAGTGATGCTGATGAGAGAACGAAGGCGAGACACGCAGAGAGAGCGGGCAGACGTCCGTAAGGGTTCATAGATTGTGAGAGTTAGCCGACTTTTCGGTCTTCGAGGATCTCGTCGAGCATGTGGGAGAGGCTGCCGGCGCGGGAGCGGATGGTGGTCTGCGAGTTTTGGATGGTGCCCGCAAGTTGCTCATAACGCTGGCGTACAGTGCATAGCTCGTCGGCGATGTTGAGCGCGGCGAGGACGGCTACGCGGAGCGAATCGACGGTGTTGCCGTGGGCGGAGACGGCGCGCATCTTGGCATCGACGACCTGGGCGAGGCGTTCGATGTAGGCGTGGTCGGTGCCGCGGAGGTTGTAGACCTGGTCGTAGATTTCGACGGCTATGGCCTGGGGTTCGGCCGGTGCTTCGAGGGTCTGTTCCATGTGCCTCCTATCTGTTGATTTTAGAGGAGATCGTCCATCTGCTGAAGCATTTTTTCGACCCGCTGACGGACGCCGTCGCGCTCCTTGTTGAGGGTGGTGATCGAGGCCTGGGCCTCGGTGGCGAGGAGGGTCTGGAACTCTAGCTGCTCGCGGAGGGAGGCGGCTTCGGCCTCGGCTTTGCCGCGGGCTTCACGCTCCTGCTTGATGATCTCTACGGCGCGGAGAACTTTTTGCTCTAGCGCCTGAAACTCGTCGACGCTGATGGTGGATGTGCTCATACTTTTGGAGTATAGACGCGGGGGTGGTGGATTTTTTAGGGGGGAATCTGGGTTGGTGCGCGATTTTGTGGCGGATTTTTTTGTACGTGGTTTTTTGAGGGGGTTTTTGCGAAATATGGGCGTTAAATGTGGTTTTTTGATGGACAGCTTGTGGTGAATTGTCTGGTAAACATGGTTTGTTGACGGGTGGTTTTTGGGGGCTGTGGATTTTGCAGTTTTTTGGGATTTATTTGGGGGAATTCGAGGTCGAATTTGAGGAGTGCGGTTCGCGCGTCGCGCGAATACCCCACCCTTCGCAAAGACGCGAAGGATGGGGCACCCGAAGTTGTTAGGCGCGTTGAGTTCCGCCCAGGGCGGTTAGGGTTTGGACGATTTGGGTGGACCAGGTGGTTAGGTCTTCGTCGCGGAGGGTGCGGTCGTGGGACTGGAAGACTGTGCGGATGAGATGGGAGTAGACGCCGGGGTACTTCTTTTCGTCGCGCCAGACTTCGATGGGCTTTAGGCTTTGCAACTCGGGGATGCTGAGGGCATGGATGGCGGAGGAGATGGTGTGCCATTGGACTGAGTTGGGGAAGACGAAGGAGAAGTCTCGCTCGACGGCCTGATAGCGGGAGAGGTCGTGGGCTGTGACCTTCTTGAGTGGGAGGTCGTATAGGGCAGCCAGGTCAAGCTCGGCGAGGTAGACGGGCTGGCGTAGCTTGCGGTGCTGGGCCTGGGTTTGGTCCAGTTCGCCGAAGTGGGCTATGGGCTTGTTGTTGAGGAGGACTGTGGCGGCGCGGCCGGGCTGGAGCCATGCGGGGGCTTCAGGGGTGAAGGTGATGGCTGCGGGGCCTCCGGTTGGGCTGAAGAGGGAGAGGATGGACTCGATGGCCCCTTTGAGCTCGAAGAACGGGGCGTCCTGGGCGATGTGGAGGGGAGGTGTGGGTTGAAGGGTTGCGGTGGTCAGGCCAAGGGAGAGGGATGGGGTTTCGTGGACGTCCTCGATGTGGGAGGCGTCGGCGGGAATGGTGCCGGTAAAGGTTTGGCCCTGCTCGAAGAGGCGGACCTCTTTTACGTCGCGGTTGAGGTTGTGGCTGAGCATGGTGAGCATGCCGGGAACCAGCGAGGGGCGAAGGAGGGAGGCTTCTTCGGAGAGGGGGTTCTCCATGGGGACTGGGGTGTTCTTCGCGGCGTTGGAGGAAAGCGGATCGCTTTCGCGATTGCCCACACATGGCGATGAAGCTGCCATGTATGGGGCACCCAGAGTATTCAGGACACCCGGAGTTGGGGTGTGGAAGAGGTCGGAGTCCTGCTGGCTGGCGAAGGTGCTGGAGATGGATTCGCTGAAGCCGAGGGCGAGGAGGCGGGTGCGGACGGCGGCTTCTTTGGCGGCGACTGGGTTGGCGATGACTGGCAGCGGGGCGGGGATGGTGTTGGCGAAGCCGTTGTAGCCGTAGACGCGGGCTACCTCTTCGATGAGGTCGATCTCACGCTCGAGGTCGAGGCGCCAGGAGGGGAGCTTGGTGAGGTAGAGGTCGATTCCGTGGAGGATGAGTTCGCAGCCTAGCGAGGAGAGGTAGCGGGCGACGATTTCGCCGGTAATGCCTGCGGGGTCGATGGTCTTGCCGAGGTGGCGCTGGACTTGTTTTACGGAGAGCTCGATGGTGGGGCGGTTGGCGGTCTTGGCGGCTACATCGGGGTCGATGACGTCGATAAGTTCGCCTTCGATCTTTCCGCCAGATCGGAGGATGAGCTGGGCGACGAGGGCGTTGGCGACGGGGGCAGCGTTGAAGTCGGCTCCGCGCTCGAAGCGGTGGGAGGCGTCGGTATGAAGAAGATGGCGGCGGGAGCTGCGGCGGACGGAGGCGGGATCGAACCAGGCGGCTTCGATGAGGATGTTTTTGGTCTCGGGGGTGATCATGGAGTCCCAACCACCCATGACTCCGGCTAGTGCCAGGGCCTTCTTTTCGTCGGCTACTACGAGGTCGTCGGCTTCGAGAGTGCGCTCGGTTCCGTCGAGGAGCTTGAGCTTTTCGCCTTTGTGGGCGAGGCGGACGACGATGCCGCCTTCGATCTTGTCGAGGTCGAAGGCGTGGGTGGGGTGGCCCATGCCGAGGAGGACGAAGTTGCTGGCGTCTACGGCATTGCTGATCTGCTTTTGGCCGAGGAGTGTGAAGTATTCCGCGATGGGGCCGTTGCTGGGAGCGATGGTGACGCCGCGGAGGACTTGCGCGGTGAAGCGGCCGCAGAGGCCTTTGGCGTCGGGGGCGATGCGGATGGGGAAGGGCGCGTCGACGAGGGTGCCCACGGGGAGCTTGGTATTGAGGGGCGCGAGCGGGAGGTTGTAGATGGTCGCGGCTTCGCGGGCTATGCCGTAGTGGTTCATGGCGTCGACGCGGTTGGTGGTGATGTCCATCTCGAAGAGGTGGCCGTTGTTGGGGCCTAGGTCGTGGACGCCTTCGACAGCAATGCCGCGCAGGGTGAGGTCGTCGGCTAGTTGCCGGTCGGTGACGGGGAGGGTGGGTAGGTAGTGGCGGAGCCAGCTTGTGAGGATCTTCATGGACGGTTATTAGTCTAAATGTCGGCTTTCTTTTCCTCGAAACTGGCTTGGCAAAGGCTAAGATTCATTGCATGGAATGGTTCGGGCCAAGCGTTCGTTTCGAGATCTTCGATCGAAAAGATGAAATGCAGATTTTATTTATGAGGGAAAAGCGCTGGACGGATTTTCTTCTGTCGGGTGCTGTTGTAATAGGGCTCGCCTTTCTCTTCTGGTCCAATCGAAGCTGGATTTCCCTTGTCATACTTGTGCTGGCTGTAGGTCATGGCGTTGTCGAGTGGGTTGGCGACGATCACGCAGAGTTACTGATTACCAAAGAGGGCATTGAGGTTATTGGTAGCCTTGGTCGAATCTCAAGCAGCAATGTGCGTCTTCAATGGTCGAGCATTTCGGGTTTGGACTATAGAGAGGGGGGCGAAGACGAGCCAAGCGGTCTGTATGCGCGACGGGGCAGCTGGAGTTCCACCCGCCTAATGACTCATGTGAACAAAGAGCAAGCGGAAGAGATTATTGCCGCGATCTACCGGAGGTTTCCCTATGTGGAGATGGCTGAAGATAGCGGGGGATGGTCGCTCTTTGGTGGTGGCAGCGAAATAACGACGCTGGGTTTGTCGAAGACAGATATGTAGCGTCTTCTAGTGAAAGAAGTAATCCGGATTTGTGAAAGCATACCCGGGAGCTGGTACTAAGAAGTCTGATCGCCGTCTGCAGAAACAAGGCCCGGGGCTAAAGCCCCTATGTCGGTGGTCGTTTTCGCAGGGCTAAAGCCCTGCGCTCCCACCGAAGAACAAAAGCAGGACTTTTTCAGCACCCTCTAAAGCAGGGGGCAATCGAAGAGAATCGAACGTCAAAATATTTTAAGGGACGGTCGTTTCTTTGATCGCTTCTTCGATCTCTTCAAACATGCCTGTGGGGTAGCCGTCGATGCTGAGGGTGTTTTTCTGGCGGCGGTAGTCTTCGAGCGCGGCTTCGCCTTTGACTTCGGCCCAGCGGGTGAGTTGGTCGCGCTTGCTGACGTAGTCGAAGAAGGGGACGTTCATGCCGCAGGAGGTTTGGACGAGGTCGATGGTGAGGTGGACGATTTGGCGGGCTCCAGGGACTTCGGTGTTGTCGAAGTGGGCGGCGAGGAGGGTGTCGTATTCGGGGCTGTGGCGGGGGACGATGCGGGCGTGGCCGTAGAGGCGGAGGATCGTCGGAGAGCCTTCGAAGGCGCAGAACATCAGGGTGAGGCGGTCGCTGAGGAGGAGATGGGCGGCGGTCTCGTTGCCGCTGCCGGTGCGGTCGAGATAGATGACGGTGTTGGGGTCGAGGATGCGGAGGGCGGCGACGTCGCGGGGTGAGACGTTGACGCGGCCTTCAGGGGCGGCGGAGGCGTTGAAGAAGATGTGCTGGCGCTCGATGAAATCGCGGTGGGTGGGTTCGATGCGCTGGAATTGCTTGCCCATTGTTGTGCGGTCTCCTGGCTTGAGTTTAATGCCGGCGAACATTCTGATGGATGTTTGCGTATTGCGGAGGGTTCTTATTTTCTGCGGAGGATGCCCTCGATGAAGAAGTTTGCAGGTTTGGTGCTGGTGGGTTTAGTGGCGGGTGGGTTGATGAGGGCGGAGGCGCAGGCGGTTCCTGCGCTGGATGCGATCAAGTCGGATGCGGAGCTGACTAGTGCGATTTCGGCGCTGGATACGCAGTTGTTTGATGCTTACAACGCTTGCGATATCGATAAGTTGGGTGCGATGGTAACGGACGATCTGGAGTTTTATCACGATAAGACCGGGCTTGCGGTGGGGAAGCAGCCGTTCTTGATCGCAATCAAAAACAATATCTGCGGGAAGGTGACGCGGCAGTTGGTGAAGGGGTCGCTGGAGGTTTATCCGCTGAAGGGGTATGGGGCGGTGGAGATTGGGGTGCATCGGTTTTATCATCCGGGGGCGCAGGACCATGATGTGGTGGGTGAGGCAAAGTTCGTTCATCTGTGGCAGTACAAGGATGGGGCGTGGAAGGTGACGCGGGTGATCAGCTACGACCATGAGGTGGCGAAGTAGTTTGTAGCCGGAAAGAAGAAAAATGCGTGGGTTGGCGAGTATCGGGTATGCTCGTGTGGCGGAAACGCTGATAGCGAATCCGGGATTTCAATTCTGTGGCTGAAGGGGACTGGCTATGGTTCGTCTGTTTCTGCACTGGATTTTGAATGCTGTGGCCCTGCTGCTGGTTTCACGTATGGTGGAAGGCTTTGTGGTCAGCGGCTTTGTGTCGGCGCTGA
>DATMQZ010000032.1:0-13794 GCA_035566575.1 Edaphobacter sp.
ACCGCCGTCGACTCCGACAACGGCAATCCGGTCCTCCGCGACCGAGTCCGCAAAGCCCTCCGCAACTGGCAAACCAGTCTCAAAACAATCCTCCGCGAAGGCATCGCAGCCGGAACCGTTCAACCCAATATCAACATCGACAAAACAGCCTCTCTCATCATCGGCACACTCGAGGGCGGAATGCTGATCAGCCGCATCGAAAAAACCGATCAGGCCCTCCGCGACTCCCTCGATCACCTCGACAACTACCTCGAAACCAAAATCCGCAAACCCACCCCCCGCCGCAACAAAACCCCCTAACCTCCTCACATCTGTAGCTGCCGTTCATCTGCAGTTACCGTTGTCCTTCCAACCAACCCCAAACGATCGGGTGCCCCATCTTCGGCGCGGCCTTATCGCGCCTAAGGTGGGAATGTACAAACTCTCCTAGCCCGCTGTTGTCTTTGTCTTTGCCGTTGCCGTTGTTGTTTTGTTTGTCATCCCGCAGGGATCTGCGGTTGCAGTTGTCCTTGTTTTTTTACGTCGTCATTCTGACCCTGAGCGAGCCGAACGGGGAAGAATCCCTGTATTCGCCTTTGCCTTTGTCTTTGCCTTTGCCTGTCATTCAGCCCCAGAGAGAAGGAAGGAAAGAACCCTCATTCCCAAGGGAGAGCGAAGCAACCCAAACCCAAAAACAAATGAACCCAACCACCCCCTCCCTCATCTCATAAAAATGAGACCTATCGGTCTCATTTAACAAAGAGGAAGCAAATGGCGACCACAGTCCTGGAACCAGTAGCCGCGCCCCCACGCACCAAGCCAGCCATCAATCCCTGGGTCATCGCCCTCACCGTCACCCTCGCCACCTTCATGGAGCTGCTCGACACCTCCATCGCCAACGTCTCCCTCCCTTACATCGCTGGCGGCCTCGGCCGCAGCTTCGACGAAGTCACCTGGATCCTCACCACCTACCTCGTCGCCAACGCCGTCGTCCTCCCCATGTCCGCCTGGCTCTCCCGCGTCTTCGGCCGCAAAAACTACTACATGGCCTGCGTCGCCCTCTTCACCATCACCTCGTTCTTCTGCGGCATCGCCCCCAGCCTCAACATCATGCTCGTCGCCCGCGTCCTCCAGGGCGTAGGCGGTGGAGGCCTCGCACCCGTCGAACAAGCCATCCTCGTCGACACCTTCCCACCGGCCAAACGAGCCTCGGCCTTCGCCCTCTACACCGTAGCCATCGTCACCGCACCTGCCATCGGCCCCGTCCTCGGCGGCTGGATCACCGACAACTACAACTGGCGCTGGGTCTTCCTCATCAATATCCCCATCGGCATCGTGTCCCTCTTCCTCACCCAGCGCTTCGTCCACGACCCACCCGCCTTCGAAGCCGAACGCAAATCCGCCCGCACCTCCGGCAAGCTACGAATCGACTACATCGGCATCTCCCTCATCGCCCTCGGCTCAGCATCGCTCGAAATCCTCCTCGACCGCGGCCAGATCGACGACTGGTTCGGCAGTTCCTTCATCACATCCATGTTCATCGTCGCCATCATCTGCTGGTCCATCGCCATCTACTGGGAGCTGCGCCACGACGACCCAATCATCGATCTCCACCTGCTCACCAACCGCAACTTCGCCATCGCCTGCACCTTCTACTTCATCTTCGGCTTCGGCCTCTTCGCCAGCACCACCATGATCCCACAGGTCCTGCAATCCCTCTACGGCTACCGAGCCATCGACGCCGGCCTAGTCCTCGGACCCGGAGCCTTCGTCATTACGCTCCTCGCTCCCGTCGGGGCACAACTCGTCCAGCGCAACATCATCCACCCCCGGGTCCTCATCGTCATCAGCGTCACCACCGTAGCCGCGTCGATGTTCTACTACAGCAGCTTCAACCTGCAGACCAACTACACCCATTACGCTCTCGCCCGAGCCTTCCAGGGCCTCGGCTACGCCTTCTTCTTCGTCCCCCTGAGCGTCATCGCCTACTCCCAACTCCGCCCCGACCAGAACAACCGAGCCTCCAGCCTCACGAACCTCTTCCGCAACTGGGGCGGAAGCTTCGGCATCGCCTTCGTCACCACCGTCAGCGAGCGCCGCCAAAGCTTCCATCAATCCGTGATGAGCGCCAACCTCACCAACTCAACCGGCTTTCTGCAGCAATCCATCCACAACATGGCCGCCTATCTCACCCAACACGGCTACGCCAAAGCCAACTCCATCCGAGCCGCCACCCTCTTCTACTACAACCAACTAGAAAACCAAACCCGCCTCCTGGCCTTCATGGACTGCTTCCGCCTCATAGGCTGGATCACCCTCCTCTCAGTCCCCCTACTCTTCTTCATCCACCACTTCAAAGTAGGCGGCAAACCCTCCGCCAACCACTAATCCAATCTGCCAATGCCTTCGTTGTTGCTGTCGCCTTTGCAGTTGTCGTTGCTTTTCTTGTTTGTCATCCCCGAAGGGGATCTGGTGTTGTCCTTGCCGTTGTATTTTCAACCAGCCACAAACACCCGGGTGCCCCATCTTCGGCGCGGCTTTATCGCGCCTAAGGTGGGAATGTACAGACTCTCCGAGCCAGTCCTTGCCGTTGTACCTGTCTTTGCCCTTATCTTTCTTGTTTGTCATCCCCGAATGGATCTGGTTCTGCCGTTGTCGTTGCTCTTGAGGTAGAGCGGGGCTTCAGCCCCGCGTCAAACCGATCTCAAGAGGTTCCTTCCTCTCTGCCGAAGGCCGGAGCACAGGCGAAGCCGTAGCGACCAATCTATTGCCTTTGCTGTTGCGTTTGCCTTTGCCCTTGCCCTTGCCTTTGCCTTTGCCTTTGCCGTCATTCTGACCCTGAGCAAGCCGAACGGGGAAGAACCCCTGTATTTGTATTTCCGAGGGAGCGAAGCGACCCGACTACCCAAAAATAAATCCCAAAAAACTGCAAAATCCACAGCCCCTGAAAAACACGCACCCACAATCCACGATTACCACCCAATCCACCACAACCTAACCACAAAAACACCACACCAAAACACCAATTTCCCCAAAACCCCCAGCAAAAACACCACTCCACCACGCCAAAAAAAAGCAGAAAAAATCACTTAGCCCGAGGATGAGTCTCGTCATAAACCCGCTGCACCTGACCCACCGTCAGCTGCGTATATCGCTGCGTAGTCGAAAGCCGTTCATGCCCCAGCATCTCCTGAATCGCCCGTAAATCCGCACCTTCCTCCAGCATATGCGTCCCGAAAGCATGCCTTAACGTATGCGGATGCACATCCGCCGCCAGCCCCCTGCTAAGCGCAATCGCCTTCACAATCCGCCCCACACTCCGAGTCGTCAACCGACAATCCCCCCGCATCCGCAGGTTCGTCAACAAAGGCCCCCCATGCACCAAACCCGCTCTACCAGCTGCCAAAAGCTTAGCCTCCCTCAACGGCAGATAAGCCCGCAGCGCCACCGCCGCCTCATCCCCCAGCGGAACCAGCCGCTCCTTCCTCCCCTTCCCTCGCACCAGAACAGCATCATCCCCCCACTTAACGCTGCCCATATCCAACCCAACCAACTCCGAGTTACGAATCCCACACCCGTACAACAACTCAAAGATCACCCGATCCCGCTCCGGCCAAGCCACCGCATCCGCCTTATCTTCCTTAGCTTTTCCCTCACCTTCCAACGAATTCAACACCCGATTCACCTCTTCCACACTAGGCACCCGCGGCAGATGCTTCGGCAGCTTCGGCGTACTCACCAGCAGCGCCGGATTCTGTAGCACCTTCCCCTCCTTCGCCAGCCACTTGAACCAGCTCCGCACCGCAGCCAAAGCCCGCGCAGCACTAGCCTTCGTCAACCCGCGCTCATACAACAACCCCAGATACGCCCGAATATGCAGATGCTCCACCGCCCCAACGCCCGCATCATCACCCATCGTCTTCTGCAAATAATCCGCGAAGTTCCTGACCTCACGCGCATAAGCCCGCACCGTATGCTCCGAAGCCCCACGCTCATTCGCAAGCATCGCAAGAAACCTATCCGCCAGCTCGCCAAACTCAGAACTAGCCTCACTCACCGCTAGCCACCCTTCGTTTTCCCCGCGGATGATGCATCCGATGCACCTGCTTCAACCGTCCCAGCGCCACATGTGTATAAACCTGAGTCGTAGCAATATCCGCATGTCCCAGCAGCGTCTGCACACTCCTCAAATCCGCACCATGCTCCACCATATGCGTCGCGCAACTATGCCGCAGCTTATGCGGACTCACCTTATTCCCAATCGGTGCAGAAGCCCGCACCATCTCCCAAACCCACTGCCGCGTCAGCGGATTCCCCCGCACACTCAAAAACAGCGCCCGCTGCACCCCACCCCGCACCAGCCCCGCCCTCCCCAGCACCAGATACCGCTCTAGGGCCTCTACCGCACTCCGCCCCAGCGGAACAATCCGCTCTTTATCGCCCTTCCCTCTCACCTGCGCCCGAGCCTCATCCAGATGCAGATCCTCCACCCGCAGCGCACAAATCTCCCCCACCCTCAATCCACCGGCATACAGCAGCTCCAAAATCGCATGGTCCCGCAACGCCAACCCATCCGCATCCGCCGCCCGAGCCGCCGCGCCCGTCCTTTCCAGCATCTCGCCAACCTCGCCCTCGGCAAGGCTCTTCGGCAATATCTTCCAGCTAGCCGGAGTCTCCACATTCACCGTAGGATCATGCTGAATCCGCTTATCCATCAGCAGCCACCGGTAAAACCCACGCAGACAACTCAACTTCCTAGCAATCGACCGCGACTCCACCCCATGCCCCCGCAGCCCCTCCATAAACCCACTCACATCGGCCTGCACAGCCCCCACCAGCAAGCCATCCCTACCCTCAACATGCTCCGCAAACTGCTCCAGATCCCGCTGATACGCCTCACAACTAGCCGGTCTAAGCCCCTTCTCCACCCGCAGGTATGTCACAAACTCCCGTATGACCCGCACGTTACCCGAAGCCTGGCCAGCACCCTGCATAACCCCAATTATCCGCGTCTTAATCTTTGAAAAACTCGCCCTCGCAATCCCCGTACCCAGCTAGCTAGCACCAGATTCGCCACTTCCCAACCATCGGCGGTCAACCTTACGTCTGCCACCAGAAACCTCTCTCCAGCGTCTTACAGGCTAAGGTACCCTGCCAATGGCAACCGAAATCCTGCAGCTCGGGCTCAACGCGCCATCCGCATCTAAATCCAGTCTTCGAGGAGTCTCATCTGCAAATGCTCTACCGCCTCCCCTTCTCCCGCCGAACACCAGGTCGCATCCGTTCACGTAATGTCCTTCAAATCGCGCTCCTGATCGCCCTCGCAACCGCAACTCTTCATGCCCAGAGCAAGCTCTCTCTGGACCCCGCTCGCAGCGAGGTCCACTTCACACTCAGCGATACCCTTCACGTCGTCCGCGGCACCTTCCACATGCAACAGGGAGACGTGGTCTTCGACCCTGCCACCGGCAAGGCTACCGGCTCCATCGTCGTCGACGCTCTCAGCGGCCAAAGCGGAAACTCCATGCGCGACCATCGCATGACCGACGACGAACTCAAGGCGTCCTCCTTCAAAACCATCTCCTTTGCACCAACCCGCTTCACTGGAACCTTCAACGCAACCGGTGACTCTACCCTTCAGGTCCATGGCATCTTCACCCTCCTCGGGACGCCGCATGAGATCGATGTACCCATGCAAGTGCAGGTCAATGGCGAGCAGCTCCATGCCATCGGTTCGTTCACCGTACCCTATGTTCAGTGGGGCCTCAAAGATCCCAGCACCTTCATGATCCACGTCAACAAACAGGTCCAGATCGACCTCTCGCTCATGGGAACCCTACAGCACTAGTCATCCCCATTTTCTGCAGATTGGTGTTTTGCTCTGAGTGCTCATGCGATATCTTGACCCTAATGCGCTCTTCCTCTGTTCGTCTTGCTCTGCTTGCCCTCTGCCTGTCAGTTCCATCCATTCGGCTCTCAGCCCAAACCTTCAAGCTTCCCGCAATCACCTTCGCAGGAGCCCCCGCATTTTCCCAGGCTGATCTCCTCAAGGTCAGCGGTCTGCACCCTGGTGCCACCTCGACTCAAGCCGAAGTCCAGGCAGCAGCCCAGCACCTCAGCGACACTGGCCTCTTTGCCGACGTCCACTTCGAGTCCAACGCCAAGGGCCTCGTCTACACCCTCAAGCCCATGCCGTCCGACAACCTCCTCCCCGCCGCCTTCGCCAACTTCGTCTGGTGGACACCAGAAGAGCTCGCTGCCGCACTCAAGTCCCGCGTCCCGCTCTACATCGGCGTCGTTCCCATCTCCGGCAACCTGCAGGACAGCATCACCGCCGCCCTCAAAGCCATGGTTGCTGAAAAGGGAGTCACGGCAAACGTCGTGGCCATCCCTGCCGGACAGGCGGGTGCAACACCCACAGCCATCGCCTTCGAAATCGAATCACCCGAAGTCCGGGTCCACACCCTCACTCTGGCCCAGACCTCACCCGCCATGCAGTCGAAGCTCGACCGGGTCATCAAAGACCAGACCGGCAAGCCCTTCGGACAGGACGCCACCCGCTCCGCCATCACCACCCTGGTCAAAGATGTCTACCTCAACGAAGGCTACCTCGACATCGCCGTCCTCGACCTCACCCACAACGCCCCCCAGATCAGCGCCTCTGGCATCGACCTCGACCTCACCGCCACTATCCAGGAAGGCGCCCCCTACCGCCTCACCCAGCTCACCTGGCAAGGCTCCGACATCATGAGCGCCGCCGACTTCAACAAACAACTCAAGCTCAAACCCGAAGACGTAGCGTCCCAGCAAGCCCTCCGCCAGAGCCTCGCGCCACTCGCCCACGCCTACTACGCCAAGGGCTTCCAGGACGCCAAAATCCAGGCGTCCGCCACCACCGACCGCGCCACCCACCACGTCGCCTACACCGTCCGCGTGGTCCCCGGCGACCAGTACCGCCTCCACAGCGTCAAAGCCGTCGGCCTATCCGACGAGCAGCGCAAGCAGTTCGACTCCGCCTGGCACATGAACGCCGGCGACTTCTACGACATCAACTACATGGCCGAATTCCTCAAGAAAAACAGCGCTTTACAGACCCTGCGCGGCTACTCCGCCACATGGAAGGCCCTCTCCGACCCCAACACCCACCTCGTCGACCTCACTATCACCTTCGTCAAAGGCGGAACCCTCATTAACGTCAACTAACCGGCCCGGATCGCACTCTCTATCGCTGGTAAACTGGGAGCAGTCATGTTTGAAAACCTCTCAGATAAACTCCAGCGTTCCTTCAAGAACCTCCGCGGCCAGGGCTCCATCACCGACGAAAACGTCTCCGACGCCCTGCGCGAGATCCGCCTCGCCCTCCTCGAGTCCGACGTCAACCTCGCCGTCGTCACCGAGCTCATCGAGCACATCCGCACCCGCGCCCTCGGCTCCCAGGTAGCCACCGCTCTCAATCCCTCCGAGCAGATCGTAAAAATCGTCCACGACGAGCTCGTCAACGTCCTCGGCAAGGACACCGCCCGCTTCCAGAAATCCTCCCAGCCGCCATCGGTCATTCTCATGGCCGGTCTCCAGGGCTCCGGTAAAACCACCACCTCCGGCAAACTCGCCCAGTGGCTCAAAAAAGCCGGCCACCGCCCCATGCTCGTCTCGGTCGACGTCTACCGTCCCGCCGCCCGCGAGCAGCTCGCCATCGTAGCCCGCTCCATCAACGCCAACCTCTACGAAGGCAAGATCACCGACGCCAGCCCCGGCACCGACGACGTCCTCCGCCTCGCCAAAGAGGCCAAGCGCGAAGCCGCCAGCTACGGCTGCGACATCCTCATCGTCGACACCGCTGGCCGCAACCACATCGACGACACCCTCATGGCCGAGATGGCCGCGCTCAAAAAGCTCCTCAACCCCAGCGAGATCCTCTTCATCGCCGACGCCATGACCGGCCAGGACGCCGTCAACTCCGCCAAAGCCTTCAACGACTCCCTCACCATCACCGGCGCCGTCCTCACCAAGATGGACGGAGACGCCCGCGGCGGCGCAGCTCTCTCCATCCGCCACGTCACCGGCGCGCCCATCAAGTTCCTCGGCACCGGCGAAAAGCCCGACGCCTTCGAGCCCTTCCACCCCGACCGCATCGTCTCCCGCATCATGGGACACGGCGACATCGCCACCCTGCTCGAACGCGCCGAAGAACGCCTCGACCGCGGCAAAGCCGAGCAGTTCGCCAAGAAGGCCCTCTCCGGCGACGGCTTCACCCTCGACGACTTCCGCGACCAGCTCCGTCAGATCAAGAAGATGGGCAGCATGAAATCCATCCTCAAGATGCTCCCCTCGGTAGGCCCCTTCGCGGGCATGTCGCAAGCCATCGACAACGTAGACGAAGGCCAGTTCACCCGCGTCGAATCCATCATCAACTCGATGACACAAAAAGAGCGCCTCGACCACGAGATCATCAACGGCAACCGGCGCAAGCGCATCGCCAAAGGCTCAGGCACGACAGTACAGGACGTCAACAACCTCCTCCGCCAATACGCCCAAATGCGAAAGATGTTCAAAACCATGGGCAGCGGCGGCGGCCTAAAAGCCCAGCAACGCATGATGAGCCAAATGCAAGGACGACAACGGTTCGGAAGATAGTGTTGACTTGCCCAATCTAGAGATGACACAAATTTGGTATTCGATCCTCCTATGTCCATCTTTTATGATTCCTCCTTTGAAAGGATCAATCGATGGACGTAGATAACAAGCCTTGCCCGGTCTGCGGAGAAACGATCAAGATCGTGGCGATCAAGTGCCGCTTCTGCAACACCGATCTAGCGGCATTCTCCGCAATGAAAGAATTTGAAATAGAACACCAACTATTTGCTGGCCATCCAGCGGTCATTTACAGTGTTGGCCAAATCGTTCCATTCCTCGTCCTGACCGTCATTGCGATCGCTGTCGAATACAACATGAGTTCTACGAGCACCATCTTGTATGTGCTGATTGGCTTTCTGGTCGCATGCGCCATTGTTTACCTACGTTTTTACTTGGGGAGCTTAAGCATTCACTACACAATCACCACGCAGCGAATCAAGTTGGAGCGTGGGCTATTTTCTAAAGTTCAAGAGAATCTGGAGTTATTTCGTATTGACCACTTTGAGGTACGAAAACCCATTGGAAAGCGGATGCTACGCCAAGCGGCTCTTCACTTGTTCTCCTCAGATAAAGAGTTCGAAAACTTCTTTATCTATGCCATCCCGGATCTGGAAAACTTGGCAGAGACATTGCGAGACTGTCAGCTTCGCGAACGAACCAGACGCAAATTAACAACATTAGTTCAGGCATAAAGAATTCGGCAGATACGAAATGATAATTTACTCGGAATCCTTGCGGGGGCGCGTGGAAGTATGAGAAAAGCTCAACGTGTCATCCCGTTTTATACGCTTGTCTTTGCAGTTTCCATCACTGTAGGTTTTGCCAAACAAAAGCCACAGATACAGCACGCACCACTGCCAAATAAAGTAATTACAGCGACAAAGCTTTTTATACAGAACGATTCAGGAGATGCAGCTACTGCGGACACTGCATACGGTATCTTGAAATCATGGGGCAGATATCAAATTGTGACCGCAAAGCAAGACGCCGACCTCATTTTGGTATTAAGCACTGTACTCGAGCAACGTAGTGGCTCAGAAGCAGAACATACCAGCTCATACAACTACAAAACTGGAGCTTGGACATCGGGAACCGTCACTGTCCCAACAACCGATACTTGGCACTACACACAGATGAACCTAGTCGATCCCTTAACTGGCGATATCGAGTGGCAGGATCGACGAATATGGTGGAGGAAACATCATCCTATACAAGAATTGATTAATTCTCTTAGGGAGAGAATCGAAGAACAGCAAAGACAAGCCCAACGGTGATTCGGCGATTTAGATCAACCAGACGGGATAGCTAGCCCCCTACAAAACATGTGTTCACGGTGAGGAAACTCTATGAGTGCAGAATTGAAACGCTGGTCCGAGTTGATGATTTTGTCGCTGAATCGTTAGAAAAAATTGCTGCCCAAATGCCTCCTGGAGACAAAGCAGAGGCGGAAATTCTTCGCAAACATGCTGGGAACCTACGAGAGTCCAATAGCACCCGCATGGTCAGAACCGAAGAGAACTAGCCTCCGTCCGGTTGGGGAGGGTGGCGCAGTGGCCCACATCTAACCGACCAAAAATGCGGGTGGACGGGTGGGCGGGTGGCCCATACCTGTTCTTCGATTGAATCTGTAGCCTCGCCACAAATTTTGTGGCACTATCGTTTGATGTACGAGCCATTTCCGGTTAGCGAAGAACTGGAGCAGCTTATTAAAGAGGCAATGCTCCGGATCGATATCATCACTAATGGCGTTCCGGAGCTGAAGGCAGAGTTCCAGCAAGGCAGCGATGCTCGCAAGGACGACTTGCCGCTCGATCCAAACCAGACCACATCTTGGCGGGGTGGGTGGATGACCACGGATTTAGAGTATGCCGGAGGAAATGCCTACCTGGCAGGGAATCCATTCGATCAAAGCCAAACAGTGTTTTGGCGGATGGGTTACTTGGGTCAGAAGAACCTAGAGGATCAGCTGAGGTAGTCTCGGGGGTGGGTGGACGGGTGGCCCACATCTAGCTGCCCCCCCAAAATGTGGGTGCCCCACATCTCGATTCTGAGATGTGGGCATTCGCGCAAGGCGCGAACCCGATATCCTAAACCCAGCACTTGCCGATCGGTCTCAAACGATCTGGGCACCCGAAGCATCACTTCATCTCCGCCATCGTCCCATCCGACCACTTCTCCACGGGAACAAAGAACGTAGTCACCGGCTCTGGATTTGACTGTGCGGCGAAGACCGGCGAGTCCTTGAGGTTCGCGCCCCAACTCGCTTCCTGCGTAGTCGGAAGGAAGAACATCAGGTGCGGATGCCAGTGGCCGTCCTTATCGTTCAGGTGGCCCTGCTTCGACAGCATGTAGCACATCGACCCCAGCTCCGGCGCCGCAATGACTTTCTTCTCCACCGCCGACTTCGTGCGCTCCTCCATCTGTTCCTTCGTCGCTCCGGCCAGCACCCACTCCGTCCGCTTCAGGTACACCGGCAACACCGACCGCGCCGCAGCGGCGTTGAAGCACTGCGGCGAGCGCGCCTTCGGATTCCAGAACTCCGGGTCGTCAAAAGGGTCCGACCACGAGCGCTCCACCACACAGACGAAACCGTTCGTCCCCTTCGCCGCCGTCTCGTAGCCGCGCTCCCCGAGCACCAGCACCTCCGCATCGCGGCTCACAGAGTCAGGCGCAGCGCTGCGCGCCAGCGCAACTTCCTCCGCCACGCTCGCCACGCGGTACTGTTCCACCGGAGCCATCGCCGGATACGGCGTCTTCGCTCCCTGCGCCCACCCCACTCCAGCCACGCCCAGAAGCACCACGCCTAACACTGTCCCAAGCGCCGTCGTTCCAACCGTCCGATTCATCATCTGACCAGCCTCCTGAAAAAAGTCGCTTTACCTGCGTCGGTCGCCATCTCTCAAATGTGGACACCGTTCACATGCAGCAATGTATCCGAACCATCTGTACACTGTCCACAACCAACGATGTCGAAGCCCGCAAAGACCCCAAAGCCCACCCCCGCAAGAACCACCTTCCGCCACGGAGATCTGCACCGCACCCTGCTCGCCGCCGGGATCGAGCTCGCCCGCGCAGGCGGCCCCACGGCCGTCATCCTCCGAGAGGCCACACGCCGCGCCGGCGTCGCCCCCAACGCCGCCTACCGTCACTTCTCCAGCCACGCCGAGCTGCTCGCCGCAGTCCGCGCCCACGCCCTCTCACAGCTCGCCCGTGCCATCGAGGCCGAGATCGCCGCCATCCCGCCGCGTCGCCGCGGAGCCGCGCTCGCCCGCGCCCACCTCCGCGCCGTCGGCATCGGCTATCTCACCTTCGCGCTCCACCAACCCGGTCTCTTCCGCACCGCCTTCACAAACACCCAGCCCGTCGCCGGCGACTCCGACAAGGCGAAGACCGGCGCCAGCGGCCTCAACCCCTTCCAGCTCCTCGGCCACGCGCTCGACCTCATGGCCCTCCATCGCCTGCTCCCCCCGCGCCGCCGCGCCGGCGTCGAGTATCTCGCATGGTCTGCCGTTCACGGCCTCGCCTTCCTCATCATTGACGGCCCACTCCACCACGCTTCGCCCGCAGAGATCGCAACCCTCAGCGAACGACTCATTCTCATGGTCGAGAAGGGCCTCTCCTCCTGAATTCCAGCAGCACGCCGTGCATTCGGGTGGCGGACTGCCCACATCTAAAACTCTCCCAGGAACACCGGCGCTCCATATCTCGAATCCGAGATGTATACTCGACGCCAACCAAAAGGAGCTACCGATGAAGCCCCTCATTCGAGCCGCAGTGCTCGCCGCTGCCGCGCTCAGCACCTCTGTTGTCATCTCGCAGGTCGAAAACAAAACCGCACAAACGAAACGATTCCCTCAATTCGAAAACAGCGCCGTCAAAGTCTGGGAGACGGTAGTTTTACCCAATCAGCCACTCGCGATGCACCACCACGATCATCCCCGCGTCATCATCGCTCTCTCCGGCGGAACCATGAACATCGTCGATCCCTCCGGCGCCAGCGAGACCCACCATTGGAAAACCGGCAAGGCCTACTGGCTCCCCGCCATGCCCCCAAACACTCTCCACTCCGACGTTAACGTTGGCGACAAGCCGATGGAGGTCATGGTCGTCGAACTCGAAAAAGAGAAATAGTGTGGACCGGCGGGTGCCCCACACATTCCACCCCCTAACGCTGGGTGCATGCGAGCAAAGCACGAACCTATTCGTTCAACCACGCCGCCAAATTGAGATCCCCACCAGCTTTTTCGCTGGTGGGGATGAGCTTCGGTGGACATTCCTCCCTAAGCCCGAACCGCCGTCATCAAATTGGCCGTCGCGTTCGTACCGCAAGTCAGCTCAATTGATTCAGCACCACGTCATAGCAGACATGCACCGGACTTCCCAGTGAGCCGTCGGGCCTCTGCGAGACGCTGGTCATACACACCTTGCGGTAACTGAAGCTAAGCGACTCAGCCGGGTGAACAGATGGCGCTCCGGTCACCTCGTAGCTGTTAATCATGGCGTTGGTGAGCGTGATGGTAAGAGCAGCGTACGGCTGGTTTGAGGCCGAATTCGAATATTGAATCAGCGTCATACTCGGAATCACTTTGCCTGAGAGGAAGGATTGGATCAGCTGTTCGCTGCAGGCATCGAAGTTTTTCGAGATAGAGAGGTCTGTAAGTGCGGGTTTGCCCGCTGCTTGCGTAGCACCAGGCTTCCCCGTGCCCTCAGTTCCGCCAAGGACATAGGACGTCGCATCAAAACCCGTCTCTCCCTTAGTCGTGACACAGTTAACAGCAGCACCCACATTGACGACGACCGCACCCTGCTGCGCAAGGGCTGACGTGGCGAGAAAAAACGGACAAACGGCAGACAAAAGTAGCTTCATAAGTCTCCTAATGGCGATAAAGATTGTTTTTGGTTTCGCGGAATAGTAGCACACAGCAGATGGTGCCCCGAGAATTCCGTAAGGAATACTGTCTACACCGTTAATCTCCCGCCCAGCGCATAATTAAGACCGTCATGCAGCCACATCAACATTGGGAGTCCGTCTACACCACCAGTCCTCCAAAGAGGTCAGCTGGTACCGCCCACACCTCGAAACCTCCCTCGCCCTGATCGACCGCCTCACACCCGATCGCGCATCGGCCATCCTCGATATCGGCGCAGGAGAGTCCACGCTCATCGACGATCTCCTCCAGC
>DATMQZ010000033.1:0-21821 GCA_035566575.1 Edaphobacter sp.
CGCAATCCACGGATGAAACTCCTCTATCGTCTCCAGCTGAAAGCTCGACACCTCAAGCACGCTCACCGTCTCCGGCGTGCTCTTCGCCACCAGGTCGATCACCGGCAGCCCGATATTCCCGCCCACCAGCGTCGGCACACCCGCATCGGCAAAGATCTTCCCCACCAACGTCGTGGTAGTAGTCTTCCCATTCGACCCCGTAATCGCCACCACCCGCCCCTGCAGATACCGGCTCGCCAGCTCCAGCTCCCCAATCACCGGCAGCCCAAACGCCACTACCTGCTTCACCTCCGGCGTATCCATCGGCACACCCGGCGAAACCACAATCAAATCCTGCCGCCGAAACGTCAGCAGCCCATGCCCCCCGGACTCGACCATAATCCCCGCCTCCAGCAGCGCCGGAATCTCCTTAGCAAGCGCCACGGCGCTGCGAGTGTCGCTCACCGTCACCCGCGCCCCCTGCTCCCGCAGAAACATCGCCGCAGACAAGCCGGACTTGCCCAGCCCCACCACCAGCACCCGCTTATTCTTCAGATCCATCATGCCTTCACACTCTCACCGGAGCTTCAAGGTAGTCAACGCAAACAACGCAAACACCAGCGCCAAAATCCAGAACCGCGCAATCACCTTCGACTCCGACCACCCCATCAACTCAAAGTGATGGTGCAGCGGAGCCATCTTGAAGATGCGCTTTCCCTTACGAAGCTTATAGCTTCCCACCTGCAGAATCACGCTCACCGCCTCAAGAATAAACACTCCGCCGATAAACGGCAGCAACAGCTCCTGCTTGATCGTCACCGCCACCGTTCCAATCGCACCACCCAAAGCAAGACTCCCGACATCCCCCATAAAGATCTCCGCAGGATGCGCGTTATACCAAAGAAACCCTATACTCGCCCCGACCATCGCCCCGCAGAACACCGTCAATTCGCTAACCATCGGCATCCGCTGCAGCTCAAGGTAATCGCTGAACACAACGTGTCCGCTCACATACGTCAACACCGTCAGCGCACCAGCAGCAATAATCGTGCAGCCAATCGCCAGTCCATCCAGTCCATCCGTAAGATTCACCGCATTGCTCGCACCCGTAATCACCAGCACAACGAAGAGCACAAACGGCAGAAACGCCAGCCAGTGCATATGTGGAATGTGCCCCATCCACTCCCACACCAGATCAGGTCGAAACCGCTTTAGAAACGGGAACATCAGCTTCGTCGAATACTGACCGTGCAACTCCATCCGCACCAGCGCAATCGCTACGCTACTGCTCGCCAGTATCTGCAGCCCCAGCTTCTGCCGCGCAGTCAGTCCCTGGTTCGTCTGATGAACCACTTTGATGTAATCATCGGCAAACCCAATCGCCCCAAACGCCACCGTCGAAAGCGTCACCAGCCACACAAATGGATTCGACAGATCTGACCAGAGCAGCGTAGGCACCAGAATTGAAATACAGATCAGCACCCCACCCATCGTCGGCGTCCCGCTCTTCTTCTGGTGCGACTTCGGTCCCTCTTCGCGAATGTACTGCCCGATCTGAAACTCGCGCAGACGCTCAATCACATACGGCCCGATCAGCAAGCCAATCAGAAGCGCCGTCAGGCTCGCAAACACCGTCCGAAACGTCAGATAGCGAAAGATGCGAAAGAGACGAAAGTAGGGAAACAACTTCTGGTACAGCAGCCAATAGAGCAAAAGTCTCCGCCTTTAATTCACGTCGATATCGGGTCGATCACAGCCCGCAAAAACGCCGCAATCTATCGCTATCTTAACAGGCCTCACGAACCAGCCCTGCATCAATTTCCTCAGCGAATCAAGACCTATTCGCCCTTACCGGTTCAGCAGTCAACCCCGCCAAAGCCCGCTCCAGCCGCACCCCGCGCGACGCCTTCAGCAAAACAGCATCCCCCACCCGAACATTCTTCTGCATCCACTCCCCAGCCGCCTCCGCATCGCTGACAAATACCGCCTCCACCCCACCTTCCAGCGCCGCCTTTACCAACGACTCCGCCACGCCACGCACCCCTACCACCACCGACACCCCACACTCCGCCATCCGCTGTCCACAAGCCGCGTGGAGCGCCGTAGCCTCATTCCCAAGCTCCAGCATCTCGCCTGCAATCACCACATGCCGCTCCGCAGGCATCGCCATCAACGCGTCCACCATCGCATCCAGGGCCTTCGGATTCGAGTTGTAGCAATCATTGATCAGCATCGCCCCACGCCACTCCAGAACCTCACCGCGCTTATCCCCAGCGCGCAACTCTCCGACCGCCGCAGCACACTCCTCAAGGCTCATCCCACTGCGCAACCCCACCGCTATCGCCGCCAACGCATTCCCAACGTTGTGCCGCCCCAGCATCTTCAACTGCACACTAGCCCGCTCACCCTTCGTCTCTACGGTGAACACAACGCCCTCGGCGCCAATCTCCGACACATGCACCGCCCGTACCTCGGCCCCTTCGCCCACCCCATAGAAGACGGCACGATCACCAATCCCGCGCCCAAACTCCTTTACATACCCATCATCAAAATTCAGCACCGCCACGCCATCCGCCGGCAGAGCCTCCACCAACTCATACTTCGCCCGAGCAATCCCCGCCAGTCCATCGGGAAAAAACTCCATATGCACCGGGGCAACATTGCTCACCACCGCCCAGTTCGGCTCTGCAATCTTCGCCAGGGCAGCAATCTCCCCAGCATGATTCATCCCCATCTCAATCACCGCAACCTCATGCTCCGGCTCCAGCTTCAACAACTGCAACGGCAACCCAAACTGATTGTTCAAGTTCCCCAGCGACTTCAACACCTTGAACCGAGCCGACAACACCTGTGCCACAGCATCTTTCGTCGTAGTCTTCCCCGCCGACCCAGTCACTCCAATCACTCTTTTGCCCCATTGACGCCGAACCGCATGAGCAAGCTTCTGCAGCGCAGTCAGCACGCAATCCTCGCAAGCCGGAACACGCAGCAGCTTCGTCTCATCCACCTCAGCAGGCACCACCCACCCCATGCTCACGACGGCAGCCACCGCACCATCAGCCAGCGCCGTCGCTACAAAATCATGCCCATCCAGCCGCTCACCTTTCACAGCAAAAAACAACTCCCCCGCACCAATCGTCCGCGAATCGATCCCATACCCCAGCGCCTCCGCCGAAGTATCAAAATCCCCCTCCGCATGAATCCAATCCGCAACCTGCCCCAACGTCAACTTCATCCAATCATCCTCTCAAATACGGCTGCAAATACGGTGTGGGTGCCCCATTCATGCGGTTTCATCGCATGAGTGGGCAATCGCGCCAAAGCGCGATCCGCTGTACCTTCAAGTCCGCAAAACACCAGCAGCCACAGCCACATCATCAAACGGCACAGTTCCATCCTTTAAGATCTGCACCTTCTCATGCCCCTTACCCGCAATCAAAACAATATCCCCCGCCCGCGCCGCACGTATCGCAATCTCAATCGCCGCCGCCCTGTCTGCCTCGACAATGCAATCCGTCCCCGTCGCCTTCACCCCCACAAGCGCCTCCTCAATAATCGCCATCGGCTCTTCACTCCGCGGATTATCGCTCGTCAGCACCACCAGATCACTCCGCTCACCCGCGGCCCTTCCCATCCGCGGCCTCTTCGACCTATCCCTATCCCCACCACACCCAAACAGAGTAATCACCCGCCCACCACGCTCTTTCACCAACTCCCGCGCCAGCGAGATCAAATTCCGCAAAGCATCATCCGTATGCGCGTAGTCCACCGCCACCGTCACACCGTTAGCCGATGGCACCACCTCAAACCGCCCCGGAACCTGCGCCCCCGCATCCGCCCCGCGAACAATCTCCTCCATCGTCAACCCACGAGCCCACGCCGCCGCGCTGGCCGCCAACAGGTTATAAACATTCACCCGCCCCGTAAGCGGAGACCGCATCTCCACACTCCCATGCGGCGTCACCATCCGAAACCGAGTCTCCCCCGCACGCATCCGCACATCCTCAGCAACAAAATCTCCCCTGCCCTCCATCCCATACCGCACCACCTGCGATCGCTCGATCCCCGCCGCCAGCCGCTCACCATAGGCATCATCCGCATTGATCACCGCAACCCGGGGAGGAGGCGCACCCACACCATCAAACAATCTCGCCTTCGATGCAAAGTAGCTCTCCATCGTCCCGTGATAATCCAGATGGTCCTGCGTGAGATTCGTAAACATCGCCACATCCACCGGCAATCCCCACACCCGTTCCTGCTCCAGCGCATGAGACGACATCTCCATCACCGCCTCCGTCGCACCCACCTTCAAACCATCCGCAAACAACTCCAGCACATCCCGACTCTCAGGCGTAGTATGCGGCGACACACGCACCTCATCTCCCACATGCGTCTCAATCGTCCCAATCAAAACACAAGTCCGCCCCACACTCCGCAGCATCGCCTCCAGCAGAAACGCCGTAGTCGTCTTCCCATTCGTGCCCGTCACTCCACTCAAAGCCAGTTTCTGCTGCGGATGCCCCATCACAGCAGAACTAGCCTCAGCCAGCGCCCGGCGGCCCCGCTCCACCAGAGCAACAGCAATCTCGCGACGCTCCCGCTTTACTCGTTCATAAGCTTCTCGCGAGTCCGTCGCAACTGCCACCGCACCCTGCGCAATCGCCGCATCTATAAAGCGATTTCCATCTGCAGCTCCACCCCGCATCGCGACAAACAAATCACCCGTCCCTACGCGACGCGAATCATATTCCACGCCACCGATATCAACTGCAGAGTCAGCACACTCCACCACCGCCATCTCATGCAGCACATCATTCCATTCCATATCCACCGATTCTAAGCCCTGAAATATCTGCGCCCAACAGCGCGATTAACGGCTAAACCGAACCACAACCTCGGTCCCCGCCGGCACCATCGTTCCCGCCGCCGGCACTTGCTCCCGCGCCAGCCCACTCCCCACTGGCTGAATCCTCAACCCCGCAGCATCAGCCTTCTCCACAGCACTTCGCAACCCCACTCCCTCAAACGAAGGCACAGCCACCCGGAGCCCCGCATCCACCACAACCGAACCCTTTTCTTTCACCTGCACCGCAGGCACAATCTTCGGAGCCGAAAGCCGTGCTGAAGCTCCGCCCGCATCCGGCATAGTCGAACTCGTCCCCCCATTAGCCTGAAAAGCGTTGACAACCTTAGTCGGCAGCTGATCAAAAATCCCTGTTTTCGCCGCAACCTTAGGCACAACAGCCTTCTCCGCAACCGCAGCCTCTGCTGCCGCAGCATTAGCAGGCGTCCGCAAAGGATCATCCGCAGGCAGATTATTCACATCGGCGAACATCGCATTCAAGTCCGCGCCATTCTCCTCCGGAGGCCCCTCCAACTCCTCGCTCTTCGCCGAAGCCACCAAATCTTTCTTAGCCTTCAGCGGCTGATCGTGCGGCACCCCAAGATACTCGAGCACCTGCTGCGCAACCTCAGCAAACACCGGCGCGCTCGTCTCGGCGCCATAGCGCGTGCCCACCGTCGGCGTGTCGATCACCACCGCCACCGAAATCGCCGGATTGCTGACCGGCGCAAAGCCCGCGAAGCTGGCCACCAGCTTGGTGTGCGAATAGGTGCGCGTCGCCGGATCGATCTTCTGCGCCGTGCCCGTCTTTCCACCTGCGCTGTATCCATTCAACGCCGCCTTCCTGCCTGTGCCTTCGGTCACGATGCCCTGCATCATCATCCGCATCTTCGCCGAGGAGATCTCCTTAATCACGCGATGCGCCCCATCCGGCAGCGTGGCCGGCAGTTGATTCGCCGGGCGAAATGCGATGGGCTTCAGCCTCGGATCGCCCTTCATCTCATCGGTGGACTCCAGCAGCACATGGGGAGGCATATACACCCCTCCATTCGCAATTGTGCTCACCATAGTCACAAGCTGAATCGGCGTCACCCCGATCTCCTGCCCGATCGCAAGCGACAGAATACTCGTCGCATCCCACTTCTTTGGATTGCGCAGCAGCCCGCGCGTCTCACTGGGCAGTTCGATCCCCGAGCGGTCTCCAAAGCCGAAGGCGCGCATATAGTCATAGAACTTCTGGTTCCCCAGCTTCAGCGCCATCTTTGCCGCGCCCACGTCGCTCGATTTCTCCAGCGCATACTGCACCGTCACCTGTCCAAGGTGACCGTCAGACCTATCATCATGCAGCGTGCGTCCATACATCGTCAGGGCGCCGCCCTGGCAGTCCACGATATCGGTCGGCTGTACTCCAGCAGCATCAAGCGCCGCCGCATAGGTCAGCAGCTTGAACGTCGATCCCGGCTCATACACGTCGCTCACCGCGAGGTTCTTTAGCACGCTCGCATCCATGTGCCGCTGGTCGTTGGGGTTGAACCTCGGCGAAATCGCCAGCGCAAGAATCTGCCCCGTGTGCGGATCCTGAACAACGACGGTGCCGTGCGCTGCCTTCATCTTCTCCATCTGCGCATCCAGCGCGCGCTCAGCGATGTATTGAATGTTGGCGTCAATCGCCAGCACCAGATTCTCGCCCGGCATAGGCTGGTTCTCTTCGCTTCCCAGCACATGCCGTTTCGCATCCAGTGCCGTCAATACATGCCCGGGCGTCCCATGCATGTCATCGTCGAACTGCCGCTCCAGCCCACCCAACCCCGTATCATCCGTACCGACATAACCCAGCACCTGCGCGGCTAAATCATTATTCGGATAGAACCTCTTGAACTCCTTCTGAAAATAAACACCCTTCAGATTCAGCTCGCGAACCCGTGTCGCCGTATCCTGATCGACTCTCCGCGCCACCCACGCAAAGTTTCTCGACGCATTGAACCGAGCCAGCATCTGCTGCTGCGACGTAAAGTTATCTCTTGGATCAGCATGCACAATCCGAGCCAGCAACTCCGCTGCATTCTGACGGTTCTCGCCTAACTCACTCGGCACCGCATACACGCTGTCCACCGAAACCGTCATCGCCAGCTCACGCAGATTCCGGTCATACAAAACACCACGCCGCGGAGCCACCTCAAACGTACGCTGCTGCTGCTTCGCCGCCCGTTCGACAAAGTCGCTATGTCGAAACACCTGCAGCCAAACCAGCCGCAGCCCAATCACCCCGGTCCAGAAGCAAAAAAACAGCGCCACATACGCAAACCTGATCCTCCGTATAGGAGCGGTCAACGTCTGCCGTGGCGCCTTATTCATCTCAATCCTGCTGATTCAAATTTTGCTTGTTGTTTCTTCTTTACGACTACTGCGCAACCACCACCGGAGCATTAGCCTGTGCCAGCACCGGAGCATTCGCATCGCTTCCATCCGGACGAATCACCTGCCCAGGCTGAGGAGCATCCAGTCCAAGCTGCTTCGCAATCTTGTCGATCCGTTCCGGGTCCGTCAGTTGAGCCTCAGTCAATCGCAACTGCCGATTCTCCTCCCGCAACTGCTCGACCTGCTGCTTCTGCGTCTCAACGTGATAGCCAATCTCGATCGCCGAAAAGTGCTGCCACACATAAACCATCACCAGCACAAACAGCACGCTCATCACAGCCGAGAACGTGCGCATCTCTCGCCGCCGTTCAGGATCGTCCGCCTTCACCAGCCGAGTATTGTCGATATGCTTGGCAAAGAAGACCTCAGGCGTTGGCCCGCGCCGAGCCTTACGTTGCGCCTCAAACAACTCGCGATTCCGCTCCGCAAGAGATTCCACGCGCCCGGCCGTCTGCCGTCGCGCTCCCATCATCTCGATCTGCTGTCCTGCCATCGCTGTCGCTGCCATCGCGCACCTCACTTACTTCTAAACTTTTGCCGCTTCTCTCCAAACGTACGAACCGGGCCGGGATTGCTATTGGAGGAAGGGACTTTTTGTTGCTGAGTTGTCTTTCGCCTGAAAGAAGGTGGGACAACCCCGGCCCGATCACTTGTCTTCTCTTCTCGCGAAGAGAAACTTGTACCTAAACCCTCTGCGCCGCCCGCATCTTTGCGCTTCTCGATCGCGGGTTCCGCCTCTCTTCTTCTTCACCGGCAACAACCGGCTTCTTCGTCAAAACCTCAAACACCTTATTCCGGCTGGCCTCACGAAATGCATCCTTCACCAGCCTGTCTTCCAGCGAGTGGAAGCTGATTAACACCAGCCTTCCTCCCGGTTTCAGCAGAGATGGCGCGCTCTCAAGCAGCGTCCTGATCTCTCCCAGCTCATCATTCACTCGAATCCGAAGTGCCTGAAAGGTCCGTGTCGCCGGATGAATCTTGTCACCTTTCATTGCTGGGGCCGCGGCCGATACGACTCGTGCCAACTCTGCCGTCGTCGTAATCGGCCGGGCCCTCACAATGGCTCTGGCGATTCTCCGCGACCTCCTTTCCTCTCCGAATTCGTAAATCAGGTCGGCGAGTTCGTTTTCGTCTTCCTGATTTACCACTTGCTCGGCCGTCTCTCCGCTGCGCGTATCCATCCGCATATCCAGCGGGCCATCCGACCGAAAACTAAATCCTCTGTGCGCCTCGTCCAGTTGCAGGCTGCTCACACCAAAATCAGCAAGCAGACCATCCAGGCTCCCTGGCTCAATCTCAGCCCTAGCCTCTGAAAACGCCTTCGGCACAAACACAACCTCCGGCATCTCATCGCCCAACTCAGCCTTCACTTCATCCAGCCGAGCCTTAGCCGCCTCCATCGCCTGCGGATCGCGATCAAAGCAGATCAACCTGCCTTTCCCGCCCAGCCTCTTCGCAATCGCCGAAGAGTGCCCCGCCAGCCCCAGCGTCGCGTCTACATACACGCCGCCCGGACGCACATTCAAATACTCCAAAGCTTCTTCTAAAAGAACCGGCACATGCTGCGGTCTATTCATCTCTTCCCGCCTTCAGTGCTGCCCCTGGGGGCCGACATCTAATCCCTAGCTGTTCGTCTTCTCGGCAAACGCAGCCAGATCGCTCGCCGTCAATTCCACTGTCCCGCTCGCGCTCTGCATCTCTGCCTTGAACGACTCGGCATTCACAACTTCCAGAAACGTCTGCGACCCCAAAACATTCACCTCGCCCATCACCTTCGCCGTATCCCGCAGCAACTGCGGAATCAGCAACCGGCCCTGCGCGTCCATCTCTGCCATCTGGCCGTAATAGTTCGTCACGTCCAGAAACTTTTTCCTCACCGGGTCCATCGAGGAGAGCTTAGCCATCTGCGCCTCGATCTTCTCCCACTCCTTCAGCGGGTGAATCTGCGCTCTCTTCCCATCCAGACTCGTGATGTAAAACTGCGGCCCATACACCTCATCCACGCGACGCTTATAGTCGGCAGGCAGCTTCAGTCTGCCCTTCTCGTCCACGCGCGTTGGGTGATTCCCGCGAAACATAACAACCTCGATACCTGTCCAGCTTCAAATCCGTCCGAAAAGAGGCGTTGCGGAGTAGACTTTGTTTAGAAATTGCTCAACTCGGTCCCTTTAGCTCCACTTTTTACCACTTCCGTCCACATCGTCTCGTAGCCACAGGTCGATGTAAAGACCTAAATTGTGCAAATCTCTGCAATTCCCATAACGGAATGTGGAAAACTCACCAAATTGTGAGAATCAAGCCGTATACCCCCACAGGTAGTGTTGGCTTCGATGGTTCATACCCCGCTCAATACTTGCGGAGCCAAATTTCATCTGATAAGCGAAATAAAAGCGAAAGAGGCGAGCCTTTGTTCTTAAATCCGCGCCTCTTCCGCGAAGATCCGCGGTCGATTCGTCTTTCCCTTAGCTGGAGACTTCGACCTCTGCCGCAACCCTCTTCCGTCGCAGCAGCCACACCAGGTAACCAAGCACCGCCAGATTGATCAACAGCAGGCTTAGCCGGAACAGGTTCGGTTGACGAGCCAGTTCGTACAGCTCCCAGGGGAGAAACGACACGGTCAGGCACAGTGTCAGATACTCAGCCCATACCTTCTCCATCATCAGACCGATGCCCTCGGTCAGCGCCAACGCCGAATAACCGAACGTCGCCAGGCCGATCTGTTTCAGCCGATGCGTATCGATCAAATCCGCCTTATCCAGCAATATCGTAACGAATTTGTTCTCAGGATCGAACTTCAGCGCCGTAGCCAGCCGTATCACCTCGTCCCCAATATCCTTGTGCAGAAGATGGATCGCACCCATCCCAAGCGCAAAGAACAAAATCGCCTTCCCCAGCTTGAACAATCCAATCAGCAACAAGCCGCGATCTCGGTGCAAATGCGCTCCACCCACGCGTTCATCCTTTGTCTGCATCTGCATCCATCCGCGATCGCTTGTCGACTCGTTCTCCATGGTCTGTCTTTCAGTTGACGGGTCCCCACGGCAAATGTCAACGCCCCCTCCGTCGTCCCCATCTTTGCTTCATTAACAATCCCGCCAAATCCTTTTCCTTCAACTTCCCACCCATCAGTCCAAAAATAGAAACGGACTGCACCAGCAGTCCGTTTCTATCGCTTTTGCAAAAAACTAAGCGTGCTTGGCCAAAATTCGTTCCATCATCCTACTCAGGTGCGGCCTCGCCTTCACAAGCGCAGCCTCTGCAGTCAATCCATACTTCTCCCGCAGCGCTTCGACCTTGCCATGCTCAATAAACTCATCCGGCCAACCCACTCGTACCACCGGAACCTGCACATCCAAATCGTTCAGCGTCTCCATCACAGCAGACCCGAACCCGCCTGCGAGCACATGGTCCTCTAACGTAATCATCAGCCCGCACTGCGAGCCGAACTTCGCCACACACTCTCGATCAATCGGCTTCACAAACCGAGGATTGATCACCGCCGTTGAAAACCCTTCCCGCTCCAACATCTCCGCCAGACGCACAGCCTCCGGCAGCATAGCTCCCAAGCCCAGGATCGCAACATCCGACCGGCCCGGATCCTTGATCACCTCAGCCTTACCAAGCTTCAGCGCGACCGGCTGTTCCTTCACCGCTGCGCCTGGCCCCGTACCCCGCGGATACCGCACAGCACTCGGACCTTCATGAAGCATCGCCGTATACATCATGTCAGCCAGCTCATCCTCATCCTTCGGAACCATGTGAATGATATTCGGCACACTTCGCAGATAGCTGATATCGAACAACCCATGATGGGTAGGCCCATCGTCACCACTCAGCCCGCCGCGATCCATGCAAAACACCACCGGAAGATTCTGCAGACACACATCATGCACAATCGGATCGAACGCACGCTGCAAAAACGTCGAGTAGATCGCGCAGAAAGGCTTATACCCCTTCGTAGCCATACCCGCCGCAAAGATCACGGCATGCTCTTCCGCAATCCCCACATCAAAGTACCGCTTCGGATGATGAGGGCGGAACAAATCCAGCGCAGTCCCATTCGGCATAGCAGCCGTAATCGCGACGACCTTGTCGTTTCCATCTGCAAGCTTCGTCAGCGTCTCAGCAAATATCTCCGAGTACGTCTTCTGCCCAGCGGACTTCGTCTCACCCGTCTCCGCATCATACGGTCCCAGCCCATGAAACTTCTTCTGTTTCTCCAACGCCGGCTGAAATCCTTTGCCCTTCTGCGTAATCGCATGCAGCACAACAGGCTTGTTCTGCTGCTTCAGAAACTTGAATGTCTCAATCAGCAACGGCAGATTATGCCCATCGATCGGCCCATAGTAGCTAAGCCCAAATTCCTCAAACAGCATGCCCGGCCCGATCAGGCCTTTTGCCGCCTCTTCCGCCTTTCGCGCCACATGGAGGGCAGCTTTGCCTCCAAATCGCTCGATCAATCCGGCAGCCTTATCATGCAGATTGCTATACGTCGTATTCGCCACAATCTTGTGGAAGTACTCCGCAATCGCGCCGACATTCTTATCAATCGACCACGCATTGTCATTCAACACAATGATCATGCGTCGCGTCTGCGCTGCAATATTATTCAGCGCCTCAAACGAGATCCCGTTCGTAAACGCAGCGTCACCAGCGAGCGCAACGATATGCTCGCTGCCACCTGACATATCCCGCGCCACCGCCATACCCAGCGCTGCGCTCAGCGCCGTGCCCGCATGTCCGGCACCATAGCTGTCATGCTCGCTTTCAGTGCGCAGCATAAATCCGTTCAGTCCATTCGGCTGACGAATCGTGTGAAACAGCTTCTCCCGCCCTGTCAGCAGCTTATGCACATAGGCCTGATGACTCACATCGAAGACAAAGCTGTCCGCCGGTGTATCGAACACGTAGTGCATCGCCAGCGTCAGTTCTACAACGCCAAGGTTCGGCCCGATATGTCCGCCCGTCTTTGAAACTCCAACAATCAGCCGCTCGCGAATCTCTTCCGCAAGCCGCTCCAACTCCACCATTGACAATCTTTTTACATCTTCCGGGGAGTTAATCTTTTCCAGAATAGAACTCATCAAAAAAACCCTGTTCTGCAGTCAGCACTCGGAAAGAACTCGAAGCGACTGCGGCTCATCCTCGACCATTCTCGATCTTGGTCAATCCAAACAAGCCATACTACAGCCCTTAAGTATACCAACCCCGCAGATCTCGACCTCTTCCCTCCTGCTTCCACAGATTCCACAGAAAACAACTTCGCAACGCTTTTCTACGTCTAAGCCAACATGGTGAGATTCATCCGAGTCGCCGCTGCCGTATTTTGCGTACTCTGTGTCCTTGCCATCTGCATTGCACCGCTAGTCGATCTGCCAGCCACAAAACTTAGCTCTGACAACCTGGTAGCCCTTCTGCTCTGTGCCTTCATGGCCGTCACCACTAGCTCCTTTATCAAGGCCTTCAACTACTCCCCCGCTATCACGGGAATTTGGCGCCCCGCTTCTACTCAAAAAAGCCGACACTCCCTTTCGCCCTTCGATTCCAACTCCATTCTGCGACGCTAGCCCCCAACTCTCCGCATTCGATTCATTCCAGACACCATCGGAAACCAAGAATCCAGCGCACAAAATGCAAGGGAGGTCAGGTGAAGTCTTCAGAAGTAATGCAGGCATGGAAGTCCATTCTTTTGGGTCGACGCCCCTCGCTGTCCATCGAACTCACCCGGGAATGCCCGCTTCGCTGCCCCGGATGCTACGCCTACGACCCAGCCCATCTTGGAGCCAACGGCACCGTCACCCTCCGCCAGTTGTCCGACTATAAAGAAGATGCCCTCGTCAAAAACGTTCTCCGTGTCGTCGATGAGCACCAACCCCTCCACGTCTCGCTCGTAGGCGGAGACCCCCTCGTCCGCTACCGCGAGCTCGAGGCTATCCTGCCCGAACTTGACCGTCGCGGCATCCACACCCAGATCGTTACCAGTGCCTTCCGCCCCATTCCCGCCCATTGGGCGGACTTCAAGCGCCTCAACGTCGTAGTTTCCATCGACGGCTTGCAGCCCGAACACGATAAACGTCGCGCACCTGCAACCTACGAGCGTATATTGAAGAACCTCGCGGAGGCGCGCGTGACGATCCACTGCACCATCACCGGCCAAATCGCCAACCAGCCCGGGTATCTCGAGCGGTTTCTTCAGTTTTGGACCGATCGCCCCGAAGCGAAGAAGGTATGGATGAGCATCTTCACACCGCAGCTAGGAGCAACAGACCCGGAGATCCTTAGCCCCCCCATACGCGCAGCGGTTATCAGGGAACTTCTTCGCCTCCGCCCCCTCTATCCCATCCTCGACATGCACGAGTCTGCTCTGCAGGAGTTTCTAAACCCCCCGCATTCTCCCGCTGACTGTATCTTCGCTCGCACCACCCACATCATCTCCGCAGATCTCAAAACAGTCATCACCCCATGCCAGTTCGGTGGCAATCCGGACTGCTCACAATGCGGCTGCATCGCTTCTATGGGTCTTGCCGCCGTTGGACACCACAAAGTAGTAGGCGGCCTCACCGCAGGCCATCTCTTCAAAATCTCAGATGCAGTTGGACGAAACATCAAAAAGCTATCAAATCCCCACAACAACAAGAGGGCTGCGATCCAATGACTCAATACATGACCCAACAAACGATTCATCTCGAAACCGCTGATATCGAATCGACGTTCCACTCCTCTGAAACGGATCTCCGCAGACAACTCGCGCGCTTCAGTCGTTGGGTTCATCGTCTCGGCTACACCCCCGGTACCGCGGGCAACCTCTCCGTCCGGCTCGACGAACACCTCATCCTCGCCACGCCCACCGGCTGTAGCAAAGGACTCCTGCACCCCGCCGATATGGTCATCATCGACAACGACGGCCACAAGCTAAGCGGAACCCGAAACGTAACCAGCGAGATCGGCATGCACCTGGCCGTCTACCGCATGCGTCCCGACGTGCAGGCCATCGTCCACACCCACCCGCCCATTGCCACTGCCTTCGCAGCCTGCGGCAAAGCCCTCGATCAGCCCATCTGCTCTGAAATCCTCATGACCACAGGCCTCGTTCCCCTTGCGCCCTACGCCACCACCGGAACCGAAGAAGTAAGCGCCAGCCTCGAGCCATTCATCCCCGACCACGACGCCATCCTCCTGGCCAACCACGGCCTTCTCACCCACGGCTCATCACTAGCCGACGCCTTCATGAAGACCGAAACCGTAGAACACTTCGCCCACGTCTGCCTCTCCGCCCACCAACTAGGCGGAGCCATACCTCTCCGTGACATCGACATCGAAAAACTTCACAGCGCCCGAGCACGCTACAAACTCAACGCCTCCAAAGGCCCCGCCTGCCACTAGAGCAAAGCCTCAGGTCGCATTTGTCGTTGCTGTTGCGGTTGTCTGTCCTTGTCATCCCGTAGGGATCTGCTTCTGTCTTTTGTCTTTGCTTTTGTTCGTTTCTGTCGTCATTCTGAGCAAAGCGAAGAATCCCTGTATTCGCTTTTGTCTTTGTAGTTGCCCTTGCTTGCCATTCTGAGCGAAGCAGCCTGCTCTACCAAACCCAAAGCAAAGGCTGCCGAATCGGGAAATTCCGAATAATCTCCACATCCGTCGGATCAGGATCCAGCCGTTTCCAAAGCGCAATGTACTCCTCGCGTTTACAAGCCACCCCACAGAACAACAAACTCGGAGCCCGCACCGGCAGCGCATCAAAATGCTCCACATCCTTCGCAAAAGGCCACCGCGTCTTGTCCTCCAGAAACGGAAAAAGAAACGCCGCCCCCTTGCATATCCCCCGCCCATCACTCAACGTGTATTTAAACAGATCATCTCCGGCTCGACTCAACGACTGGCACACACCCGCCATCACATCCAGATTGAAGATCGAGTAGCTATACGGCTTCGTCCGATTCAACTCCAGCGGGAAACTCCCATCCGGACCCATCTGATTCGGCAGAAGCACACTCTTGTACCGCACGCGCAGATCGTCTCTCACATCTTCGTCACCGGTCAGCCTCGCAAACTCCGCCGCCTGCAACGTCCAGCACGTCGCATGATTATTCGCAGCATCCCGTTCGGTCATACCCTTCTTGCTGGTCTGCAACCACTCCAGATAGCTACGAAACCATTCCGTCACAGCCGCGTCATCGTCTTTGCCAAGCAGCTTCCCTCGAAGAAAAGTCGCAGCCCGCGCAACCTCCACCAGGTGTAGCGTATCGATAATTCCATACGACCTGCCGGTCACTCCACGCGTCACACCCTGCGCAAACTCAAGGTTCGGATTCATCCTCGTAGCCGGATCAACAAACCAGGCCCGCAGATGCTCCACCGCCTTCTCTCCATAGCGCCGGTCCTTCGTCAGCACCCAAGCCGCTGTCAATGCAGGCATCTGCACACTCAGCGCGATCATCGCCTTCCTGTGCCCCACAAAATTATCCGGATTACTCTGCCCATCTCGCTCGCGATAAGGCCCATCAGGATTCGCCGGATCAGGCCAGAAATAATCCGCCTGCGAATAAAAATCATGCACCCCACCCGGACTCTTCTCTGAAGCAAAGCTCGTAATCGTCCGCGGTGTCTCTTTCACATACCGTTGAGCCGCCCGCAACACCCGCTCGCGATCCGTAGCGGCCACCAGAGCATATCCGCTCTCTTTCGTCGCAGCAAAAGCGAAGCTCCCCAGCGCAGCAACACCACCCACACAAAACAGCCGTCGATCAATCAACATTATTCAGCCATCCCCTCAAGCACCACCTCGCTCACTGGCTCCACGCCAAACTGCCCCTCCCACTTCGCGATCACCACACTCGCCAGGCAGTTCCCCACTACATTTACCGTAGTCCGCGCCATATCCGCCAGCGCATCGATCCCCAAAATCACAAAGATAGGCTCCGTCGGCAATCGAAACGTAGCCGCCGTTGCCAGCAGCACCACCAGCGTAGCCCGCGGAACCCCCGCCACACCCTTGCTCGTCAGCATCAACGTCCCCATCATCAGCAGTTGTTCGCCAAGCGACAGGTGCACCCCCGCCGCCTGCGCCACAAAGATGCTCGCAGCCGCCAGATACAACGTCGATCCATCCAGATTGAAGCTATACCCCGCCGGAATCACAAACGAAACAATCCGTCGCGGAACCCCCAACGCCTCCATCGACTCCATCGCTATCGGCAGAGCCGCCTCGCTCGTCGACGTGGCAAACGCAATCGTAGCCGGCTCCGCCACCGCCGACAGAAACCGCCGCACCGGAACCTTGAACAACAAAGCCACCGGCAGCATCACCAGCACTCCATACGCCACCAGCGCCCCATAGATCGTCAGCAGAAGCTTCCCCAGGTTCACCAGCACACCCAGCCCCATGTGCCCCACCGTGTACGCCATCGCCGCGCCCACACCAATCGGCGCAAAGTACATCACCACATTCGTGAACTTGAACATCACCTCGCTCAGGCTCTCGCAAAGCCGAAGCACGGGTGCACGCTTCTCCTCCTTCAACGTAGCCAGCGCAATCCCAAAGAACACCGCAAACACAGCGACCTGCAGAATCTGCCCCTCCGCCACCGACTTCGCAATATTCTCCGGAAACACATGCAGCAAAAAATCCTGCCAGTGCGTAGGCGGAGGAGCAGCGACCACCTCATTCGCGCCTGCTATCGCTGACACATGCAATCCCACCCCCGCCTTGCTTATGTTGATCGCCACCAACCCCACCACCAGCGCCAGCGTCGTCATCACCTCGAAGTAGACGATGCTCTTCACACCCATCCGCCCCACGCCCTTCAAATCCCCATGCCCCGCGATCCCGGTCACCAGCGTCGCCAGAATCAGCGGAGCCACAATCGTCTTAATCAGCCGCAGGAAGATATCGCTGAAAACCCGCAGCCCCACCGCCGCCCCCGGCGCATCGAACCCCAGCTCCGCTCCCGCCACCATCGCCACGAAGATCCACGGAGTAACCGACCGCCGCCGCCACGCAAACACCATCAACAACATCACACCCAGCCACCGTACAACCATCCCTGCACCATGCAGCGACGCCAGTCCTAACCCCACCCCCACAGCCAGTAAACAAGCCGCTGTCCCCAACAAAACCCGCTCTGAACTCAATTTCCTCATCCCGCGCAGCATACCAGCATCACACCTAACCCGTTATGTTACGAAAGTCACCACAAAATCTGCGCCAATAGGGAATGGCTATGCGGACGCGAGCAGCTATCCTGTAACAGCGGATTCACAACAAAATTGCCGCATCTCAGATTTTGAAGCGTCTCGTCTAACTCATAACGGACAGCATCTCGCTCTGAGAGGTAATCGATTGACCTGCTGTCCTGTTGCCTTGCTACACCCATTCGCCGAGGTTCCCATGTCGAAGTCACGCACACTGCACTGGCTCCTAGCACTACTCTGCGCCGTCTCCGCACTCCCGCTCGCAGCTCAGTCTCTCGCGGGTCCGTCTGCCTCTAACCAGACTGGCACGAGCTCCGCAGCCTTCGACCCGCTTGGCAAATCCTCAGCCACAACAAGTCCCCTCACTCAACCGACACTCACTCCCGGTGTCCTCCTCCTCATGGAGCTCGAAGGTCGCTTCGCCAAAGACGTCGCCATAGGCGGTGGCAAAGCCTTCAGTACCTGGTTCGCCGACGATGCCGTCACCCTCAACAATGGCCAACCCGCCGTCCTCGGCCGCGCCGGTATCGCCGCCCAGGCCCAATGGGACGCCAAAGACTACCAACTCACCTGGACCCCGCAAGGAGCACAGATGGGCCCATCCAACGACATGGGTTTCACCTGGGGTCACTACGAAGGCCACTCGAAGGACCGAAATGGTAATCCCATCGTCATCTCCGGCCGCTACCTTACTATCTGGAAAAAACTGCCCGATGGAACTTGGAAAGTAGCTATGGATGCGAGTGCGAACGAGCCTCCGGAAGCAGGTGAATGTTGTGTTCTTCCAAAACCTTAGCTCCCCCCGCTACACCTAAAGTAGCAGTGCGAAACTGCAATACCATCTCCTACCATCAAGGAGTCAGATGAACGCTCTCCTGGTCAAAGACGAAGCTCTCCGAATCGAAGCCCTCCATCAGTACGAGGTCCTCACCACTGCCTCCGATCCCGTTCTCGACGACATCACCCGTCTCGCCGCGCAGCTCTGCAACACCCCCATCGCCGCCATCTCTCTCATCGACTCCGACCGCATCTGGATCAAGGCTCGCACCGGCATCGACGCCACCGAACTCGTCCTCGGCAGTCTGCCCTGCGAAACGACCATCCTCGGCGACTCCATCTACGAGATCCAGGACGCCCGCCGCGACCTCGACTTCGCCCCCGACGGCATCTACGTCGAAGGCCGTCCCTACCGCTTCTACGCCGGTGCTCCCCTTACGACACCCAGCGGCACCACCATCGGCTGTCTTCTCGTCCTCGATCCCTCCGCGCGCCGACTCACCCCTCAGCAATCCGACGCTCTCAGCATTCTCAGCCGCCAGGTCATCACCCGGCTGGAGCTCAACGGCCGCATCCGTCAGATGGATCGCGCCGCCCGCTCCCGTCAGCGTGTCGAGTCCGCCCTCACCGTCGAGCGCAACTTCGTCTCCGCCGTCCTCGACACCATCGGCGCCCTCGTCGCCGTCTTCGACACCGCCGGCCGCATCGTCCGCTTCAACCGAGCCTGCGAGGTCGCCTCCGGATACGAGTTCGCCACTCTCGTCGGCCGCTACACCTGGGACAAGCTCATCCCCAGCAGCGAAATCCCCGAAGCCATCAACACCTTCGAGCGCCTCCGCGCTGGAGCCTTCCCCGCCGCCTTCGAAAACCAGTGGCTCAACCGCGACGGCACCCTTCGCCGCATCGCCTGGTCAGCCACAGCCCTCCGCGACGCCCAGGGCCAGGTCGGCTTCATCATCGCCACTGGCATCGACGTCACCACCCAACGCGCCGCCGAAGCCACCCTCCGCGAAAGCGAAGCCCGCTACCGCCAGCTCGTCGAAGGCTCACTCGGTATCGTCTGCACCCACGACCTCAAAGGCAACCTCCTCTCCATCAACGCCCACGGTGCCGAAACCATTGGCCGCACCGTCGATGCGATGCTCAATCATTCCCTCAGCGAGTTCATCCCCGAAGACCGCCGCGCCGCCATGCAGGCCTATCTCAAGAAGATCGCCGAAACCGGCGAAGCCCAAGGCCTCCTCCACCTTTCGCACGCCAACGGCGAGATCCGCGTCATCGCCTACCGCAACAAACTCATCGACGTCGCCGGCCGCACTCCTTACGTCCTCGGCTTCGGCGTCGACATCAGCGAACAGGTTCGCGCCGAAGGCCGTCTCCGCACCCTCACCCGCCAGTCCGACTCCATCCTCGAGTCCGTCGGCGACGGCATCTTCGCCATCGACCTCAACGGCAACGTCACCGTCGCCAACGTCGCGGCGGCACAGATGCTCGGCTACAAAAAAGAGGAGATGCTCGGCCGCAACCTGCACGACCTCATCCACCACACCCGTCCCGACGGCACCCCCTTCGCATCAGAAGACTCGCCTATCCGCAAGAGCCTCACCAATCTCGACACCGTCCGCGTCTCCGACCAGGTCTTCTGGCGCAAAGACGGCACCTGCTTCTCCGTCGACTACGTAGCTCGCCCCCAAATCGAATCCCAGCCCGACAAAAGCGGCGACAAAGCCGTAGGCGTCGTCGTCGCCTTCACCGACACCACCGAGCGCCGCGCCCTCGACCGCATGAAGGACGAATTCATCTCCACCGTCTCCCATGAGCTTCGCACCCCGCTCACCTCCATCCGCGGAGCACTCGGCCTCCTCTCCGGCGGCGCACTCAACTCCCGCCCCGAGAAGGGCAAGCAGATGCTCGACATCGCCATCAGCAACACCGACCGCCTCGTCCGCCTCGTCAACGACATCCTCGATCTCGAGCGCATCAGCAGCGGCAAAGCCGAGCTTCACCCAACCATGTGCAGCGCCGAAGATCTCCTCCGCCGCGCCGCCGGCATGCAGCAGTCGACCAATCCCAAACCCACCACTCGCATCTTCTTCAGCGCTCACGGTGTCAGCGTCTGGGCCGACTCCGACCGCATCCTCCAGGCCCTCTGCAACCTCATCTCCAACGCCATCAAGTTCTCTCCCAGCGGCAGCGAGATCCACCTCAGCGCCCGCAACCTAGACGGCAATGAAGCCCTCATCGAAGTCCGCGATCAAGGCTCCGGCATCCCCGCCGACAAGATCGAACACATCTTCGACCGCTTCCACCAGGGCGACGCCTCCGACTCCCGAGCCAAGGGCGGCACCGGCCTCGGCCTCGCCATCTGTCGCAGCATCATCACCCACCACGGAGGCCGCATCTGGGCCACCAGCACCCCCAACCAGGGCACTACCTTCCACTTCACCCTACCCACCAAACCCGCCAACAACCTCCGCTGACCGACAAACCGACACACAGCCTTTTGCTGTAGCCTTAGCCTTTGCGGTTGCCTTTGTTGCTGCAGTTGCCTTTTTGTTTGTCATCCCGTAGGGATCTGCTTCTGTCTTTGCTTTTGCTTCTGTCCTTGCTTTTGCCTTTCCCATTCACCGTCGAAGTCCACTACAAATCAGCCGCCAAATCCTCCCAAGTCGGATTCTCAGCCTCAATCAACCTCACCTTAAGCTCCCGCCGCCAATCCTTCAGCTCCTTCTCCCGAGCAATAGCATTATTCACATACTGAAACCGCTCAAAATAAACCAGCCGAGTAATGGCATACCACTTAGTGAAGCCATCGCATGCACCAGTCTTATGCTGGCCCACACGACGCCGCAGATCATTCGTCATCCCCACATAAAGCTGACAAGACCGACTGGAAAGAATGTAAACGAAAAACTCATATTCTCTTTGCATAGAAAACAAGAAATTAGCGATCCGGCATCTTTGGCTGTTTCCTGCCCTCTTCCATGAACGAATCCTCACGAAGCGCATCCAATTCCCGAAACCACACACCAACATCAAACGGTCTCGAATCGCTCGAAACGTCACCACAAGATTGGATCACCTTAGGCGCTTCATTCAAGATGTCACTTCCGCGCCTCTTCACTCCTCATCTCCCCGCAACTTAGCAATCACACCAAAATCCTCCAGCGTAGTTGTATCGCCCTTCACCTCGCCGGTAGTAGCCAACTCCCTTAACAACCGCCGCATAATCTTCCCACTCCGAGTCTTCGGCAGAGCCTCAGTAAACCGCACATCATCCGGCCTCGCCAGCGCACCAATCTCCTTGGCGACCCACTGCCGAATCTCCTGCCGCAGCTCTTCGCTGACCGTATGTCCCATCTCCAGCGTCACAAACGCGCAGATAGCCTGCCCCTTCAGATCATCCGGCCGCCCAACCACCGCAGCCTCCGCGACCTTCGGGTGCGCCACCAGCGCCGACTCCACCTCCATCGTTCCCAGCCTGTGCCCACTCACATTCAGCACGTCATCGACACGCCCCATCAGCCAGTAATACCCATCCGAATCTCTCCGAGCACCATCGCCCGTAAAGTAGCTCCCCGGAATCTCACTCCAGTAAGCCTTCTCATACCGCTCG
>DATMQZ010000034.1:0-59180 GCA_035566575.1 Edaphobacter sp.
GACATCCAGCCTCAACCTCGGCCTGAGCAATGTTTCGGCAGACACACCACAAACGGTAACGCTGTCTGGGCTCTCTGCTGTCATGCCCGCCGGGACTGTGACCGCCACCAACAATCCCCAGGTCGCACTCTATACGATGACATTGCCCTTCCCCGGATCCGTCGTGGTGAACTTTGGTCCCGATACGAACTACGGGCGCAGTACCTGGTCAAAGTCCACCGCTGTGGCTGGGGGGGAGATCAATATGCTGGTGGCGGGTATGCTCCCGAGTACGACCTACCATATACAGGCCTCAGTTCAATTCTCAGGCGGTCAGAGTGCGACGGACGTAGACCATACCTTCGTTACTGGCGCCGCGCCGATTGCGCCAAATCTCTCCGTCACCACGACACCCGGCATGACGCCTCAGCCTGGGGTAGAAGAGCTTACCTTCATCGGCGCCATGACCACGGGACTCGCGGTCACTGATCTTCAGGGTAACATCCTTTGGAGCTATGTTCTTCCGAGCAATAGCATCAGTCACGATGATATTGAGGGCGCAAAACTACTGCCGAATGGAGACTTTCTGATCTCGGTTGGTCAAGGTTCCACCGCTCAGCCTCTACCGGGTACGACTAGTTGGATTCGAGAGATCGATCTAGCCGGCAACATCATCCGCCAGATTTCGACCACCGATCTGAGCGCCAAGTTGCAAGCAGCGGGTTACAATCTCACCCTTCAGCAGTTTCACCACGACGTCACGCCGCTGCCAAACGGCCATTGGCTTGTCCTTTCAAATGTCATCAGGCCCTTTACCGATCTGTCCGGTTACCCCGGTGTCACTAATGTTATAGGCGATGTCGTGATCGACCTCGATGAGAACATGCAGCCTGTGTGGGTATGGAACGAGTTCGACCACTTGGATGTGAACCGTCACCCGATGCAGTTCCCAGATTGGACCCATACCAATGCGGTTGTTTACTCCCCTAGCGACGGCAATATCATCGTCTCGATGCGCCACCAAAATTGGGTCGTCAAGGTTGACTACGGTAAAGGGACAGGCACAGGCAACATCCTTTGGCGACTGGGCGAGGGCGGCGATTTCATGCTGCAGGGAGGCGTTGATCCTACCGATTGGCAGTATGCACAGCACGCCCCCTCGTTGTTTACCCCCAACAGCTCAGGTAATTTCGAGCTCGGTCTCATGGATAATGGCGATGACCGTACCTTTCCTACAGGAGTAGTTTGCGGAACGACCGGCGCTCCGCCCTGTCTCTACACGACCGTTCCCGTCTTCCAGATCGACGAAGGAGCGAAGACAGCCACCCTCGTCTTCCATCAGATCCTTCCCACCTCTCTCTACAGTCTCTGGGGCGGAAATACGGAGCTGCTGACCAACGGCAATATCGAATATGATCTAGCTGGTGTAGGCGCTGTTTCGGACATCTTCGAGGTGACCCCCACCAGCACCCCTCAAACCGTTTGGCACATGCATTCCACGGGCTCAAATGCCTATCGAGGCTATCGAATTCCCAGCCTCTATCCAGGTGTCCAGTGGTAGATTGCAGGATGATTCGGATCTAAACCGCGTCGCCCCCTCCGAACATCAGAAATCGGGCAAGGCTGCGCCCGATTTCCGTGCGTTAGGAATTGTTTTCGTTGTCCGTTTCAAGGCAAGTTCAAGTGACAAAACAACTCCATTGATATAGAGTTTGGGCGACTAATAGACAGCAGGTGCTGAAACCGCTCGTGTTCGTCCGGCCTTGGCCCCTGACACGATTGCCTCTGCAACTTCGGAATCCCCAACGGAGTGCGCTCGACATAGAAGGCAACGCGCTGGTTTGCGTCCTTGCAGATCATTTTCTCCCCCGAGATATTAACGGACACGCCGATCTGAGCGAGGCCGATCTTATGGCGCCGTTCCCAGCATTTCGCAGCCGTTCGGTTCTCAGACGATGGTTGCTGTTCTTGTGCGCGCTGATCGCAGGCGCCGGGCTCAGGGCGCAGACCTCCACCGTAGGCGTAGGGGCCGCCCCGTTTTCGGTGGTGGTGAATCCGGCGACCAACAAAATTTACGTCGCCAATTACAACGGCAACAACGTTACGGTCATCAACGGCCTGACGAACGCCACCAGCACGGTGACTACAGGGAACGCGCCCAACGCCTTCGCGGTGAACGTAGTCACCAACAAGATCTACGTCGCCAACTTCAATGGCAACAGCCTGACGGTCATCGACGGCTCGAACGACACCGTGAAGACGACGATCGGCCTCGGGAACCAGGCGTCGTCTGTAGTCGTGAATCCGGTGACCAACAAAATCTATGTGTCCAGCCGAATAACCAGCAATGTGGCGGTGATCGATGGCTCGACCGACACGTTGAAGACCACGTTTGCTGTTGGCACCACTCCGTATGCACTTGCGATGAACCCGGTGACGAACCGGATCTATGTCGCCAATTACGGCGCCAACACGGTGTCGGTCATCAATGGCGCGACCGACGCGGTGATCGCGACGGTCAACGTCGGGAGTGGACCTGCGTCGATCGCGGTAAGCCCAATCACGAACAAGATCTATGTCGCGAATTCGACAGGCGCGAGCATCTCGGTCATCGACGGGGCAACCTATGCGGTAACGTCTGTGGCGCTGGGGAGCAATCCGCGTGATGTCGCATTGAATGTGTTAACCGACAGGATTTACACCTGCAATGACACCGGCACCGCGTCGGTCATCGACGGCTCGAACAACTCCGTCATCACGACTGTGACAGCAGGGCCGTCGTATGCCAGCCCCTGGGGCCTGGCCGTCGACGTGGGCACTAACAGGATTTACGTCGTCAACAACGGCGCAAGCAACGTTGCTGTGATCGACGGCGCAACCAATGCCGTTACGAACACGGTGACTGTGGGCAATCAGCCGTATGCGGTTGCAGTGAACCCGGTGACGAACCGCCTCTATGTCACGAACTTCAGCAGCAACACAGTAACGGTGATCGACGGGGCAAAGAATGCGACCAGTGCCGTGACGGCGGCATCGCGCTTTGCGGTAGCGGTCAATCCGGCCACGAATAAGATCTATGTCGGCTCCGGTAGCGGCGCTGTGAACACTTTAACAGTGATCGATGGTGCGACCAATGGAGCCTCGTCGGTGACAACAGGGACACAGCCTCAGGCTGTAGCTGTGAACCCTGTGACCAACAAGATCTATACCGCGAACTCCGCGAGCAACACCGTGACCGTGGTCGACGCGGCGAACAGTAACGCCACCAGCACCGTGACCGTGGGGACCTCACCCAATGCGGTAGCGGTCAACCCTGTGACCAACAGGATCTATGTCGCGAATGCCGGCAGCAATAACGTAACCGTGATCGACGGCGCAACCAACGCCACCACGACCGTCACTACGGGGAGCAACACTGCGGGATTTACGTTGAGCGCAATCGTCGTAAATCCGGTGACCAACAAGATCTATGTCAGTAACCAGACAGGCAACAGCGTGACGGTCATCGACGGCGCGACCAACGCCACCAGCACTGTGGCCGTGGGGACCTCGCCCAGGAACATGGCGGTGAACACCGTCACCAACAAGATTTATGTCGGCAACACCGGCAGCAGCAACGTGACCGTGATCGACGGGGCGACGAACTCCACCAGCACCGTGACTGTGGGCAGCGCCCCGACAGGGCTCGCCCTGAATTCCGTGACCAACAAGATCTATGTGACGAACAATAGCAGCAGCACTGTGACGGTGATCGACGCAGCGAACAGTAACGCAACCAGCACAGTTTCCACCATCGCCAATCCGTACGGAGTTGTGGTGAACCCCTTGACGAACAGGATCTACGTTGGCAGCAACAACGTGAGCAATGTAACGGTGATCGCCGGCGAGGGCAACGTCACCAGCACTGTGGCCACTGGCGCCAACCCCTACTCGCTTGGAGTTAACCCGATCACCAACAAGATCTACACCGCCAATTTCAGCGGCGGCAACGTGACGGTGATTGACGTCGACGTGGAGCAGACGATTCCGCTGACCACGACCATCAGCGGAGTCACGGATTCGCAGACGCTGTCGTCTCCCAATGTCTTTACCACCACAAATGCCACGCCGACCTTCAACGTTAGTGTGACTAGCAACTACAGCGGCGCAGCAGCGCAACCGCCACCGACGCAGGTGTACTGGGAGGTGGACGGCGCGAGCCCATCTAACCTTGCGACGGTGACAAGCTCTGCCGGCGCGAACCCCGCGTCATTCACGATTATGCCTGCGACCCAGAAGCCGGGACTGCACGCTCTCTACGCTTACGCGGCATATGGCCATGAGGGTGGATACAACAGCAACGTTGCGGCCAACCAGGCCGATTCCACAGGCAACGCGCCGAGGTTGGGCAACCTGACAGCATTTCTCTTCGCCGTCGTTCCGATTCCGACGACAACGAGCGTGACAGCGGACGTAAACCCGCAGAACAGCGGCAGCAATGTGACCTTCACGGCGACGGTGACTCCCACGCAGAGCGGAGGCGTGGGCCCGACGGGGACGGTGTCGTTCTACGATGGCACGACACTGCTCGGGACTGGGACGCTGGGCCTGGTCTCCGGGAGCTATATTGCGACCTTCCAGACCAGCGCGCTCAGCATCGGGACACACACGATCACGGCGACTTACTCGGGCGACGGGAACTATGCGGGATCGAGCGGAACGATGACGCAGACCATCGTTGGCCCCGCGGCCGCGATAGTCGCCGTCTCTGGCGGAGGCCAGACGACGACCTACGGCACGGCGTTCGCCAGTCCCCTGGTGGCGAAGGTTACGGATTCGCTAGGAAACGCGGTCCCAGGCGCCACCGTGACGTTCTCAGGGGCCGGGCTCAGCTTTACGCCTGCGACCGCGAGCACCAACTCGTCAGGCCAGGTGTCGGTGACCGTGTCATATACAAACGCCGGTTCGTACACGGCATCTGCCTCGGTGAGCGGCGTCAGCACGCCCGCCACTTTTTCGCTGACGGTGAACAAAGCTGTTTTGACAGTGACGGCAAGCAACGCTTCGCGGGTCTATGGCGCGGCGAACCCCACCTTTACCTATACGATTACGGGCTTCGTAAGCGGGGAGACGCAGTCTGTGGTGTCAGGGTCACCCAGCCTGACGACGACGGCGACGACGTCATCTCCGGTGGGAACCTACACGATTAGCGCCGCGCTGGGAACACTCGCGGCGACGAACTACAGCTTTACCTTCGTCAATGGCACGCTGACTGTCACCACAGCGGCCCTGACGATTAAGGCAAACGATGCCTCGCGGATCTATGGTGCGGCGAACCCCACCTTTACCGGCACGGTGACCGGCGCTGTGAACGATGACACCTTCACCCTGAGCTTTTCGACCACAGCGTCCGCGGCTAGCCCTGTAGGTACGTATCCCATCGTGCCCAGCGTAACCGGCGCGAATCTCGCGAACTACACCGTCACAGCGACCAACGGCACGCTGACCATCACGCCTGCGACCCTGACGATCAAAGCAAACGACGTCTCCCGGACCTATGGCGCGGCAAACCCCACGTTTAGCGGCACCATCGTTGGCGCTGTGAACGGAGACACCTTCACGGAGAGCTTTTCGACTACGGCAACCTCGGCAAGCCCTGCAGGCACCTACGCCATCGTTCCCAGCGTGACCGGCGCGAATCTCGCGAACTACACCGTCACAGCGATCAATGGCACGCTGACCGTCAACAGGGCGGTGCTGACGGTGACAGCGGACAGTGCAACGCGATTCTATGGCGCGGCGAATCCGGCGTTCACCTCTTCAATAACCGGCTTCGTCAACGGAGACACGCAGTCAGTGGTGTCGGGCGCGCCCAGCCTGACGACGACGGCGACCGCAACGTCGCCGCCAGGCAACTATGCGATTCAAGCAGGGCAGGGAACGCTCTCGGCGACAAACTACACCTTCACTTTTGTTAACGGCACGCTGACAGTGACGCAGCTCGCATCATCGGCGACAACGCTGAGCGTGGCTCCGTCGTCGGTGATGTACGGCGACGCTGCCGCGCTGACGGCCTCGGTGACGCCAACATTCGCGACCGGAACAGTGAGCTTCTTCGAAGGCACGACGCTGCTGGGCACGGCGTCGGTTGGTGATACCGGCACGGCGGTGCTGCCGGTGAGCACGTTGAGCGCAGGAACCCACAGCCTGACGGCACAATACAACGGTGACCAGGGCGTTCCGGCAAGCTCAAGCAGCGCGGTGCAACTGACGGTGACCAAGCGCACGGCTTCCGATGGTGGGCCAGCGATCACAGTGACTGTCAATGATGCGACGCGAACGACGAGCGAGTCTAATCCGCCCTTCACGTACTCGGCAGGCGGACAGCTTGTAAATGGAGACACCTTCGCCACAGCAATCCAGGGCACGCCGGTCTACTCGACCACCGCCGGCTCGGTACCTGGAGTCTATGACGTAACGGTCACCGGCCTGACGTCGGCGAACTACACCATCACGTTCGTTGACGGGCACCTGTCCGTCGTTGCGACATCGACGTCGGTCACGCTCGTGGCTGCTCCGACCTCGACACAGTACGGCGACCAGGTGACTCTGACGGCAAACGTCACAACGGGCGCAACGGGCGCGGTGAGTTTCTTCGACGGGGCGGTACTGCTCGGCACAGGCACGTTGTCCTCGGGCGGCGTGGCGACGCTGACGACAACCACGCTCAGCGCAGGCAGTCATGACATCACGGCGGTCTACAACGGAGACATCGGCTTTGCGAGCAGCACCAGCGCACCGGCGACAGTGACCGTAGCCAAGAAGAGCCCAGGGCTGACCGTAACGGTGCAAGATGCGAGCCGGCAGTATGGAACTGCGAACCCGCAGTTCGCCTACGTCGTGACAGGAACGCTGGTCAACGGCGACGCCTATGCAGCAGCCGTGACCGGAGTGCCGGTCTACTCCGTGGCGGACACGCCTGTTTCTCCGGCAGGCTCAAGCTTCCCCATCAATGTAAGCGGACTAACCAGCCAGAACTATACGCTCGCATTCGTTCCCGGGACACTGACGATTGTGTCAGCATCCACGACGACAACGCTGGCCACGAGCGCGGCCTCAACGCAGTATGGCGACTCGGTGACGCTGACCGCGACAGTGGCTCCAAGCGAAGCGACAGGCACCGTGGAATTCAGCGAAGGAACAACTGTACTGGGCCAGGGGACTGTGTCGGGCGGAGTTGCGACGTTCACGACAACAGCTCTGAACGCGAAAACCTATACCATCACGGCAAGCTATACAGGCGACTCGAACTACGGCGCAAGCACGAGCGGGGCTGTGACGATAACCGTAGCCAAAAAGACAGCGGCGGACGGCGGAGCAGCCCTGACCGTGACCGTCGACAATGCGAGCCGCCTGACCGGGGAAGGCAATCCGGCGTTCAGCTATACCGTGACCGGCACGCTGGTTAACGGCGACACATATTCAACAGCAGTGATCGGTGTTCCGGTTTTCTCGACGACCGCCAATGAGACGTCACCAACCGGGACCTATCCGGTATCGATTGAGAGCGGTCTGAGCTCGATGAATTACGTGATTGCTTTTGTGAGCGGCACGCTCACCGTGAATACTTCTCCGTCAACGGTGGCTTTGGCATCGTCGCCGAATCCATCAACCTACGGCTCTGCTGTAACGTTCACCGCGACGGTCCCCTCCGATGCTACGGGAGCCGTTACGTTCATCGAACAGAGTCCTCTTCAATTCACATTGGGTACAGCCACCATCTCCAGCGGTGTCGCGGCGTTTACGACCAGTGCGCTCACGGCGGACACGTACCAGGTCCAGGCGCATTACGATGGCGACTCCAAATACGGTCCGGCCAACTCGGCTCTGCTGACGCAGACGGTGAACAAAGCCGTTCTGACTGTGCAGGCGAACGACGCAACCCGCGCCTTTGGAGCGGTGAATCCTACCTTCACGACGACCATCACCGGCTTCGTGAACGGAGACACGGCGGCGGCCGTGTCGGGCTCGGCAAGCCTGACGACGACGGCGACCGCCTCCTCTGCGGTGGGGACCTACACCATCGCCGCGGCGCAGGGGACGCTGTCTGCGGCCAACTATACCTTCACGTTTGTGAATGGAACGCTGACTGTCATCGCCACCGCATCGTCATCCACGACATTGAGCGTGAATCCCGCGACGGTCATGTATGGCGATCCGGCGGTGCTGACGGCCATTGTCGCGCCGAGCGGGTCAACTGGCACCGTGAGCTTCTTTGAAGGCTCGACGCTTCTCGGTACGGCTGCGCTGGACGGCACAACAACTGCGGTGCTGCCTGTGAGTACGCTGCCGGCGGGCACGCACAGCATCAGCGCACACTACAACGGTGACGCGAATGCTCCTCCGAGCACAAGCAGCGCCGTACCGTTGACGGTGACCCAGCGCACTGCGGCCGGTGGAGGCCCTGCGTTGACGGTCACCGTCAACAATGCGACACGCACGACCACCGAGGCAAATCCGCCGTTTACCTACTCCGCATCAGGGCAGTTGGTGAACGGAGATACCTTCGCCACAGCGATCCAAGGCACACCGGTCTACTCAACGACTGCCGGAAGCGTGCCCGGAACATACGACATCACGGTCACGGGCCTGACCTCGGCAAACTACACGATCGAGTTTGTCCAGGGTACCCTGACCGTGGTCATCTCCCCCACGACAACGACGCTCACTTCAAGCCCGGCCACCACTCAGTATGGAGATCCGGTCACTCTGACAGCGACCGTCCCGAACGGCGCGACGGGCACCGTGAGCTTCTTCGACGGTGCGGTGTTGCTGGGCGCGGGAACGGTGTCCGGTGGCGTGGCCACGTTTGTAACGATGCTGCTCCCTGCTGGCACGTACACCATCACTGCTGCGTACAACGGCGACGGCATCTACGCCACGAGCGAAAGCGGGCCTGTGACAGGAACGGTCGCGAAGAAGACCTCACCGGACGGAAGCGCCGCGCTGACAGTCACCGTACAGGACGCGAGCAAGGAGTTCGGAACTGCCAATCCGCAGTTTTCTTATGTTGTTACAGGCACGTTGATAAACGGGGACACCTATGTCACAGCGGTGACGGGCACACCGGTGTATGCGGTAGGCGCCGCGTTAACCTCCTCAACCTTCCCCATCACCGTCAGCGGATTGGGCAGCCAGAACTATACGCTTGCTTTGGTTCCCGGCACCCTGACGGTTGTATCGGCGTCGACCACGACAACGCTGACAACGAGCGCTCCCTCGACACAGTACGGCGACCCGATCACATTTACCGCAACGGTAGCTCCGAGCGGAGCGACAGGCTCTGTGCAGTTCTCGAATGGCTCTACGGTTCTAGGCACAGGCACGATCTCTGGTGGTGTCGCAACGTTGACAACATCGTCGTTGAATGCAGGCTCGTATACGATCACGGCGACCTACCCGGGCGACGGAAACTACGCCTCAAGCACGAGCGCTCCAGTTGCGGTGACAGTAGCCCAAAAGACCGCGCAGAGTGGCGGAGCGGCGCTAACCATAACAGTCGACAACACCAGTCGCTACACCGGCCAGGGAAATCCAGCATTTACCTACACCGTTTCGGGCGACCAAAACCTCGTGAACGGCGACACGGATGCAACTGCGATAACGGGAGTGCCGGTCTTCTCCACGCTGGCGACGCCCACCTCACCGGCAGGAACGTATCCAGTCTCGGTGAGCGGACTGAACTCCACCAATTACACGCTCGCCTTCGTCTCCGGCACATTGACGGTCATTCAATCGACGACCACGGTAGCGCTGACCTCGTCACCGAATCCCTCCACCTATGGCAATGCAGTCACGTTCACGGCAACGACCGCCGCCGCCGATGCCACCGGAACCGTGACCTTCACCGACGAGACGACAAGCAGCACCTTGGGCATCGCAACGATCTCGGGTGGTGTGTCAACACCGACGACAAGCGCCTTGGCAGTCGGAACACACGCGATCGTCGCGACCTACGGAGGCGATTCCAAGTACAGTGCGGCCACTTCGTCGGTCCTGAACCAGGTGGTGAACAAGGCGGTGCTCACAGTAACGGCGACCAGTATCACACGCAGCTATGGCACGGCAAACCCGGCCTTCGCCTCTAACATCTTCGGCTTTGTGAACGGAGACACGATGTCCGCGGTGTCGGGCACGCCGAGCCTGACAACCACCGCAACGGATCTCTCGCCGGTAGGGACCTACCCGATCATTGCCTTGGTGGGGACGCTCTCGGCCACCAACTACACGTTTATCTTGGTCAACGGTACGCTGACAGTGACCGGGCTTTCCTCATCGACGACCACGCTTACCCTGACCCCATCAACTGTCATGTACGGCGATCCGGACCTTATGACGGCAACTGTGGTGCCCACTTTTGCAACCGGCACCGTGAGCTTCGATGAAGGCGCGACCTATCTTGGCAGTGCGACGCTCGACAGCACAGGCATAGCGGCGCTGCGAGTGAGCACGTTGAACGTGGGAACGCACAACCTGACTGCAAAATACAACGGCGACCAGGGCGTTCCCGCCAGCAGCCCAAGCGACATCGCGCAATTGACTGTGACACAGCGCACCGGCCCTGGTGGAACACCGGCCCTGGTCATCCTGGTCAGTGACGCGACGCGCACTGCCAACGCACCAAACCCGCCGTTCAGCTATTCGGTGAGCGGAACTCTGGTGAACGGCGACACCTACTCGACCGCGATCAGCGGTACGCCGGCATTCTCAACAACCGCAGGTTCAACGCCCGGCTCCTACTCAATTACTCTTACCGGTCTCACTTCTGCGAACTACACCATCACTGTTTTAAACGGTACGTTGACGGTGACACCGGACGGCATCGGCGTCGCTACGACCACGACGTTAGCGGCGAACACGACCTCGTCAAACTATGGCGACCCGATCATCTTGACGGCGACCGTAGATCCGGGCTCGGCCACCGGAGCAGTGAGCTTCTTCGATGGAATTACCCTGCTGGGCAACGGCTCGCTGTCGAGCGGCGTCGCCACGCTGACAACCACAGCACTCAGCGCTGGTTCGCACAGCATCACCGCACTGTACAGCGGCGACGGCACGCACTCCAGCAGCCTTAGCGCATCTGCAACTGTTACTGTTGCAAAACGGACGCTGACCGTCACCGTTGAGAACGCGAGCGTTGCAGTAGCACAGGCAGCGCCGCAGTTCATCTATGGGGTGACCGGCACGCTCTACAATGGCGACACCTATGCAACAGCAGTAACCGGCACCCCGGTCTATTCCGGATTCTCGCCCGGCGGCACAGCTGGCCAGACCTACGAGGTTGCTGTGAGCGGACTGAGCAGTCAGAACTATGCACTTACATTTGTTGCGGGCACAGTGACAATTGTGAGTGTCGCATCGACGACGACGTTAACCACGAGCACAATCTTGCTCAGCCATGACAATCCCCTTACTCTGACCGCGTCTGTAACTTCTAGCGGAGCAAGCGGGAGTGTCGTCTTCACCGAAGGCACAACGGTACTCGGTACAGCAACGCTGTCGGGAGGCACGGCCACCCTGACGACAACGTCGCTCGCCGCAGGCAGGCACTCGATTGCAGCCACGTATCTCGGCGACACCAACTACGGCTCAAGCACTAGCTCCGTAGTCACAGTAACAGTCACGCTGTCTCCGCAGCCGCTGATCGTCACCGTGAATAACGCGAGCCGTTTGACCGGCCAGGGTAACCCTGCATTCACCTACACCGTCACAGGCCCGCTGGCCACAGGCGACACCTATGCAACCGCAGTGACAGGCGTGCCGATTTTCTCCACGACAGCGACGGTTGCCTCACCGGCGGCCACTTATCCGATCTCCATCGTCGGTGGCCTCAACTCGATCAACTACTCGCTCACCTTCGTGAACGGCGTACTCACAATCGGGCAGTCCACGACGACCATAACATTGACCTCTTCCCTGAACCCATCGACGTACGGAGCTCAAGTGACATTCACGGCGACGGTCGCTGCCGATGCTACCGGTACGATCACCTTCATCGACCAGGCGACCGGCGACACGCTCGGAACCGGAATAATCAGCGGCGGAAAGGCAACGTTGACAACGAGCACCCTCGTCACCGGCTCATACCAGGTCGTGGCGAACTACGGAGGCGACTCCAAATACGCCGAGGTTGCTTCAAGCGTCCTGACGCAGACGGTGAACAAGGCGGTGCTCACCGTAACGGCGGACAACTTCACGCGGCCCTACAACTCGCCAAATCCAACGCTCACCGCGACGATAACCGGCTTCGTGAATGGAGAGACAGCGGCAGTGGTAACGGGCACGCCAAGCCTCACGACGACGGCGACAATCGCCTCCCCTGTGGGGACTTATCCAATTGTCGCGGCGCAGGGAACGCTTGCCGCAGCCAACTATAACTTCACCTTTGTCAACGGCACGCTGACGATCGCCGCGGGTGCATCAACAACGACAACGCTGAGCGCGAACCCCGCCTCGACGCAGTTCGGAACTCCGATCACTTTCACCGCGACTGTCGCTCCAAACGGGGCAACAGGCGCGGTGAAGTTCTCCAACGGTGCAATAGTTCTTGGAACCGGCACACTCTCAAGCGGTGTGGCCACGTTGACCACATCGTCGTTGAACGCCGGCACATACACCATCTCAGCCACCTACCCGGGAGACGCGAACTATAGCGCAAGCACCAGCGGCCCCGTCACCGTCACCATAGTCAAGGCAACGCCTGGGCAAGGCGGCACACAAGCGGTGACGGTCGCATCGTCACTGAATCCCTCGGTCTTCGGTAACTCCGTCACGTTCACCGCGACAGTGCCTGCTACGGCGACAGGCACGGTTACGTTCTACGCCGGCACAATATCGCTCGGCACGGCAGCGATAACCGCCGGCAAAGCCACGCTGACGACAAGCGCGCTCGCAGCCGGCACGCCTTCGATTACGGCCCAGTACGGAGGCGATGCCAATTTCAACAGCGCGGCCTCGACGGCACTCGCGCAGGTGGTGAACCAAGCCGCCACCTCGGTCGCCCTGGCAGTCATGCCCAACCCAGTCGTCGCCGGCAATGCGGTGACGATGACCGCGACGGTGACCGCCGGGGCCACCGGGACGGTAACCTTCTTCGACAGCGCAACGGCACTCGGGACGGCACCCATCGGCGGTACCACGGCAACGCTGCTCATCGGAACGCTCAGCCCTCTCGCCCCAGGCTCGTACAACATCACCGCCCACTACAATGGCGACGCGAACCATACTCCGGCGATCTCGTTCGCCGTATCGCTGATCGTCACTCCCGCAAGTACCGCCGACTTCGCACTGGCCAACAAGACGCCACCACAGATCATTCCTCCCGGGGCGGCGGCGAGCTTCACCATCGCTGTCACCTCGGTGAACGCGGCGTTCACGAACGCAGTCACGCTCACCGTCTCGGGCCTGCCGCCGGGAGCTAGCTATACCTTCACGCCCGCATCGGTTACACCGGGGGCAACCGGCGCCTCGTCCACCCTGATCATTAGCGTCCCGAAGCAGAGCGTCGCGCTTCGCCGCCATTCACAGGCGCCATTGGTGCTGGCGCTACTGCTTGTGCCGTTCGCCGCGCTTCGGAGACAGCGCGGAGGACCGGCGCGTCTCGCGCTCTGGCTGCTCCTCGCGTTGTCGTCGTTCGGCGCCGTAACGGGCTGCGGCGGCGGCGGATACTACAACCAGCCTCAGCGGACCTACGTCATCACGGTGACCGGCGCCAGCGGTGATCTGGTACGCAACACAACGGCGACCCTTACTGTGGAATGATGTGAGTGATAGAAACCGAGCTGGTGCGATCAAGTAACGGCCAGTATTTTTGGTAAGTGGATCACGCAGTCTGAGAAATGCAGTATCTTCATGGACGTGGAGACGGCCTCGTCACAACCCGATGATCTTGTTCTTGCTTTGCCGACGGCGCAGCAATCCACAACTGCCCGGCACCAAAAACTCGATCTGTCCGAGCTTCCGAAGGATGTGCTTCGTGAGCTATGGCTAACCGCAGAAGCAGAGACCTGCGGCCTGACCTTGGAGGAGTTCAGTGCTGCCCTTGCCTCTGTAGGCGCGAAGCTTAACTACAGTCTTCCTTCAAGCGTTCAGCCTGATCCTGCGCAGAAAGCTTCCTTTTTCCGGTCACTGCATCTCTCTGAGCTAGCCCTCGCGCATTCCTGCGCTCTTGGCCACGAGGTCGCATGGGCGCGTTTCCTTCGTCTCTACCGTGCTCCCCTCACTCAGGCTGCCATCGCCATCAGCGGGTCAGCCACTCTCGGCCACGATCTCGCCGACTCACTTTACTCCGAGCTCTATGGTCTTCGTCAGGTCGATGGCCAGCGCCGTTCTCCACTGGCCTCCTATTCCGGCCGTGGCTCGCTTCTCGGCTGGCTCCGTACGATCCTGGCTCAGCGGCATGTGGATCGCCACCGCCGGACCCATCGCGAGGCCCCGCTTGACACGCTCGATGTCGCTGCGCAAGCACCTTCTACCGAGCCGATCGGCTCCGAGCTTACTCGACTCACGCATGCTATCGCCCGCACTTTTCAAGACCTTGCGCCTGAGGACCGTTTTCTGCTCGCTTCGTACTTTCTTGATAGTCAGACACTCCTGCAGATATCTCGCGTTCTTCGCGTTCACGAAGCTACGATCAGCCGGAGACTCAAGCGCCTGGTTGCCGATCTCCGCAAGCAACTCCTCCACAATCTTCAGTCGGGTGGCCTGAGTAAACGGGCCGCCGAGGAAGCCCTCGGCACCGATCCCCGCGATATCGAAACAAATCTTCGATCGCTCCTGCAAACTTCTCAAACGTCCACGTTCTCTGATAAGACGGCCTCGGCCATTACTACAACATCCGATCCACTATGAGCGACCTCCTTCAACCCGGGCATCATCCAGACGCGGACCAACTCAACGCCTTCGTTGAACATGCTCTGCCTCTTCATGAGTACGAGCAGACGCTTGCCCATCTTGCCGTCTGTTCTGACTGCCGCTCCATCGTAGCGCTCTCCATACCTCCAATGGAGGAACCGCTGGGCGCACAACATGATGTTGTACGCAAGCCCCGGTTTTCCGGCTGGAGACTCGCGTGGCCCGCCGCTACAGCTGTCGCCGCGCTCGCCATCGTTGTTGTTGTCCACATCCGCAGGACCGAAACCATGCGAAGCAGCACAGTGGCAAACCAGAGGGCCGACCTTCATCCGCCTACACCTGTTGCCGCTCCCGAAACGTCATCTTCAGCTACTTCTGAACAGGCACCTCCCCTTTCCGGGCGAGGTCCTGCGAGTCCTTCAAAAACGAAGAGTTCCATCAGTACGAATTCGAAAAAATCCACTACTCCTTTCCATCAGAGCCGCGATCTCGGGGCCCAGGTCCAGTCTTCATCTGGCCCCACTACGGCATCAACCATTGGAGGGGCAGTTGGCATCTCCATAAGAAATGGTGCAGCCCCGCTCCAGAACCCTTCGCCTACTGTTGCGGATACTCTCCAAAAGAAGCTCTTCAACTCGGTTAATATGGCCCCTCCAGTTGCTACGGGCGGGCCAGTGGCCGGTTCCCTCGGACGGTCTGAAGTAATGGTTGCTACACCGCCCGCTGACGACGTAGCAACGCCGAACGCTTTCAGCCGGTCTCTTCCGAGTCATCTTCCAGCTATCTCCGTGGCCTCAGCCGGCCACCAGATACTTGCCATCGATACGCAGAGCACGGTCTTCTTCAGTGGGGATGAAGGCCAGAGCTGGAAGGTCATTGCTCCCCAGTGGCAAGGCCGCGCAGTCAAAGTCGCGCTGGCCTCTTCTGTCGCTTCCACCGGTATTGCCACGGGCAATACTGCCCTTTCGTCGAGCTTTACGTTGCGAGCTGGCACCGTTCACGCACAGTTTCCGGGAGCAAGCTCCACTCTGGCGGGGAAAGTTACGGATACAACCGGTGCGGCCATCTCCGATGCAGCCGTTGTTGTCACGGGCACTGAAGCAGCAAACGTCCGCACCGTGAAGACGGATCATTCCGGGAGCTATGTGGTCGGCGGTCTTGTCCCTGGCCATTATCAGATCGCGGTCCGGGCACCCGGCTTCCAGGAGCAGGTATCGTCCGTTAGCGTTGGCTCATCGGAACAGAGTCTCGCCAATTTCACACTTCCCATCGGGGCGGCCGGTGAAACGGTCACGGTCACGGCGCCGCCAGTCCCGCTCGTCGAGTTGTCCACCACGAACAGGAAGATCGCCGAGCCTTCTGCCATCAAGTCGCTTCCGCTCTTTGAGATCACGACCGAAGACGGGAATCAGTGGACGAGTAACGACGGAGAGATCTGGAAGCACAAGTAACGGCTGTGGGCCTCCGCAAAATAAATCTTCATTTTTCCTGCAAGTTCAAAGAAGCCTGGCGTTCTCCAGTCAGACAGCGGCCGATGAAGAGTTCATCGGCGTCGCACAAGGAGAACCTTGGATGCGCATTAGCCGTTCTTGCTCTTTTCTCAGTTTTCTGGTGCCTTTCGTTCTTGTCGTAGTTGTTGCTGCTGGCATTCTCTCGTTTGCACATGCACGAACGCAGCAACTGGCCGCAACATACTCGCACCGCGGCCTGTCCGTCACGATCCCATATCAGTCCATACACGCGGGCTCAGGCAGACTTGTCACTGAGATCCTCGATCCCGAAGACCACGTACTCGGCCGGGTCGAACGCGTCGTCGACATCGCCAAAGGCGACGGCTCATGGCAGCAGGTCGTCACACCTGAGAAGCCAATCCCCTTCGATGACATCATCTGGCAGCGCATGCGTTACCGCTTCGAGTACAACGACAGCACTCTTCCCGCGATCGAGGGCATAGAATCCATCTCTCAGATCCTGCGGCGTCCCGTCGTTCACATCCTTGGCCAAACTCAATATCTCGCGGGTAGTGAGGCCGCAATCCGTGTCATCGTGTCGGACGCCAACAGCGATATTGCAGAGAGCGGCACGCTGCGCATAGAACTCCTTATTCCCAATCAGTCACCACGCCTGCTCTTCTCCGGTCGCCTGAACCGCCGAGGCACGGTCGAAGCCCAATTTCGCTTTCCCACTGACCTCGCAGGCAAGTACGAGATGCGCTATCTGGCTGAGACGCCTATAGGCGCGACCGAATTCACCCAACCCATTCAACTCGAAGAAAAGGCATCTATCCTCCTGACCACAGAAAAGCCTATCTATCAGCCCGGCCAGACCATTCACGTCCGGCTGCTGGCGCTTGACCGCTCCAATTACAAAGCAGAGTCGGATCGCAAACTTACCTTCGAGTTGGAAGACTCACGCGGTAATAAGGTCTTCAAGAAATCAACCACTACCGACAAGTTTGGCGTCGCCTCCACTGAGTTTTCACTCGCCGATGAAGTGAACCTTGGCACATACCATCTTCGTGCGCTTATAGGTGAACCATCCGCTCCTACGAGCACATCCGAAATCGCTATCAATGTTGAACGATATGTCTTGCCTCGATTCAAGGTTGCCGTTGAGTTCTCCGAAAAAGACAACAAGCCGAAACGTGATTACCGGCCTGGAGATCACGTCATTGGTACCGTTCGGGCCAATTACTTTTTCGGTAAGCCTGTAGAGCACGCTGAGATTAGCGTTAAGGCCTCGAGCATGGACGTCGCCGTCTTTGAGGCGGCCTCCATTTTTGGCACCACGGACAACGATGGTGTCTTCCACTTCGATCTCAAACTCCCCACGTACTTCGCCGGGCGGCCGCTCAACCAGGGCGTCGCTCGTGCTCTCGTCGAGGCTGTCGTGAAGGACTCGGCTGCTCACTCAGAGACTCGCGGCGAGCCCATCACGATCAGTAAGTCGTCTCTGCTTATCACTGCAGTACCCGAGGGAGGTACTCTAATACCGCACATCGAAAACCAGGTCTTCATTCTCAGTTCTTATCCTGACGGTACCCCGGCCAACACTTCTCTCACTATTCGTCTTCCGAGTGGCGATCAACAGGTTTCCACCGATAGCGGCGGCGTCGCTGTTGTTCGCTTCAACCCTGGCCCTGGCACGGAATCCCTCCGCGTAGAGGCTGACGATCACCATGGAAACCGTACCTCCACTGATGTGCCCCTCCAGACACGTTCCGGCACGGACCAGATTCTCCTCCGCACCAGCCGCTCGGTGTTCAAGACCGGTGATCGCATCCAACTGAAAGTTTTCTCTACGCGGGCCAGTGGCTCCGTCTACGTCGACGTCGTCAAGAACGGCCAAACAATACTTACGCGTGACCTCGACCTGCAGAACGGACAAGCCGACCTCACGCTCAACGCAACGCAAGAGATGGCGGGTACGCTCGACATCGATGCATATCTGTTTGGCCGCGACGCTCAGCCTGTCGCGGACCGCCGTCTCATATTTGTTCAGCCTGCCGATGAGCTAAAGATCGAAACTACCTCCGATGCGCCTGTCTACAAACCAGGCTCCGATGCACGAGTAAACTTCCACGTCACCAACTCTCGCGGTGAAGGCGTTAGTGCTGCTCTGGGCCTGCAGATCGTCGATGAAGCCGTCTTCGCGCTCGCAGAAAAACAGCCGGGGTTCGCCAAGGTCTTCTTCTATCTCGAACAAGAGGTCATGAAGCCGCGCTACGAGATCCACTCCCTCTCTATGGAGAACGTTGTCGAGCCTGCTGATTCGTCCAACGATCATCATGAGCTTGCGGCACGCGCTCTCTTCGCTGCAACTGAGATGGCCAACCCTGCGAAGCTCGACACTGAATTCGGCCGCAGCTTGCCACAGGACAAATACGCTGAGTACCAGCAACGCTATCACGCGGTCTTCATCGAACAGGTCAGCGAGGTTGCCGCAAAGCTCAGCAGAAATCTCGAGGAGCATCCCGCCGACGAAGACATCATCGCAGCATTCGCAAAGGTTACGCTTAGCGACGGTTCACGCCCGCACGATTCATGGAATACACCCTTTCGCATAGAACCAACTGGCTGGAGTCAAGGGAGGAACCATTTTTACCGCATCCGTAGCGCCGGCCCGGATCGCGAGTTCGACAATGCGGACGATCTCACTGCTTACATTGAAGAGCGCTCCGGAAGCATCATCCATCAGCCCGGCCGTGGCGATTCGCTTGATGTCAAAATCGAACACGATCGTGGCCCCTTCGGAGTACATGCGGACGTTACAGGCACGGTTATCGATCAAACGGGCGCCGTCATCCCCGGTGCCACGATCACTCTCCACCAGCGCTTTGCACAAAACACCCGCACAGCCCGCAGCAATGCCTCCGGGCAGTTCACTTTTGCGGGCGTGCCCGTAGGCCGTTATCAGGTAGATATCACTGCTCCCGGCTTTCTCAACATCTTAGGAGGTTTTTCTCTGCAGCCTCGCGATCGCGCCGTCCTCTCCGCTACCCTGGCTGTCGCCAACGTAACCGAAACTGTGATGGTTGCTGGGGCAGTTCCACTGCGCGTGACTGAAGAGATGGTGGCTATGGGCGGCCCAGTCTCCGCGAATATGCCTCTCGCCCAGAACTTCCAGGCAGGTATCGCAGTCCGCAATGGTGCTGTCGGCGGCCTGGCCATCGAGGGCCGATCTTTCGCCGCAGTCCTCAAAGCCGCCTCAACCACCGCGCCGCATGTTCGCTCCTATTTTCCCGAAGCCCTTTACATCAATCCCGAGATCATCACGGATGCCAAAGGCAATGCGAGTGTCTCCGTTCCCATAGCCGACTCCATCACCACCTGGCGAATGGCGATGCTTGCTTCCACACAATCTGGTGCGCTCGGCAGTAGCACCTCAAGCCTCAAAGTCTTCCAAGACTTCTTCGTGGAACTCGATCTTCCCGTCACCCTCACACAAGGCGATCGCGTCTCAATTCCGGTCGCCATCTACAACTATTCCGGCAAGCCGGGCGAAGTCAGCCTCAAGCTTCAGCCTGAAGACTGGTTCGAACTCGATAACGATAGCTCCGAGAAGACTGTCCGCGTTGAAGCGGGCCGCGTCGGCAGCTCGAGCTTTACCCTTAGCACCAAACGTATTGGCAAGTTCAAGCTAACTCTTTCTGCTCGCATGAATGGCGATTCCAGCCGCGACGAACGTCAAGACATCGTCGTACGCGAGATCGAGGTCATTCCTAATGGCCGCGAGCGGAACCTGGTCTTCAACGGAAGGCTTGAAACTTCTGCCCAGCACGATCTCCACTTTCCCGTCGCCTCCATACCTGACGCGACCAGCATCCTTGTCCGTCTCTATCCCGGTCCGCTCAGTCAGGTCATCGAAGGCATGGACAGCATCCTCAGCATGCCCGGCGGCTGCTTCGAGCAGACCTCCTCCAGCACCTATCCCAATGTCCTTGCGCTCGACTACATGAAGCGTACGAAGAAGCTCACTCCAGAGGTTCACGCGAAAGCCGAGGGCTACATCGCCAACGGCTACCAGCGCCTGCTCACCTTTGAGGTTCCGGGTGGCGGCTTCTCCTGGTTTGGTCAGGCCCCCGCTAACAAGATCCTCACTGCTTATGGCCTCATGGAGTTCAATGACATGTCCAAAGTCTCGGACGTGGATCCCAGACTCATCGAGCGCACACGCGACTGGCTCGCACACCAGCAACAACCTGCCGGCAGCTGGCAGCCCGACACCTCTTTCATTAATGAGGGGGCAACCAATCGCTACAACTCCGACGTTCTCCGCATCACCGCTTACATTGCCTGGTCGCTCGCTAACACCGGCTATCAAGGGCCGGCCGTTGAGAGGGCTAAACAATTCATCGAGTCCCACTCCAACTCAAAGCCCGACCCTTACACCCTCGCCCTTATCGCCAACTTCGCTGCTGACTATGGCAAGGATCGAGACTTCACTCGTCAATCCATGCAGGCACTCATCGACGTTCGGACGGAAAAGGACGATCAAGTTTATTGGACCGTCGAAGAGACCGGTGTCTACTCAACTGGGTCGAGCGCAGCGATTGAAACGACCGGCCTCGCCACCCAGGCGCTCCTCAAGTGGGGACAGGCATCCGAGACTGCCCGCAAAGCTCTCAACTTCATCTCTTCGAAGAAGCAGGCTTCGGGCAACTGGGGCACTACGCAAGCCACCATCATGGCGCTGCGTTCGCTTCTGCTCGCCTCACAGCTCAGCACTTCGGATGTCCGCGGCTCGCTTCAAGTCATCCTCAACGACAAACCCGTAGAAACCCTTAAGCTGACACCTGAGAACAACGATCTTCTCCACCAGTTCGTCTTCAAGAATATCGACGCGCAGAAGTCAGTCTCCGTGCAGCTTAAATTTGAAGGCACCGGCGGGCTGGCTTACCAGGTAGTGGGCCGTTATTTCACACCGTGGGATGAAAAGCCCGCGCTCGAACCGCTTTCGATCGACGTCGCCTACGATCGCACGAAACTCGCACAGAATGACATCGCCACCGCCACTGTCACAGTCAGGAATAATCTCCCAAAGACCGCCAACATGGTCATGGTCGACCTCGGTATCCCGCCCGGTTTCGATCTGCTTAGTGAAGACCTGCAATCCTTCCAGGAGAAAAGCGCCGGCGTCGGAAGCGGCCGTCTGGAAAAATTCAGTCTCACAGCGACCCAGGCGATCCTTTACTTCAATGCGCTGTCACCGAAGCAAACTGTAACTCTCAACTTTCGTCTGCGAGCAAAGTATCCAATTCGCGCCCGAACCTTCCAATCCCGCGTATACGAGTACTACGATCCGGACGTGAATTCGACCGCTCGTCCGATCCAGTTGGAGGTGCGTGACCGTTGATCTGCCTAACCAACAGCGTTGAAGTTAGGGAGCGGTTTGTCCAATTTTTCACAGCCTCCAATTGTGCTACTCTGACGCCCAAATCGATTCATTAAGCGAAGGCTCGGAGACCGATGCGAAAATTCGTTATTTCTGCAACGGCTCTCCCAGTCGCTCTCCTGCTGGGTGCGGGACTCTTTGTTGCGGCTCGCGTCAAGCACTCTCTCGCGCACGCCCGTTCCCAAATCGCTGAAGAGGGGAACCTGGCGTTCGACCTCACTACCGTCACCCACATCGAGAACCCCGGCTTCGAATCTCTAGCTACCCCCTCCAGCTACAGCACAGCTGCCGTCTTTCAGGGCAAGCTCTACCTCGCTGGCGCTGGCGGCCTCGCGGAGTTCCCGACGCTCGAAGCCAACCCGCACTTATGGCGCACCGGCCTGGATCTTCCGCCCGCTCCCATCGTCCGCATGGCCACCGGAGCTTTGCGGGGAGTCGGCCATTCTGAGTTGTTGCTCGCCACCCACGGCGAGGGCGTCCTCTTCTACGACGGCGCCAACCTTCGTCAACTCCGCCCCCGGCTTGCAGCCGCCCGCGACATTACCGCGATCCTTCCCATGGCCTCCGGCGATTTACTCCTGGGCACTCGCCAACTCGGGCTGCTCCGCTACGACGGCAGAACGCTCGCCCCCTTTCATGCCAACCTGTCCAACCTTGCCATCACCGCCCTGGCCGGGGACGCGGGTGATCTGTGGATCGGCACCCGCAACCACGGCGTTTTCCACTGGCACGCTGGCCAGCTCGGCACCTTCGACTCGACCTCCGGCTTGCCCGATCAGCAGGTCGAGTCCATCGCCCTGGCTCCCGGCAAAGTCTTCGTAGGCACTCCGCTCGGTGTGGCCGAATTTCTCGACGGCCGCCCCGCACGCATCCTCGCTCCTGGACTCTTTGCCCATGCCCTCGCCACAGACGGGGCGACTCTCACCATCGCCTCCATCGACCAGGGAATTCGTGAAATTCCACTCAATCCAGGATTCGACAGGCACACCAACAACGCCACCTCACACGATCTACTCGAAGCCAGCGACCTCGTCGTCACCAGCCAAAATCGAAAGGGAGATAACCTCGTCGCCGTGACGCCTGCTGGCCTCTCCCGCCGCGAACCCTCCGGCGAATGGCAACCCATCCTCACTGCCACTCCGTCCAAACTCGCCGACAGCAACATCTCCGCGCTCACCTTCGATCCTGACGGACGCCTCTGGATCGGCTACTTCGACCACGGTCTCGACATCCTCACGCCCTCTCGCACCGGCGAAACCTCCGCTCGCCATATTGAGGACGACCATATCTTCTGCGTCAACCGCATCCTCCTCGACCCCGCCCGCAACACCGTCGACGTCGCAACCGCCAACGGCCTCGTTCTCTTCGACCCCACCGGCCATCCGCGCCAGACGATCCTCCGCCGCGACGGCCTCATCTCCGATCAGGTCACCGATATCGCCCGTACTCGCGATGGCCTCGCCCTCGCTACACCAGCCGGACTTACCTTTATTGACGCGACCGGCCTGCACAGCCTCTACGCCTTCCACGGCCTGATCAACAATCACGTCTACGCTCTCGCCAGCGACTCCGGCGGAACCCGCGTTCTGGCAGGAACCCTCGGCGGCATATCGCTCCTCAACGACGGAGTCGTCCACGGCAACCTCACCGCCGCCAACTCCGGTCTCAAACAGAACTGGATCACCGCGATCGTTCCGGTCAGCGACATCACAGAAGACAACTTCTTCGTCGGGACCTATGGTTCCGGCGTCATGCAGCTCGACGCCTCCGGCCACATTACGGCCATGGAAGGCGCAACACGTCCCTCCGAAATCAATCCCAACGCCATGCTCGTCACCACGCGGCACGTCTTCGCCGGTACCCTTGGCGACGGACTTCTTGTCTACGATCGAACAACGCGCCACTGGTCGAGCATCACCGCCGGTCTGCCGTCGCTCAACGTCACCGCGCTCGCTGAGCACGACGACCAACTTTACGTCGGCACCGAGAACGGCATCGTCCACATTACAGAGAGCAGACTCGCCCGGTGAATGACGTGAAACGCCTGATACGCACCGCCTTGATATTGCTTCTACTTGTTTCGTCGCGTGTCTACGCCGACTCCGGCGTCCTCATCCCTCGCGACCATCAGCAGCCCGACCCCGCCATCCTCTCCCTCGAGGAAATGTCCGTCACCATCACCATCGACAACGGCGATGCCCGCGTCTTCATCACCCAAATCTTCGCCAACCACACCAACCAGGTTGAAGAAGGTAGCTACGTCTTTGCCCTCCCCTCGGGCAGCACCGTCTCCGACTTCGCCACCTGGGACGGCCCCGTTCGCATCCCAGCCGTCATTCTTGAGCGCAAACGCGCCGAAGAGCTCTACGAAAACGCCCGCCTCCAGGCTATCGACCCCGGCCTCCTCGAAGCCGGCGAGCGCGACAGCTCCGATCCCAAGGCTTCCTCCACCTTCAGCGCCAAGATCGTCCCCATTCCCGCCTATGGCACCAAGCGCCTCGAGCTCGAGTACCACCAGACCTTACCCGTCTCCCGCTTCCAGCAGGCCTTTCTTCTGCCGTTGCAGCCCACCGCTTACCAGAAGCAATCCGCAAAGCACTTTCTGCTACGTCTCGAACTCCACTCCGCAACTCCCATGAAGGATCTCCAGTTCCTCAGCAGGACTGTTCCCTTAAAGCTCACCCAGCAGGACGCACACACCGCCATCGAGACATTCGAAGCAACCAACTTTGACCTGACGGAAGACTTCACAGCCCAGTGGAAGCTCGACGCAGCCGCTGTCAATACTCTCTCAGTCACCACCTACCGCAACCCCCAACCTATCCTTCCATCCCCCGACGAAAAAACTCCCACTTTGGCCACCGAGCCCGGCTTCGTTCTCGCCCAGGTCCTCATCGGCGACTCCAAAGACGCGCAACCCACGGCCCTGCAGCCCCGCAACGTCATCATCCTCTTCGATAACTCTCTCTCTATGCAGTGGGAGAAGCTCGAACGCACGTATGCCACTCTTGAGAAGATCCTCCACGGCCTCACGCCCGCCGACCACTTCAACCTCCTTCTCTTTAACCAGGACATCGTCAGCTTCCAGCCGCAGCCCATCGCCGTCGATCCAGCCAGCATCCAGCATGCCCTCGATTTTGTCCGCGCCAGCCGCCTCCGCGGAGGCACCGACCTCGGCAAAGCCCTTACCGCCGGACTCGGGCAGTGCACCCTCCCGAACAGCAGCCTCATCCTCCTCACCGACGGCGGCTCCGACCGCGGCACCTCCGTTCTCACCCATAAACTCGCCGCCAACTACGCTCAGCAGTGGAAGCAGTCTCCGCAGCATCCCCGCACCCATGTCTTTGCTGTAGGCGACGACGCCAACCTGCCCCTTCTTCGTCAATTTGCCCGCAACGACGGTGTCTTCGAGTCGGTCCTCTCCACCGAGCCCCTGGAGGCTAAACTCACCAGCTTCCTCTCCCGCATTACCACCCGCCCCGTCGCCGACCTCCGTCTCACCGTCAACCCCAACGCCATCCATACCCTCTACCCTCTCGATGATTCCATCTACGCCGGCAGCATCGCGTCCTGGGTCGGCGACTACACTGCACCCGGGAAGAACATCACCTTCGCCGCCTCTGCAAGCGAGCTCAATACCCATACCCGCCTCGATCTGCCCGCCGAATCCCTCGCCCATCCGCAGCTTCCACGCCTCTGGGCCCGGGCCCGCGTCAACGCTCTGCTTGATCAGATCGCCCGCGACGGCGAAACCCGCGAGGCCATCGACGAGATCATCCGGCTTTCCCGCCGCTACAAATTCGTCACCCCATACACTTCCTTCCTCGCCGTACCCCGTTCGCTCCTTCGCCCGCGCGTCATCCGCCCCGGCGACCCCGTCCTTCGCGTTCATACCGATCCCTCCATCACCTCCGTCATCGCCCTCTTTCCCTTCGGCCTCACTAAATCTCTCCGCCACATTGAATCCGAAGACAACCAGAACAAACGCGACCCCGACCGCCTCTGGGAGACGCGCTTCCTCGCTCCCACAGACATGAAGGACGGCACCTACACCGTCCGGCTCCTCCTTCGTGACGCCGCCGGCCATACGTGGTCCGAGGCCAAGACATTTGTCATCGCCTCCACCCCTCCCGCCGTCCGTATCTCCCTCGACCACACCCGCTACCATCGCGGCGACCTCATGTTTGTTCGCGCCGGAGCCACCGCCACCACCCGCACTCTGACCGCCCGCCTGCAGGGTGCCCCAGCGCTCGATCTCCGCTGGAACGCTGCCGCCACCGCCAGCACCGGTCAGCTCCGTATCCCCGACACTCTCGCTCCCGGCACCTACACTCTCTCCGTTACCGCCGAGGACATTGCCCACAACATCGGCTCACAGGAGGTGCAGATTGAAGTCATCCCCTAGCTCATCCGCACCGCGCGCGTCGATAAAAGGGGTCCTGCACGTCGGAACCTTCAGGCGAGGGTTATTCCTCGCCACGGCTGCCGCCGCAATCCTCACTGCTTCCACTGTTCAAGCCCATGCCGACCTTCCTGCCTGGATGCAGCAGGTCGTCGGTGCTTCTTCCATCGAGTCCGCCTTTTACCGCCTCATGGACATCCCTGGTCTGCGCACCCTCTACCCGCGTCCACCCGCCGAGGCCCGCACCGAGCTCTCCTCGCTCGTCGCCAAAACCCCCGCCAATCCCGAACTCTACGCCCTTCGTGCCCAGACCGACGAGCAGGCACTCGAGTTCACCGCCGCTGAAGCAGACTGGAAGGCCTACGCCGCCCGGGCCAAAGACACCTCGGCAGCGCAACTCGACCTGGCTGACTTCTACCACCGCCGCCTCCAGCCTCAGCAGGAGATAGCCACTCTCACAGCCGTAGCTGCCGCGCCCTCTCTGGCTACTGAGAGGTTTACTCCAGTAGAAAAACAGCGCTCCTGGCAGGCCTACGATCGCATCCTCATGCTCGCCAACGACCAGGCCCTCCCGCCCGAGGTTACTCTCACCACCTACAGCGCCTGGATCCACCGCTACCCCGCCGAGCCGTCTGTCCGCGCCGCGCTCATCAACACCCTCATCCACCAGCAGCGCTTCGATCAGGCCATAGCCGCCATTGCCGACTACAAGAGCGCCTTCCCACAGGACGCCATCTTCCCCGTCAAGGCCTCTGCTCTTGTCGAATACCGGCGCGGCTCCCCGCAGAAAGCCCTCGGCCTTTACGACGCCAACTTTCAACCCCTCTGGCCCGCTGAACTCGTCCAGAGCTACTTCGGCATGCTCGCCGCGCAGCACCAGCAACGTGCCATGCTCGCCGCCGCCCGCGCTCAACTTGCCCGGAACCCCGACGACCTGGCCGCCGCCGCGCGCATCTTCTACTACTTCCAGCAGCAGGGAAACCTCGCGGCCGCTGCCCGCGCCTTCGACGAGTACCGCCTAAGCAAGGAGTCCCGCAAAGCCGTCTGGACCCCCGACGAACTCTACACCATCGCCACATTGCTCAACGACGTCGGGCTCTACGAGCAGACCGCCCGGTATGACTTCGCGCTCTACAACACACCCGGCAAACTCACGTCCACTCCACAGTCTCCGCAGGAGACCGCCCTTAGCAGCATCGTTCGCATCCTACTCACCGCACCTGAGCAGCCCATCGACCTCGGCTCTGGCAATCTCTCCCTTTATCGTGACATTGCGACGATCGATCGCGGCCCCGGTTACCTCAACGGCATCCTCTCCCTCTGGCTCAACTCCACCAGTCCCGCCACCGAGTTTCACGAGGAGGAGCAGCGCGCCACCCCCTACTTCCGCCGTGCGAAAGCCGCGGAACTCCTCGCCCTGCTCGACAAAACCTTCCCTACCGCATCCTCCCGTGCGTCCCTGCATGCCGCGCTGGTTAGCGCCTACGCCGCTTACGGCGACGACCCAGCTACCATCGCCGCCGGCAAAGCCTTCCTCGACGCCTTCCCCACCACACCCGAACGCGTCCCCGTCGCCATCATCATCGCCGACGCCTATGCCCGCACCAGCAACCCCGCCGCCGAGTTCGCCCTTTATGACGTACTACTCTCCGAACTCGCCCGCAACGCTCTGGGCCAGCCCCTTACCGCCTCCGCCACATCTACGCAGGAGCCGGGCCCGCGGGCAGAAGAACAACCAGAGGTGTCCACTCCGGCGCCCTCCAGCAAGCCCGATCTTGATCGCGCCCTCGACCTCACCACGACCCGTAACATCGTGGCCATCCCTGCGAACAACCTGACCTACAGCCAACTCCTTGAACGCTACCTCGGCCGTCTTACCACGATGCAGCGTCTCCCCGAAGCACTTGCCGTCCTTCGCCGCGAGATCGATCGCAACCCCGACGACCCGCTTCTCTACGAGCGTCTCGCCGACTTTCTTCAACAGAACAATCTTGCCGCGCAGCAAGAGGAGGTCTACCGCCGCGCGATCGCCCGCTTTCCCGGCACTACTTTTTACGACAAGCTGGCCCGCTTCTACCTGCGACTCCAGCGCCAGCAGGACTTTGCCACCCTCACCCAGCAGGTCGTCGACACCTTCCGCGGCACTGGTCTTGAACAGTACTTCTCCATCGTCAACCAAAGCGGGCCGCAGCTCTATCTCCAACTCAACCTTTACGCCCACGAGCGCTTCCCCCACGAGCTCCGTTTTACCCGCAACCTCCTCACCGCTTATCAGACGAAAGACACCTACGACCCCGCCGCCCGCGACCTGCTCCTCCGCCAGCACTGGTTCGAGGCTGCCGATCTTCGCAACCAGTTCTTCGACAACCTCAGCCGCGCCGGTAAACTCGACGCCGAACTGGCAGCTCTCCAGCAACTCGTCCCAGCGGCATCCCAGCAGTTGCAAAACCCAGCCGCCACCCACGAGCTCGCCGAAGTCCACGCCTGGCAGTCTCACTTCGAAGCCGCGGCTCCCCTACTCGGCAGCCTTGTCCGCGCCTACCCCGCTGACATCCCCCTGGGTGAGGAAGCCTCCAGCATCTTCCGCTCCCTCGCCTACTTCGATCCCACCCAGACCGCGCAGGCCGTTGCTATCGAGAAGAACCTGCTGGTCGCCGATCCCGCCAACCTCGACCGCCTCGCCCGCATCGGCGACATCTACGCCGACTCGCAGTCCACCGCCATCGCTGTCTCCGCGCAGGCCCAGATCGCTGCTGCCTCGCCGTACTGGCGCCGTATCCCCACCATCCATCCTGGCCAGCCTGACGGCTACCTCCAATCCGCAACAATCTTCTGGGACTACTTCCAGTTCGACGACGCGCTCGCCCAACTCGCCGCTGCCCGCAAACAGTTCCACGCCCCCGCTCTCTATGGCTACGAGGCCGGAGCCATCGCCGAGAATAAAAACGCTCCCGCCCAGGCCGTATCCGAATATGTAACAGCTGCAGTAGCAGAAGAGCCAAACTCCAGCGCCCGCTCCCGCCTCATCACCCTCGCGAACCGCCCCGCGTACGCGCCACTCATTGACGAAGCCACCGCCAGGGCCGTCGCCGCCGACCCCACTCTCGCCACCCTCAGCCTCCGTGTCGACATTCTCACCGCTCGCCACCAGCAGACCAGCATCGCCTCCCTGGTGGATAGTGCCATCACCCGCGCCACCACCTCCGATCAGGCAGGGCAGCTCGCCGCCTTCGCCCAACAGCACCAGCTCACGCCCGGTTACCGCCACGCCCTCGAACGCGAGATCGCACTCTCTGCCGATCCTGTCGAGCGAATCCAGCTCCAGTACACCCTCGTTCAGTCGTTCACAGACGGTAAAGACCTCGCCGCTGCCCAGGCCATTGTTGAGTCCGTTCACCGCGACAACCCCAGGCTTCTCGGCGTAGTCCGCTCCACCGTCGACTTCTACTGGAACAACAAGCGCTCCCAACAGGCCATCGCCACCCTCACGCAAGCCTCCCGCGAGGCCAATCCCGAACTTTCCCGTGCCTTTATCCTCGAGGCCGCCACCAAATCCAATCAGAGTGGCGACTACGCAGCGGCCCGCTCCCTGCTCGCCCCTCTCCTCGCCGCCGACCCCTATGACCCCCGTTACCTCGCCACGCAGGCCGACAGCTACGCCCTCGCCAAGGACGATGCCGGCCTACGCGACTTCTACACCACCACACTAGCCACAATTAACACCGCAAATCTGCCAGCAGAAACACGCCGCGACAAGACCGCACTCCTCCGTAAGGGCCTCATCGTCGCCCTTACCCACATGAAGGATTACGAGGGTGCAACATCCCAATACATCGCCCTCATCAGCGCCTTTCCCGAAGACCCCGACGTCGCCCAGAACGCCGCGCTCTACGCCCTCCAGTACGATCGCAAGCAGCAACTCACTGCCTTTCTCAACAAGACCGTCGCCGACTCCTCCCGCGACTCCCGCTTCGCCATCACCCTCGCCCGCGTCGATACTCTCTTTGAGGACTATCCCGCCGCACTCACCGCTTACGGCAAGGCCATCGCCATCCGCAAAGACCGTCCCGATCTCTATATCGCTCGCGCCGACCTTGAAGAGCATCAGCAGAACTTCGACGCCGCCTGCGCTGACTACGACCACCTCTATCTCCTCACCCACAAAGATCCGCAGTGGATGCTGAAGTCCGCTGAGGCCCGGGCTCGCCAGGGCAAGAACGATCTTGCAGTCCGCGCTCTGCAGGCCGCCTATATCGATGGTCGCCCCACCGCCGCGCAGAATAACTTCAAGGCCGCCGCCCAGCTCGAAGCCTGGAACCTGCTCGACCAGGCCCGCACCTTCGCCGAGCAGGGAGTCAAATTGGCGGGGAACGACCTCCTGGCCTCCGCAGACAACCGTGACGGCCTCCTGACCTACGTCCGCATTCTCACGCGCCAGCGTCAGTTCGCCGCCGCTCTCAGCAAAATGGAAAGCTCACTCGCCGCTGCCGCCACGGCATCGCCATCGTCCCCCAACGTGGTGGTCGAGCAGGTGGAAAAACAGGGCATCGCCTCTGTCAGCGACGACGAATGGCGTCGCAATTTGATCGCTCAGCGCTACAGCCAGGCCCAGGGCAGCTTCCAAAACTGCCTCCGGCAGATCGGCCTTACTGTGGCCCAGTTCTATACCCCGGAAGAGAAACTGGCTTATGCGCGGCTCCTCGACACGCAGCGCACCGGCAAGCCCGCCGCTGAGGTCGCCTCCACCTGGATCCCCGCCGCCGAAGCGGCTGGTCTCAAGGATCGCGAGGCCCAGTGGCGCAAAGACCTCCTCCTTGCTGGCGGCAAGATCGGCAACGCTCAGCTTCCCCAGTACGACACCCTCGAACAGCAGCGTATGGACAACGTAGCCCGCGCTCAGACCCTGGAGGCCTTCGCCGCTACGCGTCCGGCCTCTACCCGGGACGCGATCCTCACCCGCGCCGTCAACGCGTGGGCTGACGAGGGCAATCCGACCGCCGAGCTCCGCGTCCTTCGTTCCATGGACCTTCGTCCCGACGACCACGCCGCTCTTCGCGAGCGTTACTTCCAGCTTCTCCTGCGCACCGATCAACGGTCGCTCCTTGCAGAGGCCTCCTCGAACAACGCCGGCTACGCCGACACAGCCTCCAACTACATCCTCGTTAACGCCTCCCAGTCTCTCTCCCAATCGGCCGTCGACGCCCGTGCCCGCAGTCGCCAGCCCGTTTGGGCCACCGCTACCACAGCCCTCGTCGGCCTCTTCTACGCCGACTCGTCGCCCTCCACCACTGCGGCTTTCCGCGCCACCCTCGCCGACAATACCGTTGCCGACCGTCTCGCCACTCCCCCCGACCGCTCCCGTCAACTCGTAGGTGCCGACTGGTTCTACTACGGCATGCGCTACGGCGTATACCGCACCCTCGCCCCCTCACCCGCCGCCGATCCCGAAGACTTCCTCCCCGCCGGACTCGAAGCCCGGCCCACCTCCCCCGACAGCTACGTCGCACTCGCCGAGGCCTACGCCGACGCCCACAATGCCAACGCTGCACTCGAGGAATACAACCACGCCCTCGAACTTACTCCCAACTCTGCCGCCATCCATCGTTCCATCGCGGCACTGCTCTGGTCCGCAAACCGCCACCCTGAAGCCATTACGGAGTGGCAGCAGTCGCTCGCTCTCCTCCGCAAACTGGTCGACGTTCGCGCCGTCCCCGAGTCCTTCTGGATCGACTTCGCCGCCATCGCGCAGGACGCACACGACCGCCGCCTCGGCTCCCAACTCCGTCCCGCTATGGATATCGTCCTCCGCGTCTACATCGCAAAAAACGGCAACTACCGCAGCGCCGAACTCCTCCACTCCGCACTCATCGCCCTGACCGCACCCAACCCCACCAGTCCTGACACTTCGAACGCCGGGATATCCTGGATCTTCTCTCTGGCCGACGCAGCCCGCTACCCGTCCACCATCCTCAACCAGCTCGCGCCCCCCGATCAAGGCGGTTGGTTTCCCCGCGAGTCCCTTGGCCGCCTCTACCGCCGCCAGCTCGAACTGGCCCAGCTCGCCGATGCACAGCATCTCAGCCAGACCGACAGCTCATCCCAATACAACAGCCTCACCAGCGACCTCAGCCAGGCTCGCCTCCGGCTCCTTACCTATCTCATCCAGCAGAAACAGGATGTCGAAGCCCAATCCCTCCTCGATACCATCCCACACACCGAACGCCAGCGGGACGCCGTACAGCAAGCCCGCATCCTGCTCGCCGTCCACCAGGCAAGCATCCCCATTCTCCTGGCCGAATATACTGCCAACCCCACCGCCATGCCTTCCCTGCAACTGATGGCCTCCACAGCCAGCCAGCTACGAGCTACAGGGGACAAATCCTCGAACCGCCTCCTGCTCGAATACGTGTTCCAGCAGAAGCTTCAGCAGCACCAGTTGACCCCGCCTGACTACCTCTCCCTGGCCCAGGCCCGCCTGGATCTCGACGACACTGCTGCCGCTCTCGAACTCCTCCACCGCCTCGTCATGCTTCCCAGCACAGGCACCACCAGCAGCCCCGGCCTAGACAACTCAAGCCTCTACGCCAATCTGGACTCCGCCGCCAGCCTCCTCGATCAATCCGGCCATACCGTCGAAGCCCTGCCATTCCTCACCACACTCGCCAACTTCACTCCCTGGAACCCCGCATACCATCTACGCCTGGCGATGGCCCAGCTCAAAACACAGCAGACCTCCTCGGCGACTACCGCACTCACCGCAATCGCCTCCGCAGGCACGACGTCCTACCTAGTCCGCACTCAGGCCGCCACTGCGCTCAGACTGACATCGGCAAGTAAGCAATTCGACAGTGCCGAGCTTACCTTACTGGCTGCTTCGACCATCACCCCGCAACAGGCCAGCCAGAGCTACTTTGTGCCCGCCCGCATCGCCGCGGCGACAGAGGCTCCAGCCTCCGCTCAACCCATCCTTCTTCGCGACGCGATGGCCACAGTCCCCAGCGATACCCTCCGCCTGGCTATCTTCCGAGCCGAGTTTGCCCTCGGCCGTCATGACCAGGCCCTCGCCGCAGTCAAGCCCCTGCTGCAATCCATCAACGGCTCGTACCGCTTCCAAAATGGGTATCAGGACAACTCCTCGTCGCAGGCCATCATCGGTCCTTCCATCGAAAACCTCAACTCCAATGAATCCATAGGCACTCCGCTGCCCGAGCTACTTCGCACAACCGAAGAAAAGATCACATTCGCCTTGGCAGTAGCGACCCTTTACGAAAAGGACGGCGACGACCAGGACGCAGTCAACTACCTCCGAACGGCCATAGTGCTCAACCGCGACGCAGCCCTCGGCCAGACCATTACGACACGCCTCACCGCAGCCGAAGCCCGCATCCAACTCGCGAACGCAAACCAGTCCCGCCGTCCTGTTATCCAACCCGTCCTCAACCAAGCCGTAGTCGTTCGCCCACGTCTCACCACCAGCTCTCAGAAGGTCCAGCCATGACCCTCAAACTAACCCTCCGGCAATGGATCGTTCTAGTCGTCGCAGCGCCTCTCATCACTGTGGGCATTCTCTATGCTGCCTGCCAATCGACCACTCCGCCGCCCACCCCGTTATCCGCCTTTGTCCCACAAGGCTCTCTTCTCTCCATCGAAGCCAACGATTTCGCCGCCTTGCTTTCCTCCTGGACTGCCTCCTCCGAGCAGCGCAGGTGGCTCACCAGCGACAACTATGCAGCCTTCTCCCGCTCTCGCCTCTTCGCCCGCCTCGGCGAAGCCCAGGACCAGTTCGCTACCTCCGCCGGACTTCCGCCAGACATGCAGTTCCTCCAACAGATCGCCGGTCACCAGAGCATCTTCGCCTGGTACGACATCGGCAATCTCCAGTTCCTCTACATCACTCGCATGCCCTCCGCCGCAGCCGAGCAGACTCAACTCCTTCAGCTCCGCAGCAAATTCCAGCTCCGCAAGGCTGGCGACGATTCTTTCTACCTACGAACCCAGGGTGAGCCCGAGCGCACCGTCGCCTTCGCCGTCCATGGGGACTACCTCCTGCTCGCCACCCGAGAAGACCTCATCGCCAACGCTCTGCTCCTTATGCAGCATCAGGGCGACGCCTCCCTCCACACCGAACCCTGGTACACCACATCCGTCGCCGCCGCCAAGCGACCTTCATCCGAACAGCCCGCTCTTCGTATGACCCTCAACCTCGCGCGAATCCTTCCCACCCCCTACTTCCGTAGTTACTGGGTCCAGCAGAACATCACCGAGCTCAAGCAGTTCAGCTCCGCCGTCTCCGACCTTTACCTTGGCCAGCAGTCCTTCCGCGAAGATCGCGTCCTCATCCCCACCACATCCGATAATCTCCTCCCGACCGCCGACCTCGCTCCACTCCTGCAACTTCTTCCGGCCAACGCCGGCGTCTACCGTGCCACCGCCCAACCCACAACGCCCGAGATCGTCGACGCGCTCAACGACAAACTACTCAGCCGTTCGCCGTCCTCCTTCCGCGACCAGCACCTCGCTCCGGTTGCCGACCTCTCCGTGCAAAACGCGGGCAGCCCCACCGATCTCGACACCCGCATCGATACCCTCCCAATCCCGCAACAACCCCTTACCGATGGTCTGGCCTCACTCCGCGCCTTGCTCAATTCCACTCACCCAGACGCGATGCTCGTCTATTCCTCTACAACCAACGCGACCGTACCGGCCACGCTCTTCCTCCCAATCCACAACGTCGTCATCCTGTCCGCGGCAGCTCCGTGGAATCCAGAATCCGTCCAGTCCGCCCTGACCGAAGCTCTAAGTCCGCACCTCACCATTGGTCGTGCCGGCCTTGCATGGCAGTCACGCCAGCAGGGAACTGCCACCTGGTTCCAGCTCTCCGGTCTCCAGACGCTCTCCTTTGCCGTCCAGGGGAATCGCTGCATCCTGGCCACCGACTCTGAATCCCTCATCCAGTTCCTCCGCGTCTCCAATGCTGCCGCCGCCAAACCCATCATCGCCTCCACCATCGCCGGCTTCCACCACACCGCCGAACGTCCGAATCTCGCACGCCTCACCAGCCTGTTCGATCACACGGTCTCCACCCCCCAAAGCGACGACACCGCCCCGGCCTTCTTCTCTCGCAATATCACCAGCCTCGGCACAACCTTCCAGTCCCTCGACTCCGAAACCTTTACCGAGACCCCTGCACCTTCAACCGATCAGCGGCCCAACACCGTCCACCAAACCGTCCTCTATCAATGGCGCCCCAAACCCCGATAGCCGCCGCGCAGCCTCCTCTCCGTGCGAAAGCTCGAGTCCGCGTCGCCCTGTCTCTTGCCCTGCTGACCTCCGCACCAGCACACCCTCAACTCGCCGCACCAGCCTCAGTCACCACCTCGACTTCGCTGCATGCCCAATCCACCCATTCCGCCCTCACCCACCGCTGGCCCCCAGCTATCAACCCGCACCTCTCCTGGCTTGTACTCGACCTCTCCAGCGGCCAGATCATCTCCCATCAAGGCCCTGATCCCGACCTTCCCATCCCCGTAGGTTCGCTCACCAAACCCTTTCTCGCTCTTGCCTACGCCCGTACGCACACCACCTTCCCCCACCTCAACTGCCGCGGCACACAGGACCGCTGCTGGCTCCCTCGCGGCCACGGCTCTCTCGGTGTCGAAGACGCACTCGCCCACTCCTGTAACGCCTACTTCCTCGCGCTTGCCCGCCAGACAGACCCCGACGCCCTCCAGAGTGTCCTGCAACTCCTGGGTCTTCCGTCTCCGCCTGCCGGAGCCACACCTGCTGCACTGATAGGCCTCGAACCCACCTGGGAGATCGCGCCTGCCGCGCTCGCTCGCGCTTACGCGAGCCTGCTTTCCCAGCCCGATGCAGCAAGTATCCTTGTCGGCCTCCGTCAGGCAGCTTCCACGGGCTCAGCCAGCGCTCTCTATTCCGAAGACGCCCTTGCAAAAACCGGTACCGCACCCTGCCACCATCGCACCTGTATAGCGAACGCCGACGGTCTGGTTATAGCCATCACACCCATCGAAAACCCTCGCACACTGCTCCTCCTCCGCCAACAGGGAAGCACCGGGGCAGCAACCGCCCCCATCGCTGCCCAGATGCTTCAAGTCCTCGAGGTCGCACATGCGAGGTAATCTCAGCCGCCGCGACTTCACCGCCAGCCTTCTCGCGACCGTGGCACTACCGCGACTCGCTCTCGCACAAAGCAACCGCGATTCCCTCCGCTTCGGTGTCTTCTCCCTCTTCGAGCCGCAACACCTCACGTTGCAATCCGCTCAGCCTCTGCTCTTCCACCTCGACGGCAGCCTCGTCCTCGTCCGACCCGAAGCCCCCGCAACCAGCATCTGCACCACTCCCGGCCAACGCTTCGAAGTGATCCTCAACGGCGTCACTCAAAACTCAACTACCCTTGGCGTCACTTCCATCACCGGCGAAGCCGCCACGTTCACCCTTGCCGTTCCTCCACCATCGCTCCACGGAACCATACGCCGCCAGTACACATCCACCCTCGAGTTCCGGATTCACCCAACAAATCACGCACTCCAGCCCATCATCACCATGGACCGCGAATCTGCCGTGGCCTCCATCGTCCTCGCCGAGAGCCCCGCTCACGCCCCACTCGCCTATCTGCAGGCTCAGGCCATTGTGTCGCGCTCGTTCTTACTCGCCGCTGTCACTGGCCATAGTGGCTTCGACTTCTGCGATACCACGCACTGCCAGTTTCTCCGCGAAGCCCCACCGCCAAACTCTTCAGCCGCCACTGCCGCACTCCAGACCAATGGTCTGCACCTCACCTACGAAGGCCAGACTTTTCCGGCCATGTATAGCCGCAGCTGCGGCGGCCACACTCACACCCTGGCTAGCCTGGGACTTCCCGCGACAATCTACCCCTACTACTCCGTCGCCTGCGACCTCTGCCTCAATCATCCCGAGAGGTGGCACCGAACCTTGGACTCAGCAGCCCAACCGCCGACCACAGAACGCGCCCGCCTCGCGCTCGACCGTATCCATGGTTGGTCAGCACTACCCTCCGGCACATATGCACGCACCGCCACAGGGATCGAAGGCGTTGGCATCGGCCATGGCATCGGCCTATGCCAACGAGGAGCTGCTGCCTTGGCCGCGCAGGGCAGCGACTATCGCCACCTGCTTGCCCACTTCTACCCCAATACCGTCACAAGCTAGGCTATCCCCGAATGCCTCACAAGCGAGTGTCTCAAGGCATGCTCGGATACCCAAAAGCAGGCTCATCCACGATCCCGAAACGGCCATTAGGAAGGCGAACGAGCGTAGGAGCGTACAGTCCCAGGAACTGGCGACGCCACCATGCGCCTTCGGTGCGCTTCTGTTCCGGTGTGCTGAACCAGTACTGCCAAAGCACGGCACGAACCACGCGCGGAGGAGCATCGGGAAATGGGTTGCCGGCAAACAGTCCGAGTACGTCGCGATTGTTTTCGAGAAGAAGTTCTTCGGTCTTCGGAACCATCAGATTTTCTCGCCACGGACCAAGCGAGGCAAACCAGAGGTTCCAGTCGAACCGAGGCTGATACGGCGCATAGATGCGAGGGCGGTCATTCACCTCCTGCGGCTTGTAGCGGAAGGGATAAGCAACCCAATGCTCTCCATCGTTCGATCCCTGAAACTCGATCTCATATCGATGCGGCGTCATCACGGCAAACAGCCCATACGCATTCGCAATGCGTAGAGGGTCGAGTGCGGCCACAGGTTTTGTAGGAAGCGGAGCTCCGCGCCAGAACATCTGTACCAAAGGAACAGTAGTCGCGTAGAAGATCCACGTCAGCATAACGGCAAGAATTGCGGCGCGGATCGATGGCCAACGGCTTACTTCGATCGGAACCCCGTCTTCCTCACTGTTCAAGCTTGCCTCCTCAGGAACTGCTGCAGCGTGTGTCTCGTGGTTGAGATTCGCCCGCCAACGCCGTGGAAAAATACGCTTCAAAAACGCATCGTCGAGTAGGAGGATCGCAAGTATGAGAACGAGGTAGTTGAGAAAGGTATAGTTTGCTGTGGCAATAACCCCGACCTGCCACAGCGTGACGATAAAGAAACAAGCGATCTTCCACGGGCGCGGAAGAAAAGCCATCCACACCAGAACGAGTTCCATCACCAGTGTGGCTGCTGCAGTAGCGATGTGAAACCAGTTCGGAAGATGCTGCAGATACCAGCCAATCCACGTGGGCAGCGGGCCGTTCTGATAGTACTCGTACAAAGCTGTCAGGTTGCGCCATGTCGGATCGCCGCTCATGAGCTTGACCAGGCCGGACTCAAAGTAAATTCGAAACCACTCCCACAGCAGCAGAAACATCGGTGCTCGAGCGATAGGCTGATCTGTCGCAAAGCCCGGAAAGAGTCCGCGAGGTGCAAGAAACAACGAGAGGAAACCAGCCTCCAGCAGCATGCCGTCCGATTGATAGCCCGAAAAATCCTGCGCCGCGCTGACAAACGAGACGAAACACACAAAACAAACGAGCAGCATAGCGCGAGGCAAAACATTCGCAACAAGCACCAGCGATGCGATCATCCCAATCCAGCAAATTGCCATCAACACGTGGTCGCTGCCGGAGAACCAGAGAAGCGTCGGAATATACCAGAAGCGCAGAGCGCCCAGATTTCGTGCCGCCTGCAGATACTCAACGGCCGGGAGAATGCCTTGCGATCCGATCAGCCCGCGCACCTGGAAGAGAAGCGAATAGAATGCTGAAAAGTAGATCAACCCAAGCCCTCGCAGGAATATCCAGCGCCCGAGAAAGTGATTCACGGAGCCATATTCCGCATCGAACAGATAGCGATAGGCGTTTATGATCTTTTGCATTGTCGATCGCTTTAGAGCTGGGATGTCTTTACCTACTTGAAGCGCAGCTAAACAGCATCAATCTTCCTGCCCTTTATGGCAACCGCCACCATCATCGGTTCCGGCCCAAATGGTCTTTCGGCGGCGATTGTTCTTGCCTCTGCCGGCCTTTCCACCACAGTTCTCGAACGCAACAGTCAGATCGGAGGAGCCTGTTCCACTGGAGAAGTCACGCTGCCAGGCTACCGGCACGATCTCGGATCTTCCGTCTACCCAATAGGCATCGCGAGCCCGTTCTTCCGCTCTCTTCCCATCGAAATACCTTGGATCGAACCATCGGCTCCGTGCGCTCATCCACTCGATGACGGCAGCGCCGTTATGCTCGAACATTCTATCGACGACACCATCGCCAATCTTGATCCGCTCGATCGCCGCAAGTACCGCTCGCTTCTCGAGCCATTAGCCAGCCACTTCCCCGATCTGGTGCAAGAGCTTCTCAGACCCATCCAGCATATCCCTCGGCATCCACTTCTGCTTGCGCGTTTCGGCCTTTCGGCACTTCAACCTGCAGCGTTGTTTGCCCGCTCACACTTCTCGGGACTCCGAGCCCGCGCACTCTTCGCCGGAATGGCTGCTCACTCGGTACTATCGTTGGACCAAATGGCCTCTGCCGCGGTTGGCCTTGTCCTGCTGGCCGGCGGACACGCGTCCGGTTGGCCCATCGTCCGCGGCGGAGCTCAGACGCTCACAGACGCGCTCGCTCGCCACCTCGAATCCCTCGGCGCCTCCATCGTGACCAACCACGAGGTTACGCAGTTGCCCCATGCAGACCTCATCCTCGCCGACATAACTCCACGTCAGCTCATACGCATCGCCGGATCTGTATTACCCCCAGACTATCGCCGCCAACTCGAAAGGTTCAGATACGGGGCAGGCACGTACAAGGTCGACTACGCTCTCAACTCCCCAATCCCTTGGACTGCGAACGAGTGTTCCCGAGCCGCCACCGTCCACCTCGGTGGAACGCTGGATGAGATCGTCGCGTCCGAGCGCTCCTTTACCTCGGAGGCTCCTTTCGTCTTACTGGTGCAGCCTTCACTCTTCGACGCCACCCGAGCCCCCACCGGCCACCACACAGCGTGGGCTTACTGCCATGTTCCTAATGGCAGCAATGCTGACTATCTCGCGTCAATCGAGCATCAGATTGAGCGTTTCGCTCCCGGCTTTCGTGATTGCATTCTCGCTCGAACCATCTCTCCTCCCGCGATACTCGAGCGTTGGAATCCAAATCTGATCGGCGGTGATCTTTCAGCCGGCTCAATGAATTTGAGGCAGCTGCTCTTCCGTCCCACTGCCTCGCTCCATCGCACACCCGTGAAAGGTCTCTTCCTTTGTGGGGCATCGACACCTCCAGGCGGCGGTGTTCACGGAATGGCCGGTTTCCATGCGGCTCAGAAAGCTCTTCGATATCTGACTCGTTGAGTCTTTCCTCAGCCAGGTGGATTTTTTTAGGTGGGAATGAGTATGGTGCGCCCGAGAAGATTCGAACTTCTGACCTACAGCTTCGGAGGCTGCCGCTCTATCCAGCTGAGCTACGGGCGCATACCTCTAGCCTAGCATCAGTTGACAGCCGGCGCCAACGCAGTACAGCATCGAAACGTAGACAAAACAGAGCGTAAGCTCAACCAAGAGAGGTCGACATGCTCCTCCGCTCCATCGCATCGCTTGCCTGTACCGTCCTTCTATCCGCTGCCACACTTACCCCTGCAGTAGCCCAGAACGCCCAACCCAAACCCAGTCCACCGGCTACCGCTACGGTTTCGCTCAACGGCAGAGACGTCACCATCAACTATAGTGCGCCCTCCATGCGTGGCCGTAAGATCATGGGAGGACTCGTTCCGTTCGATAAGGTTTGGCGTACTGGAGCAAACGAAGCCACTACCTTTGTCAATCAAGGCGATCTCAAGATCGGACCGGCCAAGGTTCCCGCGGGCAGCTATACCCTCTACACGCTGCCTGATTCCACCCGGTGGCTGCTTATCATCAACAAGCAGACTGGGCAGTGGGGAACTGTCTACGATCAGTCCAAAGACCTCGTCCGCATTCCGATGCACTCAAAGACGCTGTCGACTCCGCAGGAGAAGATGTCGATCACCTTTGAAAATACAGTCGGCAATATTACAGAGCTTCATATCCGGTGGGAGAACACCGACCAATACATCGAGATTGTCGGCCAGTAGCTTACTTGGCTTCGGCAGCCTCGCGGTCGAGTCTAAGCCGCTCCATGACGGAGGCCACCAACTCCTTGGCTCCGTTGATGTTTGCCAACACAGCCTGCAAATCGAGCGCCGGAACATTCGGGTTCCGTGCGCTCGTGCAGTAAACGCCATGCTGCCCGATAAGTATCAGCGCATCTGTCAGGACATCGAGCGTGACGGCTAGACGTCCGCGCGCCTCGCCCATCATGAACTCGTGTTTTTCAAGTTCGTCCTGCCGGTCGTAGAAGATGGACACGTCACCACTCCTTGGCTGCGGTGTCGATCATGAGCGGCGTAGAGGCTACAGGAGCCTTCCACCGCAAGATCGGCTTTCGCGCCGCCGTGGTCTCATCCAGGCGCTGCACTCGAGTCGAGTGCGGGGCAGTCTGTACCAACTCAGGATTCTCCTCGGCTTCGCGAGCGATCTGTTTAAGCGCGTCGATCAGAAGATCCAGCTCTTCGCGGCTCTCGCTCTCTGTTGGCTCGATCATCATCGCGCCCTGAACCACCAGCGGAAACGAGACAGTATAGGCGTGGAAGCCGTAGTCGATGAGCCGCTTGCCCATATCGCCGGTCTTCACGCCGTTCTTGGCTTGTCGCTTGTCGGAGAATACAACCTCATGCAGCGAAGGTGCCTTGTAGGGCAGCTCGAACGTGTCCTGCAGCTTGGCACGGATGTAGTTTGCGTTCAACACCGCATCCTCAGTAGTTTGGCGCAGACCATCCGGCCCATTCGCCAGGATGTAAGCCAGCGCCCGCACGAACATACCGAAGTTGCCATAGAACATTCGAACGCGCCCGACGGTCTGTGGCCGGTTGTAGTCGAATCCGAAAGAGCCATCGCCACGCGTTGCGAGAACTGGAGTAGGTAGAAACGGCTCCAATATCTTCTTGCAAGCCACAGGGCCCGATCCCGGACCGCCGCCGCCATGCGGAGTCGAGAATGTCTTATGTAGATTCAAGTGCATCACATCGACGCCGAAGTCGCCTGGCCGCGTCTTGCCTACAAGCGCGTTCATGTTGGCGCCATCCATGTAGAGCAGAGCACCCTTGGCATGGAGAATGTCAGCGATCTTGTGGATCTCACTTTCGAATACGCCAATGGTCGAGGGGTTCGTCAACATCAGTGCGGCAGTATCTTCATCGACGAGCTTCTCAAGTTCTGCGAGATCGACCATCCCTTCCGAGTTCGACTTCAGATTCTGTATCTGATAGCCAACCACGGCAGCTGTCGCTGGATTTGTTCCATGCGCCGAGTCCGGGATCAGGACCTTCTTTCGCGCATTGCCTTTGCTCTCGTGGTACGCCCGCGCCAGCAGAATGCCCGTAAACTCACCATGCGCACCCGCGGCGGGCTGCAACGTGATCGCATCCATGCCGGTGATGTCGATCAGGCAATCGCTCAACATCTTCATGATCTCGAGCACGCCTTGCGATACCGACTCCGGTTGATAAGGATGGGCTTCGGCGATGCCTTCCAATCGTGCCACCAACTCGTTCACGCGGCCGTTGTACTTCATGGTGCAGCTGCCGAGCGGGAACATGCCGAGGTCGATCGCGTAGTTCCACGTCGAAAGCCGGGTGAAGTGCCGCACGATCTCAATCTCCGAGAGCTCCGGCATCACGCCAAGGTCCGTGCGTACAGCGTCGCCAAGCAGGGAAGCGGCATCCACCGCCGGAACATCAAGCTCAGACAGCCGATAGGCCTTTTTCCCTGGCGATGATTTCTCGAAGATCAGATCTTCGTTTTGATTGACGTGGCTTGTGGCCTTCTTCGGTGTTCCTACAAACTTCGTATCACTCATCTGCAATCCTCAAAACTCAATCTGATCTGCGATCAGACCCGTTTCCGAAAAACTTCCTGCTTCTGGCCCGTCTAAATCTTCTTCACGCAGCGAGAGCGCAAGTACGGTCTCATTCTCCAGCTTGATTGTCAGCGAATCGCCTTCCTCCAGCGTCGCTTCTTCTACCTTCTCGCCGATCTGCGCACAGAGAGCATTCCGGTACTCTGGCTCACCGAACGCGACGGAATACTCGCTGAGCAAAACATGCGGCCATGCATAAAGCGTCAACAGCGGCCCATCGAAGCGAAGCTGCAAGTAATCCTGCACAAACTCGACTGCGGTGAGCTCTTCGCCGATGATGCCTGAAAGATCCATTCCGCTTAGCCCTTCAGCGCGTCGGCCGCGGCGTCAATCTGCGTTCTGGTTGTCAGTTCGGTGGCACACCACAAGCTCGCGCCTGAGCCAAGCTCTGGATACCACTTGGCCAGCGGCAATCCGCCGATGATCTTCTTCTCCAGCAACGCCGCATTTATTTGTTCAGCGTCCTTGCCTAGATCGAGAACAAATTCGTTGAACCTCGGCGCGCCGCCAAACAGGACCTTGCCGCTCTTGCCCAGCGTCTGGGCAGCATAGTGCGTCTTGGCCAGGTTCTGCTCTCCGAGTTCCTTCAAGCCCTTGCCGTACACAGTCAAAAACACCGTGACCATCAGAGCTACGAGAGACTGATTTGTACAGATATTCGAGGTGGCTTTCTCGCGCCGGATGTGCTGCTCTCTGGTCGAGAGCGTCAGGACAAAACCGCGTCTGCCGCTCATGTCCTTCGTCTCGCCTGCGAGTCTGCCTGGCATCTGTCGCAGAAACTTTTCTTTGCTGGCGATTACGCCGCAGTACGGACCACCGTAACCTACGGGCACTCCAAACGCCTGCGCCTCCATCGCCACGATGTCGGCCTCTTTGGGCGGTTTCACAATGCCGAGCGATACTGCCTCTGCAATCGAAACGATCAACAGTGCACCCTTCTTGTGAGCAATCTCTGCTGCTGCAGCGACGTCCTCAACCGTTCCGAAGAAGTTCGGCGACTGAATCAGGACACAAGCTGTATCGTCCGTAATCGCAGCGTCCAGCTTCGCGAGATCGACGCGGCCAGTTTCGGTATAGTCCACCAGCGTTACCGGAATCTCCTGATGCTGCGCATAAGTCGTCAGTACTTCGCGATACTCCGGATGCACTGTGCGTGCCACCACGGCGCCGTCGCGGCCCGTTACGCGCACTGCCATCATCACGGCTTCTGCAACACCGGTTGAACCGTCGTACATCGATGCGTTGGCGATCTCCATACCAGTCAGCTCGCAGATCATCGTCTGGAACTCGAACAGCGCTTGCAGGGTGCCCTGCGCGATCTCCGGCTGATATGGCGTGTAGCTCGTGAGGAATTCGCCGCGCGATACGACTGTGTCGATCAGCACGGGACGGTAGTGTCTGTAGGCACCCGCGCCGAGGAAGCTCGCATAGCCTGTGGCATTCTTCTCTGCGAACGCCTTGAAGTGTTCGATCACCTCTTGCTCGCCGTGCTGCCGCGGAACATTCAGATCGCGCGTCAGCCGGTATTCGCCGGGGATTGTTTCAAACAGGTCATCGATGGACGCGACACCGATCTCGGAGAGCATCTCCTCGCGGTCCGCAGGGGACTTCGGCAAATAGCGCATATCGTTTAGTGTCCGGTCTCTTCGCTGATGAATTTCTCGTAATCCGCTACCGACAAAAGCCCATCCAGCTCCGATGCGTTGCTTACGTCGAGCTTCAGCATCCACGTATTGTTCGCATCGGCGTTGATCTTTTCCGGTGCATCCTTCAACTCTTCATTTACGGCGGTAACTGTTCCTGAGACCGGCGAGTAGAGGTCCGAGACAGCTTTTACCGACTCCACTGACCCGAAGATCTTGTGTGCTTCGAGCGTGTCCCCTACTTTGGGCAGGTCGACGAAGACGATGTCTCCCAGTGAGTTTTGTGCGTAATCCGTTATGCCGACGGTACCCTTTGCGCCGTCAAACTCAATCCACTCGTGTTCCTTGGTGTACTTGTAATTCGCAGGATATGACATGTCTTGGAAATCTCTCCGTCTTCATTGTAGTGCGTTAAATGCTGGAAAACCGTCTGAACACGGTCGTTTTAGCGCGGCCCAAAAGCAGGGTAGGGTTCAAGGGGTGCCACAGTGATCTCAATCATTCCGAGCTTCGCCAACGGAAGACTCTCAGCAGCCGCTCGCGCATCCTCCGCTGTGCCGCTTTCCAAGAACAACACGGCTCCCGCGATGTCCTTCCGGCGCCAGATGCTGCGCACGATGCCCTCAGAGTAGAGCTCGCGAACTCGCTGTCCTTCCGCTGCGAGCAATTCGGGCGTCCACGTCTCGGGTGGAAATTCATCCGTGCGGCGGCGTGTCAAAACCAAAAACTGCATTGCTTCTCCTCGCAAGCGCCCTTGAGTTATTTCTTGGGCCGTTTGTAAAAGGGTGTAGGCACAACTTTGGCCTTTACCATCTGGCCGCGAATCTCGACCGCGACCTCGGTGTCGAGCGCCGTATACTCAACCGGCACGTACGCAAGCGCGATGTTCTTCTTCAAAAACGGCGACGGCGACCCGCTGGTAATCTCGCCCAGCCGCTTGCCATCGAGCGAGAACACGGGATATCCGTCGCGCCCAATCCCACGCTCGATCATTTCCAGTCCGACCAGTTTGCGCTTCGGCCCGCCCTCAGCCTGTACCGCCAGCAGGGCATCGCGCCCTACAAAATCTCCCTTGTCGAGCTTCGCGTAGCGGCCCAATCCGGCCTCAAATACGTTGATTGTGTCAGAGATCTCATGTCCATACAGAGCCATCGCAGCCTCAAGCCGCAGCGTATTCCGCGCTCCCAGACCACAAGCCAGAATCCCGAACTCTTTGCCGGCTTCGAGAACCTCGCCCCATACTCGCGCACTGGTCGGCTCGTCCGATGGAATGTAGATCTCAAACCCATCCTCGCCGGTGTAACCGGTCCGCGCGATCATTACGTTATACAGCCCGCAAACCTCACCCCACGTAAACCAATAATTCTTGATCGTGCTCAAATCCACCGGCGTAAGCTTTTGCAGAGTCTCAGCCGCACGCGGTCCCTGGATCGCAATCTGCGTGTAGTAGTCGCTGAAGTCGTTGACGTGTACACCGGGCATCTGGCCAATCTGCGACCGCACCCACTGTACGTCCTTCTCCCGGGTGCCGGCGTTGATCACGATCAGGTAGTCGTTTTCGGAGAGCTTGTGCACGATCACGTCATCGACGAAGGTCCCATTCGGATACAGCATCGCCGAGTAGTGCGCCTGACCCACCTGCAGCTTCGAGGCATCGTTCATGCACAGCTTTTGCACCGCGGCCAGCGAGCCCGGTCCGCGCAGTTGAATATCGCCCATGTGTGATACGTCGAAGACGCCCACAGCGGTTCGTACGGCCATATGTTCGGCAGTCAACCCGCAGCAATCGACAGGCATATCCCATCCGCCAAAATCGACCATCTTGGCCTTTGCTGCTCGATGCACTGCATTCAGCGCAGTTGTGCGCAGTGTTTTTGTATCAGCCATACCTATCGCCTCTCGGAAAACATCAATCCGCAATCTTCAACGATAGCACCGGCCGCATTCTCCCTCAAAAAATGCAATTCGCCATTTCTGGCATTGCGGATCGCGACCAAGTCGATTAGAGTTCGATTACCCAAACAACAGGTGAAGGTTTCGATGCGACCCCGTACTCTCTGCCTTGCTCTCTTGCTGCCACTTCTGGGCTCCACAGTACCGTACCTTCGTGCGCAAAAAGCACCTCCTAAGATGGACTCCTCCGAAAGGGGTCGCATGGACGATATACTTCGCGAGATATGGAAGTCAGTTAAAAAGAATTACTACGATTCCACCTTCCGCGGCATCGACATCGATGCCCGGTATCGTGAGTACAGTGCCAAGCTCGACCAGGCCACCACGCCCAGCGCTGCATTTCATTCCATAGCTGCTTTTCTAAGCGGCTTTCATGATTCCCATCTGTTCTTTGTTCCGCCCAACAGGAACCTGCGTTTCGACTCAGGCTACCGCATGGAGATGGTTGGAGAGCGCTGCTTCGTTACGCAGGTCAAGCCCAGGACAGATGCGTTTGAGAAGCTCCACCCCGGTGACGAAATCGCTCATTTCCAGGGCTACACAATCAACCGCGACGACTTCCATGATGTTGACTATTTCTTTCATCAGCTCTCTCCATTACCCGTTGAGCAGTTGGATCTCTTCGCGCCCGGCGGCGAACGACGCACTGTCGAGGTCAAGAGCGCTTACCGTGAGGTAAAACGCATTCTTGTTGTAGGCGATGCCGAGAACAACGACCTTTGGGACGAATTGAGAGAGAGCCAGGCCAACCAACATCGTTACGAAGATCGCACTGTTGAAGTCGATAAGGTGCTTTATTGGAAGATGGCCGGGTTCCGCGACGATTCCGATGCTCTGGACGCGATCTTCGACAAGGCGCGCCATCACCCGGCTCTCATTATCGATTTGCGGGACAATCCCGGCGGCAGCGTTGATACCCTGGAGCATCTCGTCGGCCATCTCTTTGATCACGACGTGAAGATCGCCGAGCGTGTCTCACGCAAGCCAGCGAAACCTATGGTTGCGAAGGCCAATTCCAAACCTTACACCGGCAAGGTCATCGTCCTGATCAACAGCCGCTCGGCATCCGGATCTGAGTTGCTTGCACGCGTTGTTCAGCTGGAACACCGCGGAACCGTCATCGGCGACACGTCTGCCGGAGCCGTCATGGAGTCCCACTTCTTTCAGGACTCTGTCGGCCTCGAAACAAAGGTTTTCTACGGCGTATCGATTACAGATGCGAATCTCCTCATGGCGGATGGGAAGAGCATTGAGGAGGTAGGGGTATCCCCCGATGAAAAGGTACTCCCATCTGCCAAGGATCTGGCCAACGATCTCGACCCGGCAATGTCCCGCGCGGCCGAGCTCGCGGGTGTTACATTGACCGCCGCTGAGGCTGGAAAACTCTTCCCCTATCTGTGGGCCAATCTGTAAACCCACAGAATCCTTTTCTACTGGCGACGTGTCTGCATTTCATATTCGCTGTCGTCACTTTGCGCTCAGAGTCGCAGACTGTGCTTGTAGCGCTGCGACTTGTTCCTTCAACATCACGAATCCCGCGTCCGAAACCTTCCCCGAGGTCTGCCATCGTACCTTGCCATCTCCATCGACAACCAGAACGTACGCATCATCAGCGTTCGCATATCGCACAATCTTTTTCCACACTGGCTCATCGGAGAACATCGGCATAAAATGCGACTGCTCCGACTCCGGTACACCGGACTTGATCGACTTCACCACCATGCCGCGAACAAGCTTCGGTACAGACTCCAACACCGGCATTTGGAAGTACATGACCTCCTGAGAGCCCCGATAGGTCGCTGACAATCGCTCTCCCCATCCTTTGCTAACGTCGCCCGAGCTCTTGGAAAATCCAAGTACAAGCACACCCGTCCTCCCGTGCAGATCATTCGGCAGCGTCACCTGCGTGCCTGCAAACGTAGTCCCATGCGTCACCGGCACCTGAGCGCTCTGCGACTGTGCCGCTGCTAAACCCCCGCTTAGCAAAGTCACCGCAACGACGGTCTGTCCCCAAAGAAGCCGCATAAATCCCCCCGCCAAACTACACCACAACCGACTCCCGATACTCCCCAAACATCCGTCGCAGCACATCCGCGATCTCTCCTACTGTCGCGTAGCTCTCCACTGCTGTCAAAATTCGTGGCATCAGGTTCGTGCCACTTTGAGCAGCATCCCCCACGCCACGCAGCGCCTCGGCATGAAGCCCCGCATCCCGTCGTACCCGCAAAGCCCGCACCCGCTCTATCTGCCGCGCCTCCAGAGCCTCATCAATTCGTTGAATCGGCACCGCCACATCCTCGCTTGCAAACTCATTCACCCCAACAACAATGGCCTCTTTCGCTTCCACCGCGCGCTGATAAGCATAGGCAGCATTTTGAATCTCCCGCTGCACATATCCTTGCTCAATCGCCCGCAGCATCCCATATTTGCCACCGAGATCAAACCTTCCAATCGCGGCCATATACTCCTCCGCGCGCCGTTCAATCTCATTCGTCAACGACTCCACATAGTACGATCCGGCAAGAGGGTCCACTGTCTGTGCCACCCCGCTCTCATGAGCCAATATCTGCTGCGTCCTTAGGGCAATTCGCGCCGCATTTTCAGTCGGCAACGACAAGGCCTCATCGAATCCATTCGTATGCAGCGACTGCGTTCCTCCCATCACCGCCGCAAGCGCCTGCAGCGTCGTTCTGACGATATTGTTCTCCGGTTGCTGTGCTGTCAGTGTTGACCCAGCCGTCTGCGTGTGGAACCGCAGCATCAAGCTTCGCGGATTCTTCGCGTCAAAATGCTCCCGCATAATCCGCGCCCACATTCTTCGCGCGGCGCGAAACTTCGCTACCTCTTCCAGCAGGTTATTATGCGCGTTGAAAAAGAAACTCAGCCGCGGAGCAAACGCATCGACATCAAGTCCCGCATCGATGGCAGCCTGCACATACGTCATACCATTGGCGAGGGTAAATGCAACCTCCTGCACTGCCGTACATCCAGCCTCGCGCATGTGATAGCCGGAGATCGAGATCGTATTCCACTCCGGTACCTCGACCGCAGCCCAGGAAAAGATATCCGTTACAAGCCGCATCGCATGCTTCACCGGGTAGATGTAGGTTCCGCGCGCGATGTACTCCTTCAGGATGTCATTCTGGATTGTGCCGTTTAGCCTCTTCGTTTCTACGCGCTGTCGTCTCGCTACTGCGACGTACAGCGCCAGCAGAATCGAAGCCGTCGCGTTGATCGTCATCGAGGTCGAAATCGTATCCAGTGCGATTTCATCAAACAATCGCTGCATATCTTCGATGGAATCAATCGCAACCCCAACCTTGCCCACCTCTCCCAGCGCCAGCGGAGAATCAGAGTCATATCCAATCTGTGTCGGCAGATCAAACGCTACGCTAAGACCTTTGGTCCCGTGTTCCAGCAGAAATTTGTATCGCCGGTTCGACTCTTCGGCATCGCCCATTCCGGCGTATTGCCGCATGGTCCACAGACGCCCACGGTACATCGTCGGCTGAATCCCGCGCGTGAACGGATAAGCTCCAGGGTCGCCAAGTTCAACGTTCGGGTCGAACCCATCGAGGCTCTTCGAGTCGTACACAAGATCGACCGGAATTCCGGAACTGGTTTTAGGTGTCTCCGCCATGACGCAGTAGTGTACCCGCTGGCGCCTGTGTTTAGCGCCGGCGGCTTCTGCGGTGTGCTTTTACGAAGCTGCTGATGAAGAAATACCCGAAGATTGCCGCCATCAGCGCTGTAAGAAGCAAGTGGATATGGGCTTCATGGTTTGCGGCCGTCTCGTGCAGGTTGCCGCGCAGCCTCCATGCGCCGCTAGCTGCAAAGAGGGCAAATATCCCGAAGAAGACCCCGGTGAACTCCAGCCAGAGGACGCCCGAAAGCTTTACAAAGGGCGCCCAGACGGCCTCGCCGAACTTTTTACTGCCCTGAGCCAACCCCGCTTTCGTCTGTCGCATCTGGGCCGTCGTTCGTGCCGCCTGCTCTCCCAGCCGAACCCCGGAAGATGCCGCCTTGGTCTCCGTTGGAGGCTGCTGGCCTGTCTTGGCTGCGGTTCCGGCAGATGGGTTAGGGGATGTAGCCGCGTCCACCGCCGTCACAAGCGTCTTGGCGGCAGCGCGAGCCCCAAATCCCAGCGCACGTCCGAAGCGAACCGAATCCATACTACGAAGTGTAGCCTCTCGGTATATTTCCGCAAAACGCTTTCAACCGAAAAACGTAACCCATCCTTGCTGCATCCAAATCTTTGATGACCGCAAATACGGCAAGGATGAGGGGGCGCAAAGATGAAGAATTTTCTCTGGATGGCAGGCGCATTCTGTGCAGCGGCGATAGGGCTTCTTATCTGGAGCCCGGGACGAACCCGGCCTATACAGGAACTAGCTCACAATCTCGAAATAGCGTGGGCTGACCATCACACCGTTGTCTAACCAAATGCATATCTCTTGATTCAATGTCATTGCCTCTGGTCGAGGCTGGGCGTATTCTGTACCGAGTACGCCAGCAGTACCCGCAATGCCGTTCCCCGCCGGTCTCGTTGGGCCGGGAATACCCGATGCGCGGTTGATTGCACTCAAGGGCAGCCCGGAGGTGGCATTGAACCAGAAGGTCAAAAACCTAATTCAGAAGCTAGGCGAAGCGATTCACGAGTCCGTTTCGGAATCCGAGGACATTGCGGGCGTCGTCAAAAACATCCGTGAACAGGGCTTCGATGTCCTCCTAATGCTTGAGGCCACAATTGGCTTGAATGAAGTTGAACCCGACGCGGTTTCAGAGGAAGCCGAGGATGAGGCCGCAGACGGCCCATTCACGCGCAACGACCTCACTTTCCTGAAATCCTTGCGTATCAGCCTCACCGAAGAAAACGCTTCGGACGACGTCCACGACGTCTAGCGAAACCACACTTTCGCCCTACGGCCCAGCCTTCAGTTGCTGGGCCTGGTTCTTGTCCTGAAAAAGGGGAAGTAGATCAAAATCAATCGCCGCATGATAGACTCTCGTTTCCCGTAAGACGGGCCTCCGCGTTCCCGCATCTGATTGAGGTGGCTCGTGGTTAACTTGTTCGAGGAAGTCGGATTATGAGAGATACATTAGGCGTCTTGCTTGCCGGCGGTGCTGGCGAACGGCTCTTCCCCCTTACCCGCGATCGCGCGAAACCAGCCGTTCCCTTTGCCGGTCAGTACCGCATCATCGATATCACGTTATCGAATTGCATCAACTCCGACCTTCGCCACGTCTACATCCTCACCCAGTACAAAGCCCTCTCGCTCAACCGCCACATCCGCGAGGGCTGGGGTTCAGTCGTCGCCAGCGAACTCGGCGAGTTCATCGAAATCCTTCCCCCCATGCAGCGCGTCAGCAAAAACTGGTACACCGGCACCGCCGACGCCGTCTACCAGAACATTTACTCCATCGGCTCTGAGGAACCGCGCTACGTCCTCATCCTCTCCGGCGACCACATCTACAAGATGAACTACGGCCTCATGCTCAAGCAGCATCAGGACTCCGGCGCCGACGTCACCCTGGCCACGCTGCCCATCAGCCCCGACCAGGTCTCCGCCTTTGGCGTCGTCGAAGTCGCCCGCAATGGCGAGGTGACGGGCTTCGAAGAGAAGCCCAAAGAGACCCGACTCCGCTCGCCCTTCAATCCCGAGATGGTCGACGTTTCCATGGGTATCTACCTCTTCAACACCGATGTCCTGCTGCCCGAACTTCTCAAGGACGCAGAGGATCCCAACTCGAAGCACGACTTCGGTCACGACATCCTGCCCAAGATTCTCGGACGCTTCAAGATGCAGGCTTACAACTTCGTCGACGAGAACCGCCAGAAGGCCCTCTACTGGCGCGACGTCGGTACGTTAGAGGCCTACTACGAGGCCAACATGGACGTAGCTGGAGTCACTCCCACCTTCAACCTCTACGACAAGACCTGGCCCATGCGCACCCGGCCTTACCAGTACCCGCCGGCCAAGTTCGTCTTCGGTGAGCCCGGCCGTACGGGCATGGCGATCAACTCGATCGTTTGTTCGGGTTCCATCGTCTCCGGAGCCGTCATCCGCAACAGCGTGGTTTCGCAGGATGTCCGCGTCAACTCCTACGCAGACGTGGACTCCAGCATCGTCTTCTCGCACGTAAATATCGGGCGGCACTGTCGCATCCGACATGCCATCATCGATCGCGACGTCCACATCCCCGACGGCACCGTCATTGGCTACGATGCCAACGAAGACAAAAAGAATTATTTTGTCTCAGCCAGCGGCCTTACCGTCGTCACCCGCGACTACTCCGTCGACGAGAACCCCGTATCGGCGGAGTTCATGCAGGGAAGCAACTGGTAGCTTACGCAAAAAAACACGGATCAATGCCGAAAACAACTCGGCCTTAATCCGTGTTATCCGCGTCAATCCGTGGTCGTTCTTACTATCGCTTCCCGAACCGGTATATAACGCCGCCCGATATCGCAAAGAACGTCCGCGTCTCCGTGCCGAAGTGCTCGAGGATCAAATCGGGAGAGAGCCGTATAGCAACGTTCTTCGATCGGTTGAAGTCGACGCTTCCGCCCAGTGCAACAAGCGCCGCTGTGCGGTTCGTGTACAAGCCAAGCGTTGGCAAATACTGCGGGGGCACGCTTCCTGTGCTGTGAGTGAAGTTGCCAAACGCGGGTCCCGCATAAGCGTGATAGTTGATTGCGGCATAGTGATTCTTCGGTCCGCGATACTGTGCCCCGAAAAGAACCATGTTCATCGAGACACCCGCCCGTCCCTTGAGGAACGCATTCGGGTGGATCGGCGTCGTTCCCCACTCACCGCGCCATTGCGCGCCAAGTCCCAGCTTTGGCATCAGCCAGTAAGTACCCAGCACCTCGCCGCCGCCCATGTTCATCCTGGTCGGCAGGTCCTGTCCAGCCTGGAAGTTCATGAAGTTGACGCCGCCATAGACCTCGTACTTATTGTCATAAGTAACCGGAGCCGCAGGGCCGATCTTGCTGCTTCCCTGGGCCATCGCCCGTCCTGCTCCCGCCATCAGTGCCACAGCCGCCAGCACCCCAGTCAATACGCGGACAGTATTCTTCCGCGTTCCAGTCGTCTTCCTCAGCATCATCTTGTTCAAACAGCTTCTCCTACAGGTTGCGTGTATCCAAGATATAACGTCTGGCCTCTGTCTGCCCGTTCCGTTCTCCTATCTCTCATTCGATTGTGCATGTGCGACAATAGTGGGTGCCGGTCGGCGAGTGTATATTCCGGCTGCAGGGAGAATTACTATGGGCGAGCTTTTCACACCTACACACCTTATCGTTCTTGCTGTCGTTGTCCTGGTTCTCTTCGGCGGCAAAAAGCTGCCTGAATTGGGCAAGGGCCTTGGTGAAGGCCTCCGCGGTTTCAAGGATGGCATGAAGGGCGTTACCGACGAAGTCAACAAGCCCACCGACGCCGCCCGTACCGCCGCAAAGCCTGAAGAATCAGCCAAATAATCCGCTCCTCCCCAGCGGATTTCCAGACCGGATTCTTCACAATTCAGCACTGCGCTCTCTTCTTGTGCCACCCTGTTCGATCACCTCGAGACCCAGGCATACCGCATGAAATTGAAGTCGCCGTACCTGATCAAGCCACACGCGGCAGTCAAACTGTCGCGTCTCTCCACCTCTGAGACTGGCGGTTTCGACAGCAACGGCGCCGCCGAAGCCGTCCTCGCCAAACACCGCGAACAGCTTGCCGGTCTTCAGGAAGTCCTCTACGCCAGCCAGCAGAAAGCCTTGCTCATCGTCCTTCAGGGCATGGACACCGCCGGTAAGGACGGCACAATCAGCCACATCTTTTCGGGAGTCAACCCGCAGGGTTGCGACGTTGCCGCCTTCAAAGTCCCCACCCCAATCGAATCCCGCCACGACTTCCTCTGGCGCGTCCATGCCCAGGTTCCTCCGCGTGGCATGATCCAGATCTTCAATCGCTCCCACTACGAGGACGTCCTCGCCCCACGCGTCCACAAACTCATCTCCCTGAAGGAAGTCCGCCGCCGTCTCGAAGACATCAATGACTTCGAGGCCATGCTCAACGACAACGACGTCGTCATCCTCAAGTTCTTCCTTCACATCTCCCAGAAGGAGCAGAAAGACCGCCTCCAGTCACGCATCGATGATCCCGGCAAGCACTGGAAGTTAGCTCTCTCCGACTTCAAGGAGCGTCTCTTCTGGCCCCAATACGAAGAGGCCTACAACGACCTCATCGCGGCCACCAGCAAAAAGCACGCCCCCTGGTTCGTCATCCCCGCCGACCACAAGCGGTATCGCAACGTAGCCATCTCACAGATCATCGTCGACGCCATGCGCTCCCTCAAGCTCGAATACCCAGCCCCCACCATGGACCCGAGCAAGATCAAGCTCTAGCGAGCGTCACAACTACAGCACTTGCCGTTGCGGTTGCTGTTGACTGTTCTTTTTGGTTGTCATCCCGTAGGGATCTGCTTTTGCCGTTGTTCTCGCCTTTGCCATTGCCTCTGAGGTAGGTCTGGGCTTTAGCCCAGGCATTCAAAGCCCCCAAAGAATGGGGCTTCAGCCCCTGAGGTTTGCCTTCTTTCCCCTCGGAAAATTCGCAAAGACAGAAATCGATTATTAGACACAATCTCGCCTGCAACAAAGCCTTTCAAAAGAGCTGCTAAAGCGTAATCATCACCACGGCAGCCGCGGCAATCGCCATCCCCACCCCCTGCCGCCGAGTAGGCCGTTCATGCAGCGTCCAGGCCGCCAGCAGAATCGTCGAAGCCGGATACAGCGAAGCCAGCACCGCCGCCACATCCAGCCGTCCCGCGCGCGTCGCCGCGATAAACAACATGTTCCCCGAAGTATCCAGCACCGCTGTCCCCAGCGCCCACGCTACCGCCAGCCGAGTCAGCTTGCCCTCCTTCTGATCAGTCGAACTAAAAGCCAGCCCAAGCAGCATCAGTGTGCAAACACTCAGGCTACCCATCCTCGCAGTAGCCATCGGCCAGAACACTCCAGCCGCACCCGCACCCTTCAAAGCAACAAAATAAATCCCAAATCCAGCGCCCGATAGCACCGATAGCCAGATCGTCCCCGTCGAAGCCTTCACCGCCTCCGGATTCGGCCCCGCCGCAATCAGCCAGATCGACACCCCGGCGATCACAAACCCCACAATTCGCACCATCCCCGGAGACCCCTCTGAGGCGATCGACACTGCCGCCGGAATCGCCGCAGCCAGCAACCCGCTCACCGCCGCCGAAGCCCCCATCGCTCCCCGCGACAGCGCGATGTAAAAGCCAGTCAGCGAGAGTCCGCCCATCACACCGGCCGTCAGTCCCCACGCCAGCGGCGCACCATGTGGAAACGAATCTCCATGCAGCTTCGCAATCGTCACCAGCACACAAAAGCTCGTCGCATGGCTCAGCAGGATCACCCTCAGCGCCCCGCCCATCTTGCCACCCGAGTGCTTCGCCCCCATCCCGCCGGCGAAGTCCCCTCCACCCCACAACACAGCAGCGGCCAGTGCCAGCAGGGCATTCCCATGCAGCAGCATATTCATTCAGAATTCCGTTCTAAGCGGTGCTGAAAAGTCGCTATCTTGGTTTTGGGTGGAAACGCAGGGCTTCAGCCCTGCGAAAAACTCCGCAAATACAAGGGGCTTTAGCCCCGGCGTTCCTCAGCCAGCATTACTGCACCGTCTTCGCCGTCGAGGGCCTCGCATCGCTGGCCGTCGGATAGTAGCCCTTCTTCGCGACCACCTGCAGGTCTGGCCGCAGCACCTTCACCTCAAGCGACCGGAACTTGCCATCGATAAACGGCTGATGCGTGTAATAGCCCACCGTATACTGCGTCCGGACCTCTTCGGCGATCTTCGCAAAGCTCTCCTCGATACCCTTCTGCCGGAACTGCGCATTGAACTGCCCACCCGTGTCCGCAGCGTACGAAGGCAGAATGTTATCTCGCATCATCAGCGGCAGATGCATCTTGTCCAGATATCCGACCACCGGCAGGGAAGAGTCGCCCACCAGCGTTCCATAGACGGCAATCTTGTTCGTCTGCAGGTACTTCACAACGTCCTTGTACTTCGCCTTGCTGCCGTACTCTTTGCCGTCGCTGATCACATAAACCACACGACGCCGTCCCGGACCCGCCTTGGTCGTAGCAATCGCCGCCTCCAGAATGGCATCGTTCAGCGTGTGTACTTCCCTCGGCACGGTCTGCTGATTGCCCAGGCTCCTGCCATGGCTGCTATTCGTGTTCGGATCGATATAGCTCTGCGCGCCGTTGTTGATGTTGATGTTCTGCGACAGTGGGCCGCCCGTGTCCGCCCATATCGGATCGCGCCCTCCGGTCTTCGATTGAGTCAACACGAAGCTCAACCGGGCGCTCTGTCCACCCGTAAAGTCCGTCCACTTCCGTGGTCCGTTGTTATACGTAAATACCGCCACCTCGTCATACGGTGTAAACGCTGCCTGAATCGATTCCAGCGCACCGTTCACCTTGGCCATATTGTCGTAGGTCAGGCTCTGGTCGATCACCAGCGCAACCGACATCGGGAACGGATCGACCGTAAACAGTGCCATCTGCTGCCGCAATCCATTCTCATAGACCCGCACATCGCGCCACGTAAGCCCCGGCACCAACCGGCCCTTCTTGTCTTTCACAATAAAGGGCACTTCAACGAAGTTGGTCTGCACGTGAATCGTAGGCGCATCGGTGCTAACAGGCTTATCCGCATCAGCAAACGCAGCCGAACCCTTACCGGCCGCCGGAAGTGTCGGCGGCGGCCCATCATCAGCCTTGGGTACAGCGGGAGGCAGACTCGCCGCCGGCGCGTTCTGATCGTCCGACGTGTCTCCGTTAGAGGTCGGCGTAGTCCCCATACCGGGCTTCGTACCCTGTACGGGCAAGCCCTGCGGTCTGGGGGCATCAGGAATCTGAGGCTTCGGAGAGTCTGGGAACGCCTGCTGTGCAGTACTCTGTGCAACCGTCAGTTGGGCCGGCTGCCCAACGATCATGCACGCCAAAGCTCCCGCCAATACTTTATTCCTTACCACGCCACATCCCCCATAACTCTTCCAGGCAGCCGGGTCGAACCGGATTCTGCCAGATACCAGACTAACAGTGTGGCTCCTTGCGTCGCCATCCTACACTATTTCCTTACCGTTGGACGTAACACCCACCCCCAACGTTGGCCTTTTCCCGTACTTTTCGCCTAACGGCATTTTCCCCCTGACTTTCCGCTGACTCCAAGCCTCTCTTCGTCGTCTAATTGAACATATGCGCCACTCCTTGCTCGCTGCTGCGGCCCTCTGCCTCTCTCTCGTTCCCGTCCTCCGCGCGCAGGAAGCCCCCTCTCCCGGCGGCCCGCCTCCCGCCAGCGAAGCCGCACCCCAGCCCATCGCAGGCCTCGAGACAGAAACCCTCAAGGTCAACGTCAACCTGGTCAACGTCTATTTCTCGGTCCGCGACAAGAGCGGCTACATCACCAATCTCCACAAAGACGACTGCAGCATCCTCGAAGACAAGATCCCCCAGAAGACCAAGAACTTCACTCAGGAAAAGAATCTCCCCCTCACCATCGGAATCCTCCTCGACACCAGCGGCAGCCAGCAGAACGTTCTCCCGCTCGAGCAGGAATCCGGCGCCCAGTTCCTCAAAGACGTCCTCACCCCTAAAGACGAAGCGTTCCTCATCTCCTTTGACATCAATATCGATCTCCTGGCCGACTACACCAATAGTCCCCGCGAAATTAAGCGCGCCATCGACAGAGCACAGATCAACACAGGTGCAGGAACCGGCTCCGTCACAGGCAACAGCACCCCTCGCGGCACGCTCCTTTACGACGCCGTCTACCTCGCAGCCAACGAAAAGCTCCGCCAGGAGGCCGGCCGCAAGATCATCGTCATGCTCACCGACGGCGGTGACCAGGGCTCTCGAGAGACATTGAAGACCGCCACCGAAGCCGCCCAAAAGGCCAACGCCATCATCTACGTAATCCTCATCGCCGACCGCCCCTTCTACACCGGCTTCGGCATGAGCTACACCGGCGACGCCGATATGGAGCGCCTAGCCAAAGACACAGGCGGCCGCGTCATCAACGTAGGCAACAACGGCAAAAAACTCGAAGAAGCCTTCAACCAGATTCAGGATGAGCTACGCACCCAATACCTGGCCAGCTACACCCCCACCAACCTCAAGGCCGACGGCTCTTTCCGCACCCTCAACATCACCTGCCAGCAAGGCCAGAAGGTCCAGGCCCGCAAAGGCTACTACGCCATAGCCGACAACGCCGGCAACGACTAGCTGGAACTCCCACAAATTCGGGTGCCCCATCCTGAGCGCGCCTGATTGTCAAGTTCCATGACATGCTTTACAGGTTGTTATCAGGACATCCTTTACAGGTTGGAAGGTAGTTTGGGGTTCAGGAGGTCCACTGCAGTGGACCTCTGAACCCCAAGGTCGATCTCTCGGATGAGGGTGTTGCAGTA
>DATMQZ010000035.1:0-20154 GCA_035566575.1 Edaphobacter sp.
CAGCGTCATTCACAAAGCGGGCGGATACGCAGCCTGGTCCGACAAGCACCCTGCATACTCGTCGGTCGCCTCTGGCCTTGGCCCCAGTGCGCTCGACGACTTCTACGCGCCTGAGATCAACTCGAACGTGATCGGCCTTCCCGGCGTCAAGACTCCCACCGGCGTGTCCTGCTCGACAGTGCTCGATCCAGGCTCGGACGTGACCGCCTGGACGAACAGCTTCCAGAACATTCAGTGCTACGACACGCTGAAGGTCGACGCGATCCTCAACGAGATCGATGGGAAGAACCACCTCGGCACCAAAAAGACCGAAGTTCCCACCATCTTTGGCATGAACTTCCAGGCCGTCAGCGTGGGCCAGAAGCTCATTGAGAAGAGCAAGGGCGTGAAGGGTGGATATCTCGATGCCGCTGGCACGCCCAGCGAAGCCCTGCTGGACGAGTTCCAGTTTGTCGACGCCTCGATCGGGGCATTCGTCGATGAGCTGAAGGAAAAGGGCCTTTACGATTCAACCCTGATCGTGATCACTGCCAAGCACGGCCAGTCGCCCATCGATCCCACCCGCTACGTCCCTCAAACCAAGATCGGCACCTCGCCCGCCACCCTGCTCTCCAATGCAGGCTTCATCCCGGACTCTGAGTCAACTAACGGTAGCGGCATCGGACCCACGGAAGATGACGTCTCGCTGCTCTGGTTGAAGAACTCCTCCGATACCGACGCCAGCGTCAAAATCCTCGAAGATAATGCCTCCGCCACCGGAATCGCGCTCGGGCAGATCTACTACGGCCGATCGCTCGCAATCAACTACAACAATCCAACCAAAGACCCGCGCACGCCCGACATCATCGTAACCCCGAACGTTGGAGTTACTTACTCCGGCAGCACCGCGAAGCAGGAGGAGCACGGCGGGTTCAACCATGACGACACGAATGTGATCCTGCTGTTGTCCCATTCGTCTTTCGAACCCAGCACGGTCCACGCCGCAGTCGGCACCGTCCAGGTAGCGCCTACCATCCTCAAAGCCCTGGGCCTCAATCCCTGGGAACTCGATGCCGTTCGCGCTGAAGGAACAAGCGTTCTTCCCGCGGTCCAACTCAACTAACCCGTCCACAAAGGTGGCTCAACCGACGGCGGACGTTCCTTCGCGGGCGTCCGCCGTTTTGTTGACCTAAGAACCTGTTTAAGAACTGCCGATTGAGAGATTTTTGCTTGTTCTTTGTTTTACGTCGTCATCCTGAACGGAGTGAAGGATCCCTGTATTTCGTCCTTGCTTTTGCTTTGCCGGATGCCGGGTGCCGGGTGCCCCATTCATGAGGTCTTATCGCATGAATGGGCATTCGCGCTACGCGCGAACCGCTTTCCCCCGCTCCAGCAACCAACTCAAAACCAATCACTTACAAAAATATCCCTCAAAAACCCCAGCAAATCCCAATGTCAAGCCCCATACCCACCCAACCCCAACAAAACAAACAACATCCCCATTGCGAAAAAGTTATCTTCCACCCACTACAATTAAATTAGAGATCAAAAAAGCCCCGGCCAAAAGCCGGGGCTTCCCCATTAACCCATAAACCCTTTAGAAATACGAATTTACCCACAACCCATTTAGAATGACGAATTTGAAAGCACAAAATAAACTAAACACAAGAAAACAAACAACTTACAAAACCATACCCCCAGGGGGTTACCCCTCAACTCCGCCAATGCAAAGTAACCGGCCCCGCCAGCGGATGCTCCCCAGTCCCCTTCAACCGAGCCTGCTTCAAAGCGAAGTACCACTTCGCCGGCTTATCCGCATCGTCGATCAGCATCAACCCAGGATTGAACCTCAATCCCTCCGCCTGCTCGATCATCGTCTGCTGATCCTGCCGTACAAACCGAGCACCAAAGAACGTAGCAATCGAAGTTACAAATGGAACCCAGTAAAAAACATTCCACGCCGCAATCACATCAATCCTGCAAGTCGACGGAGTAACCGGAGTCACGGTAGTCAAACTCGAAAACCACTTATCGCCACATCGAATCGTCTCGTACCGCCGATTCGGCAGCACAAAATCAATCGTCGTCGTAATCGGCTCGCCGTACACGCCCAGCAATTTGTAAGGAGCACTGTTACCTGAAGGAGCATGCGCCAACATCCGAAACCCCTCCGGAATCGGCTCAAAGTGTTTCTCCTTCTCGTGAATACTAGCCCGGCTTCGCCACCACCACGCCTGATGCACAAACGGCCCATGCGCCGGATCCATCAGCCCGATGATGCCGTGATCGACATTGCAAGGCAGATCAGCCACAAGATGCGCACTCCGAAACCGCGCCGAGAACTTAGGCAGCTCCGGCACCGGCGGCAGCTGACCCCCAACCCGGCCGGTACCCACGGCAGGCATATAAACCCACGCATAGCCATCCCGCTCTTCACAAGGAAACGCGCTGGCAAAAATCTTCGTCGGATCAAGCGACTCGTGACTGGTCAGCGAAGGAATCTCAGCACACTGCCCGCTGCAAGGCTCGAACCGCCAGCCATGATACTTGCATTGCACTGTCTCGCCGTCGAACCACCCAGCCGACAGCGGAATCCCGCGATGCGGACAAAGGTCCCGCATCGCAAACAACTTGCCTCCGGTCTTCCGCCCCATCACCAGCGGAACGCCAAGCAGCAAAGCCTTGGTCATCTTGCCCACGCGCAACACATCCGCGCGCAGCGCCGGATACCAATCGCCAAAGATCAGTTCCGCCGGCGGCCCGGCAACATTTTGAACTACAACCAGATCATTCACCATGCACTTGAACTCTAAACAAGTCTAGTGCCCAACCACGAACCGCGCAGAAACAAAGGAGCAGCGAACATGAACCCTCACGCCACCCGAGTCAACCGCCCATCCTTCAGCCGAAACCGCTCCCCACGCCACACAATCGTATCGTCCGCAAAACTCCAAACCCAGAACAGCAATCCAAAGAAATCCCTTAGCGGCAACAACCAAAGATCGCGCAGCACCTGCTCATCACGCAGCACGCCAACTCCAACCGACAACGCAACCGCCACCCGAGCCAACAGCACAACACTCAACAGCGTAAAGCTCCACAACTCAAATCCACTCGCAACACAAGCCATCACCGCCCACGGCAAAGCATACGTCGTCCCTAGCCCGATATAACCCAGCTTCCGCGAGTCCCGAACCGTTCGCGCCCAACGAATCTGATGGTCCCAAAACCCACGGAACGAATAAGCCGGAACCGTAGTCTCCACCACCTCCGCGCTCAACTCCACCCTGTAACCTGCAGCAGCGATCCGCGCTCCCATCTCATAGTCATCCGCCAGACTCTCAACCAGCGGCTCCAACCCACCAGACTTCGCCAGCGCCACCCGGCTCATCGCCAGCGTCGATCCCAACCCAAACCGAATCCCACCCTCAAGCTTCCGGGCCGTCAGCACTCCCGGAAAAAAATCTGTCGAGATCCCCAGCGCCTCCAACCTCGACCAAACCGTTCGATCCGCCGAAGTTCGACCAACATAAGGAGCTGTAACCATCCCAACCCGAGCATCCGCAAAGCAACTCATCACACGCGCCAGATACTGCGAAGACACAGCAATATCGCTATCATTCACCAGCACATACTCATAGCGAGCCTCAGGCAGCATCTGCACCAGATTGCTCACCTTGCCGCTGGTCCCCAACCGCTCGCGGCACTCAACCAACCGAATCGCACACTCCGGAAATTCCACCTTCAACCGCTCGATCTCTGCCACCGCAGGATCATCCAGACTCCCCACCCCAAACACCAGCTCAAACCGCCCCGCATAAACCTGCCTGCAATGACTCACAAGCCCCGCATACATCCGCGGATCGACACCCTTCACCGGCTTAAGGATCGACACATCCGGAGCAAACCCCGAATCCAACCGACGATGCCAATAATGGCTAAAGTCCCGCGCCCCCAAAAGCGCCAGCAGCAAATACGCCAAACCCGCCAGCGTCAGCAGAACGAGAAACACCTCAATCGCAATAGCCATCAAGGTAGTTTATCCAACCTACTCGTACCGAAGCGCCTCGATCGGGTTCAGGTTTGCCGCCTTCCACGCCGGATAGATCCCAAAGATCAACCCAATCCCGCACGAGCTTACGAACGCCGCACCGATCCATATCGCCGATAGCGCCGCCGGAAACACGAAGTGAACACCATACCCAATCGCACTCCCGGCCAGCACCCCGATAAGCCCGCCGACAGCGCACAGCGTCATCGCCTCCAGCGTGAACTGCGTCAGGATCATCCGCTTGTTCGCGCCGATCGCCTTACGCACGCCAATCTCCCGCGTCCGCTCCGTCACGCTCACCAGCATGATGTTCATCACCCCCACCCCGCCCACCAGCAATCCCACCGCCGACAGCGACAACATCAACGCGAACAGCCCGAACGTGATCTGGTCCCACAGCCGCGTCAGCGAGTCCGTCCCAAAGATCGCAAAGTTGTCGGGAGCCTCGTTCTTCACCTTCCGCCTGAGCCGCAGCAACTCCTGCAACTCATCCTGCACCAACCCCTTATTCTTCTGGTCGTCGAACTTCAGGCTGATCCAGTAATCCAGTATCTCCGGATGAATCTTGTGGAACGTCGTCACTGGAAACCACGCCTTATTGTCTTCCGGGTTCTTCCCTCCCCCAAACGCCATTGGGCGTTTTTCCATCACACCCACCACGGTAAACACCATGCCCGCGATGGTCACATCCTGGCCCACAGGACTCTCCGTACCGAACAGCGCGTCCGCTGTATCCGTCCCCAGCACCACAACGTTCGCCGCCCGCTCCACGTCGCCATCGGTGAAGAACCGGCCCTCCTTCAGGTCGAGGTCATACACATCCTTCACGCTCGCCGCGTCCCCCTCCAGTGTCGTCCCCTCCATCTTCTTGGTGCCATACTTCACTGCCACGGTGCCCTGCACCCCGGTATTATCTCGATACTGCAATGACGGCGACACCGCCAGCACATGCGGCAGATCTTTCATCGCCATCGCATCCTCATAGGTCATCTGCTTCCGCGTCAGCATCTCCGTCGTCGGCCGCACCCCGATCACCGGAAACCGGAACACCCAGATCACATTGGTCCCCAGCGACTCCACCAGGCCCGACACACGCGAGTTCAACCCGTTGATCACCGACGAGATAATAATCACCGTCATCACGCCGATCACAATCCCCAGAATCGTCAACCCGCTGCGCAGCTTGTTCGACCGCAGCGTATCCAGCGCCATCCTTACCGTTTCTTTCGTATCGGCGATCTGCATCAACAGCCTCCCTGACTTCTGCCCCGGTTTCGACCCATGCCTCACTCCGCTCGCAGCGCTACTATCGGATCCAGTTGCGCCGCCTTCCGCGCCGGATAGACACCAAAGAAAACTCCCGTGCTGGTGGCCATCAACAGCCCGGCAAGCACACTCCACACCGCAACTGTCGAAGGGAATCCCGCCAGGATCGTAATCACCTGCGCCACGAGGATCCCGCCGATGACGCCGAATACTCCGCCCACCAGCGCCATCGTCCCCGACTCAATCAGAAACTGAATCATGATGTCCTTCGGCCGCGCGCCTAAAGCCTTCCGTATCCCAATCTCTCGGGTCCGCTCGGTCACGCTCACCAGCATGATGTTCATGATCACGATGCCCCCGACCACCAGCGCGATCAGCGCCACCCCACCGGCCACCGCTCCAAACGACTGCGTCACCATGCTGAAGAATCCCACCAGGGTATTGTTCGTATCCAGCTCAAACGAGTCCAGCGCTCCCGGAGCGTCATGCCGCCGCGACCGCATCAGCACCCGCACCTCATCCGCCGCTGTCTCCAGCACTGGTCCCGCCTCACCCGCTTTCACATAAATCGTCAGCGTCTTCGCCGTCCCATAGCTCTTCTGAAACGTCGTCAGCGGCACCCCGACCCAGTTGTCCTGGCTCGCTCCAAATGTGCTCCCCTGCTTCTCGCTGATACCGATCACCGTGTACGGAACGCCGTCTACCCGCAACTCCTGCCCCAGCGGATCGACTCCCTCAAACAGGTGGTCCTGAATATCGGTCCCGATGATCGCCACGCGCGAGGAATGTTCTTCGTCCGCTTCCGTGAACCCACGTCCCTGCACTATGTTCAGGTTCTGCAGCGAAGGCATCTGCCACGTATACCCCCGGATGCCGGTATCGGTTGTGGATTGTGTCCCCCGCACGACCTTTCCCGTCACCGCCTGCTGCGCGCCAATACCGATGCAGTGCTTACAGTTCGCCTCGACATACCTAAAGTCGGGGAACAGAATGTCCTTCCGCTTCTGAAACCGCTGATACTCCTCTGGGCTGGTGATGATCTGCGGCATCTTCGACACCGTGAACACGTCCGCGCCATAGCTGCTGAACTTGGTTGCGACGTACGTATTCGCGCCGTTCACCAGCGTCACTACGGCAATCACGCTGGCAACGCCGATCACGACGCCGAGCAGCGTCAATATGGAGCGCAGCTTATTCGCCCATAGCGACTGCAACGCGATCTTTACGGCCTCTTTGAATTCCATCTCTACCGTTCCTGGGGTGGCTTGAGATTACCAGCCCCATGCCCTCGAAAGCGAGGCTATCCGTATCTTCCTGTACGCAAACCGTCACTTTTTGGTTCGCGCCGCAGAAACCGCGCTCCCAACGCCACTGTTATCATTTGGATTCACGATCCCCACGCCGATTCCGGAGTCGAAAGCCCAATGCCTTTGCGCCCGCGCGCTGTCATCTCTGTCGCAACTCTGTTCCTGGCACATCTTGTAGCACCACTCGCTGCACAAACGGCTCCACAGACACGCCGGATTCAGGCGGACACCTCACACATCCTCGGCCCGCACTCCAAAACGCCGCTCATGACCGTCGGCGCAGGTCGCGCGAACGAAGGCCTGCGCGCAGACTGGCAGCAGCAGCTCTCCCTCGTCCAGCAGGAGATCGGCTTCCAATATCTTCGCTTCCACGGCCTTCTCCACGACGACATGGGCGTCTACACCGAGGATGCAAAAGGCAACCCCTCCCACAATTTTCAATACATCGATTCACTCTACGATGCCCTGCTCGCTCACCACATTCGGCCCTTCGTCGAGCTGTCCTTCATGCCCTCGAAGCTCGCCAGCGGCACCAGCACCGTCTTCTGGTGGAAGGCCAACAATACGCCTCCCAAGGACATGGCCAAGTGGAATGGCCTGATCCGCGCCCTCATGGACCACTGGCGCGCGCGCTACGGCGAAGAAGAGATCGCCCAGTGGTACTACGAGGTCTGGAACGAGCCCGACCTCTCCGGCTTCTGGAGCGGCACCCACCAGCAATACTTCGATCTCTACCGCAACACCGCCGAAAGCATAAAGGCCATCTGCGCCCGCTGCCGCGTCGGCGGCCCAGCCTCTGCCGGCAGCGCACTCGAGCCCGAGTGGCTCGCCTACATCGCCGCCAATCACATCCCCGCAGATTTCCTCTCCACCCACACCTACGGCGTGAAAAGCGGCGCCTTCGACGCCGATGGCCACGCTGGCACGGTTCTGGAATCCAGCCCGGACGCGATCATCGGGCGCGTCCGCAACTCCCGCAGCCTCATCGACAACTCCGCCATACCGAAGCTCGAGCTGCACTACACCGAGTGGAGCACCAGTTACACCCCAACCGACCCCATCCACGACCAATACATCTCCGCCGCATTCATCCTCGAAAAACTCCGCGGAACATGGCCGCTCGCGCAATCGATGTCGTACTGGACATTCACCGACATCTTCGAAGAGGCCGGCCCCCGCTTCACCCCATTTCACGGCGGCTTCGGGCTGATCAACTATCAGGGCATCCGCAAGCCATCCTTCTTCGCCTATAAATTTCTCAGCCAGCTCGGCGCGGAGGACGTAGCAACCAACGACGAGCAGAGCTGGATCACAAAGAGCGTTGACGGCTCCGTCCAGGCGCTCTTCTGGAACTACACGCCCGTCGTACCTCCCGACAGCGAAAGCAATCAGATCTTTTACAAGCGGGAGCAGCCAGCCAGAACCGCTGCGCCCGCGACACTCAGTATCACAGGCATGCGCGACGGCTCCTACACGATGAGCATCTATCGCACAGGATACAAACAGAACGACGCCTACACCGCCTGGCTGCGTATGGGCTCTCCGAATCAACTAACCCGCCAGCAGGTCGCGTCTCTTCAGTCAGCAGCCAGCGGGGCACCGGTAGAGACCCGAGCCATCACCATCACGAACGGCGCGTTCGATCACAGGTTCGAGATGCACGAAAACGACACCGTTCTTGTAACCCTCAAAAGACAATAGCTGCAGGCCCTTACCTCAACGCCGCACTACTACAATTCATTAAGCCATGAACCGAGTCGATCGTCTCCTCGCGTTGATCCTTTATCTCCAGTCCCGGCGCGTCGTCACCGCCGAGGAGATGGCGCGGCACTTCGAGCTCAGCATCCGCACCATCTACCGTGACCTTGCCGCACTCGGAGAAGCTGGCGTTCCCATCGCCGCCGAGGCAGGCGTCGGCTACACCCTCATGAAGGGCTACAACCTTCCACCCGTCAACTTCTCTGCCGAAGAAGCAAGCGCCCTCGTCACCGCAGCGATGCTCGTGCAGCAGTTTACCGATGAGTCCCTTCGCGCCCAGATGAACTCGGCCCTCCTGAAAGTCCGTGCCATCCTTCCTCGCGACCGCCAGGAGCAGATAGCCCGTCTCGAATCGGGCCTTGCCACCACGGCCACCGCTCGCCTTCCGGTGCAGGCCGACCTCAGTCTTCTCCAACAGTCGCTCGCACATCGACGACTGTTGCGCTTTCAATATCGCGGCTCCGGCAAGCCCGAGAGCACAGAGCGAACCGTCGAACCCTTCGGCCTCGTCTACTACACCCAGCGGTGGCATCTCATCGCATGGTGTCGCACCCGCAAGGATTATCGCGACTTCCGTGCCGATCGTATGACCTCCGTCATCGCGCTCGACGAAACCTTCCAGCCACGCGAGGATTTCCGTCTCTCCGACTTCGTTCGTAAGACCACCCCACCCGCGAACTTTACTGCACGCGTGCAGTTCAATCCACGCGCCGCCGACCGTGCCAAACGCGAGTGGTGGCTCGGCGTGGTTGAGGAGCAGGAGGTCGAAGACGGCTCGATTCTCACCCTCGCAACTCCAGACTGGACTGGCCTCGCTTTCTGGCTTCTCTCCTTCGGCCGCTCGGCCTCGGTTCTGACCCCCGAAAGTCTGCGCAAACTACTCACCGAGACAGCATGCGAGGTAGCGAACCATCACTCCTGACCAAACAAATCCGGGTGCCCCATCCTTCGCGTCTCTTGCGAAGGGTGGGGTATTCGCGTTACGCGCGAACCGCCTTCCCTAACCTCCTGACGTAGAGTTGTCAGTCCGACCAGATATCTTCCTTCTACCTCTCTCAATCAAGAAGGGCCAAATGACAACACAAACACGCTGCAAATGGGCCGAGAACGATCCCCTATACCAGACCTACCACGACGAAGAGTGGGGCATCCCCGTCTACGACAGCCGAACCTTGTGGGAACAGCTAATGCTGGAAGGCTTTCAAGCGGGTCTCTCCTGGATCACCATCCTCCGGAAGCGCGACGCCTTCCGCAAGGCCTTCCGCAACTTCGATCCCCAAAAGGTAGCGCGCTTCACCGAAGCAGACGTGAAGCGGCTCCTTGAAGACCCCGGCATCATCCGCTCCCGCGCCAAGATCGAAGCGACCATCGCAGGCGCCCGCATCTATCTCGAGATGGAAGCTTCCGGCGAAGACTTCTCCACCTACATCTGGAAGATGGCTGGCGGCAAACCCATCCGAAACAAGAGACAGAGTATGAGCGATGTGCCTGCGAAGACTGAACTCTCCGAAGAGATCTCGAAGGCGCTGAAGAAGCGCGGCTTCAAGTTCGTTGGCCCCGTCATCGTCTACGCCTGGATGCAGGCCTGTGGCATCGTGGACGATCATATTGCAGGTTGCTTCCGCGCATTACCCAATGCATCAAAGAAGTAGCTGCACCTCCGATTCTCAATACCTTCAATAGAGATCGACCGTAGCCACGCATTCAAGGCTTTTGCCGCACTGCTCCACAGCATTGAAGCTGTCCTCCCGTGCCACCCACGACCTTTTTGTCTGGAGTGAGCAAAACAGAACACGTTATCCTATCCGTCCGTGCGATGCTGATATAGCGTGTGCACAGATGTGCGCCAAAACGAGATATGGAACCGTTCCACGCGCATCTCGTTACGAATCCAACCAATATACGGAAAGGGGAAAGGGCAGATGACAGACCAGACGAACGGTAAGTTTGATCCCGCCGTCTTCTTGGCCAATGCCGGGTTGGGACGAAAAATCGTTCAGATAAAGTCCAAGCACGACTTCTTTAGGCAAGGAAATCCGGCTGAGTCGATCTTCTACCTTCAGAAGGGTCGAGCAAAGCTCTCAGTCGTCTCGGCCACCGGAAAGGAAGCCACCATCACCCTCCTCTCCGCGGGCGATTTTGTTGGCGAGGAGTCGTTGGCGGGAGCTCCTGGACTGCACATGGCAACCGCTACGGCTATTACCAGTTGCACAGCACTCAAGATCGGCAGAGAAGAGATGATTCGCGTCATGCACGAGGAACATGCCTTTTCCGATCTGTTCTGTCATTTCTGTTAAGCCGCAGCATGCGAACTCAGGCCGATCTTGTCGATCAGCTCTTCAACTCCAGCGAAAAACGCCTGGCGCGAATTCTTCTGCTGATGGCGGAGTATGGAAAGCCCGGTGAATCGGAGACGATGATTCCGCATATCACGCAGGAATCACTGGCTGAGATGATCGGGACGACCCGTTCTCGCGTCAGCTTCTTCATGAATCGCTTCCGCAAACTGGGCTTTATTGAGTACAACGGCCGCATCCTGGTGCATAAATCGCTGCTCAATGTCGTTCTTCACGATTAAATTATTCTGCATCCTGCGACCACTTCTAAATGCATCTCTCGCCGCGTTTAGCAACTGGAATCAACACCTTCCAGTCGCAAAATCGTAGATGGTGAGCAGAATTGAACAGATTCCATCTCCACGAGATGGGAGACTTTCCCAAAGCTTACATTTGCTGCCTTGTGGAAGGCGCACGATGCCCAACGCAAAAATCAACCTACTTGTAGTCGATGACGAGCCGTCCATTCGAATGCTCATGTCGCACATCTTTAGCCAGTTAGGCCACAGGGTGCGAACTGCTGAGGATGGCTTCTCCGCTCTGCTTGAGATCCGGCAGGAGATCCCGGATGTCATTCTGTCAGACCTCAACATGCCCAGCATGTCAGGCTTTGAACTGCTCTCGATCGTCCGTCGCCGCTTTCCATCAATCTATGTGATCGCCATGAGCGGGGCTTTTTCAACTGGCGCCGTGCCGGCAGGAGTTGCCGCCCACGCGTTCTATGAGAAAGCAACGAGCCTGGTTGATCTGCTGCAGATCGTAACCGCTTTCACTCTACCGGAGCCGTACTTATTCGACCAACAAAGCACTGCGCCTATCTGGATCACAAGAAACGGACACGATCCCGCCGGAACGGAGTACGTTACGATCACTTGCCCCGAGTGCCTGAGAACATTTCCGCAGGTTCTCAGCGAAACCACTTTACTCGTTCAGCAGGCCAGTTGCCTTCACTGCCACACTTTGATCGACTACGCTATCGTCCAACCTGCGGATCCTGCATCTCCACACAGACTTCCCATCGGAAACCAGCCACAGATGCCCCTTGACGTCTCCCATCTCAACTAGCCAAGTACAGCAAGAAAGGCAAATCCAAATGCACAAAATAAATGAGCTGACGATAATTGTGTGGGACCAGATCACGCTACCAGATGACCTCAACCTTGAGACGGAAGTTTTCCCTGAAGGGTGGAAGGTTGTGCAATCCGGGAATGCGTACTGGTTGGATAAACAGATCCGCGCATGCGGATGGCACTTCGTCCGCCCTTCACAAGGACTATTGCGTAGTGGCGTAGGAGCGACACCGGAAGAGGCGTTTGCGCACGCGTTCAAACTGGCCCTTCGCCGAGTCGAAGCGCGCTTCAACGCTGTGGAGGTTCGATCGTTTGAGGTGTCAACCTACCCCGGCTTTTGTATCGCCAGGCTCCAGGTCTTTCCGTGTCAAATCCAGCTGAATGCGGTGTCATCTCCGTGGGGTAAAGACTCCGGGTTGTCGATGGCCGCTTGTGCACGTCAGCGCGCCGTCACTGCGGCTCCAGTTGTCGGCGCGGTCTAGCCAATGGAACGGATGAAAGGTCGGGTTCAGCAAATGCAGCATTTTGACGATTGAATCTTCCTTGATATAGCCCGTCAGAGTTCCGGATCGATAGTCGCAACTCGGAAGCTACTTCGCAAATCCAGCTGCGAATCCGCAAGCGCGATACACTTGTATTGCAGGCGGCTGGATGATCGCTGCCGCTCGGGCCGCAAGGCGTTGAGCGGGGGAGGAAAGTCCGAACTCCGCAGGGCAGTGTGCCGGATAACGTCCGGGACGGATGGGTTAAGCCATCTGGACGGCAAGTGCAACAGAGAAGATACCGCCTGAAGCGGATGGACCGCGTAAGTGGTTCATGCAAGCTGCTTTAGGTAAGGGTGAAAAGGTGCGGTAAGAGCGCACCGCGCGGCCAGTAATGGACGCGGCACGGTAAACCCCACACGGAGCAAGACCAAATAGGCAGGGATTCTGTCGCTACTCTCCAGGCGGCAGGAAGCGTATCGGCCCGATGCGCGAAGGCGGAGAGACCCTTCGGGGAGCCAAAACCTGCGGGTAGGTTGCTGGAGCGGCTCAGTAATGTGTCGCCTAGAGGAATGATCGTCTAAAACAGAATTCGGCTTACGGGCCGTCTGCAAACTTGAGGCCTCGGCACCGCAAAAACGGTTCCGGGGCCATCGCTTTTTTGTGCATTTTTTCTGCGTGGTGGAGTGGGGTTTTTACAGGGGTTTTTGCGAAAAACGGCGTGCAGAATGTGGTTTTTTGCGTGGTAAACGTGACATGTTTGTGGTGAAAACGTGGTTGCGGGCGGACGGATTTTGGGGGACGGATTTTTTGCAGATTTTTGGGATTTATTTTTGGGCTTACCAAATGGCATTTGTGGCACAACTAGCGAAATGCGGGGGTTCTTCGCTGCGCTCAGAATGACAAGCAAAACAACGACAACAATAGCTGCAAAGGACACCAAAAGACCGGTGTTCTTTAGCGGATGGCGGCCATGGCGGCGCGGAAGAGGGTTTCGAAGTCGTGGGCGGCTTCGGGGTTCTTTGCTATGGCGGTCTCGATGGCTTTTTGGGCTATGGGGCGGGGGTAGCCTAGATTGACCAACGCTGAGAGGGCGTCGTCGCCTGCAGGGCCGTGGTGGGGGCCTCCGCTGGTGGTGGGGATGGCTACGGCTAGGTCGTCTAGTTTGTCTTTGAGTTCGAGGACTACGCGCTCGGAGGTCTTTTTGCCTATGCCGGGGATACGGGTGAGGGTGGCGTGGTCGCCGGAGCGGATGGCGGTGATGAGGCGGTCGGCAGAGATTCCGCTCAGGACTGTGATGGCCAGTTTGGGGCCGATTCCACTAATCGTGAGGAGTTTTTCGAAGAGGCGTTTTTCCTGGGTTTCGGAGAAGCCGAAGAGGGCGATCTGGTCTTCGCGGACGTGGGTATGGATGTAGAGGGCTGCCTCGGTGCCTTCGGCGGGGAGCGCGGAGAAGGTGGTGACAGAAATGGTGACGTCGTAGCCTACGCCGGAGCAGTCGACGATGGCTTGATTGGGAGTTTTGGAGAGGAGACGTCCGCGTAGGTGGGCAATCATGCTTCTGGGATTGTAGCTTGCGGGAGGATGGCGATTTTGTTGAGAGGATGGTGAAGAGCACACATTGGCAGTCAGTTGCCGAAAAGCTAACTTTTCGGGCACAATGGCGATCGCAACCAAGACCGATCAACCTGTCCCCCTTCTCTTGCTGGAATTTTGCTTATGGCAAAGGGTAGATCAGGAGGTTGTTGCCTTCGATGACGGCGAGGTGATGCCCGTCGGGCGCGAGCGCCGCAGCCGTTTGTCCGCCAAATTTCTTGCGGAAGATGAGGCGCTTCTGCGACGGATCGTATACGGTAATCGCTCTCTTGCCCCCAAAGTCCATATCGAGTGCATCCGCGAATGCGCTTGGAAAAAACCTTTGAAGGGCGAAACGTCCCGAAGACGCCGTCCCCAAAAGGTCTCCCTCCTCGGAAATCGTCTCCACATGGCCGTTCCGAGATACAATCTCGCGAGTATTGGGGTTACCTTTCCTGATAACAATAGCATCGTCGCTAAGCAGCCCCTCCCCATACCCCGTTGAACAGCCGCCGTACTCATCTGGCCGGAAGCTCACTTTCCATGACGCGCCACCGCCAGTCTGCCAAACTACAATATCGCAAGCGCTCTTAGATTTGGCATTGAGCAATACAGCATGATCGTTCATATCAGCGACTTCTGTTCCTGACGGAAGAGTTAGGGTCGCCTTGGAGATGAGGTCGGCTGTACCATAAACCGAGAGCTTTCCCCTATCGCTGACCGCGATTTGGCTGCCATCCGTGGACAATCGCGGCGAGATAAAATGGGACACAGTTATCCGACCCAATTTGTCGAAGTTACTCTTCAGCGCATCTATATGGCTGTCATAAATCAGCAAGAAAGATCCTACGCCACCTTCGAGAAGAAACGGAGTATCGGGCAACGACACCAGATCGTGCGTTCCAACAGCGTTTCCGCTTGTATCGAAAACCGCGGCCCCGTGCTTGATCCCGCTGTGACCGCCGGATGGGCAGCAGAATTCCTTAAAGAACGTGATCGCAACAGAATCAGAGTTGAGCCAGAAAAGCTTGTCTCCGCTATGACGGAAATGCGGATCACTGTCACTCAGGTGGTAGCCGGTTGGGAACTGAGGGCTTCCTATGCTGCGAAGGGACACTCTTACCGGCTTTAGATTTTGCCCGAAGCTAGCGGAAACCGCAGTCAATATTCCGACCACGAACATAACCGTTGGCGAAATCCTCCCTCTGCTCGATCCTCGCATTTCCCCTCGTTCGCGTGTCACGGATTTCCTATCACCCGCTCTTAATACTAACTGCTACTCTCCATCCAGGAAGGGAAGTTCCCGCAGAACGGGGTTTGCGGCAATTTCGAATCCGGTCTTTGGATTTGAAAGTAGGCCAGCTTAGATATTAGAAACAACAGCAAATGCAGAGTTCCTCCCCATTCGGCTTCGCTCAGTGTCAGGATGACGACGCAAAAACGAGCAACTGCAACGACAGAAGCAGATCCCTACGGGATGACAAACAGAAAGACAGATGCAGAAAGCAGGAGCGGGCGTGAGCGCCGCACGTGCGAGAGTGCTTTAGCATAGGTGCTCATGATGACTTGTATGCGACGCCTTGCGTTGGTCTGTCTGCTGCTTGCGGTTTCGATGTTGTTGTCTGCGCCTGCGGGGGCGCAGAAGAAGGGTGAACCGGGTAAGTTTGATTTTTATCTGCTGAATCTTTCGTGGTCGCCGGAGTTCTGTTCGATTCAGGGGACGAGCCCGCAGTGTGCTGCGCGACCGGGCTTTGTGGTGCATGGGCTTTGGCCGCAGAACAATGATGGGTCTTATCCGGTGTTCTGCAGCCATCGGCATGGGCCGAAGCATCCGGAACAGAATCTCGACATTACGCCTGACCTATCGTTGCTAGGGCATGAGTGGACGAAGCATGGGACTTGCACGACGATGTCGCCGGATGAGTTTTTTGCGGCGGAGCATAGGGCGTTTCACTCGCTGAAGATTCCGGAGTTCTTTGAGACGCTCGACCGTGAGGTGTTGTTGAAGCCGTCGGAGATTCTTGGCATGTTTGCCAAGGCGAATCCTTCGTTTCCTGAGGGCAGTATTGTTTTGAGCTGCGGGAATAATCGGCTGACTGCGATTGAGGCTTGTCTTGCTAAGGATGATTTGCGGCCGATTGCTTGTCAGGGTTTGCGTGGGTGTCGGGCGCAGGTGGTTAGGATTACTCCGGTGGGGCGGAAGTAGACGCAACTGCAAAAAGCTGGTGGGTTGAGGGTATTCATTCCCACCTTAGGCGCGATGAAGCCGCGCCGAAGATGGGGCACCCGTTCTTTTGTGGCTGGTTGGGGAGGACAACTGCAACAGCAACAGCAAAGGCAAGAGCTGGTGGGTTGAGGGTATTCATTCCCACTCATCGCGATGAGACTGCGATGAATGGGGCACCCTTTTTCTTGGCTGGTTGGGGAGAACAACTGCAGGGGCAACGACAACAGCAGAAGCAGATCCCTACGGGATGACAAACAAGGAAACAAGCAACGACAAAAGCAAATACAGGGATCCCCATTCGACTTCGCTCAGGGTCAGGATGACGAGCAAGACATAATCGGTGACTAAGGGAGACGGGGTTGGCGGCTTTTGAGGTCTTCTAACAGGCGGTCGATTTGGTCTTCGCGTTCTAGCGTCGTGAGACGGTCTTCGAGGGGTTCGGCCTCGAGGAGGTTGTGGGCGGTGTTGGTGGCTTCGCGCTGGAGGATTGTCGTGCGGAGTCGGTTGAGGGTGGCTGCGGTTTGGTGCGTGGCCGTTAGGGTGCGGGCGGCGTTGGCTTTGCCTATGGTGCGGGCTCGGCGGTTGCGGGCTATGAGCATCTCGCAGGTGGAGCGGGTTTCCTCGAGCTTCTGCTGGAGCTTGAGGAAGGCGTTGCGGAGGGTTTCGACTTCGGTGGTTTGATCTTCGAGCTGCTGGGCGAAGCCTTGCGCTAGTTGCTGGTGGCTTAGAGTGCGCTCGAGGGCGGCGCGGGCGAGGTCGTCCTGGTGCTTTTGGACGGCTAGCTCGGCTTTGCGGTGGAACTGGTTCATGGCTCCCTCGTGCTCGGTGAGCTTCTTTTGGAGGAGGTGCTGGTCGGCGATGGCGATGGCTACCTGGGTTTTGACCTGAAGGAGCTGGTTTTCCATGTCGAGGACTAGTTGTTTGGCGAGCTTCTCGGGGTCCTCGGCTTTCTCGATGAGGTCGTTGATGTTGGCTCGGAGGAGGGTTCCTACTCGTTCTAGTAAGGCCATGGCGGGCTCCTTTGCCTTGGGAGGGGAAGGCATACCCCAGGGGCTAAAGCCCTCTTTTTTTCGGCCCAAGGGAGACCCAGGGCTAAAGCCCTGGGCTACCTAGAGGCAAAGGCGAAAACAAACAACTGCAACGACAAGAACAACAGCAGATCCCTACGGGATGACAAACAAAAGAACAAGCAACTGCAATAGCAACTGCAACTGCTCCGGCGCGGAGTTGCGTCCGCGCCGGAGGTGAGGGTTAGGCCTGGCCGTTGTTGTCTTCGCGGGGTTTCATCGCTTTGACGTTGGCCATGAGGTCGTGGAGGTTCATGCCGGAGAGGGCCTCGAAGAGTGCGGGGACCTGGGCTGCTATTTTTGTCATCTCGCCGGTGATCTTGTTGGCTCCGGTGACGCCGTCGCTGCCGGTGGAGACGATGGTGATCTTGTCGACCTTCGAGAGCGGCTCGGACATGGCGCGTACTACGTCGGCCATGTTGGTGATGAGCTTGTCGACGACGGCGGCCTGCGACCACTCCTGATAGGCCGCGGCTTTGACGTTCATCGCTTTGGCTTCGGCGTCGCCCTTCTGGAAGATGATGTTGGCTTCGGCTTCGCCTTGCAGTTTGGTGGCTGCGGCGCGGCCTTCGGCTTCCATGGTGATGCGAGCCTTTTCGGCGTTGGCGATGTTTTCGATGCGCTGACGCTCGATCTCGGCGCCTTTGAGGACGGTGGCGATGAGCTCCTTTTCGTGACGGAGGATTTCGGCTTCTTGTACCTTGACCTGCTCCTGCTTCTCGATCTGCTGGACCTTGACCTGTTCGGCGATGACCTTCTGCTGCATGACGTTGGTCTGGAGCTCGTAGGCTTTGTCGGCCTGGGCCTCCTGACGGCGTGCGGCTTCGGTGAACTGAGCTTTCTGGATGTCGAGGTCGCGCTGAGCTTCGGCTTGTTTGGCTAGCGATTGGGTCTCGGCTAGGACGCGGTCCTGATCGGCGGAGGCCTTAGCGACGGCTGCTTCGCGGAGAGCGATGGCGCGGCGGATGGCGGTGTCGCGTTCGGCTTCGGCGGCGGCGATTTCGGCGTCGCGGCGGATGCGGGCTACGTCGGGGCGGCCCATGTTGGTGATGTATTCGTTTTTGTCGCGGACCTCGCGGATGGTGAAGGAGATGACTTCGAGGCCCATCTTGCTCATGTCGTCCATGCAGGTGGAACGCATGCGCTCGGCTACCATCTCGGGCTCTTTGACGATTTGCTCGACGGTGAGTTGGCCGATGATGCCACGGAGATGGCCTTCCATGACGAGGCGGATGAGGCCTTCGCGCTGGTCGGGCGATTTGGTGAGGAACTGCTCGGCTGCGGTGAGGATGGACTCTTTGTCGGAGCGAACTTTGATTTGGGCGACAGCTTCGACGGTGACGGCTACGCCTTGCTTGGTGTAGAGATCCTGCTGGGGGGCGACGTCGAAACTCATGAGCTCGAGCGAGAGCTGGCGGGAGTTTTCGACAACGGGGAAGATGACCGCGCCACCGCCCTTGATGACGCGCGGGCCGCGGAAGCCGTAGACGATGATGGCTTCGTTAGGGCCGGCTTTGCGGAACATCTTGGCCATGAGGATGGAGAGGGCGAGCGTGGCGAGGACGAGCAGACCAACAATGAGAATTACCGAGTTCGGCATATCGTTCCTTTGTCCCGCGGCGGGACTGGAGGCGTGTAGGGTGCTTGCCGCAGTGGGTGAGTGGCGGGGGAGTGCCTCGGCAAGTGAGGCCGCCAGATGGGGCGAAAACTTCGGTCAGGCGTGGCTGTCGTTGAGCTCGTCGAGGTGATGATGCGAGAGCTCGTCGAAGCGACGGACGTAGGCGATGCCGCGTTCGTAACGGATAACAAGGACTTCAGTGCCGCGCTGGATGGGTGTGCCGTCTTCGCTGCGGGCGGCGGTGGCGCGGCGGGCTCCGGTTTGCGAGAAGATGATTTCGCCGATGCCGCCGTTGTCGCGGATGCTGTTGCTGACGTGTGCGATGACGCCGGGCATCTCGGTGTCTTCGGTGGTGAGGACGCGCTCGCGTGGGAGGAGGAGCTTGAAGAGAACGGCCCAGAGGAGCGCTGCTCCGGCGAGGCCGCTAAGCACTGCCAATAGCAGGACCGTGGGCGCGAGGAAGACGGTGTTGCGATAGAGGAGGTATCCCGCTGCGCCGAACCAGCAGAGGAAGGCGGTGATGGTGAATCCGTTGACCGATGAGAGGCCGTGTGAGGAGCTGTGAGGGTGGACGTGGGCGTGCGCGGTGTGTCCGACGTGGAGGCGGCCGATGTGCAAATGCGTGAGGCCGCCTGCGAGGGAGAGCACGCTGAGGATGAGACCGACGAGAAAGCAGATGAGGAAGAAGGTTTCCATGGTTTTATTTGCTGCGTGGCTTCGCGAGTTTTTTGCGGGCCGGTTGTGTGGGTTGAGCGGTTATGGTTTCCGGCTTGAGGACTTGAAAGAGGCGGTCGACTAGCGATGGTGTTTTGAGGACTGCTTCAAGGAGGAGAAGGCAGCGGCGGGAGTCGTCGTGGTTGGCGAGGGTGAGGAGCGCCTGACAGAGGTCCGCGTCGCGACGGAAACGTTCGGCGCCGGCGATGAGCCAGAGGTCGAGCTTGTCTTCGGCGGTGCGGAGGTCGGAGAGGAGCTCGGCGTGGTAGCCCTCGGGGTCGTCGACGAGGTAGCCGGGGTGGACTTTGAAGAACTTCGCGAGGAGGAGGCGGGTGGTGTTGGTGAGGTGTGGGCGGGCTCCGCTCTCGATCTGGGAGAGGTAGGACTGGCTGATGGCTTTGCCGTTGCTTTCGGCCTGGATGGCGCGGACGAGCTCCTGCTGGGTCATGGCGCGGTTGAGGCCGCGGAGGTTGCCTTCGACTTCACGGAGGTAGCGGATTTTGTCGCTGAGTTTCATGGCTATTGCAAATCGCAATATTTATATCGCAATTTGCGATAGAGGTCAAGGGGAGTTTTTTGGGCATACCCCAGGGGCTAAAGCCCCTTTTTCCTTCATGTGCTGGGAGACCCAAGGCTGACGCCTTGGGGTACTAAAAACAACGGCAATAGATCAGTCGTTGCGGCTTCGCCTTCACTCCGGCCTT
>DATMQZ010000036.1:0-37033 GCA_035566575.1 Edaphobacter sp.
ACGGGCGGTCGCTTCGACGTCACCGTAGGTGCGGAGCTGGTGGAGTGGGAGTTGCTGCCTCGTCCTGCCGGTGCCGGGACTGTGCCTCATGGTTCGTGGCGCGACATTGAGCTGTTGCCCGGCAATCGGGTCATATTTCACCGCCCTCTCTGTGTCGATCTCGGCGGCATCGCCAAGGGCTTTGCCGTCGATCGAGCGACGGACTGCCTCCGCGCGCACGGCGCCTTGCAGACCGTCGTCAATGCCGGGGGAGATATCCGCGTGCAAGGCAAAGATGCGGAGCCCATTCAACTCAGCGCTGAATCCTCTAACGATTCCGACCGGATGCCTGTTCTGGAACTAACAGATGGAAGCGTTGCGTCCAGCAGCGGACACCTCCAGCGCCGCCAACACAGCGGACGCCTCTGCGGCCCTCATGTCGATGGGGTCGATCGCTCCCCGGCCCCGACCGATCGCTTCGTCTGCGTTGTGGCGCAGCACTGTGTCATCGCCGACGCCCTTACAAAAGTTGTGATGGCGCAGGGCGCGGACAGCGCCCCGCTTCTCCGGCGGTTCGAAGCCTCGGCCTATCTGCATGACCCGGGCCAACCCTGGCAGTACCTGCCGGAAAGCGGGCCGGTTGCATGAAAGCCCTAGTTCGCAGATCGGGAAGCCTTGGACAACCACGCCGATGGGCTCTCTACCTCATCGGCATTGGCATCTGGTTATCGGGTGGTCTCTGGCTCCTCTTCCACTATTTCCTCGTCAAGCAGGGAGACTTTGGCCCCGTGACGAATCCACTCGAACCCTGGTGGCTCAAACTCCACGGTGCATTTGCATTTGCCGCAGTCTGGATGTTCGGCCTCTTGTGGGGCGTTCATATCACCAAGCTGTGGAAGCACAAACAAAGGCGATGGTCCGGCACAGCCATGACCGCTGTCTTCGCTCTTCTGATCCTCAGCGGCTATCTCCTCTACTACGTCGGCGATGACAAAGTCAGGCCCTTGATCTCCACACTGCACTGGGGAATAGGGCTGGCTTGCCCGATCTTTTTCGTCTGGCACCGAGTGAAGCGTCGAGCAACCCGGCCGCCGGCCCGCAATATAGGTTCCATGAAGCATCGAATAGAGCATCGGAGATCATCAGTCAGAACTGAGCCCCCGCTTGACAAATCAGGCCCCCCAGAGGGGGTAAGAAACACATCCGCACCTGTCTGAGCAGCAAGACCTCACTCGTTCCGTCAGCGAAGTACGAGCTTATATCTTTTATTTTGAATACCTTGCACACCTTAAGACGGGGAGGGGGGGGTACCACCTACACCCGCCCCGGTACCTTAGCCTTCAACCGCTCCACCACCAGCGGCGGCACAAGCGCCGTAACATCCCCACCCAGCTCAAACACCCCCTTGATCAGCCGCGAGCTCACATACGTGTACTTCTCCGCCGGCATCATAAAAAGCGTCTCCAGCTCCGGGTCCAGCTTCCGATTCATCATCGCCATCTGAAACTCATACTCATAGTCGCTGATAGCCCGAATCCCCCTCAGCACGGCTTTCGCCCCCTGCTGCCGCGCAAAGTCCACCAGCAGCCCATCAAACGTTGTCACCGACACATTCCCAAACCCCTGAACAGCCTCGGCGATCATCTCCTCCCGCTCCGGCACCGTAAACAGCGGCGTCCCCTTCTCGGTGTTCCGCAGAATCGCGACCACCAGTTCGTCCACAATCTTCGACCCACGTGCAATCAGGTCAAGATGCCCATTCGTCAGCGGATCAAACGTCCCCGGATAGATAGCTTTTACGGTATGCATCATCAGCAGCATACCTTTTTCCATCGAAAAAAATCCCAATCCTGTAGTCTTCCCGCTAACCCCCACGTCTGTCTTCATAGCAGATGCAACCCAGCAACGGAGACCCGGTAGCCGCAACCATGCCAGCACAAGTCATCTCGGAAGTCCTTACCGCAGCCGACCGGGCCCCCGCCACCCCATTCGACGACCTGGCCTCCATCGTCGCACTCTACGAGCAGCGCATCTTCCGTTTTCTTCTCATCTCCACCCGCGACAACGACATCGCCCAGACCCTCACCCAGGAGACTTTCCTCCGCGCCTGGACCTCCCGAACCTCCTTCCGCGAAGACTGCTCCATCTCCACCTGGCTCATGCGCATCGCCCTCAACCTCCTCCGCGACCACACCCGCACCCAGCGATTCCGCTTCTGGAAGCGCGCCTCGGCCGCCGCAGTCGACGTCTCCGACGTATCCGAACACATTCCCAACCGTGACAGTTCGCCCGAAAACCACCTCATCGCCAAGGAGCAGTTGGCCATCATCTGGGACACCGTAGCCCAGCTCTCCAGGCGCCAGCGCACCATCTTTATCCTCCGCTTCGTCGAGGAGCTAGACCTCGCCGAAATCGCCACCACCACCGGCCTGCCCATCAGCACCGTAAAGAGCCACCTCTACCGAGCTCTCGCCATCATCCGGGGCCGCCACAACTCTTCGTCCAAGGACACACTATGACACCCCATCTGCCCGACCACCTCACTCACGAGGAGCTCTGCGACATACTCCTCGCCCGCTCCCCCCACCCTCTCAGCAGCGACTTCGGCGCCCTGCAGCAGCATCTCGCCAACTGCTCCGCCTGCACCACGGAGCTGGCCAACCTGCGCACATCACTCTCTGTCTTCCGCCAGGCTTCTACCTCCTACGCGCAACAGCAACTCATACAGTTCCACGTAGCCGGCACACCAACTCCATCCAAAACCATCCTTCAACCCATCTACTGGGCCGCCGCGGCCGCCCTCTGCATCGCTGCCGTGTTCCCATTCACCTTGTCGCACCGTCAGACCCCGACTGAGCCCATCTCTTCTGCCTCCACTATTCAACCGGCTACCACCTCACAATCTGACGAAGCTCTCCTCGAAGAGGTCAATCAGGAGATCTCCGCCCCCATCCCTTCCCCCATGCAACCGCTGGCAGACCCCACAGCCAGCCCTGCTGTAACCCCTTCTATTTCATCCCAAAGGAACTGACATGACCCGCAAGCCCCTCCTCGCCATCACCTTCGCATCTCTCTTGCTGGGCACCTTCGCCGTAGCCCAGCAGCCCGATGCACCTCCACTACCACCACCCTCGCCCGACCGCGCCCCCGGTCAACCGGGCAAAATGAACTTCCAGCACGTAATCACCATGGACGACGCGCACTCCCGTCTCCGCATCGGACCTCCCGGAATCTGGTGGAAGAACCCCGACATCATTCAAAAGCTCTCCATCACTCCCGACCAGCAGAAGCGCATGGACGACATCTTCCAGCAGAGCCGTCTCCAACTCATCGACCTCAAAGCCAATGTCGAAAGGCAGGAGGTCCTGCTCGAACCCATGCTCGCCGCCAACCCACCCGACACCAACAAGGTCCTCGCCCAGATCGACAGAGCAGCCCAGGCCCGCGCCGAGCTTGAAAAGGCAACCGCTAGAATGCTCCTCGGCATCCGCACGGTCCTCACACCCGATCAGTGGACCAAGCTTCAGGCAGAAGAGCGTGGCAACCGCCGCATGATGTTCCGCGACAGACCAAGACCAGAAGGTCCCGGCGCCCCTGGAGGTCCCGGTAACCCGCTAGGTCCGCAAAGCCGGCTCACACTACCTCCGCTTCCCCCACTTGATCTAGCAGACGATACAGACGAGCCATTCGACCTGAACTTCTAACCAACTATCGATAGCTCAAATAACCGGCAACAGCAAAAAACCCTCGTTACGAGGGCTTTTTGCTAGTCGATGGAGATTTTTCTCAGCAGCTTGAAGTCGGAGAGCATCTTTCCGGTTCCGAGAACCACTGAGGCCAGCGGGTCGTCGGCGATGGAGACGGGCAGGCCAGTCTCTTCGCGAATGCGCTTGTCGAGGTTCTTGATGAGGGCGCCGCCGCCAGTGAGCACGATGCCACGGTCGGAGATGTCCGCGGAGAGCTCGGGCGGGGTACGCTCGAGGGCCACGCGGATGGCATTAATGATGGTGGCAATGCACTCGGAGAGGGCCTCGCGGATCTCGGAGTCTTCGATGGTGATGGTCTTGGGGACGCCCTCGATGAGGTTGCGGCCTTTGACCTCCATCTCGATGGGCTTGTCGAGTGGGAACGCCGATCCAAGCACAATCTTGATCTGCTCGGCAGTGCGCTCGCCGATGAGCAGGTTGTATTTGCGCTTGAGGTAGGTCATGACGGCCTCGTCCATCTGGTTGCCGGCCATGCGGACTGAGCGCGAGTAGACGATTCCGGCGAGCGAGATCACCGCGATATCTGTTGTCCCGCCGCCGATGTCGACGACCATGTTGCCGCCGGGCTCGGTAATGGGCAGACCGGCGCCGATGGCGGCGACCATGGCCTGCTCGACGAGGTGAACCTCGGAAGCTTTAGCGCGATAGGCCGAGTCCATGACGGCGCGCTTTTCTACCTGCGTAATCTCAGACGGCACACCGATGACAATGCGAGGATGCACCATCATCTTGCGGTTGTGCGCCTTCTGAATGAAGTAGTTAAGCATCTTTTCAGTGTGGCGGAAGTCGGCGATGACGCCGTCCTTCATGGGCTTGATGGCGACGATGTTTCCCGGGGTACGGCCGAGCATCTCCTTGGCTTCTTTACCAACGGCTTCAACCTCGTTGGTGACCTTGTTGACGGCGATGATGGAAGGCTCGTTGACGATGATGCCCTTGCCGTGCGCGAAGACCAGCGTGTTAGCCGTGCCGAGGTCGATGGCAAGGTCGCTGGAGAAAAGACTGAAGAGAGACCGCATGTTATGAATGCGGGAGTAGCGCATCTGAAAGGTGTTCGAAGACATTCGGTTGGTACGGTCCTTGGGGAAGAAGATCAAATCTATTGTAAGGCTTGGTACGGGTGCGTGCGATAAACGCCAGACTACAGTCAATTGTCTCCCTAGATACAATCAAAATCAGGGTAGGTGAGAAAAAATGATCATTGGCGTTCCCAAAGAGGTAAAAGATAACGAGAGTCGCGTTGGCGTGACCCCGGCGGGCGTGAAGGCTTTGGTTGAGGCCGGCCACAAGGTTCTGGTGGAGCAGAAGGCCGGAGCCCTGTCGGCGATGCCGGATGATGAGTATCAGGCGGCCGGAGCGGAGATCGTCGGTGGAGCCCACGATGTGTGGCGGCTCTCGGACATGGTTGTGAAGGTAAAAGAGCCGGTAGAGAAGGAATACCGGCACTTCCGCGAAGGTCTGGTCCTGTTTACGTACCTGCATCTCGCTCCTCTGACGGACCTAACGAATGCGTTATTAACAAATAAGGTCACCGGTATTGCCTATGAGACTGTGCGTGACCGCTTTGGCGCTTTGCCGCTGCTGACGCCAATGAGCGAGGTCGCCGGTCGGTTGAGCGTTCAGGTGGGCGCCGAGTACCTGACGAAAGAGCATGGCGGGCGCGGGTTGCTTCTGGGTGGGGTTCCGGGTGTTCCGCCCGCGAATGTGTGCATCATCGGGGGAGGCGTCGTGGGGACGAATGCAGCGAAGATCGCGCTGGGCATGGGGGCGAAGGTAACGCTGGTGGATTTGAACCTGAATCGGCTGCGCGAACTGGATGACATCTTCAACGGGCGCGTGTTCACGATGGCTTCGAACAGCTACAACATCGAGCGTGCGGTGTGCGAGGCTGACTTGGTGATCGGCGGCGTGCTGATTCCGGGAGCTGCGGCGCCTAAGATCGTGACCAAGACAATGGTCTCGAAGATGAAGAAGGGCGCGGTGATTGTGGATGTCGCGATCGATCAGGGCGGATGCATCGAGACGGCACACCCGACGACACATAGCCATCCCTCATATGAAGTAGATGGCGTAGTGCACTATTGCGTGACGAACATGCCGGCCGCAGTGCCGAATACGTCGACGCTGGCGTTGACAAACGCGACCTTCCCCTATGTGCTGAAGCTGGCGCGACTGGGTGCGAAAGAGGCGATCGCGGAGGATAAAGGGATCGCCGAAGGTGTGAATACCTACGACGGCGAGCTGACCTATGGAGCTGTGGCGGCGGCGCAGGATCGCGAATGGAGAAGCATCGCGGACCTGGTTTAGCAGCAGCGGACGGCGTAGAAATGAGGCGCCCGCGCCTATAATCGGTTCATTGAGGAGGGCTCGGCATGGCCGTGAAGACGGACCGGCGAAAGCTGTGGAGCATAGCGCTGGGCACTTGCCTGCTGGTGCTGTTTGCAGGACTCGCTGCGCTCAATGCGTTCAATAAGAGCTTTCTGGACCCGGCGACGACGGAACAGATCTTCGTGTACACCGGCCTGTCGGTGGTGGCGTTTCTGTTGTTTGTTGCTGTGCTGGTCTTGCTGGTTCGCAATGTGTTGAAGTTGTATGCCGACCAGCGCAGTAGCGTGATGGGGACGCGCCTTCGAACGAGAATGCTGTGGGGAGCGGTGCTGGTTAGCCTGCTGCCGATTGCTTTTATGTTCGCGTTCAGCTGGGGATTGATGAACCGCGCCGTCGACCGTTGGTTCTCGCAGCCTGTCACCGAGATGCGCGACGACGCCAACCGCATGGCGTTGGAGTTGGCTCGGTATACGACAGCCAATGCGCGAGCCGAGGCTGATGCGATTGCAGCCAGCCTTCCCGAGATGACAGAAAACGGCCCTGCTTCTGCGCGGCAAAACGGGGAGGCGCTCCATAACGCTCTGCGCCAACGCGAGATCACGCTGCAGAATGGGTTTGCGATTGTCTTTCGGAACAAGCGTGCGCTTGCGGCGTTTCAGATGCCGCAGACGAATGGGGCAATGGCGCAGATAAAGACATGGCTGCCCGAGCAGACCTCCGACGAGGACGGGAAGGATGCCACCGCCAAAGTTGCAGATGATGGTGGAACAAGGAATGAATTTACCGATGCTGCGATTCTGGCTGCGGCACAGCGCAACGACGAGCCGGTCTTCAGTCTGGGGCAGATTGACTACGCACTGGGCACGGCGACGCTGAAGGGCGGTGGCGTTGTTGTGGTGGGGCTTCCCATGCCATATGGCATGACCGCGACGATGATTCGGCTACGTGCTTCGGCTGACTCCTACTGGAAGCTGTTCCGGGAACGGCGGCAGATCAGAAACCTTTACACCATGCTGCTGTTGATGATGACGAGCCTTGCACTGTTTGCTTCGAGCTGGCTTGCGCTGCATCTTTCAAAGCAGGTAACGAAGCCGGTCGAGGCATTAGCCGATGCGATGGAGGCGATTGCGGCGGGAGATTATGGCCACCGCGTCAAGGAGAGCGCAACGGAGGAGCTGGGCGAGCTGGTCCGCAGCTTCAACCACATGGCTGCCGATCTTGAGGGTAGCCGTCGAGCGGTAGATGAATCGACAGTACAGTTGAGCGCAGCGAATGCAGCGCTGCAGGCACGGCGGGGCGAGTTGGAGACGATGCTCGAAACGATACCGAACGGTGTGGCGACGCTCGATGCGAATCGCCGAATCGTGCTGGCCAATCGGGCACTGAGCGAGATGATGGATCCCGGTGGGCAGCGGCCGTTTCTTGGGCGCGTGATGGAGGATGTATTTCCTCCGGAGGTCGCTGAGGTGATCGACCGGCTGATTAAACGCAGCCACAGAATGGGTTCCGCTTCGAGCGAGATTGAGGTTACGGGGACCGGGAACGACAGGTTTGGTGGCACGATGAACCTGCTGGCTACGGTTGCGCTGCTCGAAACCTCAAGTGTGGTCGAGCGGATGCGAAGGGAGCATCAGGGTTACGTCGTGGTGCTGGAAAATGCAACGGAATTGCTGCGTGCGCAGAAACAGTCGGCGTGGAAGGAAGTGGCGCGAAGGGTGGCGCACGAGATCAAGAATCCGCTGACACCGATTAGCTTGAGCGCGGAGCAGATTCATCGTCACATCAACCGGTTGTCCCATACGTTAGAAGAGCATGCGATCGAGTCGCCATCGCCTGCGGTGATTCGGCGTTGCAGCGAAGTGATTACGGGCTCCGTCGAAAGTATGCGTGGGCTGGTCGATCAGTTTGCCTCGTTGGCGGAGTTCCCCACCGCGCGGCCAAGACCAGCGGATTTGAACACGATTGTCGAGAACGCGCTCGCCCTCTTTGCAGGACGAATGCAGACGATTCGAGTGGTTAAACACATGGGCCAGGATTTGCCATTAGTGATGGCCGACCCGGAGGCATTGAAGCGTGCGCTGGGAAATCTGATCGACAATGCGGCGGAGGCCATGCAGCAGAGTCTGTTGCGTGAGCTTCGTATCGGCACCGCTCTGCTGCAAAACGGAATGGTCGAGTTGACAATCGCCGATACCGGATCTGGACTGACGGATGAGATGCGCGAGCGGTTGTTCCTGCCCTACTTCTCAACCAAGCAGCGTGGAACAGGGTTAGGCCTTGCGATCGCCGCGAAGATCATCCAGGAACACCAAGGCACGATTCGTGCAGAGAAAAATGAGCCCGCGGGTGCGAAGTTCACGATTGAATTAAGAGCTGCATCGGGACACGACAGCGATTCTGATGCCGGCGTTATGGCTGTGGGCGGCAACCGAAACGGAGATGTGGTTTGAATCATGTACTGATCGTCGATGACGAAGCGGAGATTCGCGACTCGCTTCAGAGCATCCTCCATGAAGAAGGCTACCTTGTCACCACTGTGGCCACCGCGACCGAGGCGATGGAACTGCTGCGCGACGCGGCCTACGACGTTGTTCTTCTGGACATCTGGCTGCCCGATCGCGACGGTCTGGATACGCTGGGCGAGATCAAGACGCTCGAGGGAGCGAACGCCCCGGAGGTTGTGATTATCAGCGGTCACGGAACAATTGAGGCCGCGGTGCGGGCTACAAAGTTGGGTGCGTACGATTTCCTTGAGAAGCCTCTGTCGCTCGATCGAACCCTGATCGTGCTCAAGAACGCGATGAAGGCTCGACAGATGCGGGAGGACAATGAAGAGTTCGTCCGCCAGCTTTCAGTAAAGGGAACGGTGACCGGCACCAGCGTGGCAATGAAGGCGCTCCGCCAGCAGATACGACTGATGGCGCCGACCAACGGACGCGTTCTGATCTACGGAGAGAGTGGAACGGGTAAGGAGCTTATCGGGCGAGCGATGCACGCCGAAAGCCTGCGCAAAGACCGGCCGTTTGTCGAATTGAACTGCGCGGCCATCCCCGAGGATTACATCGAGAGCGAGCTCTTCGGATATCGTCATGGAGCTTCGCCATCCAGCGGACCGGGAACGCCTTTGGAGAAACGTGGCACGTTCGAGCGAGCCGACGGAGGGACACTGTTTCTCGACGAAGTAGGCGACATGAGTTTGAAGACGCAGGCGAAGGTGCTACGAACACTCGATGAACAGCGGTTTTTGCCGGTTGGCGCGTCGCATCCGGTCCACGTCGATGTGCGCGTGATCGCCGCGACGAACAAGGATTTGGAAGAGGAGATTGCGCGGGGAAACTTTCGCGAGGACCTCTTCTATCGACTCAACGTGATTCCGTTCTACGTGCCACCCCTGCGAGATCGCAAAGAAGATATTCCACTGCTGGTGAAGGAGTTTCTAGAGCAGTTCGGCAAACAATATGGCCGTCCGAACATGGAGATGACAGAGGATGCCCTGTCTGCATTGAAACAATATCATTGGCCCGGCAACGTTCGGGAACTGCGTAATCTCGTAGAGCGCGTGGTCATTCTCAATCCAAAGACACAGCGAGTGGAGCGCAAACATCTGCCGATGCTGGTCTACCGGGGTCCGGGCAAGCTGACGGAGTCAGGCCGAATCAATATGCGCGGCGAGGAATTTTCTAGCCTGCTGGAAGCGCGTGAGGCATATGAGCGCGACTACATTCTGAAGAAGCTCGATGAGTTTCACGGGAATGTAAGCCGCGCTGCAGAGGGATTGGGCCTTGAGCGCAGCCATCTTTATCGCAAGATGAAGGCACTCGGGGTCAGCGTAAAGGAATAATCGAAGAGCCTTACTTCTCTTCTGCAGCCTGCTTTTCGGCGATCTGATCGAGCTGGCGGCGCCAATCGAGGTCTTCGACGAACCCACGAGAGCTTCGCCACTCCTCCTGCACCTTGACGAAGAGTTCTAGGAAGACGCGGGTTCCGAGCAGCGATTCGATGTCCTTGCGAGCGGCAGTGCCGATGCGTTTGAGCATCTCGCCCTGCTTGCCGATGAGGATCGCCTTTTGCCCTGTGCGTTCGCAGAAGATTGCGGCAGCGATCTTCGTGACAGGCAGCTTGCCGTCCTTCATCTTCTTCATGGAAGCGGGCTCCTCGTACCGCTCGATGACGACCGCAGTTGCGTAGGGAACCTCTTCGCCGGTCAGTAGCAGGATTTTCTCGCGGATAAGTTCGGCGACGAGGAAACGCTCGGGCTGATCAGTCAGCTGATGCTTCGGAAAGTAGCGCTGTCCCTCCTTCAACTGGCCAACGATCTTGTCGAGCAGAAGGTCGAGCCCTTCCTTCTTTCGCGCAGAGATCGGAATGACATCAGCGAAGAGATGCAGTGCGCTCCAGTGCGCGATCAGCGGTAGAAGCTCTTCCTTGCGAATCGCGTCCATCTTGTTGAGCACGAGGATCACAGGGCACTCGAGCTTCTTGATGAGCGAGAGCGCGAAGTCGTCTTCGGCTGCGGACAGTGCGCGACGCGAGGCAGTAAAGGGCTTCCCCTTGGTGTCGCCGTCTTCGGAGAGCTTCGGCAGGCGATGCGTCACATCGACGATAAACAGCACGGCATCGCGTGATTCGAGGGCATCATGCACCTCCTGCATCATGCGGCGGTCGAGTTGCGTATCCGGCTTGTGGACACCAGGTGTATCAACAAGAATGACCTGAGCTGCAGGATGGCCGGTCTCTGTCTTGGTCTTTTTCTTGAGCGGCACTTCGAGCACGCCGTGGATGCGGGTGCGCGTCGTCTGCGGTTTGTGCGTAACGATAGCCAGCTTCTGCCCAAGCAGAGCGTTGAGCAGTGTGGACTTGCCGGCGTTGGGCCGGCCAATGATGGAGACGAAACCTGAGCGAAAAGCCATTGTCTTTATTATGCGCCGATGCGGTCGCCAACAGGCCCTGCGGCGATAAACAAATGCTTCCAGCGCCAAAACAGGTCGTCGATTGTGTCCCTCTCGGCTAAACTGGCGCGTATGAAATCAGCTTTGGTCCCCGGCGCTCTTGCAGTCACTCTCTGTCTTTCTTCGATTCTTCCAGCACAGGTTCCTGCTTACACACCTTCCACTGAGATTCACCCAGACCATACCGTCACTTTTCACTACAAGGATGATAGAGCTACGAAGGTGTTGCTGGGCCTTGAAGGCGTGGCGAAACCGATCCCGATGACGAAGGATGCAGCGGGCATCTGGACCGTGACTACTGCACCACTCGCACCTGAGATCTATGGCTACCACTACGAGGTGGATGGACAGCCGCGCCTCGACCTGGCGAATATTCACGTCACCCCAAACCTGGTTAATCTCTCAAATCTCCTCACCGTTTCCGGAGACGCGCCAGAGCCATGGGATGCCACGAACGTTCCGCATGGAGTCCTTCATCACCACAACTACACGAGCGCGACCGTTCTTGGCCTGAACAATCATCAGAGCGACTACTTCGTGTACACACCGCCCGGCTACGATCCCAAGGCGAAGACGCCGTATCCCGTGCTGTATCTGCTGCATGGCTGGAGCGATGGTGCGTCAGGCTGGTCTGCAGTCGGTCAGGCGAACTTCATCTTCGACAATCTGCTCGCGCAGAAGAAGATCAAGCCGATGGTTGTCGTCATGCCTCTCGGTTATGGAGACATGGCGTTTCTTCATAGCTGGAACGTCTGGCAGGAGACGATGACGATTGACCACAACACAAATCTCTTCTCGCAGGCCTTGCTCACGGAGGTAATGCCGCAGGTTGAGTCGGCTTATAACGTCTCCCATAATCGCGAAGAGCGCGCCATCGTTGGGCTATCGATGGGTGGGCTTGAAAGCCTCTCCGTGGGACTTACCCACACAGATAAGTTTGCATGGGTAGGCGGCTTCAGTTCTGCGGTACATAAGTTCAATCTCGATAACGGTCCGCTCGCCTCGCTGGACCCGAAGGCGGCCAACCTTCGGCTGCTCTGGATCGCCTGCGGAACCGAGGATGGATTGATTGATGCGAACCGCAGATTCGTCACGTTCCTCAAGAGCAAGGACATGCCGGTTACGCAGATCGAAACGCCGGGAATGCATACGTGGATGGTCTGGCGCGACAATCTTACCCACTTTGCTCCGCTGCTCTTCCAGAACAAGTAAGATTAAGAAACTCCCCTTTGCACAGATACTTCAACTCCCATGGAGCCAGGATGCGCCGACTTGTTTTGCTTGCTGCCACTCTAGCTGCCGCCGCCGTTGCACAGGCGCAGCTTCGATTTGAGATGACTGTTCCCTCGACTGAGCCTCTCCACGGCCATCTGGTGCTCGTGATTGATCGCCCAACAGAAGAAGGTGCGAAGCAGGGCAATCCGCCTTTGGATGAGCCACGGTTTGCATTGCGCGAGGACTACAGGTCTGCTCAGGGCTTCGGCGTGGATGTCGATGGCGTGGCTGCGGGTAAGCCGATTGTCATTGATGGCAAGTCCGTTGGATATCCACTTGAGAATCTTTCGGCGCTTCCCGCTGGTGACTATGTTGTCCAGGCAGTCTTCAATGTCTACGAGCAGTTTCATCTCGCCGATGGACGCGCGCTTTGGCTGCCGCCGGACAAAGGCGAAGGACAGCACTGGAACCGCAAGCCCGGCAATCCCTACAGCACGCCGGTTAAGATGCACATCGATCCTAAATCCAACACACCACTGAAGCTCACGCTCGATCAGGTGATTCCTCCCATCGAAGGGACGGACAACGATCCCCTGCAGATGGCGACGAAGAGCCCTGCAGCCAAATGGCTCAAGCACATTCGCTTCAAGAGCGATAAGCTCAGCAAATTCTGGGGCCGGGATATGTATCTGGGCGCATGGGTGCTACTGCCGGATGGGTTCGATGAGCATCCGGATGCGCGTTATCCGCTGGTTGTCTATCAGGATCATTTCCATGCAGCGTTTGGTGCCCCGCTTCCGTTTGCCACAACTCCGCCGGACCCGAGTTTGCAGGGTAATGCGAAGACTCGTGCCCAATACGGTTACAAGTTCTATCAGGATTGGACCGCAGGAGTGCTTCCGCGCGTAATCCTCATCTATGTTCAGAACGCCAATCCCTACTATGACGATTCTTACGCCGTCGATTCGGCGAACGTGGGACCGTATGGCTCGGCGATCAACGATGAGTTGATTCCACACATCGAAATGACCTATCGCGGTATCGGGCAGGGGTGGGCACGTGCGACCTACGGTGGATCGACCGGCGGCTGGGAGGCAGCGGCGACGCAGGTCTTCTACCCGGACAACTACAACGGCAGCTATGCGGCGTGCCCCGATCCTGTCGATTTTCACGGCTACCAGAATGTGAATCTCTACGACGATGAGAACGCGTTTGTCCGCAAAGGTCCCTTCGGACAGATTCCAATAGCATCCGAGCGTCGTCCCGACGGCACCATCACGGCTGATACCGCCGGGCCCTTCCGCTATCAGTACGTCATCGGGACGCATGGCCGTTCCGGCGAGCAGTGGGACATCTGGCAAGCGGTCTACTCTCCTGCAGGTTCCGACGGATACCCGGCGCAGGTGATCGACCCGCTGACGGGCAAGATCGACAAGAAAGTGGTGGCATATTGGCACGATCACTACGACCTCAATGCGATCCTTGCGCGTGATTGGCCAACACTTGGCCCGAAGCTCGAGGGCAAGCTCCACTTCGCCGTCGGCGATGCCGATACCTACTTCCTCAACAACGCCGTCCACATGCTGCAGCACTCGCTGGAAGACACACGCAATCCGCACTCCGATGCGACCTTCCAGTATGGACCGGGAGAGCCGCACTGCTACACAGGCGGACCTGCCGAATACACCATGCGTCAGAACAGCAACAACTGGGCGCAACGTGTTCTGCCGCAAATGGCCGACCACATGGTCAAGACGGCACCGGCCGGCGCGGACGTCAAAAGCTGGCGTTATTAGTAGTTATTTGCTGGACGCAGCCGGCGCGGCGGTCTCTTTGAGATACGCCGCGCTCAGCGTCTTTTTGGTCTTAGCCAGTTCCAGCAGCGTCGGATAAAACTGGACGAACGTCGTATCCACAGCTCCATGTTCTTCGTGGCAGGAGTAGCAACCGGCCGGCCGCTTAATCAGCTTCGCGCTCACTGTATTGTCGAATCCGTAAAATCCCCATCCGCCAGCAAGCGATGTGTCCTTTACATGCACTTCAAACCCCCATCACATCAGCAGATTGCGAATGGCCTCGTTTGTTGATCGAGCTATTGCCCTCCGCCCCGCGACTCTCCAGTACCAGCATGGTCTTGTCGGGCCATCTGCCTGTCTCCTGGAAGGCCTTGTAAGCCGATGGATTTACAAAGACATTGTCGAACATGGAGTGCGAGGCCGCTGTATCCTGCGGGTTGTAACTCATGTCGATGCCCGAGGTTAAAAAGACCCACTCCCGGTAATTCGCCGGAAATTTCAACTGGCCGTCCGCCGTATAAGCTGGCGAGTCGTCAGCCGACGCCGACGGAGGCGAAGACTTGGCGCTCGTTTGGGGAAGCGCAAGGATCAGCAGAAAAAGCGTCGAACGCAGCATGGCCTACTTCAGATGTGGTCAGAATCTCACGAAGGTACGCCTTTTCGACAGAATCTGTTCACCAGACGCCGATAGTTTACGAAGACGCCTATTTCCTAAAAAAATAGGCTCAAGCCTCCCCGCACCAGCCCCGCCACCTCCGCGCAGGCCCTGATCTCGCGGATAATAGATAGAGCGCATGGAATCCTTCTTTACACGATTTAAGAACGTCCTGGTCCTGGTGGCGGTGCTTTTGGCGCAGACAATCGCCCTTGCGATCCAGGTGCGCCGGCCCGTTGAGTCAGGTGCTCCCGATGGCAACAAGGTAACGCTGATCCGCTATTGGGTCGTCGCCGCGGTTACTCCGTTCGAGCGCTTTTTTCTCGGCTTTGGGCGTAATGTTCGCGGTGGCTGGTCAAACTACGTTGATCTGCGCCATACCCGGCAGCAAAACCACGACCTGCAGAACGAGATCGCGCAGTTGCGGCTGGAGCAGGCGGCCCTCGCCGAAGACGCCATGCAAGGCCACAGGCTACAGGCGCTTCTCGACTTTCAGCACCATTACGTTGCAACCACCGTCGCCGCGCAGGTGATCGGGACCAGCGGCACGGATCTCTCTCGCGTGCTCTATATCGATAAAGGGTCAAAAGACGGGCTCAAGCCTGACCAGGCCGTCATCACCCCCGACGGCATCGTGGGCAAGCTTCGCGACGTCTTTCCCCACACGGCACAGGTCCTCCTGATCAACGACCAAACCTCGGGAGCTGGCGTTTTGCTCGCGACCACCCGCATTCGCGGCATCCTTCGGGGCAGCGCTACCGGCCACATTCAGATCAACAACCTCACCCCTGACTCCCGCATCAAGCCGGGCGAGCAGGCTCTCACCTCAGGCGGCGATCAGGTCTTTCCTCGCGGTTTGAAGGTGGGCACCATCGAGTCCATCGCGCCCGATCCCGACCACCAGCCCTACACACTCATCACGCTTCGCCCCGCCGCGAACCTCTTCCAGCTTGAAGAGGTCCTGATCATCACTGGAACTCAGTCCGAGCTGCCCGAACAGACAAAGAAGGATCTTGCTATTGGGGCCGTGACAGCCGAACAACAGGCGGAAGCCGCCCGCATCGCCGCCGCCGAAGCCGCTGCCAAGTCCGCCGCGCAGATCGTCGCAGATCGCCTGCCCAGCCTCCACGACCCGGATAACCCCGATGCGGATACGGCAAATTCGACCGATCCAACCGCGCCCAAGCCAATCGGGGGCATCGTACCGAAGCCCCAGCCGACGCTTCACCCAGACCGCTACTCCCCCGGCTCAGCCCCACCCGCGACTTCGCTCACACCCGGAGCCCCGCACAGCACAGAAGCTATCCCTCGGAATAATGTGGAAGACGACACCAGCAATCAGCCATCTTCCACCACCAATCCACCATCAGCTGCACCTAAAAAAGCACCAAAAACAGCCACTCCCCAACCTCAGCCCCAAACTCAGCCCAAGACCGAGAGCCAGCCCAACTAATGGCCACCCACAGTTATACCTCCCGTCGAGAACTCGAGCAGCACAGCTTCCCCCCGGCCGTGGCGCTGCTTGTGCCACTGGCCGCCATTGTCCTGCAAGCTCTTCTTCCTAAACCATTTCCGAAGCTTGCCATCCTCGATCTGCCGCTCATCATTGCAGTTTTTTTCGCCGTCTCCCGCCGCAACCCCGTCTCCGGAACCCTCACCGCAGCAGCGATCGGCCTGCTCCAGGACGCCCTGACCAACCAGCCCATCGGCGTAAACGGTATGGCAAAATCCGTCATCGGCTACGTAGCCGCTAGCATCGGCATTCAGGTTGACGTCGAAAACATGACGACGCGCCTGGTCATGAACTTCGGCTTCTCCATTCTGAACAGCATCCTGCTTTTCCTGATCAACCATAGACTACTGGGACAGCCAGGCGCTCAGATCCTATGGGTGCATGAGCTGATCCGTGCCGCAGTCAACACGCTGGTCGCCCTGCCCATCTTTATGCTGCTGGACCACACGAAACGCCTCGACTAACGTGCCGATCAACCGTCTAAACTGAAAACACCATGGAACTGACTGCACAAACCGAGCAGGGTGACTTCGGCCCCAATGGCAAAGCCGAAAAACTGCCAGCGAGTAAACTGCACGCTGCGCAGTATCTGATCGCGCTTGTGCTGGTCGTGTTGATCACCGGCCTCTGGCGGCTTGAGGTCCTCGGCGCGGACAACTTCCGCGCTCTCGCCGAGGCAAACCGTATCCGTAAAGTTCCGGTGCTGGCTCCTCGGGGAAGGCTTTTCGATCGCGAAGGCCGCCTGCTGGTCGACAACTATCCGTCGGTCTCCTGCTATCTGTTGCGCGAGCAAGGCAAAGACCTCAACGCAGATCTGCCCCTTATCGCGCAGGGTCTACATATTCCCGTTGAGCAGATTCAGGCAACGCTGCGCCGGTTTCAGATTGCTCCGAAGTACCAGCCCATCCCGTTGAAGCAGGACATCACGCCCGACGAGCAGGCCTTCATCGAAGCCCATCGCAATGAGCTTCCGGAGTTAGAGACGCTGGACGAACAGCGCCGTCTCTATCCTCGCGATGGCTTCGCCGCACATCTGATCGGCTACGTCGGCGAAATATCCGAAGACGATCTCAACAAATCGAAGTATGCCTTTTATCAGCCAGGCGACGTCGTTGGAAAATCCGGCGTTGAAGCTACTTACGACGCTCTTCTGCGCGGCGAAGATGGCAGCCGCGATGTGATCGTCAACAGCCACGGCAAGGAGATCGGTCACCTCGGCCAGACACTTGCCAAGCCGGGACAAGACCTCAAGCTCACGATCGATCTCGACATCCAGATGGCCGCCGAGAAGGCGCTCGAAGGCAAGATCGGAGCCATCGTCGCGATGGACCCGCATACCGGCGAGATTCTTGCATTGGCCTCACGTCCAACGTTTGATCCGAACCAGTTCTCGGTGCGCCTAAGCAAAAGCTACTGGAATGAAATTCTCAATAATCCAGATCACCCGCTGCTAAACAAAGCGATACAGGCCCAGCTTGCACCGGGCAGCACGTTCAAGATCATTATGTCTGTCGCAGGTCTCGAAGAAAACGTCGCTCAGACCATGCGCGTCCAGTGCAACGGCGGAGCCTCGTTCTATGGGCACTTCTTTGCCTGCGACCACCACCATGGCTTGATCGATATCCACGATGCCATTCCCTGGTCTTGCGATACGTACTTCTATACCCTCGCCAACAAGCTTGGCATCGACACCATCGCCCGCTACGCCACTTCACTCGGCTTCTCACAGAAGACCGGTATCGATCTTCCTGACGAGGTCACTGGAACCATGCCCTCCACCGCGTGGAAGATGAAAAACTTCCACGAGAAGTGGTATGCCGGTGAGGTCATCTCGGTCGGCATCGGACAGGGAGCCGTCACTGCCACGCCAATTCAGTTAGCCCGTGCTCTCAGCGGCATAGCCTCCGGCGGAGTTCTTCGCCGTCCCCATATCGTCTTCCCCGACGAAGTGCCCGAACAGGAGTTGTCAGCCCTCCATGAGACTTTTCCCGGCTCCGGCGATGCCACGATACCGCTGACACCCGAGAACTGGCAGATCATTACCGACGGAATGGCGCAGGCGACGATGCCGGGAGGATATAACACGGCTTTCGCCTCTCATCTCGAGGGTATCGACTTCGCAGGCAAGACCGGCACCGCCCAGGTGATGAGCCACGACGCCCTTGCCCGCAGCGGCGGCGGCCACAAGACCCAGCCCAACTCCTGGTTTGTAGGCATGGCACCTCGCCGCAATCCCGATATTGTGGTTGCGGTCCTCTGGCAGAATGGCGACTGGGGTTCGAACTCCGCCAAGCTGGGCGCTCAGATCGTTAACGCTTTCGTCGAGAAACAGCGCAAGCGCGAGAATAATCTCCGCATCGCGGAAACTCCCAGGGTGACGAATACTGCCTCCGCAGCAACGCAATCAATCGCTGAAGGAAAGAGCCAAACTCCAGCAAATTGACTCGAAAGCTTATCTTCAACGATAGTGCGCTCGGTCTAAGATAGAGCCATCACATGCCTCGCCTCTCCTCCTACCGCGACTTCGACTGGGTTCTGCTCGGTTTCGTCATGCTGCTCTCTTTGATCAGCGTGCTCGAGATCAAATCGGCGACACTGCACACCAAATTTCATGGCTTCGATCAGAAACAGATCGGCTTCCTCGTCGTCGGTCTGCTCCTGATGTTCCTGATGTCTCTGATCGACTACCATCGACTTCTCGATATCGCACACTGGGCCTATGGAATCAGCATTTTGTCGCTCATCGCGGTGCTTGCGGTCGGCACGAAGGTCCTGGGCGCACGTCGGTGGATCAAGGTTCCGGGAGGCCACTTTCAACCCTCGGAGTGGATCAAGTTGGTCCTCATCGTCGCTGTGGCGCGCTATTTCTGGGGTCTGGCTGGCAAAGAACTAACGTGGAAAGACATAGGCAAAGCCTTTGCGCTCGTCTGCGTTCCCATGCTGATGGTTCTCAAGCAACCCGATCTAGGCACCTCACTCACCTATCTGCCGATTCTGGTATGCGGTCTCTTTCTTGGCGGAATCAAGTTCAAACAAGCCGCGATCATCGTGCTCTCCACTCTTCTTCTGATCGGTGGCGTCTGGAAGACGGGCAAGTTGCTGAAGCCCTATCAAAAGGCCCGGTTGACCAGCTTCATGGATCCGGACTCCGATCCACGCGGCTCGGGTTACCAGATCCGGCAGTCGCTGATAGCGGTCGGTTCCGGCGGTATTTGGGGCAAGGGCGCAAACAAGGGCACCCAAACCCAGGGCGATTTTCTGCCCATCCCCTACACCGACTTCATCTTCGCAGCCTTCTGCGAGGAGCATGGGTTCATCGGCGCCATCGGGGTCTTACTCCTGTATTTTCTGATTCTTATGCGACTGATTCAGAACGCGCAGACAGCCTCCGACATGCCCGGGACCTTCATTATTATGGGCATCGTAGCGGTGATGATCTTCCAGATTGCCGTCAATATCGGCATGGTCGTCGGTCTTATGCCCGTTACAGGGATTCCTCTCCCCTTGATGAGTTATGGAGGATCGTCCATCCTCTTCAGCTTCCTAGCTCTCGGCATTGTCATGAACATCCGAATGCGCCGGTTCGTAAACTAGACTCGCTTTCTAAGTTATTCATTCCAGGAGATACTCTTCTTTCGCTGGCTTGTGCAGCGGCTTTAGTGCAATACTAGATACAGCACACCCGAACGGCTGTAGATGCCCGCCGGTGTTTTATCCCGCTACCTGAGGCGCACGGTCGCCGGTATGCGGCAACAAAAGACTTTTAGAAGAAAAGGCCGGCCAGCCAGAGACGATCGATCCGTTGGCCGGACAGGTTTCTGGGAATGATTGCATCCGGATGGCGAACGGCCCCGCCTCAGAGTCAATTTTTTGATTCTGACGCTGTTTTGGTCACAAACTCCCGATGCCCGCTGTCGCTCGAAGCAACGCCCCGTGTTCCCGATCTCACTTGTGTCGCCCTGCCCACGCTCTTACGAAGCGAGGCCACGGCATATTTTGCACCAGTCATCGTTCACGTAGCTCACGCAGCTTCTGCGTCCCGCAAGCCTGTCCGCACCTACGGTGAGCTTTACCTAGCCTAAGCCAAGGTAAAGCTTCCGGTTGTTCTCTGTCTCGTCTGCCGCTCGCACCTCAACCAGGTCGGGCAGAAAGAGCAGAGTAATGTCAAAAGAAATATATATATCCAGCACGCCCCATGAGACGCGTCTGGCCATCGTCGAAAACGACGCCCTCGCCGAAATTTACTACGAACGCGAGAACGAATACACCCTCGCCGGATCCATTTACAACGGCAAAGTCACCCGCGTCCTTCCCGGTATGCAGTCCTCCTTTGTGGACATTGGCCTCGAGCGCGACGCCTTCCTTTACATCACTGACTTCATGGAAGAAGCTGGCGACTCCGCCGACTTCGACACATCAAGCAACGGAGACCACGCTCCTCGTCGCGATAACCGTGATCGCGGCAACCGTGAAGCCCCAACGCTGGAAGGCACGACCGCATCGACAGAAGATTCTGGATATCGCTCCGGTGAGCGCACAGACCGTGGTGATCGTGGACGCGACCGGGGTGGCCGTGGACGCCGCGACCGTCGTGACCGCAGCGGCAACCGCGAACGTCAGCCCGGCACTGAAAACATTCAGCCTGTAGAAAATACCGACGCGGACTTTGGCGGACCGATCTCCTATGCCTCAGAAGACACTGCAGTGCGATCCGATGATGGCTCCGAACTCGGTGAAGGTGCTCCCGGTGCTGATGGCAGCCGCCGCTGGCGTGGCCGTCGTGGCCGCCGCCGTGGCCGTGGCCAGCGCGACGAGTCTACGCAGACCTCCAGCCCAGAGACGCCGTCGGAGCTCGCTCCGAACGACGCTCCTGCCTACAGCGAGGACCACTCCTACGATATCGACGGAGCAGCCGAACCGCCCGTCTCGAGCGCAACCGCTCCCATCGCCGATGCCTATTCCGCACCCGTTTCGCAGGATAGCGGCCGCCGTGATCGCGGAGACCGTGGCGGACGCGATGACCGCAACCGTGGCGACCGCAGAGACAGAGACCGCGGCGGCCGTGGACGCGATCGCGATCAGCGTTCTCCCCGAGTTCCTCGTGGCTTCGCTCCCAAGACATCGCTCTATGGCGTAGAGGAGACTCCCGCATACGACGAGACCCCAGCATTTGACGGCCCTACGCCAGAGCCCATCGTGCTCCCCGGCGAGTCCCTTTCCAAATATCGCAAAGGTGGCGAAGAGCCCGCAGCCACGGTCGCACCGACGAAGCCGGTTGATGCAATCGTCATCATCCCCCAGGTAGCAAGCTATGCCATCCCTGAAGGCTGGGACGGCGGGGCTGTGCTTCCCGGCGAAACCCTCTCGCGTCATCGTCGCGCGGAATTAAAGTCGGAGCCACGGCAGGAGCTCCGCAACGATCCTCAGCCACAAGAGCCCCGCGCCGAAGTGGTCCACGAGGCCGATGGCGTCAGCGTCCTCCCGGTACCCGATGAAGTAGCCGAGGCACTGATCACGCCAGCCACTGAGCCTGTCCCCTCCGAGCCCGTCGAGTACGAGCCCGTCGAAGCCTCAGCCTCTTACCGCGTCGATCCCGTTGCGCCCAGTGAGTTCCGCCAGAGCGCGCCTGTAATCGAGACTCCCGTAGAAGAACAGCCTGAACCAGTAGCCGAGACGCACGAGCACGTAGCCACCAGCCCCGTCCACACCATCACACCCGCTCCGGATGAGCCGGTTGCAGAGCTTCATGCACCGCGGACCGAACCCGTGATCGAGCAGCCCGCTGTACCCCAGTTCGAGAAGTTCGACTGGCAGATTGAGGCGGCTCCCGAAACTCACCAGCTCACCGACATCCACGCCACCGGCGAAATGGTCTCTGAAGCTCCGGTAATGCCGCAGGAGACCACCCAACCTGCCGATCCCATCCAGCACGAGACCGTGGTCCTCAACCCAGTTGAGAACGCTGTTGAAGACGGCGCACAGATCTTTGCTCCCGGTATCGGCGAGCTGGAAGAGGAGACGCTCGACGAAGAAGACTTCCACACGACGCTCCACGCCAGCTCTATCGAAGAGCTCGACGACCTCGACGAAGAGGAGACCCTCGAAGGAGCCGCCGATCTCGGCACCATGCTTCGCGAGATGTCCATCGATCAGATCACAAGCAACGGCATCGAAGGCGAAGAGGAAGAGGAAGAGGAAGATTTCGAAGAGGAAGATTCCATCGACGACCGCAGCTTCGGTGATGTTGCTGACGAGGAAGACGATCTCGACGAGACCGAAGAGTCCGAAGACGGTTTGGCAGCAGATGAGTTGGCTGACGGTGCAGAGTTGACCACTACGGCCGACGCCGATCAGAACGGCGCAACACCCGACCGTTCCCGCGAAGGCGACCGCCGTGGACGCCGTGACGGCCGCCGCGATGGTCGTCGTGGAGACCGCGGACGCGGAGACCGCATCCGTCACACAGGCGGAGCAGGCGACCGCGAGCGCAGCGGAGGCCGCGACCGTCGCGGTGGCCGCAGCTCCATGCAGGCGACCAACCTTCCGGCCATCAGCGAGCTGCTCAAGCCCGGCCAGGAGATCCTCGTTCAGATCGCCAAGGAGCCCATCGCCAAGAAGGGTGCGCGCATCACATCGCACATCGCTCTCCCCGGCCGCTTCCTTGTCTTCATGCCAACGGTGAACCACACCGGAGTCTCCCGTAAGATCGAGTCCGACGGCGAGCGTCGTCGCCTCAAGGAGATTCTGCTCAGCGAGAAGGGCGAAGCCTCAGGAGGCTTCATCGTACGCACCGCCGCCGCGGGAGCCACCGAAGAAGAGCTTCGCAGCGACCTTCGCTTCCTGCTCAATCTCTGGGCCGACATCAAGCAGCGCTCCGAATCCTCAAAGAGCCCAGCGCTGATCTATCACGACCTCAACCTCGTCGAGCGCATCCTCCGCGATCAGGTCACCGACACCTTCTCGGCCATCTGGGTCGACACCGAAAGCGAGTACGAGCGCGTCCTGCGCTTCCTGCAGCGCTTCCAGCCGTCCCTCATCCGCCGCGTCAAGCTCTACACCAAGGAGACCCCACTCTTCGAGCAGTTCGGCATCACCGAAGAGATCAACAAGGCACTTCGCAGCAAGGTGTGGCTCAAGTCCGGCGGCTCCATCGTCATCAACCAGACCGAGGCACTCGTCGCGATCGACATCAACACCGGCAAATACGTCGGCAAGACTGCTCGCCTCGAAGACACCATCGTCAAGACCAACCTGGATGCGATCCCCGAGATCGTCCGCCAGATTCGTCTGCGCGACCTCGGCGGCATCATCATCATCGACTTCATCGACATGGACGAGCGCAAGAATCGCAATCGCGTCATGGCCGCCCTTGAAGAAGAGTTGAAGACCGATCGTGCTCCATCGAAGGTTCTTCAGTTCAACGATTTCGGTCTGGTCGCCATTACCCGCAAGCGCGTCAAGCAGTCGCTCGAGCGTACGCTCTCGACCACCTGCAACATCTGCGTCGGCACCGGCATGGTCAAGTCGCCGGTAACGGTCTGCAACGACATCTACATCGAGATGCGAAAGATGCAGAAGCACCTCGATCGCGGCGACGTGATGCTTCGCGTCAACCCCGAGGTCGTCAAGCAACTCAAGGCTCCGGGTACCAAGTGGCTCCAGGAGATGGAAGAGATGGTCGGCAAGACGATCCTCGTCAAGTCCGATCCCGCTCTCCACCCCGAGCAGTTCGACATTCACTAAATTTCGAATTTTGATAGTACGATAATCGAATCAACTACGGGCATTCCGCATCGCTGGAATGCCCGTAACTATTGTGTTCTCAGTAAAAAAAGCCCGCTCGTTGTCATCCAATTTCGCCGTTTGCGCGTCATACACAACAACAACGTCTATTCAGGGTTGAAGCCGTAGAAGAACCTCATAGCACCAAAGGGAGCCCACCGGATGTACACAACGATCACCAAGAATCGCCTTTCCAGCCTTATCACCCGCACCGCCGCCGTTACGCTTTTCGCTGCCTCGGCCACACTCGTTTCGCACGCACAGCAGTCTGCCGGCACAAGTTCATCACTTTCCCCTGTCTCCCTCCAGAAGACCCTGGCCGCTCCACTGAATCTCACCGTGCCGGATGATCTTAACTACAGCAGCAGCGTCGGCGAGGTCGAGATGGCCACCGCCGAAAACTTCAATCTAACCGGCAGCGAAGACACCCAGCCGCCCCCTCGCCGTCACTACGGCCGCCGTCCAACCTACAGTGACAGCACCCACAACGCCGATGGCTCCAACAAGTGGACCTTCGTCGTCGGCGCTGGCTTTAACCTGCCAGTAGGCGGCACGCACGGCTATGCGACCACCAGTTATAGATTCCAGGGTGGATTCGGCCGAAACTTCAACAAGAACTTTGGAGTGCTCCTACAGTTCGACTGGGACAGATTCGGCATCCAGACAAATACGCTGAACAACCTTCTGGCTCTCTACAACAGCCTGGGTGCAGGTCTCAGCCAACTCGGTGGCTCCAGTCATGTCTGGTCTTTTACTCTCAACCCGATTTATAACTTCGCACAGCACGACAACTGGGGCGGGTACGCCGTTGGCGGTCTCGGCTTCTATCACAAGTACACTTCCTTCACTACTGTAGCTACCGGCACATGCTTCGATCCGTATTATGGCTACTTCACATGCCAGGCCAACCAGCCTATCGACTGGTACACCAGCAACGCATTTGGTTTGAATGGCGGCTTGGGATTGACTTACAAGTTCTCGCGCTTCGCTGACGAACGGTTTTTCGCAGAAGTGCGTTACGTGTACAACTTCAATCAGCGCCGGCCATTCGATGTAAGCGGCACAACGTCTTACTTCAACGCCTTCCCTCAGGCCAGCCAGCCCACAACATATATTCCCGTTACCTTCGGCATACGCTTCTAGTCAACTTGTATTCCTAACGTGAAGAGGCCCGGTGATCAGCCGGCCTCTTGTTTTGGATAACGTTGCGTGCCGACTTAATGCCGCATCCAAGCCTCGACATCAGCCGCTTCATGGGGCAGGTCCGCAATCAGATCGACGAGTTTGCCATCCGCATCAACATAAAATACATCCTCTATGCGCACGCCAATCCCTTCTTCCGGCAGGTAGATTCCGGGCTCGATCGTAAACACCATTCCCTTATCCAGAGGCTTCGAGTAGTCCCACGGGTCGTGCACGTCGATTCCCACAAGATGCCCCAGACCATGCACCATGTACTTGCCCAGCGGCTGTCCATGCAGGTCTTTACCGTGCGAGTTGATATACGCAAACGCCACCTGATCAAGCGAATCAGCCTGCTTATGCAGTGGATCGTTGATCTTCGATTTGCCCGCCACAAACGCCGCCGCTGCTGCCCTCTGGGCCCCCAGGACAATGTCGTAGATCTCTCTCTGACGCGGCGTAAACTTCCCATCCACCGGCAGCGTCCGCGTAATGTCGGAGGCATACATGCTGTACTCCCCCGCCGCATCAATCACGACTACATCCCCGCTCTTCATCGTCGCCGAGTTCTCGCCGTAATGCAGCGTCGTCGAGTTAGCCCCCGATCCCACAATAGGCGCGTATGAGACGCGCTCAGCGCCCTCCTCCATCAGCTTCTCGATGATCACGCCAGCAACCTTGCGCTCCGTAACTCCCGGCTTTACAGCCTTCATCTCCGCCTTCTGCGCAGCGATGGAGGCATTCGCAGCCTTCTTCAGCAGCTCGATCTCCGCAGGCGATTTCACCGCCCGCAGCGGCATCGTCAAATCCGCCACGTCGCCTTTGGGATCGATCTGCGCAACACCAAGCGTAGCCGCCGTGAATCCCAGCGTCGCTCGTGCCTGGGGCGAATCCTTCTGCACCCACACATTGCGCATCCGTGCGCGGTCGGCCACGGCAAGCTTACTCAGCACCGCGGGCATCTCCGTCATCGGCAGCACTTCATCGAAACCCGTTGCCGACGTCGCTCCAGCCGTAGCGGCATCCATCTTCGCGCCGGTGTACTTCTCCGTCCGCAGATTACGCGTCGGCAGAAACAGAATCTCCCGATACGCCTGCGCCGGATGCCCACCCATTCCCGTACCCGGAGCCTCCGCTTCAGCAGGAGCAGCCGCAACCAACACCATCGCAGCACCGGGCTCATTCCATCCCGTCAGGTAGTAAAAATCCTCATCCTGCCGGTAGGGCAAAAAGTCCAACATCGGTTCCGTCGCCGCGAACAACACAGCAACGCCACCGGGCATCTTCTCCGCCAGCGCGACACGCCGCGTCCTGTACTCCGCTTTCGGGACGGATTCCACGGCATGTGCAACCGAAAAGAACGAGCCAATAAATAATAGGAATACAACCGAAAATCTCTTCATTCACGAACCTCGACACATCTATTAGGACATCTGCAAAAGGCGAAAATCCCTATATCCCCATCGGATAAGGCTTCTCACGCAGTTCCTGTGCCGCACTCCCAGCACGTTCGAACCGCCCCTGCAGCAAGCTCAACAAGCCCGTATACCAGTACCCGAAGACGAACAAAATCAGGAACGGTATCGTGAAGAAGTTCTCCGTCGAAACCGCATACCAAACCGTAAAGGCAAAGTAGCAGCCAATCGCCAGCTCGATCCACGGAATAATCCCCAACCGCTTGCGATACTTCTTCGCCTGACTCTTCTCGCCCTTCTTGGCCACGCGATACTTCGGCGTCCGCGCAAATGCAGACTGCACGCCAAACAAGGCCTCCATCACAGCCTTCGTATTCGTAATCGTGAGGCCCACGCCCAGCGCCATTAGAAACGGCAGATAAAGAAAAGTCCTTGCCCACTTATTAGGAAAAAGCTCTTTCTGACTAACCAGATAAAACGAAGACACCGACATCGTACTAGCCATAAACAACGGCAGATCTATCAGCAGCATCTGCAACAGCCCCTGCCAACTGCGAATAATCATCGCCGGCATCAGCAGCACACTCAGTACAATCATCAGCGGATAGCTGATGTTCGCCGTCAGGTGATACCAGGCCTCCAGCTTCGTATGCCAGGGCATATCGCTCTTCATCACACGGGGCAGAATCTTCTTGCCCGTCTGAATCAAGCCCTTCGCCCAACGAGCCTGTTGCGTCTTGAAGGCCGTCATCTCGATAGGCAGCTCCGCTGGACACTCCACATCCTGCAGATACTTGAACTTCCACCCGATCAGCTGCGAGCGATAGCTGAGATCCGTATCCTCGGTCAGCGTGTCATGCTGCCACCCGCCGGCCTCTCCGATCACGCGCCTTCGCCACATCCCCGCGGTGCCGTTGAAGTTGAAGAACACGCCCGCCCGGCTGCGTCCGCCATGCTCCAGCACAAAGTGCCCATCAAGCAGAATCGCCTCAACCTGCGTCAAAAAGCTGTAGTCGCGATTCAAATGCGTCCATCGCGTCTGCACCATGCCGATCTCAGGCTCGGCAAAGTGGTGAATCACCTGCATCACCCACTCACGCGGAGGCACAAAGTCCGCGTCGAAGATCGCAACAAACTCGCCCTTCGCAACATCCAGTCCCTTATCCAGCGCCCCGGCCTTATACCCATGCCTGTTCGTCCGATGCAGATAAACAATCGGCTGCGGATCCATCCCGGCAAAGCCCGTCGCATACCGATGCACAATCTGCTGCGCGACCATCGTCGTCTCATCGGTCGAGTCGTCCAGCACCTGAATCTCAAACCGGTCACGCGGATAGTTCAACCGGCAGCAAGCATCGATCAACCGGTCGATCACAAACTGCTCATTGAAGATCGGCAGCTGAATCGTCACAAACGGCAGCTCGTCCACGGCGAACCGCGCCGGCGGCTCATCCCACTTCGCCGCACTCTTCTTGTTCTTGTAGTACAGCCAAACAAGCTGATACCGGTGCACCCCATAGAACGCCAAAATCAGCATGACGATGAAGTAGGGAATCAAAAGCGCCGTATCAAACGCATTCCAGCGATAAAGCCCGCGAAACGTCTGGTCGAGATAGTGCGCACGCCAGTAGTGCCCCAGCCCATGCGGAGCCAGCAGCAGCCCAAGAGTGGCAGTCAGATTTTGAAGATAATAAGACAGATTACAGCTCCAGCGAGGTTTTACTCTATCGAACCGATTCTACGCGAAGAGCCTTTGTGTCGGCCCGTTGCTAATCTAAACTGCCAATTCATGCCAATAAGGAGCGATTATGTGGCGTCTCGGCCTCATCCTGTCCCTCATTGTCACCCCTCTCGCATGGGGGCAGAGTCAATCGGCTCCCACACTGGCCAATCTGGCCTTTCTCTCCGGCCATTGGACCGGCGACCAGGACGGTTCCCACTCCGACGAGATCTGGAGTGATCCCTCCGGCGCCAGCATCATCGGCATGTATCGCGAGGTGGAGCAGGGCAAGCCCGTCTTCTACGAGTTCTGGGCCATCGAACTCGATGGAGCCACACCTGTCTTCAAGATGAAGCACTTCAACGCTGGAATGATCGGCTGGGAGAACAAAGATGAAGTGGTGCGTCTCCCAGTCACGGAAAGTTCTCCCACCACCGTCACCTTCGCCCGTGAAGACGGCAAGCTCACCATCCGCTACGTTCTCACGGATGCCAACCACCTCACCTCAACGCTGGAGCGCATCGACAAGCAAGGCCAGCGCAAATCGGATGTCTTCCACTTCCACCGGGCATCCATGGCCCACTAATTCAAGAACATCGTTCGATAGAGCGTATCCCGCTGCACCGGCTTGAACCCCGCATCGCGAATAATCCGCCGCAACTCTTCCTCAGTCGTACAGTTGCTGGTCCCCGCCGCCTTCACGACGTTCTCCTCCAGCATCACCGAGCCAACATCATTTCCGCCAAATCGAAGCCCCATCTGCAGCACCTTCAGCCCCTGCGTCACCCAGCTCGACTGCACATTCTCGATGTTGTCCAGATACATCCGCGAGATCGCCAGCGTCTTCAGATACTCCACCGAAGTTGCCTCGTCCCATCCCCGTCCGCCAAGCGCCGTATTATGCGGCTGGAAGCTCCAAGGGATAAACGCCGTAAATCCGCCCGTCTCCTCCTGCAGCTTGCGCACCACCTCAAAGTGGTTCACACGATGCTCGAAGGTCTCACCCACGCCAAACATCATCGTCGCGGTCGTCCGCATACCCAGCTCATGCGCCGTACGATGCACCGAAACCCAATCCTCGGTCTTGCACTTCAACCGCGCAATCCTATGCCGAACCTCATCATCCAGAATCTCCGCGCCGCCACCAGGAATCGACTGCAATCCCGCATCGCGCAGCCGCATGATCGTATCCCGCAGGCTCAGCTCGCTGTACTCGGCAATCGCCAGAATCTCGCTAGCGCTCAGACAATGCAGCCACACCGTAGGAAAGCGATCCCTGATCCCGCGAAACAGTTTCTCAAACCAGTCGATCTTCAAATCAGGATGCAGTCCACCCTGCATCAGCACGCCCGTGCCACCCATCTCCACAGTCTCGCGAATCTTGTCGTAGATCGTCTCGAAGTCGAGGATGTACCCTTCAGCCGCAAGCTTGCCCTTCAGGGGCCTGTAGAACGCGCAGAACGTGCAATACTCCGTGCAGAAGTTCGTATAGTTGATGTTTCGGTCGATGATGTAGCTCACCACACCCTCAGGATGCAGCCGGCGGCGCACCGCATCGGCCTCCATGCCAATCCCGATCAGGTCATCACTGTTGAAGCACTCCAAGGCTTGTTCGCGGCTGATTCCCATACTTCGATTCTACGCCGCCGCACCGCCCCAAAATCAATCCACATCCGCTAGTGCGCCTGCGCTACCAGATAAATCACCACACCCAGCAGTATCACCACCAGTACGAATCCGCCCTTTAGCCAACGCCCCAGCCATACAACTTCCGACTCGAGGTTCTCCAGCCGGTGCCCCTGCTGCTCCATCGCCAGCCGCGTCCGCTTCGCATCCTCGCCCACCTCACCAACGTGCGCGCTCAACTCCTGCAGTTGCCGATAAAGCCCAGCGTGGGCCTTCGTCACCTGCCCAAGATCGCCGCGAACATCCTCGGCCAGCGCCGCCAACGCAGCCTCATTGGCCTTTTCATTCGCGGTCTTTGAGGAAAAATACCGGTCTGCTATCGGAACCAGGCGCGTCACATGGGGAAGCAACTCGAACAGCTGCACAAATAATTTTGGCCACATATCCTGCTTTACCTCGATACTCTTTCGAACTGCCGCAAACCTAGCCAGCGCGCCAATAGAAAACCACCCGTCGTCAGCAGGATCGCCGTCGCAATTCCCTGCGACCAGAGACAGTAGATGCACCACTTCTCCAGAACGAACGCCTCAATGTAGCTCAAAAACGCAGCCAGCAGAAAACCGATCTGCGCGGCATAAAGCACCAGCCACCACCGCTCCATCAGCACCAGCACAAGGATCAGAGCATAACCCACAATCCCCAGCGTCGCCACCGGAATATGGTGCCCACTCTTCGGATCCTCATCGAACGTCCGCGGCGGAAACACCGCAAACCGGCTGTGATTCACCGCCCCGCAGTCAAACTTCTCCGTTACCGCACAAGGCGGAGCCAGCGCCGGGTCCATATAGTGCACCCGCAACGCCATCGCCGACACAACTATCCCCGCCACCGCCAGCAAAGCCACCAGATACTTCATCGCTAAATTCTACCCGGCAAACATTCTCCATCCCGTAACCACATCGGAATATCATCAAAGAGTGACCACCCGCCGCCAATTCCTTACTCTCCTCGGAGCCGCCGGCATCTCCGCCGCTGTCACCCCCTCCGTCTTCGCCGCGCCACCAGTCGAGCCCTTCACCTTCATCTTCCTCACCGACACCCACATCCAGCCCGAGCTCAACGCCGCCATCGGCACCGACATGGCCTTCAAAAAAGCCCGCACCCTCAAGGCCGACTTCGCCATCAACGGCGGCGACCATGTCTTCGACTCCTTGGGCGTCCCCACGCAGCGAGCCATCGCTCTATTCGACCTCTATGGCAAGACCGAGCAGGATCTCGGCCTCAAGGTCTACCACACCATCGGCAACCACGACGTCGTCGGCATCTACCCGGCCAGCGGTGTCGCTCCCACCGATCCCTCTACGGCAAAAAACTCTACGAAGATCACTTCGGCAAGGCCTATTACTCCTTCGACCACAAGGGCCACCACTTCATCGTCCTCGACTCCATCGGCATCACAGATGACCGCGCCTACGAAGGCCGTATCGACGCCGCGCAGCTCCGGTGGCTCGCCGCCGATCTCGCCGCTCTGCCTTCCGGCACGCCCATTATCGTCTCCGTGCACATCCCCTTGGTCACGGCATTCAACTCCTACGTCCCCACACCCAACACACCCTCACCTCACCACGGCCTCTCCGTCATCAACTCCGACGAGGTCATCCATCTCTTCGAAGGCCACAACGTCCTCGGCGTCCTCCAGGGCCACACCCACATCAATGAGCGAGTCGAGTGGAAGGGCGTCCCCTACATCACCAGCGGAGCCATATGCGGCAACTGGTGGGAAGGCACACGCATGGGAACACCCGAAGGCTTCACCGTCGTTACGGTAGCCAACAACAAGCTCACCACCAGCTACGAGACCTACGGCTTCAAGGCCATCAATCCTAAAAACACCTAGATCAACCACAATACGTCGAGTCGTCACCGATTGCTGACAATCTGTGGCGACCGTCTGCGTTCCAGAGAAAATTAGGTGAACCGCCATTCGTCATAGGCTATGCTGGGTGACACATTACGAGGAGAAAGCATGTCCGATTTACCTCAGGCCCGAACTCCGTCGTCTCCGCCTACTCCAGCAGCCTCATCGGGAATCTCCGACAACCTTGCCGCCGCCCTCGCCTACATGACGGTCTTCCCTGCAATCGTCTTCCTCATCATCAAGCCTTACAACAGGATGCCGCTAGTCCGCTTCCACTCAATCCAGTCCATCGGCCTATTTATCATGTTCATTCTCCTCGACGCCGTGCTCAGAATCGGACACGACATTCTCCACCTCAACTGGATTCTGCTTGACAGGCTCGACATGGTGGCTGAGCTGATACTTTTCATCGCGTGGCTCATCACAATTTTCAAGGCGCTCAAAGGTGAGTGGTTCAAGCTCCCCATCATCGGTGACATTGCCGAAAGGCAAGCCCGCGCCTAATCGTTCAAGCTCCCTGAAGGCGCCACACCCACCAACCGGGGGCTATAGCGCTTCAGTCGCCGCTGCATAATCTCCACTGCCGCCGCGCTCTCATCCACCAGCACAAATCCTCGTCCATTTTTTGCCGCCGCTTCTCCAGTCGTCCCACTCCCCGCAAAAAAATCCATCACCATCTCGCCCGCATTCGAGTGCACCTTCACAATCCGCTCCAGAATCCCGAGCGGCTTCTGCGTCGCATACCCGGTCTTCTCTTTTCCAGTAGGCGAAACAATCGTATGCCACCACACATCCGTTGGCGTCTTCCCCCGCGCAGCCTTCTCTTCACCTACAAGCCCCGGAGCCATATATGGAATCCGGTCGCACTCATCCAGATTGAACGTGTACCGCTCCGCGTCCTTCGTGTACCAGAGAATGTTGTCATGCTTGGCCGGCCACCGTTTCTTCGCACGCGCGCCGTAGTCATACGCCCAGATGATCTCGTTCTGAAAGCACTCCCGCCCGAAGATCTCATCCAGCATCACCTTGCAGTAGTGCACCTCGCGGTAGTCGATGTGAAAAAACAGCGACCCCGTAGCCGACAACACTCGGTAAGCCTCCTCCAGACGAGGCCTCAGAAATCCAAGAAAGTCATCGAACCGGTCCCCATAAGCTCCGCCCAATCCATCCTTTACCAACTCCGTCCGGTACCGCTTCCCACCAAATCCCACACGATCCCCGGCCTCGTCCCGAATCGTCTTCATCTGCATCCGCGCCTGCCGTTTGCCTGTATTAAATGGCGGATCGACGTAGATAAGCTCCACCGATCCAGCCTCTATCCCACGCAGCACGCTAAGGTTGTCGCCCAGCACAATCGCGTTCCCAATCTGATTCATTCCACCTCCCTTCTCCTTCTAACACGAACGTACCCTTGGACTTCATCGCGGCAGCGTGTATCTTTTTCTCCGGACCGGTTTTTCCTCAAACCAAAGGTGGCAGCCATCAAACTCATCTACGCCATGCTCTCCCACCGCGGCAAGGTCCGTCGCGGCAACGAGGACGCATGCGCCGCTGATCCCGCCATCGGCGCCTTCGTCGTCTGCGACGGCATGGGCGGAGCCGCAGGCGGTGAAGTAGCCAGCCATCTCGCCGCCGACACCTTCCTCGCGCAAATCGCTCCACCCGACCCCGCCAGCAGCCCGTCGCGTGCGTCCACTCGCCCGCAGGCCCGTCTCAACGCCGCCGTTCAAGCCTCCAACCAGGCCGTCTATCAGCAGGCCCGCCAGTCACCACAACTCGCCGGCATGGGCACCACGCTCGTCGCCCTTCTCCACGCCCCTACCTCCGACAGCCATTCCAACTCCCGCGCCTCCGACCCCGCCACCCTCTGGCTCGTCCACGTTGGCGACAGCCGATGTTACCGCCGCCGACGTGGCTACCTCGAGCAGCTCACCAACGACCACTCCCTCGTCGAAGAGCAACTCCGCGCCGGCCAGATCACGCCCGAGCAAGCCGCCCAATCTCCCATGCGCAACCTCATCACCCGCGCCGTCGGCTCCCAACCCACAGTAGAGGCCGACATCGCCGGCCACCACCCTCAACCCGGCGATCTCTATCTCCTCACCTCCGACGGCCTTACCCGCGAGCTCACCGACGAAGACATCGCCGCAATCCTGGCTCACGTCCCCGCCTGCGCCACCCAGTCCAACCTCAACGCCACCTGCAAGGCCCTCGTCAACGCCGCCAACGCCAAGGGCGGCAACGACAACATCACAGTCCTCCTCATCGCTCTCAATCCCGCCTAGTTCCTCGTTTACATTTTGTTTTCCAGCGTTTACGGATGCCTAGGCAAATCCGAAGCCGCCCGTCGCAAAGAAAAACTAGTGAACATGGGCCATATCGTCATTCATCGAGAAGACATCCTTCATATTGTCTTCGTAAGGAAAGACATGGATCATCCACGTAAACATCACAGGGAAAAAGGTACCGCCTTCGGCCTCGCAAGCCTCTTTCGTATGGATCGAACCAAACATTCCAAACTTAGGATGATCGCCGTGATACTCCTTCACCTTGTTGGCCGGAGCCGCACAAAAGTTTGTGTGTTCATGCCACCGTGCAACGCTTAGAGGAATACGCTGATTGAGCTCCTCTTCAGGCGCATCGACGCGATCGGTAAACATTACACCCTCCAGCTTGTAACGCTGATTTGGCGTCCGGCGGTAAAGCAACGAAGACGGCTTCGCCGGATCGAACTTACCCTCCGCCAGCCGCACGTTCGCTTCATTGTTGAAGTGATACTGCGGCTGCTCCAGCTTCGGATTCGCAATCTGGTATCCGTCGGCCAGCGCCTTCTTGTAATCCTTATACTTCTCAATCGCGGCCTTTACCTCAGCCACCACAGCCTTCGCCTTCTCCTCGTCGCCCGGCTGTTTCGCACGCATCGGTGTAATACACATGTGATTCATCATGGCTGCCATGCTCTCACCCATGACACTCATGCCACCCATACCACTCATGTCATCACAAGCATGCCCCGCAGAGTTCACGCTCATACCCGGCATGTCGCTCATCTGTTTTTCCGATTGCCATGCGTGCCCGGACACCGGGGTTAGCAACACGGTTCCAAGGGTAAGTGCCAATATCACGGTGCGTTTAATCTGCGCTGCAAGCATTCTCGCCATCCCATATCTCGAGCGGTAGAGAACTCAGGCCAAACATCGTACACCCGCAATGATTGACCCTGTTGCTCTGCTCAAGTAGACTTCGCGCCATGTTCGGCCAGGAGGTGCATTTCCATGGCGAAATCCGGGTTTATTTGCTTTGTATTCACAGTAACTGTGCTCACAACTCTGGCGGCTCAGGACCAAAGGACCGCGGAAAAGAGCAACCAGGTCGTTCTGAAATATCTGGGAACGGCCGGCTGGGGAATCAGCGATGGAACCACGACGATTCTGATCGATCCGTATCTGTCGAGAATCAACGGACCGCCACCACCGGGAGGCCACTCCATGCCCGGAGATACTCGCCCGGCGTATGGGTGGGGCGACATCGCAACGCCGGACGTAGCGGCAATCGATTCGCACATTCAACGAGCAGATTTTGTCCTCGTCACTCACACTCATTACGACCACGTCCTGGACGTTCCCCACATCGCCCGCAAAACGGGCGCCGCGGTGATCGGCACCGAGAGCACCGAAAATATCATGCGGGCCTACGGCGTTCCTGAAGAACAGCTGATTACCGTGCGTGGCGGAGAGGACTACCAGTTCGGCTCTTTTTCCCTCAAAGTCATTCCCAGCATTCATAGCCCTCTGGACCACAAGCACTACTTTAGTTCCGCGACGGCCCCGGCTGGAATGAAAGCACCGTTGACCTTGGAACAGATTCACCCAGAAGGAGGCACCCTCGCCTACCTGATCCGCTTCCACGGTCATCAGATTCTGGCGTTTGGCGGGATGAACTACATCGAGCGCGAGATTGAAGGATTGCGACCCGACGTCGCTCTGATCGGTGCGGCTGCGTCTCGAGGGGAGATTTACGACTATGCCGGCCGCCTCATGCGCGATATAGGCTTCCCGGCGATAGTGCTTCCAACACATTGGGACAACTTCATGGCCCCGTATGGCGCGTCGCAGCAGCCGGCGCAGGACGCTCTGCAGTCATTCTTGCGGGAAGTGAACATGGCGTCACCGAAGACGAAGATCATCGTTCCGAGGTACTTTGAGCCTGTCCCCCTAGAAGCGACGACGAAGTGACGCCTGGGCTACTGGTCCACGACTCGTACTCCGGCCGGAGGCGAAAACGTGAGCTCGCGCCCCGGCACGCCGACGTTCACGCGGATGCTTCGCAGGATCACCGTGCGCTCCTGGCCGGAGCTTTCCGCGATATCGACGCGGTGCACCAGCCCGTCCTCCCGACCCACCCAGATCGTGGCTTCGCTGTAGGGTTGCTCGTGGCTCTTCGGCACGAGCCTGATTACGTCGACGGGCCCCGCCTCCGTGAGCGAGTCGGCACGGACGTACTGTGCCGTGTAGCGCTCGCGCGGCTGCTCTACGAACTGTCCGATCAAATTGGGGCCGGTGGTGCCGTATTCGGGAATGCGCGAGCGGATCACCTGGCCGGGTGTGGTGCTGGGGGTATACAGCCAGAGGAAGCGGCCGTCGGCCACGATGCGATCGCCCTTGGGCGCGGTGAAGCGCATCGCAAACCGGCTGGGGCGCATCTGGTACAGCCGACCACGCGTCGTGTCGGGGGATCCGATCATCGGATTCGTGATGATCTGGACGAAGTCGGCCGACAAGCTGGTGATCGTCTGGTAGGTTGCGCTGGCGCGGTCGAGGATGGGCCACGGATCGGCGGACTGGCGGACCGGCGGACCGGCGGACAGTAACCACACGGAGAGAAGCAGCATCGGTCCGCCCGTCCGATCGTCCGTTCGTCCGCCGCCGTTCAAGCGCCCACCGCCGCCGGCTCCGCCACCCGCCGGCCGATCACCTCGGCGATCACGCGCACCTCGCGCATCAACTGGGCGAACTGGTCGGGGAACAGCGTCTGTGCCCCATCCGACAGCGCCTGCTCGGGGTTGGGGTGCACTTCGATCATGATGCCGTCCGCGCCCGCGGCGACCGCGGCGCGAGCCATCGGGATGACTTTGTCGCGCAGCCCCGTGCCATGCGACGGGTCCGCGATGATCGGCAGGTGCGACAGC
>DATMQZ010000037.1:0-31849 GCA_035566575.1 Edaphobacter sp.
AGGCCCTCAGGGTGCAACCAGAATCTTACGCCTAACTATCGCCAACCGGGGCAAGTCGCTCGTCGAACGGCGATCCAAAACTTGGCGTCGAAGTTCCCCCGCAAAACGGGATTATCGGCAAATACGGTCTATCGACACCTCAGATTTGGCCTATGCGTTATCAAATCTTAGAATTCCTTATCGGCTCCCTGTACCATCGGTTAAAAGCCGAACGAGGAAATGATGAACGCCCAGACAATCACCCGCCGCCGCTTCCTCTCCACCACCGCCACAACCGCCGCTGCAACCTATCTCACTCCGCGCATCCTCTTCGCCCAGGCCTCAGCCCAGCCTCCCGCTATGGTCCTTGAGGCTCGCAAAACCGCCGCCACCGCCAAAATCACCACCCAAAAACTCCGCGGCAACGTCAACGTCCTCATCGGCTCCGGCGGCAACATCGCCGTCCTCCCCGGTCCACAAGGCAAGCTCCTCGTCGACACCGGCATCTCCACCTCACGCCCGCAGATCACCGAAGCCCTCACCGCCATCAGCGCCGACCCCATCGAGCACCTCATCAACACCCACTGGCACTACGACCACACCGACGGCAACCAATGGATCCACTCGGTCGGAGCTAAGATCATCGCCCACGAGAAGACCCGCTTCCGCCTCAGCAACCCTCAAATCATCCCCATCTTCAACGCCACCTTCCCACCCCTCCCAGCCGACGCCCTTCCCACCCTCATCTTCGCCGACGATGATATGCTCACCACCAACGGCGAAACCCTCCACCTCCAGCATTACGACCCCGCCCACACCGACACCGACATCTCGGTCCACTTCACCGAAGCCGACGTCCTCCACACCGGCGACACCTGGTTCAACGGCGCCTACCCCTTCATCGACTACGCCACCGGCGGCCACATCGACGGCATGATCCGCGCCACTAAGCGCAATCTCGCCACCGGGACCGACTCCACCATCGTCATCCCCGGCCACGGCCCCGTCGGCAACAAGACCCAGCTCTCCGACTCCCTCGACATGCTCACCGCCATCCGCGAGAAAATCGCCGCCCTCAAGCAGCAAGGCAAATCCGCCGACGAAGCCGTAGCCGCCAAACCCACCGCCCAGTTCGACGCCAAGTTCGGCAAAGGCTTCGTCACCCCCGAGATGTTCGTCAAGCTCGTCTACCAGGGCGTCTGAAGCATCCTCGATATAAAGGAAAATCTGGGCGATACAGGAAAGCCGGGTGTTAAAGGAAAATCCGGGTGCTATAGGAAAGCTGGGTGCCCCATTCATGCAGTCTCATCGCATGAGTGGGCATTCGCGCTGCTCGCGAACCGCTTTTCCCATCTCAACCGCAACATTCAGACCGGAACCATTCTGAGCTGTCCAGGCGCAACAAGAAAAGCGATCAGCGCCCCGCCCGCCGCTGCATCTCGACAATCAAACCCTCCAGCCCCGCCTGCATATATGAGCTCATCATCCCGAAGAGGAATCCAGCGCCAGCCCCAGGCCGCACCGCCCGCACTGTCGCACTCATGCGCAGTGTCGTGTGGCCAGCCCGAAAGACCATCTGCACAGGCGTGCCCGGCTCCAACGCCAGCCGCGCGCTCGTCGCAATGAAGCATCCCGACAGGCTGATGTCCACCGTGTTGCCACGAAACAGCAGCGTCCCATCGGCCACCATCACCTCGGCGTCGCCATCCACGGCATAGCGCACATGCCGCCGCCTCTCGCGAACGTCGCTGCCGTCCTTCGCCACCGTCTCCTGACTCATCGCGCTCTCAAGGCGACCGAAGAAAACGAAGCCGCCAAATCCCTCATCGGCGCAGCATCAAAAACCTTCACACTCCCAAAGCAAAAGGACCAGGCAAATAGCCCGGCCCCTCGCGCAACTCCCATCGACACGGGTTCAGATCGTCATCACTTCTTTTTCCTTAGCCTTGAACAGCTCTTCCACCCGCTTGATCTCGGCATCGGTCAACTGCTGAACCTCTTCGTTCGCCCGCTTCTCGTCATCGGCAGAGATCAGCTTATCCTTGGCCGCCTTCTTGATCTGATCATTTCCATCCCGCCGAATATTCCGGATCGCAGTCTTGTGGTCTTCCATCGTCTTGTTCAACTGCTTCACCACATCCTTGCGCCGCTCCTCCGTCATCGGGGGCACAGGCACCCGAATCACCTTGCCATCGGTCATCGGATTCAGCCCCGTTCCCGAGGTCCGAATCGCCTTCTCAATTGCCGAAACCATCCCCGCGTCATACGGCTGCACCAGAATCAACGTCGGCTCCGGCGTACTCACCTGCCCCATCTGCGCGACCGGCGTATCCGTGCCGTAGTAATCCACCTTCACATGGTCGAGCATATGGACATTCGCCCGCCCCGTCCGCGCACTCAGCAAATGCGCTCTGAAGTCCTCCACCGACTTCTCCATCCGAGTCTTCAGTTCCTGGTGGGTACCCTTCAACGCCTCAATACTTGCCATCGCTGATGCCATAAAAATCCATCCTCACTGCGCGGATGCGCCAACGCAAATTCTACTGGAAATCGAGCCCACCCCGTAAGAAGCTGCCGGAAATCGCGACGAAGAGTTTCCCGTCGCCATCCTCAACGCCCCGATTGTTGTCATCCTGAACGCCCACGATTGTCGTCATCCTGAACGCAGTGAAGGATCCCTGTGTTTCGCTGTTGCTTGTTCTATGCCGTTTTGCCTGTACCGCCGAAGACATCCCTTAAAACAAGCTCAACTTCCGAGGCATCTCAATCCCCAGGTGCTCATAAGCCAGCCGCGTAGCCACCCTTCCACGCGGAGTCCGATCCAGAAATCCAATCTGAATCAGGAACGGCTCATACACCTCTTCCAACGCATCCTGCTCCTCGGCCAGCGCCGCCGCCAGCGTATTCAATCCCACCGGCCCACCGTCGTACTTCTCGATAATCGTCCGCAGCAGCCGCCGGTCCAGCTCATCGAACCCATGAGCATCTACCTCCAACAGCGACAGCGCAGCATTCGCAGTAGGCCGGTCGATCACGCCCTGCGCCCGCACCTGCGCATAGTCCCTCACACGGCGCAGCAGTCGATTCGCAATCCGCGGGGTCCCCCGCGACCGCATCGCAATCTCCGCCGCACCGTCGCGATCGATCGGCACGCCCAGCACCTCCGCCGACCGCTCCACCACAAACCGCAGCTCATCGTCGGTATAAAACTCCAGCCGCAGCAGAATCCCAAACCGGCTCCGCAACGGCGACGAAAGCAAACCAGGCCGCGTCGTAGCCGCCACAAAGGTAAACGGACGAATCTCCATCACATGCGTCCGTGCCGCCGGCCCCTGTCCAATAATGATGTCGAGCTTATAGTCCTCAAGCGCCGTATACAGCTTCTCCTCAAGCACCGGCTGCAACCGATGAATCTCATCCAGAAACAAAACCTGCTTCTCCCGCAGGTTCGTCAAAATCGCCGTCAGGTCGCCCTGAATCTGCAACGCCGGCCCACTCGTCTGCTGATACCCCACACCAAGCTCATTCGCAATAATCGTAGCCAGCGTAGTCTTCCCCAACCCCGGAGGCCCAAACAGCAGCACATGGTCCAGCGCCTCCCCACGAGACTTCGCCGCCTCCAGCGCAATCGCCAACTGTTCCTTGGCCTTCTCCTGCCCGATAAACTCCGCCAGCCGCGAAGGCCGCAGCTTCAGTTCAAACGCCGCATCATCATCCACTCGCCCAGCCGAAACCAGCCGCTCAGCCTCCGCACTCGCACCGCGATTCAAATCAATCTTCGTCTTGTTCTTTGGGAAGTCCACTGAGGCGATAGTAAGGCGAAAAATGTACCGAAGCAACCACCTTTAGCCTTGGCTGCCACTCTCAGAACTGCATATCGAAAGTCTTATTAGAAAGCGCGGGTCCGACCTTACGATAAGGAATGCCAAAACTTGATGCCTTGAAGAATCTCTTCCGAAAGCCAACTCCGGAGGTTAGCGGGATTTCAATCTTTTTTCTGCAAAAGAAACTAGAAAGATTCACGGACGATCGGCTTTCCCTTGCCATGCAGCACGGCTGGCGTAAGGAGTACGATTCAACAAATTTCTATGGCGTATCCACATTTGATGGCGAAGGAGGCCTACTCAAATACAACGCGATGTTCTTTCCCCTTCAACATTTTGATCGCCGAGTGGACACCTCGTATTTTGGAAACCGGGAAATACCGCAGTGGGCAGCGCACAATTCTTATACGTCGTTCGGATATAAATGTCCCGGAGGAATCCCTGATGGTGAGTTGCGAGATAAAATGCACTATTTACTGGGTCGGTTCTGCGCGGAATTGCTGAACGACAATACATCCGCATTATTCTTCGTAGAAGACAACGTGTTGCTCCGCTACGATCCCTCATTGGTGAAACTGCTTCGCTCAACACCTAAGTGGAATCCAGCGCACCTACTCGAAGCGCAGACTCAGGTCGGTTCCATCACGTGAGATCAGGCTTAGATCCGACGACCTAAGGACGCAGCTCCAGCAACAGCGCTCCATGCGCCGGAATCTCCTCCGAGACTCCAGTCTGCGTCCCTTCATTCTCTTTCTGCCAAAGATCTCGCACCTTATATTTCTCTCCCAACCCATACTTCGTAAACGCAGTCTCCACCTTCGCCGTCGTCTCCCCGAGATTAAACACAGCCAAATATCGCACTCCCGATGGACCCGTTGAAGACTTAGCCGTCCAGGCCACCACATCTCCGTTCTGCCCCGCCATATGGTTCTCCACCGAATGCTGATTCACTCCAATCACCTCAGCATTCGTCACAAGCGCTGTTGTCAACGTATCCAGTCTCGTCAAATTCGCCCCCAGAAACAGCGGCGACCGCGAGATCGACCACAACGTTACCATCGTCCGCTGCTCCTCATGCGTCAGCCTTGTATCCCGATCCTTCCCATCGCCCGGCACCGGCCCCAGATGCCCCAGCGGCAGCATATCCGCGTCCGGCCAATTCCCCGGCTTCACATACTTCGACCAGCTCGCAATCACAGGAAACTGCGCCTTCAAACTCTGCGACCACTCCTTACCCTTCTCCCACCTGTCCCACACATCATCCGAAATCCTCCACAGCTGCGCATTCTCCCCAACCAGCGCCGCATTTTCCAGAGCCGTCGGTCCCGGCGAAAGGCTCAGCACAATATCCCTCCCCGTCTTCGCAATCGCCCGATGAATCATCTGAATCTCCGCCCCCTTGAAAGGATGCGAAGCGATACAGTCTACCTTCAGATAATCCACACCCCACCCTGCATACTGCTTCATCAGCGCGTCGTACCAGGCCTGCCCAGCAGCATTGTCCTTCACGCCAAAGTTATCCGGATTCCACGGACACACATCCGCCGTATCCGCCGCGCCGCTGGCGTGAAACGTACTCCCAGGAATCGTCATATCCGCCGCGACGGCCTTCTTCGGAATCCCCCGAATGATATGAATCCCAAATTTCAGCCCCTTCGCATGAACCGCATCGCTCAGCGGCTTGAACCCAGCGCCACTCGCCGCCGAAGGAAACCGGTTCAAAGCCGGAGCATACTGCCCCTGCGCATTCACCGTATACACCAGCGTCTCCGGCTTTCCCGCGCTCTCCGGATTCTCGAGATACCATCCCTCATCAACCACCACATACTGCCACCCAAACGCCTTCAGCTTCGCGGCAACCACATCGGCATTCGCGCGAAACTGCGCCTCCGTCACCGTCAGCCCATACGAGTCCCAGCTATTCCACCCCATCGGCGGCATCGGAGCCAGCACCTTCTCCTGCGCACCCACCGTCGCAACCAACCCCACCGCAACTACAGCCACAGAAATCCGCGTCATCCACATGCGGACAACCATATCAAACAACAATCAAACTTTTAACCTCACGAAGCATTGCACTCTAGTGCATCCGATGGCGGTTCTTCTTGTCCGCGCCATTTTCAAGAGGCTGCTTTTCCTCTATCGGCCGCAACATCGCCGCAGCCATACTGCGTTCCACCCTTCGCGTTCCATTGGGCAATGGCACTGCATGCTGCAACGTCACAATCACCGCAGTCGCAGGCGATTCTGCCGCGCACAGATAGCTATGCGTCGTGTTCGCATCGAAATACACCGCATCTCCCGCCTCCAGCCTGTGCGTAATCTCTCCATGCCGCACATCCAGGCAACCGGTCAGCAAATACAAAAACTCGCAGCCCACATGCTGATGCGCTCGCGGAACTCGTCCCGTTCTGGCCGGTAAAAACTCCGCAAAATAAGGATCCAGTTGCCGGTCGGGCACAAGATACCCCAGGCTTTCAAAGAAGTACGAGGGGTCATCGACACCTGTCTGCGGCAGCCTCACGCGATCTTTCCTGCGATGCACCCGGAACAGCGTCTGCGGCGCCGGCTCGAAGAAGTAGCTCAGGTCCTTCGAGAACACCATCGCGATCCGCGCCAGATTCCGCAGCGTAGGCACCACGCGCCCCGTCTCCAGTTGCGACAGAAAACTAGCAGACAGCCCCGTATGCCGCCCCAGCTCCACCAACCCCATCGACTTCTTCAGGCGCAGATACTTGATGCGTTCTCCAATGTGCTTCTCTGCAATAAATTCCTCGACTACACCGCCGTCCACCTGCACTTCCCGGCTATCGTGCGCCACCGCTTCCATCATCGACTGCGACGTCAGAGGAAGAACTTTTGCATCGATCGGAGTGAACTCGTTTGCCATAGTGGTTTTTCCCATAAGCGTGTTCGTCCTATAGAAAGATGTTGCAATTCCATCAAGTGGATGTATGCCGATGCCAAGTTTTTGCGGGAATACCTCAAGTATCCGGCCCATTACGCGGCCCCGCAGGCCCAAAATGCTAGGCTGGAAACCGATGAAGTTTCTGCAAAACCAACGGCATGCCCAGCCTGTGAGCCCCCACCGCCAATGGCTCACCGCTACCCTTCTGGGACTCCTTTTCCTCACCATCGGCTGCGCCAGCCCAGGCAATCCCCGCCCTCCCTCGCTCAATCTTCCCGAACTCGTCACCGACCTCACCGCCCACCGTATCGGCGACCAGGTCGAGCTCCGCTGGACCACCCCCGCCCGCACCACCGACGGCATCGACATCAAAGGCAGTCTCACCGCCGAGCTCTGCCGCCAAACCAACTTCACCGCCTCACCCGCCGCATCCTGCACACCCTTACAACGCATCGCCGTCACCCCCGGCGCCAGCCACGCCATCGACCCACTCCCCCCGCCCCTGACCGTAGACCCCGCCACCCTGCTCGCCTACCGCATCCAGATCTTCAACGCCGCCGGACGCTCCGCCGCCCTCTCTTCCCCCGCCTTCACCGCCGCCGGAGCCGCTCCACCCCCCGTCCAGCAGCTACACGCCACCGTCACCAGAGACGGTGCCATCATCGAGTGGCAACACGAGTCCACTACCTCTCCCGTCGAACTCGACCGCACCCTTGCCGGCCCACCCAAAGCCCCCGCACCCTCACCCGCAAAGTCCAAATCACTCCTCCAGCTAGCCCCTCCCAGCCCCACTGAAGTCCGCCTCAAGACTCCCACCGACCAACCTGACGCCGGCGGAACCGCTGACCCATCTGCCCACAAAGGCGACACCTACACCTACACCGCTCAGCGTGTCCGTGCCATCACCCTCCACGGCCATCAACTCGAGCTGCGCAGCCCTATATCTTCCCCTGTCACACTCCACTTCAACGACACCTTTCCCCCGCTATCCCCCACCGGTCTGGTCGCGGTTCCCGCAGGCACCGGCGCCGCCATCGACCTCTCCTGGGAGCCCGGCACCGAAGCCGACCTCGCCGGCTATCACGTCTACCGCCAGGAGCTCACCGCCTCGAATCAGCCCATCGGCACCTCCCAGCGCCTCACCCAGACCCCCGTAACCGGCCCCGCCCTCCACGACGCCACCGCCATCGCTGGCCACCACTACGCCTACCGCGTCACCGCAATCGACGCCACCGGAAACGAAAGCCCTCCCAGCGACCCCGTGCTGGAGACCGCACCAGAACCCTAGAAACTAGAAAACGGAGCAGCCATGCGTTATTGCAAATTCCTCTCCTTCGAGCGCGGCATCCCCGTCCCCCGCTATGCCCTCGTCGAGCAACGCGAAGACGAAACCCTCTGGGCCGTCTCCCCCATGGAAGCCCCCGAAGAAGACTTAGCCGCCCAGCTCGCCGCCCAAACCTTCCCCACCATCGACTTCCATCCCAAACCCCTCTCCGACCTCCACCTCCTCGCCCCAGTCACCCCCTCCAAGATCATCTGCATCGGTCGCAACTACAGCGACCACGCCACCGAGCTCGGCAACGAAGTCCCCAAGGAACCCCTCCTCTTCTTCAAACCGCCATCGTCGCTCCTCGCCCCCGGCGGCATCATCCGCATGCCCGCTCTCTCTCACCGCGTCGACTACGAGGGCGAGCTCGCCATCGTCATCGGCCGTCGTTGCCGAAACCTCGGCCCCACCGAAAACGTCCGCCCCTACATTCGCGGCTACGTCATCGTCAACGACGTCACCGCCCGCGACATCCAGAAATCCGACGGCCAATGGACCCGAGGCAAAGGCTTCGACACCTTCTGCCCCGCCGGACCCATCGTGTCCGACGAGATCGACCCTTCCACCGGCTCCCCCGTCACCCTCACCACGCGCCTCAACGGCGAAATCAAGCAGCAGGGAACCACCGCCGATCTCATCTTCCCCATCCCTCACCTGCTCCGTTACATCACCGCCGCCATGACCCTCGAACCCGGCGACATCATCCCCACCGGAACCCCCGCCGGCGTAGGCCCCGTCCAACCCGGCGACCGTATCCAAATCGAAATCGACGGCCTGGGCACCCTCGAAAACACCTTCGCCCTCGAAATAATCCCGAAATAATCCGCGAAGCTTCACTCCTCGCGGATTACCGCCAGCGGACTCACCTTCGTAGCCCGCAGTGCCGGAACCACACTCGCCACCAGCGACACAATCACCAGCACGGACGTCACGGTCAGCAGTGTCGCGAGATCACGCTCGCTCACTCCGTACACCATGCTTCGCATCAGCCGGCTCAGCGCAAATGCCGCCGCCAGTCCCACGGCAATCCCTAATATTGTCGGCTTCAGGCCCCGCACGATGATGCTGCGGAAGATATCCTGCTTCGTCGCGCCAAACGCCATGCGCAAGCCAATCTCCTTCATCCCGCGCCGAACCGAGTAAGCAAGCACGCTATAGATCCCCACCGTACACAGCACCAACGCCAGCCCTCCGAACACAGCCAGAAGCTCCATGTTAAAACTGTGCTGTGTCAGTGTGCCCCCAACAAATTCCTCCAGCGTCAGAATGTTGTCGACTGGTACATCTTTGTTCAGTTGATGCACAGCATTCGTCACCGCTGTCGCCACTGTCCGCGGACCCGAGATAGTGCGCACTACCAGCGTCGCAGGCCGCGAAATCCATCCTCCCTGTGGCGCGCCTTCAATCTGCGCCTGCGGCCAATACAACGTTGCAACTCCCGCCGAGCTGTCCAGCCCCAGCTGTTTCACATCCCCCACAACCCCCACCACCGTCCTATCCTTGTCCGGATAGAACGACAGCTTCAGGTGATGTCCCAACGCATCTCCCTTCGGCCAGAACTTCTTCGCCATTGACTCCGAGATCACAACCACCGGCGCCGAATCTGCTCCGTCGCTCGAACTCACATCTCTTCCCGCAAGCAACGGAATCCGCATCGTCCTGAAGTAGCCCGGCGTCACTACCCGCACCGAAACCTCCGGCTGCTCCGACATCGCCATCGCCGGCTGTCCTTCCACCGCCACCGGCTGATTCGATCCTCCCGCCAAAGGCAGATCGTCGATCGCGCCCACCGAGTCCACTCCCGGGATCGCACCCACTCTCTCCTGCAACTGGCTGAAGAACTGCGCCTCTGCCGTTGCATTCGCAAACATCCGCTTGTTGATCTGCAACTCCATCGTCAGCACGTTGTGCTCATCAAAGCCCGGGTTGATCTCCTGCAGCTTATACAGGCTGCGAATCATCAGTCCCGCGCCAGCCAGCAGCACTAGCGATAACGCAACCTCCACCGCTACCAGCGCCGAACGCGTCTTGCTCCCTCCACTCGTCGCGTCCGTCCTCCCCAGCCCCTGCTTCAGTCCCTCATTCACATCCCCGCGCGTCATCGCAACAGCTGGAATCATTCCCGAAAGCACACCCGTCACCACGGCAACTCCAAACGTAAACGCAAGCACCGGTGCACTCAGCCCAATCCCCGTCGTCTGCGGCAGCCGGTCTGCGAAATACTTAAGCAAAAGCTCGATACCGAAATGTGCCGCAAACAACCCCAGCGCACCGCCACACAACGAGAGCAGTACCGTCTCCGTCAATAACTGCCAAATCACACGCAGACGCGTCGCCCCCATCGCCGTTCGAATCGCAATCTCCTTCCGCCGCGCCAATGTCCGAGCCAGCACAAGGTTCGCAACGTTCGCGCATGCAATCAGAAGTACAAACCCCACAGCACCCAGAATCATTAACAACGCCGGACGAATCTCCCCCACCGTCTCCTCACGCATCGGATTCAGAACTGCTCCCCACCCCTTATCGTCCCCCGGGTACGCCTGGGCCAACCGCTCGGAGATCGTGTTCATCTCCGCCTGCGCCTCCTGCACCGTCACTCCCGGCTTCAGCCTCGCCACCACCAAAAAGTGATGCTCCCCCCTCACCGCTGCCTCCGCCGGAGTCAGAACCTGCGGCACCCACATCTCCGCGAACCCCGGTTTCGTCATCGCCGCGCCCATCACTCCAACAATCGTGTAAGGATCTCCATCCAGTTTGATCGTCCTTCCCACCACCTGCGGATCGCCCCCATAGTGCTTCTGCCAGAACCGGTAACTCAGCACCACCTCACGTTCGTTCTGAAATCCGCTTCCTGTCGCCTGCCCACTCGGCTGGAACACTCGTCCATGAATCGGCTGCACCCCCAGCACCGGGAAGAAGTCCGGGCTCACCCGGCTTGCCACCACCGCCTCGGGCTTGCCTTCGCCCGTTACGTCAAACTGTGCGCCCGAGTAGAACGCCATCTTCTCAAACACGTGATTCTGCCGCTGCCAGTCCAGAAAGTTTCCAGCCGAAACCGAAAACTCCGTCATACCCGGAAAGCTCGCCTGAGGAGGCGTGTGCCACACCTGCACCACCCTATCCACATCTCGGAACGGCAACGGCTCCAGCAACACTGCATGCACAACGCTGAAGATCGCCGTGTTCGCTCCAATCCCCAACGCCATAATCAAAATCACCATCAACGCAAAGCCAGGATTGCGCCGCATCATCCGCAGCGAAAATCGAATGTTCTGTATCCATCCGGACAAGACACACCTCCATCGACCTTCTATCGATCAATATGCAATCGATCCACCACACCATCCCATGAAAACCCTTTCATTATCAGCGTCTAATCCCACACCCTGGCATCACCGCTGTCCAGTCGCGGCCAGCCCCGTCCACAACCGGACACTCCGGATCCCCCGATGCGTCTCCACATCTCTCTTCAGGACGTGGAATCATTCGTTCTTCAAATCGGTGTCATCGGTGCAGATCGATGTTAAGCCTTTTCAATCGACGTTTACGTCTTTTCCATGAATTCACACCAACACAACCCACCCGGGCTTGCTAAAATCTAACCTAAGACAACGAAGGAGCAACATAATGGCATCGTTACTCGAACAGCTTCGTGGCATGACCACCGTAGTCTCCGACACCGGCGACATCAACGCTATCCAGCAGTACAAGCCGCAGGACGCGACCACCAACCCGTCGCTCATCGCCGCTGCTGCAGGCATGCCCGCCTACCAGTCCATCGTCGACGACGTCCTCAAGCAGGCCCGCGAGTCCTCCGGCCCCAACGCCTCCGATCACGACGTAGCCGCCGCAGCCTTCAAGTCCCTCGCCGTAGCCTTCGGCAAGAAGATCCTCGAGATCGTCCCCGGCCGCGTCTCCACCGAGGTTGACGCACGCCTCTCCTACGACACCGAGAAGTCCATCGAGACCGCCCGCGACATCATCGCCCAGTACGAAGCCGCCGGCATCTCCCGCGAGCGCGTCCTCATCAAGCTCGCCTCCACATGGGAAGGCATCCGCGCCGCCGAGCAGCTCGAAAAGGAAGGCATCCACTGCAACCTGACCCTCCTCTTCGGCCTCCACCAGGCCATCGCCTGCGCCGAAGCCAAAGTCACCCTCATCTCCCCGTTCGTCGGCCGCATTCTCGACTGGTACAAGAAGGACACCGGCAAGGACTACACCGGAGCCGAGGACCCCGGCGTCCAGTCCGTCACCACCATTTACAACTACTACAAGCACTTCGGCTACAAAACCGTCGTCATGGGAGCCAGCTTCCGTAATACCGGCGAGATCATCGAGCTGGCCGGCTGCGACCTCCTCACCATCGCACCCAAGCTCCTCGGCGAGCTCCAGGCAGCTGAAGGCACTCTCGAGCGCAAGCTCGACGCCGCCAAGGCCAAGGACCTCAAGATCGAAAAGATCCCCATGGACAAGGCCACCTTCGACAAGATGCACGCTGCCGACCGCATGGCCAGCGACAAGCTGACGGAAGGAATCGACGGCTTCTCCAAGGCCCTCGAAGACCTCGAAAAGGCCCTCGAAAAGCGCCTGGCCGAGATCAGCGAACCCGCCGCAGCCCGCTAACCAGATCTTCAAATCATCCAAAGACCGCGCCCACAAAGCGCGGTCTTTTATTGTCCCCACTGAATTCTCAAAAGCCTGAGATATCATCCAGAAAAGCAAAACCCCCCCGGCCCGGAGCATCCCCCTTGCATCGCTTCCTTTCTTTCTGCCTGCTTACGCTCACCGCCGCCACCCTCCCCGCCGAAACCTTCCGCAACCCCTATCGCATCCCCACCCCCAGCGATCCCGCCAGCGTCATTGTGGCCGACTTCAACGGCGACGGCCTCCCCGATATCATCTACGGTGACAATGCCTTCCCTCCCGCCAGCCTCCACATCCTGCTCGCGCAGCCCGGCGGAGGCTACGCTCCGGCCACCACCCTCGCTCTTCCCTCTAATGTTTACAGCCGTTGCCGTGCCTTCGATGCCAACCGCGACGGCAAGCAGGACCTCGTCTGCCCGTATGCTAATACCTTCTCCGGTTCGCTCGTTACCTTCCTCGGCAATGGCGACGGCACATTCGCAACACCCACGTTTACACCCCTGCCAACCTCACTCGGCAACTACTTCGACCCATACATCTATGCTCCGTCAGACCTCAACTCCGACGGCGTCCCTGATCTCATGGTCCTCGATGCCAACGATCAGCAAACATACATCCTGCTTGGCGATGGTCATGGCAGCTTCGCTCTCGCCTCTACGATCGACACCTCGCTCTCTGCTATAGCAATCGATGTGAATGGCGATGGCAAACCGGATCTCCTCTTCAATGAGGGCCCCTACGTCATGCTCGGCAACGGCGATGGCACCTTTGCCCCCTTCAAGTCCTACTCCCAGACCTTCGATTACGACAACGTTTGTACCTACGCCGACATGGACGGCGACGGTCATGTCGACGCCGTCTGCGGCTATGTAGAAACAATCACCGGCGATATCGACGGAGCCACCCACCTCATCATCCTTCACGGCAACGCAGATGGCTCCTTCAACCCCACTCCCATCTCCGACCAGGTCTTCGGGAATCATGACACTCAATACGACGGCGAAGGCTCTTTTCTATTTCCGCTTCTGGTATCGGACCTGAATCACGATGGCATCCCTGACATCATCGCCCAGGCGGGAGACGGATTTACCGTTCTGCTCGGCCAGCCGAACCTCAACTTCACCGATCCGAAACACTACGTCGCAGCCTCCACGGGCCTAGTCGCCACCGCCAGCCTGGGCGCCTTCAACTATCAGCAGATCGTCGACATCAACAACGACGGTCAGCTCGATATCATCGCAGCAGCAAACAACGGCCTCTACATCAGCTACGGCAAACCTGACGGCACCTTCGACACCGCCCCGGCCTACGAGGTCGCCCAGGTCCTCGGCCATGCAACCTTCGCCGACTTCAATGGCGATGGCGTCCCAGATATAGCAGCAACAGGCGACACAACCATTGAGATTAGTCTCGGCAATGGCGATGGCACCTTCGCACCGTATAAGCCGTTAGCGAACGCGAACATCAACTTCAGCACACCGCTTTCCTCTTGGAATGCCTATATTCTTCACGGCGATTTTGACGGCGATGGCCACCAGGACCTATTGGCCATCGGCTCACCGTCTATCTATCAATACAACTCCTACATCTATTTCGGCCATGGCGATGGCACCTTCGGTCCGCTGACGCCGGTCCCAAACTCATCGACAGTCTTCCCCCAGGCTTACTACGGAAAAGTCGTTGACCTTAATGGCGACGGTCGCGACGATATCTTAAGCAGTGATATAAACGGCACATCTGTCGGTAACTATTCATACATCTATGTTGGCCTCTCCAACGGTGACGGTACCTTTCGCCCTATCACCACCAGAATGCCTACCGAGCCTTGGCAGAATGGCTACACTGCAGCGAACAGCTCTCTTGCATTAGCCGATTTCAATCACGACGGCAAACTGGATGCAGCCTTCGGCGCACTCGCAAATGCTTACGTCCTCAATGGTCATGGCGACGGTAGCTTCGACTCGACTGGAACTGTGTTGCCCATCCCATCCATCGCTGGAACTACCAGTATGGGCACTGCGGCAGTAGCCACAGGAGATTTTGACGGCGACGGCAATCAGGATGTTGCTGTCCTCTATCGACTCGGCAATGTCTCTTCACTGTCCAATCCCTACGTCGTCACCAATGGCGCAGCAGTCTTTGTCTACTACGGTGTTGGCGATGGCACCTTCTCAGCTCCTGTCACCGCAGGTATCTTCTCCCACAGCTACTCAGCGATCACCGCCAGCGACCTCAACGGCGATGGTCGCGCCGACCTCATCCTGCGTGGAGACAACTCACCTTACGAACTGCCCGCGCTCGCCGTTGTTCACTCAATGCCCGGCCGTTCTTTCGGCTCTGAACTTAATTACCTCGCTGGTCAGGGACTCGCAGATCTCGCAGCCATCGATGTCAACCGCGACGGCCGCCCCGATATTCTGGTCACGAACGGCGTGGGCTCGGGCTATGCTGCCAATTCAGTCGCCGTCCTTCTCAATCAAGATGACGTTCCTGTAGTCTCCGGCACACTCACGTCAAACCCCAACCCCTCCACCGTTGGCCAGCCCTTCACCCTCACCGCCACCCTCGCACCGCCACCGCCGTCTACCGCAACGCTCGCTGGACTCATTCAGTTCGCCATCGACGGCATCGACGCAGGCTCAGCCACTCTCTCCTCCAATGCCGCCACCATCACCGCCCCATCCACGCTCTCTATCGGGACTCACACAGCCACAGCCACATGGTTCGGCAACAGCACCTACCCCGCCATTACCCTGACCGCGACGCATACCGTGGAGGGCATCCCCGTAACTCTCAACCTCACCTCCAGCCTCAACCCCGCCGCCGTTGGCCAAGCCGTCGTTCTCTCCGCAGCCGTGGCGAACTCCCCCACCGACCCACCATCAACCCCGACCCCCACTGGCACCCTCACCTTCACCGACAACGGCACTCCCCTCGGCACTCCCGTCTCGATCACAGGTGGAGGCACCTCGAGTTGGAGCCTTCTCAAAGGATTCTCCACCGGAGGCAAGCACATCATCGTCGTCACCTACAGCGGAGACGCAATCCACTCCCCCGCCACCGCCACACTCACCGAAATCGTCACCGCCCTGCCCACCACCACCGTCCTGCAAAGCTCCCTCAACCCCTCCCCTGCAGGCCAGCCCGTCACCTTCACCGCCACCATAACCGCCCAGCCGGAAAACTCAGTCACCGGCCCCTTCCAGACCAGCACCGTCACCTTCACCGGACTTCCCGGTGGTCCAATCACCCGCCCAGTCACCTTCTCGTCGCAAGATACCCCGGCCGCTCCTGTCATCGGAACCGCCACCTACACGACTAACACCCTTCTACCAGGCACCTACACAATCACCGCAGCCTTCTCTGGCAATCCCAGCTTCAACCCCAGCACCTCCGCCACACTCACCCAGGTCGTCACCTCCGCCCTGACCACAACCACCCTCACCGCCACCCCCAACCCCGCCTACGTAACCCAGACCGTCACTCTCTCCGCAACCGTAAACTCGCCCATCGGCACCCCCACCGGAACCGTTCAGTTCTTCGACGGCACAACCCCACTCGCCACCGTCCCCCTCGCCTCCGGCAACGCCACCTTCGCCACCGCACTCCTCACACCCGGCGACCACACCATCACAGCCCAATACAGCGGTGACACCAACAACCTCCCCTCCACCTCATCTCCCATCACCGAAACCATCCTCCCCTCTGACTTCACCCTCTCCATCGACCCATCCTCCCTCACCCTCATCACCGGCCACCACACCACCCTCACCCTCACGGCCACCAGCGTTGGCTCCTTCGCCGACACCATCCACCTCACCATCGGCTCACTCCCCCAGTGGACCACCGTCACCTTCACCCCCGCCGACCTTACGCTCACCCCCGGAGCCAAAGCCACCACCAAGCTCTACGTCGACACCGACGCAGTCATCGGCTACATCAGCCAGTCCCAGCCCAAGCGCAACCCATTCTCGACGGCCATCGCCGCTACCCTCGCCCTCATCCTTCTTCCACTCACCAACCGCCGAACCCGCCGCCTCCCAACCCTCATCGCCCTCGCCATCACCGCTACCCTCCTCATTGGAGCTACCGGCTGCAGCGGCATGTACCCAGGCTCAACCGCACCCGGAACCTACACCCTCCAGATCACCGCCACCGGCAAGCAAACCCCCATCACCCACACCCTCAACCTTCCACTCACCGTAACCAAATAACCCGCACTCCCCAAAAAACTCTCTCCTTGACAATCTAGGAAACCCTAATTACTCTCCTAGACAATCAAGGAGAGAGCAAACATGCCTAAACAAGTCGACCTAATGCAGGGAACCCTCGACCTGCTCATCCTCAAAGCCGTCTCCCTGGGCAAGCTCCACGGCTACGGCGTCCTCCTCCGCATCCAGCAGATGAGCACCGACCAGCTCATCGTTCAGCAAGGCTCCCTCTACCCCGCGCTCTACCGCCTAGAGCACGAGGGCTCCATCGCCAGCGAGTGGGGCGAGAGCGATAACAACCGCCGCGCCAAGTACTACACCCTCACCCCCGCAGGCCGAAAAAAGCTCACCGCCGAACAGCAGAAGTGGAACCGCATGGCCGGCATCATCGGCAACATCCTCGAGCTAACGCCAGCCGACATAGCCGAGGCCCAATCATGAGCGCCCGCCTCTCTCGCCTCAAATCCTGGCTCCGCGCCATCACGCATCGCAACCGCGTCGAAGCCCACATGGAAGACGAGATCCTCTTCCACCTCGAAGCCCGCGCCGCCGACCTCACCCAACAAGGCCTCTCTCCCCGCGAAGCCCTACGCCAGGCCCGCATCGAGTTCGGCGCCATCCCCACCCACAAAGACGCCATGCGCCACTCCCTCAATCTCCGCTGGTGGGACGACCTCTGGGCCGACCTCCGCTATGCCACCCGCACCCTCCGCAAATCCCCCGGCTTCACCGCCATCGCCGTCATCTCGCTCGCCTTCGCCATCGGAGCCAACACCACCATCTTCTCCATCGCCAACGAAATCCTCTACGAACGCCTCGGCGTCCCCCACGCCGAACAGCTCCAGCTCCTCACCATCACTGGCGACAAAAATCTCGCCCTGCACGCCTTCTGGGGAGACTGGGACTCCACCCCCGACGGCCGCACCCGCTTCGACTCCTTCACCTATCCCGCCTACCAACAGCTCCGCGCCAGCAACCACGTCCTCCAGGACATCTTCGCCTTCAAAGACATCGGCCGCGCCAACGTCACCATCGACGGTTCAGCCGAAGCCCTGCAGGTCGAGCTGGTCTCCGGCAATCTCTACCAGCAAATGGACGTCCAGCCCGTCCTCGGCCGCGCCATCCTCCCGTCCGACGACGGCGCACCCTCCACCGGAGCCGTAGCCATCATCAGCGACGGCCTCTGGCAACGCGAATTCGGTCGATCGCCCTCCGCCATCGGCAAAACCATCTCCGCCAACATGACGCCCGTAACCATCATCGGAGTCAATCCCCGCGGCTTCACCGGCGCAAAGACCGTCCAAAGCTCGCCCGACCTCTTCATGCCTCTCTCGATGATTCCCGTCCTCAAAGGATCGATGGGCGAGACTGGAACCCTGCTCTCCAGCCCCAACCTCTCATGGGTGCAATTGATGGCCCGCTCTGAACCTGGCATACCCGACGAACAGGCACGCGCCGCGCTCGATACTGTCCTCACCGCCGTCATTCGCGGAACCATAACCGTAGCCAAGAGCGACACCATGCCCCGCCTTGAACTCGAAGACGGCAGCCGCGGCCTCAACTTTGCGTCCAACCAGTTCGGCAAACCGCTGCATGTTCTCCTCGCTCTCGTCGGCTTCGTCCTCCTCCTCGCCTGCGCCAACATCGCCAACCTCATGCTCGCCCGCGCCTCTGCCCGCCAGCGCGAGATGGGCGTTCGCCTCGCCCTCGGCGCTAGCCGCTCGCGCATCCTCCGCCAGGTCCTCACCGAATCCCTCCTGCTCTCAGCTATCGGCGGCATCCTCGGTCTCGTCCTCAGCTACCTGGGCCGCACCGCCCTACCCAGCCTCATCTCTAACGCATGGGAGCACGCCGGACTCAACGTTCCCTTCAACTGGCACGTCTGCGGCTTCACCGCCGCCATCACCATCCTCACCGGTATTCTCTTTGGCCTCGCGCCCGCATGGGCCGCCACACGCGCCGAGGTAGGGACGGCCCTCAAGGAGAGCGCCAGCACCGCCACCCGCAGCCGCAAGGGCTTCACCGGCAAAGCCATCGTCGCCTTTCAAGTCGCGCTCTCCACCCTGCTCGTCGTCAGCGCCGCACTCTTTCTCCGCACCCTCTTCAATCTCAACTCTATCGACCCAGGCTTTCGTACTGATCACCTCATCGTCTTCGACATCAGTCCGCCGAGCCTGCGTTACTCAGCCTCGAAAGAAATTGTTCTGCACCGCAAAATTGAGCAGGCGCTCGCCTCAGTCCCCGGCGTCAACGGCGTAACCCTCACCAATGTCCCGCTCATCGCCGGCTCCATGTCCAACGCCCCCTTCAACATCGAAGGCGCCACTCCCACCGAGGAAAGCGGGCCGATCCTCAATGCAGTCAGGGCTCGCGACCGAAGGAACACTGCGATGTTTGTCACCGTAGGTAAGCGCTTCTTCCCCGTCACAGGCCTGACCATTGTCTCCGGCCGTGACTTTTCCCCGCAGGATACCGAGACCTCCCAACGCGTCTCCATCATCAATCGCGCACTCGCTAAACAGTTCTTTCCTTTCCTAACACCGACCCCATCGGCAAACGCTTCTCCCTCTCCCCCACTCAAGGCGAAAAAACCAAGTGGACCGAGATCATCGGCATCTGCGCGGACATGCCCTTCCCCAACCTCCGCAATGATCCTCCACCGCTCCACTTCGACCTCTACACCCAAGAGCCCACCGGAGGCGGAATGACCTACATCATCCGCACGCAATTGAAGTCCGAGGCCATCATCCCCTCCCTCCGCGCCGCCATCCAAAAGATCGACCGCGACCTTCCTCTCATCGACGTTCGCACCCAGCAACAGCAGATCGACGCCACCACCCAACAGGAACGCATCTTCGCCAGCCTAAGCTCCGGCTTCGGCCTCCTAGCGCTCGCCCTCGCCTGCGTCGGAATCTACGGCATCATGGCCTACACAGTCTCCCAGCGCACCAACGAGATCGGCATTCGCCTCGCCCTCGGAGCCCACCGCCAACAAGTCCGCGTCATGGTCATACGCCAGGCCACCCGCCTCGCCATCCTCGGAGTCATCATCGGCGTAGCCGCATCTCTAGCCCTAAGCCGCCTCGTCAAATCCATGCTCTACGGCCTCAAACCTACCGACCCCATCAGCATCATCGGAGCCGCCACCCTTCTCCTAGCCGTAGCCCTGATCGCCAGTTGGATCCCCGCTCTCCGCGCCTCAAGAGTAGAACCCATGGAAGCCCTCCGCCACGAATAACCCGTGCCCATACACCGTGTGCCCCATCCATCGCAGTCGCATCGCGATGGGTGGGAATGTAAAGCCCTCTCCCCGACAGCTCTTGCTTTTGCCGTTGCTGTTGCCGTTGTTCTTTTTGTTTGTCATCCCGATCAATATCGGAGTCCGAGTTTCATTGGAAACTCCTCTTCGTCGTCTTCGAGGCCGGGCAATTTGCAGTGTTCCCGGATGATGGCGCGATGTCGGCTGCGAAATACGAGATGCGCTGCGGCGATCGCGACTGCAGCAAGAATGAAGTGTTCCGTCCTGATCTCAATCCACGGTTCAGAGATCAGCGTGAGCCATGCCACCGCGGGAACGAACGCTATGTACTTGATAACCGTGAAGGCGAAGTTGGATTGTTCCCTGGTCCGCTCACCGGTGAAGGCCACTATCTTTACGTTCAAAAAGAAGATATCAGTTAGCAACACGGACATCCCGACAGCTACGAGTAACTGGCTTGCCGTTGCCCGCATGGTGCGAAGTTCCGGAGGAGCAATCACGCGAAGTGCCATGCAGCCCCCAAAGCTAATGATCAGCCCCCAAAGAAATGCCCAGGTTTTCGCGGCCAGCAACTGATCCATCGCCGTCCGGAACGGTGCCGGCCTACCGTGGACGCTGCGAAACACCCAACTTCCCTGCCGATTGCCGGGAGAAACAAACGCCATCCGCAATCCAGCAATCGTCCAGAAAGCTACAATCCCGACCGCAGTGCGAATGCCGTCAGATGAGACTTCCGCCCGAATCTGCTGATGTACAACCGCCAGACGAAAAATGGCGGCAATAACGACCGAAAGGCCGACCCCTCCATAGGGAACAAGATAGATACGATAGCGCCGGACGCGCAGTAGGGTTTCGCTAATGAAGTGAAAAACTGCCCGACGAACCGTACGCCGGACCAGCATGGCATTGATCAGCGCGTGCAGCGGTCGAGCAACCCAGCTTCGCGCGTAGTGCGTGCCGGGCCCGTTGACCAGTTGGCCTACTCTGCGCAGGTAGGCAATCGGATAAGCGAGCGCGGCCAGTCCGGTAGCCACAAGCAGAGCCACGCATCCTGTCTGCGCCAGCTGCGTGTAGATCGGCAACGTGGAGGGTCCCTCCATGAGACGCTGGTAGACGCCCAGGAACCAGAATGGGGGAAAAAATCGCGCGAAGGCGCTTCCTGACTGAAGCAGCACTGGAACCGTTCCGGATATAACTGGGAACAGGAGTAGGAGCATCAACAGGGCGGTTATCGAGAGGCCCTGCAAGGCAAGAGAGAACTTACGGAATACCCGTTCGCCGAGGACGGAAAGAAGCACGCCCTGCAGAGCCAGAAGAAGGACCGCTGCGAACAATCCGCTGCCTGCTACGGCCAGAAGATGACCGGCTAGAAAGCGTAAAAGGTTGGGTGGATCAATGGCTGCGGGAAGAACCACCGGTGCGAAAACATTGGCATCAAAAAGGAAGCCAGCGATGAGAATGGCAATGGCCGCAATTCTCGCGAGGAAGAGCCTGCGAGCCGGGATAGGCAATGTCGTCAATACGAAGAGATCCAGGAAATCGGGGAAGAACATGTCCCACTCAAACACTGTGACGATCCCCATCGCCACAAATGAATAGACCACAAAGAAGAAATGGTGATTGACCCGCAACCAATACGGTGGTCCTGGCACGGGGCCATGTGCCTGAAGGGAATCGATGAAGGGATGATAGACAGGCCATAGATACAGCGCCACGACGAATCCTGGGAGCCCGGTTGCAACTGCGATCAGAACCAGCCGTGTTTTGGCGTCGCCGTCGGGAGATGCCGTTTCGTGATTAAAGAACCGCGCCAGAAAGTGCCGGACCAGATGCGAGAACTGGCTTCGCTCGGGCTCTTGTGCTGGGCCACGCTCCGCCTGGGCCTTCAGAGGAAGCACTTCCGGCTCCGACATCATGAAGAGGCGCTGAAGGGATTCACGCATGGTTGATCCGCATCACCTCCACGATCTCCTGCGCGGCGGTCCTAGTGTCCTGCTGCTCGACCAGTTGCGCGAAGACCTTTTCCAGATTCGGAAGCCTCATCAAACTCGCAAGATCGTCGGGCCGAGCGTCGGCGACGATCCTGCCTTTTGCGATTACAACGACGCGGTTACATACGTGCTCCACAATCTCCATCACATGTGAGATGTAGAGAATAGCCTTCCCTTCGGCTGCTAATAGCTCTAAGAGGTCCTTGAACAGCCGCGCAGAGACGACATCAAGTCCTGAGAGTGGTTCGTCGAAAACGAGCAATTTTGGATCGTGCAGCAAGGCGGCGGCAATCAGCACACGCTGTCGCATTCCCTTCGAGTAGGAAGAGATAGGCGAGAATTGCCAGGACTCCAGATGCAGAAGTCTTAGTAGCCGTGTTGACTTGGCTTCGATGAGCGCCTCGCTGAGACCGCGGAGTCTGCCAACTAACTGCAGGTATTCCAGGCCCGACAGGTAGCTGTATAGATAGGCCTCTTCCGGGACATATCCGAGAGTGTTGCGGAAGGTAACCATATCCTTTCGGACATCTCGGCCTTCAAAGAGCACTTTGCCGTCATTTGGCCTGAGCAAACCGGTGATGATCTTGACGGTGGTCGACTTGCCCGCGCCGTTGGGACCAAGAAAGCCCACGACCTCGCCAGGCGCGACCTTGAAGCTCACATTCTGGATGGCTGGAATGCCGCGGTAGCTTTTGAAAAGGCTTTGTAACTCAAGCATTCAGACATCACCTCGGTATATATCGGTTTCCGACTATATCGAAATCCGACTATTCGAGTCAATCCAAATTCTCCTTAATTGGCGTTCCTCGCCCTCCTCCACGCACCCCGGAATCTCCATCTCCTCATAAGTCCTTCCCTGTTGCTCCTCCGGTGTACCGAATTCAAATCAGATGCATCTCGCTCCGTCACCCATGTTCCAATGAATCATTCCATGGGAACCCCGGCCAAGGTCCATACTCTTCCTCACTTCCGTGAGCTCGACGGTATTAGAGGAATCGCATCTCTGCTCGTCTTCTTCCATCACCTCTGCAATGCCACCATTGCTCCGGGCAACTGGACACCAGCCATCCTCGAACTCCGCAGTGTCTTTGAGTTCGGCGTAGCCGGCGTCGACATCTTCTTCGTCCTCTCCGGATTCCTCATCACATCCCTGCTCCTTCGAGATCGCACCCGCCCCGCCTACTATCGAGACTTCTACTGGAAGCGTATCCTCCGCATCGTTCCCGTCTACATACTCTGCTTGCTCGCAGCCCTTTTCTTTATTCCGCACTCCGGCGGCTACGTCTTACTCTCCGCTCTCTTTATTGCCAACTTCGCCAATGTCGTTCATGTCCAAACTGCCGGGCCATTCTGGTCACTAGCGCTCGAAGAACAGTTCTACCTTCTTTGGCCCACCGTCGTTCGCCGCCGCTCTGTCACAACGCTGGCCCGATGCGCGCTCGCTATCGCAGTCTTTTCCATAGCCTTCCGCTTTGTTGCAGCGGCCGTCGGACACCACAATTACTTCCTTACCTTCCTCCGTAGCGATGGCCTCGCCATCGGTGCCCTCCTCGCCTGTCGTTTCGAGCGCAGCCAGCGCGAACATCTGCCCCTCTCCAGCGACGCACCCATCTTCGCCGCCGCGCTAATCACTGGTATCTTTCTTTGCTTCGGCGCAACCCACTTCGCCAATTCGTCAGCGGAAATCCCCACGGCCTTCGCCGCCGCCATCTTTCAGACCGGTACGACCTTCATCTGCGGCGGCCTCATCGCTCTCACCATCGCTTACACGGGAAGCAAAGCTCTCTCCCCGTTGCGAGGACGCTTTTTCACCTTCTTTGGTCTTATCAGCTATGCGCTGTACATGATCCATCTCTACGTCATGAGGAGCTACGACTATCTCCGAGGCTCCCTCATTACAGGAGATACCCAGGGCTACGTCATCCGTCTCATCGTGGTCTTCGCCATCTCCATCGCCGCCAGCGTTATACTCCGCTACGCCGTAGAACTGCCTGCTCTCTCACTCCGCAAGCATGTCCTGACGAAGCCGGCGACAAAGGCCGAGACAGAGGCCCCCATCCTCGCCTCGCAATAGAGAGCTTTTGCTACCAGCAATTCACCATCAAGATGTAGCGTTTACCACGCAAAAAACCACATTCTGCACGTCGTTTTTTACAAAAATCGCTGCAAAAACACCAATCCGCCACGCAGAAAAAATCTACAAAATGTACCGCGAAAGATCCTGGTCCTTCACAATCGAAGCCACTTGCTGCTTCACATACTCCGGATCGACCACGATCACTTTCTCCACGCCCGTTGCCGTCTGCCGCTCGATCACCGGCAGCGGCGGCTGAGGAGCCACAATCTCGCCTGTAAGTGACGCAGAAGCATGCACTTCCGCCACCACCCCCTCCTCCGTCACCTCAGCCCGAGGACTCTTAAACAGATCCGGAGCCTGAAAACTGATCTCATCCAGCACCCGCTCCAGAATCGTATGCAACCGCCGAGCCCCAATGTTTTCAGTAGTTTCGTTCACCCTGAACGCAAACTGAGCCATCTCCTGAATCGCGCCCTTCGTAAACTCCAGCTTCAACCCCTCTGTCTCCAACAAAGCCACCGACTGCTTCACCAGCGAAGACTTCGGCTCCGTCAAAATCCGAACAAAGTCATTCACCGTAAGTGATTGCAGCTCAACACGTATCGGGAACCGCCCCTGCAACTCCGGAATCAAATCACTCGGCTTCGAAACATGAAAGGCCCCCGCCGCAATGAACAAAATATGGTCGGTAGAAACCATCCCATACTTCGTGTTAACCGTAGTCCCTTCAACAATTGGCAGAATATCCCGCTGCACGCCCTCCCGCGAAACATCCGGCCCATGACCACCCTCGCGCCCGGCAATCTTGTCGATCTCATCCAGGAAAACCATCCCAGAATCCTCGACCCGCTCCACCGCCAGCCGCGTAACCTGATCCATATCAATCAATCGGCTCTCTTCCTCCGACACCAGGTACTCGAAAGCCTCTGAAACCTTCATCTTGCGCTTCTTCGTCCGCTGGCCAAACAACCCGGGCAACATGTCCTTCAGGTTGATGTCCATCTCCTCCGTGCCTTGGTTCGTAATCACCTCAAAACTAGGCTGGTTACGGTCGCGCACATCCAACTCCACCATCCGTTCATCCAGCTTGCCTTCGCGGAACTGCTGCCGCAGCTTCTCCCGCGTCCGCTGCTCACGCTCCCCCGGCTTCTCTTCACCAGTCTCCACAGAAGCAGGCAACTGAATCACATTGCTGCCCGGCTCATGCGTGGCCGCCGCGGCCGTTGCAGCCGCAGGTGTCGGAGGCAGCAACAGGTCAATCAGCCGATCCTCAGCCGCAAGTTCAGCTTTATCTTCAACTTCCTCCATCTTCTCTTCGCGAACCATGTCGATCGCAATCTCCACCAGATCGCGCACAATCGACTCGACATCCCGCCCCACATACCCAACCTCAGTAAACTTCGAGGCCTCCACCTTCAAAAACGGCGAGTTCGTCAGCTTCGCCAGCCGCCGCGCAATCTCCGTCTTACCCACGCCCGTCGGCCCGATCATGATGATGTTCTTCGGCATGATCTCGTCCGCCAACTCAGGCGTAAGCTTCTGCCGGCGCATCCGGTTCCGCAGCGCAATCGCCACAGCCCGCTTGGCCGCCTGCTGACCCACAACATACTTATCCAACTCCGCCACAATCTCGCGCGGAGTCATCTCATCCAGCGCCAAAGCCTGATCGTCAGCCGTTCCCGGTAAAAAAATAGCCATAGTGCGGTACTCCTAAATTCAAAAAAAGCGTTATCACGAAACCAGAGTAGTGTACGGAACCCCTTATTTACTGGTTCGCAGGCTCTGCCTTCAACTCTTCAATCGTCATCTGGTCATTTGTATAGATACAGATCTGCCCGGCAATCCTTAGACTCTTCACCGCAATATCCCGCGCGCTCAGGTCCGTATTTTCGAGCAACGCCCGAGCACTCGCCAGCGCAAAGCTTCCGCCCGAGCCGATCGTCGCGATACCCTCATCCGGATCGATCACATCGCCGGTCCCACTCAGGAGAAACGTCTGTTTCGCATCGGTCACGATCAGCAAGGCCTCAAGCTGACGAAGCATCTTGTCCGTCCGCCAATCTTTGGCCAGCTCCACCGCGGCACGCCCCAGATTCCCGGCATACTGCTCCAGCTTCGTCTCAAACCGAGCAAACAGACTGAAGGCATCCGCCGTCGATCCAGCAAAACCCGCAAGAACCTTATCGTTGTAGAGTTTACGGATCTTCTTGGCCGACCCCTTCATCACGGTCGCACCCAGCGACACCTGACCATCCGCCGCCATCACGACGGAATCCCCCCGCCGCACACAGATCACAGTAGTCGAGCGAATCCTTCGCCCTTCACCCAGATCCAGCGGATGACCAGCGTTTGGCAACTTCGTGGAGGCAGACTTCGAACGAACAGACGGCTTGGCAGAAGAGGAACGACGAGACATTGGCACTCCTCAGTATATCGCCAATATCTACCGGCATACAGCAAATGCCCGCACCGGAAACGTCCCAAACCCCTTCACCTTAACCGGAACGGCAAAGAACCTGAACCCGTTTTCCGGCAGCCCATCCAACCCGCACATATGTTCCACTACAGGGATATCCGCACCTAGCAGCGTCGTATGTACCGGCCTGCTCCCATCGTCAGTATCGTCAATGTTCAGAGAGTCGATTCCTACCAGCCGAGCGCCCGCTTCCCGCAGAAACACTGCCGCAGCCTTCGTCAGAAACGGATGACCAACTCCATACTCCGGCTTTCCAAAGTGCTGCGACCACCCAGTCTCCACCAAAACCGCACACCCGCGAACATCGAGACCCGTAAAGTGCTCAGGCCCAATGCCGCGCTGTCCTGCAGGCGCCCGGACACACACCCCCGGCACATCCGCCAACCATTCCAGCGGCAACTCCGACAAATCTTTTCCATCGGCGTGTCGATGAAACGGACTATCCAGATATGTCCCGGTATTGCCCGCCATCGTAATCAACCCTATTTGAAACTCAGTACCTGGGCTGTAATGCTGCCGGCTAGCCTCCCGGCTTAGAAAATCGCACATGTGCGGCACAGGCAGGCCCGGATACGTCACCAACCCTTCCTCTACCGTACGGCTAAGATCAATCAGCCTCTCGCCCAATCCACATCTCCTCTATCTCACAAACCTGCCGTGCCCGCACAGCCTTCAACGATGCCGCATCCGCAGGCTCTGCCAGCTCCCATCCGTAGTCCATCCACCATCCACCGCCAACGCCTGACCATTGATGAAGCCGCTCTTCGCCGGATCGGCCAGAAACAAAATCGCCTGCGCAATATCCTCCGGCATAGCAAACCGCCCCATCGGATTCACGCCGATAATGTCGTCATCCGTATAGCCGCCCCCAGCCTGATCCGCCACATCCATCTCCGTCTTCACCCATCCCGGACACACCGCATTACAACGAACCCCGCGCCCACCCCACTCCGCCGCCAGCGTCCGCGTCAGTCCAATCAATCCATGCTTCGAAGCGTTATAAGCCGTCCTGTCGCCGATCCCCACCAACCCGGCAATCGAAGCCACATTCACGATACTGCCCTCACCTTGCTCCAGCATCAACGCCCCAAATCCCTGCGACAACACAAACGGGGCAACCAGATTCACCTCCAGCACCCGCCGAAAAGCATTGGCCTCGACCTTCTCGGCAGGAGAGATAAAACTAATCCCAGCGTTATTCACCAGGACATCGGCCCGCTTCCACCGTCGCCGAACCGTCTCCACCGCGGCCGCCACAACGGCCTCATCGCAGATATCACCAACTATCTCCTCGGCATCAACGCCACACCCGCGAACCGCCGCCATTGTCGCCGAGCAGCTCTGAACATCCATCAACGCAAGCGAATACCCAGCCTTAGCAAGCGTCTCCGCCGTCCTGCGTCCAATCCCCTGCGCCGCCCCTGTAACAATCGCAACTCGCATACGTTCAATCTAATTGATTGAGAACACATGTTCTCTTGCAGATACCTGCATTCACCATCCCACGCCGCCGATAGACTATTCTGTGGGCAACTGCCGTGTTCTCATCCATCGCATATCATCTGTCGCTCCCCCTAAGGTCTCCGCGAGGAATAGCCGTCATCGCTGTAGGCGCAACCGCAGCTGCGGCCGCAGCCGGCTATCTCCTCACCCGCAAAAAGCCCACCCCGGAAGAGATTGAGCGCAACCGCCGCGACCTGCTCGCCACCATGGGTCGCATCACCGACGGCACCATCACCGATGCCCCCTTCGCCCCCGACGACCCCACCCACACCCCACGCCTGCTCATCTACGACTACCGCATCGCCGGCGTCACCTACGAGTGCGCCCAGGACGTCACCGCCCTCGCCGACCACGTCCGCGACATCCGCACCGACCTCCCCATCCAGGTCCGCTACGACCTCCACAACCCCGCCAACAGTATCGTCGTCTCCGAATCCTGGAGCGGACTCCGCCTCGCCGCCCACCACGAACCCGAAGGCCACAGCGACCACGGATCAACACGGATTGACACGGATTAGCCAGACAATCAGACCCAACCCCTTTTAAATCCGCGCCCATCCGCGCCATCCGCGGTCGCACTCCGCATTGAACCCCATCCCCACCCGGACTACACTCAAATCATGCACATGGTCGCCACCCCGAACCGCAAGATGCAGCGCGTCCTGCAGTTCTCCATGGCGTTGACCTTCGCCTACGTCATCGCCACTTTCATCTTTGGCCTCCGCGCCCACTCCCTGGCCCTCATCTCCGAGGCTGGACACAACCTCAGCGATCTCTTCGCCATCGTCCTCTCTTTCGTTGCCGTCTACTTCCAGGCCCGCCCCGCCACCGAGCAGAAAACCTTCGGCTACCAGCGCGCCGGAGTCCTCGCGGCCTTCATCAACGCCGCCACCCTCGTCGTCCTCTCCGCCTGGATCGCCGTCGAAGCCGTCCACCGCCTCGCCATCCCGGTCCCCGTCCAGCCCCGCATCATGATGTACGTCGCAGCCGCCGGCGTCCTGATGAACGGCACCATCGCCGCTCTCCTCTGGCGCTTCTCCGGCGACGTCAACATCCGCAGCGTCTTCCTGCACATGCTCGGCGACACCCTCTCCACCGCCGCGGTGATCATCGGTGGCGCAGCCATCCTCCTCACCGGCATGACCTGGATCGACCCCATCCTCTCCCTCATCATCGCCGCCATGATCCTCTGGAGCTCCATCGCCATCATCCGCGAAACCCTCAACATCCTCCTCGAGGGCACTCCGCGCAACATGAAGCTCGCCGCCGTCCGCGACTCCATGCAATCCGTCGACGGCGTCCTCAACGTCCACGACCTCCACATCTGGAGCCTCGGCTCAAACTCCCACGCTCTCGCCAGCCACGTCACCATCGCCGAGATGCCCATGTCCGAGTGCAGCGCCATCCTCGACAACATCAACTGCGCCCTCCGCGACCGCTTCAAGATCACCCACACCACCATCCAGTTCGAAACCACCGGCTGCGAGACCACCCACGGATGCAGCGCCCCACCCGAGCTCGAAGCCGTAGGTGCCCACGACCACCACCATCACCACCACGGCCACAGCCACTCCCATTAAAAAGAAGCAGGGAGCAAGCCCAAGCCTACTCCCTACTCTCTACTCCCTAAAGCAACGTCGCATCCAACGTAATCTCAGCCGCCTTCAGCACCCGCGAGACCGGACATCCTGTCTCGGCGTTATGCGCCAACTCATCGAACTTCGCCTTATCCAGATTCGGCACCTTAGCCTTCATCGTCAGATGAATCTTCGTAATCGTCGGAGCAGCTCCATGGAGATCGAGCGTCAACTTGGCCGTCGTCTCAATCGAGTCCGCCGTAAAGCCTGCCTCAGTCAACTGAGCACTAAACGCCATCGTGAAGCAGCCTGCATGCGCCGCCGCAATCAGCTCTTCAGGGTTCGTCCCCACACCCTCGGCAAATCGTGAGTTGAAGCCATACTGCGTCTCTTTCAACGTTCCGCTCTGCGTCGAAATCGTCCCTTTGCCCTCTTTCAGGCTGCCGTGCCACACTGCGCTAGCGCTGCGATCCATCGTTGTTCTCCTTCGTAAATAGTCTGCTCTGCAAACCGTACATCATTCGATGCACCTATATCCCTAACGGTGGTTGAAAAATTCGCAAACTGCGCTACGCTATCGACATACAGTCCCCCACCGCCGAAGCAGCCATCGAAGCCGTTCCCGCTCAGTGCCCTCTCGACACCGGCGAGCACCACTCCGTCTACTGCCCCACCTGCTCTTCGCGCCTCGAAGACAGCCGCTGCAAACTAGTCTGCCGAACCTGCGGCTATTTCCTCAGCTGCGCCGACTTCTACTAGCTCATCCTTCACACAATTACTCTTTAGCCGTCATCCTGACCCTGACCCTGAGCTTGTCGAAGGGGAAGGGGAAGGATCCCCGTATTTGCCGTTGCTTTTGCCGTTGCCGTTGCTTTTGCTTGTCATTGAGCGCAGCGAAGAACCCGCATTTCAACTGGGAGAACGAAGCGACCCGAGTGCTCTTCCATGCCATCGCTCTAACCCTCTATCCCAACCCTCACCCATCCACTACAATTCCGCACATCGCACAAGGGCCTGAACTCACTCTCAGCAGTCAGAAAGGCGCCATGCATCCCATCCGTCACAACCCCATCGCCATCCTCCTCGCAACGCTCCTCTACTTCGTCCTCGGAGCCTTCTGGTTCACCGCCTTCCAGCAAGCGTGGCTCGTCGGTATCGGCCGCACCATGCACGAGATCATGGCCACCAACCACAACCCCTTCTTCGCTTACGCCATCGCCCTGGTCGGAACCTTCATCCTCGCGCTCTTCCTCTCCTGGCTCATCCAGACCACCGGCAACCAGACCACCATCCGTGGAATCTTCATCGCCGTCTTCACCTGGGTGGGCGTAGTCCTCCCCACATGGTCAACCGAATACGCCTTCGAAGCCCGCGGCCTCCGCATCCTCGTCATCAACACCGGCTACATCCTCACCGGCATGATCATCATGGGAGCCATTCTCGGCGGCTGGAAAAAGAAGAAATCGGCCTAAGGCGGGTTACACGGTATTCGAGAGGGGCATACATGAATCGAGAACTGGCTTTGAAGATCGTGTTAGCGGTGGTGGGATTGCTCTTCCAGGCTATAGGTTATCCCCTAGTCATCCGGTTCAACCTGGACCATCCCACGAATGTGGGACGGTGAGGTGTTGAAGTTATGTTCCGGACGGTTTCTTGCATTGCTAGGATATGGGCTGACTATGAAGGTCATGGATGAAAGCAATCAATCCCTAACCAGTTTTGCTACCTTAGCGGCGAAGAGAATCATCGATGATGAAGAAGCGAATTATAAAGTGGGCCGCTTGCTGTGTGTTTGGATCCTTCCACCTTGCCTTACATGGTCAATCGCCTGACGCTCAGAAGAAGGCGCTGTCAATCAGTCGAGCTGAAATTAGGGTGCCAATGCCAGAAGCTGGCGAGGCTGGTTTGCAGACGTTTTTGATAATGCCTTCTACACCTGGGAAACACCCACTGGTATTAATGACCCACGGTTCAGACTACTCCAAAGGTAAAAATCAGCAGATGGGTCCTGGTCTCATGCAGCCACAAGCCGTGTGGTTCGCCCGACGGGGGTGGGTTGTGGCCATTGTGGCA
>DATMQZ010000038.1:0-73282 GCA_035566575.1 Edaphobacter sp.
GAGATCCTTCGTTTCGCTCAGGATGACGGCGTCGGGGGAGGGAGGATACAGGGTGTTGATGTGAGGGAGCCGCTCGGTTGCGATCCAATAGAGGGTTCCGTTTGACTCGTTGGTTTGGGCGCGGCCTGTGCGTACAAGCCGCTCGTAGAAGGTGGGCCAGTGGCGAGCTTCGTCTGTATCGATGAACGATAGTGGAAGTGCGATGAGGCTGTGCAGGAGGTCATGGAACTCGTGTTCATCGCGAATGTCGGGCCAGCACTCGCGGCGAATTGCATCGATAGCGGCGGGATCGAGCTTACCTGCTTCTTCTAAAACGCTGGCGGGGAGTGCGCGGCCGAGGGATGTGGCGCGGGCGCGGCGCTCTTCGAGGCCCGCTTCGTCGAGATAGGCGTAGGGGTTTGCGTTGAGTAGCTCGTGCGCGAATTGAGAGGGGACGGGTGTGTCGACGGCCAGGCAGCGGATGGTCCCTGCTTTGATTCCGCGGAGAACTTCGATGAGGCCTTCGAGGTCCATCGCTTCCTGCAGGACGTCTTTCATTACTTCGTCTACGAGCGGATGGCTTGGGATCTGGATGTCGCCAACGAGCGTCTCGAAGCAGGCGGCGGCTTGTGGAAAGACGCTGGCCATCAGGTCGTCGGAACGGGTGCGCTGGATCTGCGGGGCAACGCGTTTGCCCTTGGAGAAACGGAGGAGTTGCAGGCTGCGATTGGCGGCCCAGCGCCAGCGAGTTTTGAAGATCGGCGAGGCGATGGCGGCTTGTTCGAGCAGCTCTTTCGCAGTGTGCTCGGTGAGGAACTGGAAGACGTCGCTAAGGGGGAAGCTGTGCTGCTCGGCGAGCGAGATGTTGATGCCGTTGTCGGTGGCGGCGGCTTGCAGCTCGAAGTTGAAGCCTCGGCAGAAGCGTTTGCGCAACGCGAGGCCAAAGGCTTTGTTGATGCGTCCGCCGAAGGGAGCATGGAGGATGAGCTGCATGCCGCCGCCGTCGTCGAAGAAGCGCTCGGCGATGATGGTGGTCTTCGATGGAACTGCGCCGAGGACGGCTCGCCCGGTGACGATGTAGGCGATGAGTTGCTGGGCTCCGCTGGCGCAGACGCCGCATTGCTCCATGAGCCATGCGGTCGTGGCGGCTACCTCGGGTTGAGCGGGAGAGATGTAGCCCGGTGTGACATTGGGCGTGCGGTCGGAAATTTGTTCGCGGAGTTCGCCTACGCCGTCTGAGAGGATCGCGGTGCGTTGCGGAGCTTCGCCCTCCCAGAAGGGCAGGCTTGGCGGGGCACCGTGCGCATCTTCGACAAGGACGCGGCCTGCGGCTTCGATGCGTTGAATGCGCCAACTGCTGTTGCCGAGCAGGACGACATCGCCCGGGCTGGAGTCGACGGCGAAGTGCTCGTCGAGTGTGGCGATCTGCACGCCTTCCGGCTGCAGGATAACACTGTAGAGATTTGTTTCGGGGATGGCGCCACCGTTGGAGATGGCGATCATGCGTGCTCCACGGCGCGGGTGAAGTTGATGATGAACGCCGTCGCGAAGGAGATACGCTCCGTAGCGGCCACGGCTGGATTCGATGCCTTCGCTGAGGAGAACGATCAGATCGTCGAACTGGGCGCGAGTGAGATTGCGATAGGGATAGGCTCGGCGAAGGGTGTCGAAGAGCGTGTCTTCTTCCCATGGCTCGGCTCCGCAGCAGGCTACGATCTGCTGCATCAGGACGTCGGTGGGTTGGTCGGGAATTTCGAGCTGGTCAAGTTCTCCGGCACGCATCTTGCGGATGAGCGCCGCTTGCTCGAGGAGGTCGTCGCGTGTAGTGGCGAAGAGGCGGCCCTTGGGAATGGCTCCGCGCCAGTGGCCTGCGCGGCCGACGCGCTGCATGGCTACGGCTATGGCGCGCGTGGTGCTGATCTGACAGACGAGATCGATGTCGCCGATGTCGATGCCGAGCTCGAGCGATGCAGTGGCGATTAGGATTTTGATCTCGCCGTTTTTTAAGCGCTGCTCGGCATCGAGACGGAGTGCTCGGGAGAGCGAACCGTGGTGCGCGGCGACGTGTTCGGAGCCGAGGCGTTCGGCGACGGCGAAGGCTATCTTTTCGACAAGGCGGCGGGTGTTGACGAAGACCAGCGTCGAGCGGTGATTCTGTGCGTGCGCGGCGAGCTTGTCGAAGATCTCTTCCCACATGCCGTTGTTGGTGACGGAGCTTAACTCGTCGCTGGGGACTTCGATGGCGATGTCGAGCTCGCGGCGTTGGCCTACCCGGATGATGGTGGCGGGTTTGCGATCTTCGTGAATACCGCTGAGGAAGCTGGCTACCAACTCGATGGGATTCTGTGTGGCGGAGAGGCCGATTCGCTGCGGGGGCGTGGTGTGGCCGGCGAGGAAAGCTCCGGGTGAGAGGCGGTTTGCGCCGGTGACGAGGGCATCGAGGCGTTCGAGCGAGAGGGCAAGGTGTGCTCCACGTTTGTCGTCGGCTACGGCGTGGATTTCGTCGACGATGACGGTGCGAACTCGGCGGAGGTTCTCGCGCGATTTGCCTGCGGTGAGCAGGATGTAGAGCGACTCGGGTGTAGTGACGAGGATGTGAGGAGGATTGCGGAGCATGGCGGCGCGCTCTTTCGAGAGCGTATCGCCGGTGCGGACTCCGGTGCGGATCTCGGGACAGAGATAACCGCGCTCAACGGCGAGACGCTGTATCTCGGCGAGCGGGCCGTCCAGGTTTTTCTGGATGTCGTTGGAGAGGGCTTTGAGTGGGCTAACATAGACGACCTGGGTGCAGGGCGCTAACTGGCCGGAGATGGCTTGCCGCAGAAGTTGGTCGATGCAGACGAGAAAGGCCGAGAGAGTTTTGCCGCTCCCCGTAGGCGCGGAGATGAGCGTTGCGTCGCCGGCGAGGATGCTGGGCCAACCTTGCTCCTGCGGCTCGGTGGGGCTGCCGAATTTGTTGAGGAACCACTCGGCCGTGACGGGATGCGCCCAGGCTAGCGAGGTGGGGATTTCGAGGTTTTCGACGACCGCGGGCATGGTGTATTGTAGCGCGGTTTTATTCGCGGTTTATTCGCTTTCTGATTTGAAACCTAATCGGCTTTGAGGTCTTCACCAAAGTCCGCAGAATATACAACTTCTTCTGACCCTACCTGAAGCTGATCGACAACCATCTGAACAACTTTCGCCCACACGGTATCGCGATTCCAGCCTTCCGGTGGTGTTATAGCCAGCGGAATGGCTGCTCTATTTGCAGGGCGAGGTTGTAGAGATCCAGATGGCACTCCCAACTGTTCACATATGAGTTCGTATAGATCACCAACGGTGCGCATTTGTCCCAGCCGCCAATCTTCTAACTCGATCTCAAACGTCTCTTCGCATCTGAGAACTAGTTCGACAATATCCAAACCCATATTGCTTGGCCCTCATCTCGCTGGTCTTACATGTTGCCTACGCCGACATCGGCAGTGGCTGCGGCGGAGTTGCTCTCATCGAGATACTGCTCAATGACTCGCGCGAGCGATCCCTGTGCGGTGAGGATGAAATCGATGGCGTCGCGGCCTGCTCCCTGGCCCCCGGGGTTGGGTGTGATGTAGTGGGCTGCGTCTTTTACCTGCTGGCGCGCGTTGTCTGTGGCAATGGCGAGGCCGCACTGGCGCATGACGGGGAGGTCGATGATGTCGTCGCCGACGTAGGCGAGCTGGTCGATGGTGTAGCCGGTCTTTGCGAGGATGTCGTCGATGGCGTTCATCTTGTGGGCCTGGCCCTGGTAAACGAACTCGAGCTTGAGGTCGTTGGCGCGGATGGCTACGGTCTGCGAGTTGCGCTTGGTGATGATGCCGATGCGGAGGCCGCCGAGGCGACCGAGGCTGATGCCGAGGCCATCGTGTGCGGCGAAGCCTTTGGATTCAATTCCCTTGCCGTCGGGGCCGGGGACGACGAAGATCTGGCCGTCGGTGAGGACGCCATCTACGTCGAAGATGAGGACTTTGATATTTTTTGCGAGGTCTTCAGCGGTCATTCGTTGATGATAGCGTGCCGCGCGGCTGAGACGTTCGGCACGCCGGAGGATTATTGCCAGCGGCCTTCGAACCAGACGTAGCCGCGTGGAGTTTTGCGCCATTCGCCGTGGTGCCATCGGGCTCCTGGTTGGAGGGGCTGCATGTACAGGCCAGGGGTCCAGCGGTATCTGCCGCCGACCCAGCGGTAGTAGCCTCCGCGCCAGGCCCAGTTGGGATGAGCAACCGGAGGAGGCGGTATGCGTTCGCGACGCAAGGGTGGAGGAGGGGTAAGCGGGTTGTTCCATTGCGTCTGGGCCTGAGCCGTGGCGATGGTTAGAACCAGGACGCTTGCACCGACGAGAAACTGCCTCTTCATCCGATCAACCTCCTTACGAAGCTGCCCGGTTAGACGTGATCTGCCCCTCTGCAAGTTGTGGTGAAACTTTAGCGAAGCTGCACCAGCTCAGAGGCGGAGCCAGGCGAGGAACCGGGGGTTACAGATGTGTTCTGGGGTGCGCGCCAGTGGTCGATGTAGCTCACCTGATGCACGCAACTGATAGTACAGCTGGGCGCGCAGGACTTCTCGGTGAGGAACTCGCGCTTCACGTCTGCGGTCTGATATCCCGAGAGCGGAACGCCCGGATAGCCGCGTTGCTGGCTGCAATAGTGCACAAGGCCAAACTCGCAGATGTAGAGGTAGCGTCCGCCTGCACGGCAACGCCAGTCGTTCGTCTTGCCGTTGGCGATGGCTTCCTGGAAGTGGTTGAAACGAGAGTAACTGCGGCGAGTGAGTTGCCGCACCTTGTCCCAGACGCTGCGTTCGGCGTCGCCCAGCGGCTTCAACTGTCCACTGCCGTCGTGGATGATGCCAATGGTTGAGCTGAAGCCCAGTCCGAGCGCCCGCTCGCTTACGGTCAGGGCGTCCTGCGGATTCGCGATGCCGCCACCAACGACGGAGTTGATGTTGACGTGAAAGTCCGCGTGCTCGGCGAGCATTTGCAACTTCTTGTCGAGCACCTTCAAGCTCTTCTTCGAGACTGCGTCGGGCATGACGTTGTCGATCGAGATCTGCATGTGATCGAGGCCAGCTTTATTCAGCCGCTCGATTCGGTCCGGCATCAAGAGATAGCCGTTGGTGATCATGCCGGCGATAGCGCCAGTCTTACGAATTCGCGCGATGATCTGATCGAGATCCGGGTGTAGAAGCGGCTCGCCGCCTGAGATTGTGATAACCGAAGTGCCGAGGCGGCCCAGGTCGTCGATGCGACGCAACATCTCTTCGAGCGGTACGGGGTCGGAGACGTCGTCGAACTCGTTGCAGTAGGTGCAGGCGAGATTGCAGCGCCTCATGGGGACGATATGCGCCATGTATGGGTGGCCTGTGGAGGCAAGGGCCGAGCCGATCGAGGCCAGTTCGCGCACTTTGCGCGTCACGGCCTTCCAGCGGCGCTTTACATTCATCGAACGGCTGGGGGTTGCAGTAGTAGAAGCTGAAGACATATCACTCTCAAGTATATAGAAACGGCGACCCGAAGGCCGCCGTTGGCTTCCCGACACTTAGTACTGTGAGTCAATTCATGCGCTGCAGGCGCTTAGGCGATTCAGCTGCTCGCCTGGCTGCATCGGCAGCTGCATCCACCTGTCTGCGGGCTGTTTCCAACTGCGTCAGCAGGTCCGGATTTGCATTGAACGTCTTCAGCTGCGCCATCATTGCTGCCATTTCAGGCGAGTAGCGGGCAGCTTCTATGCGCATGCGAGCCTCGGCGGCCATCGTATCGAAGATCGGCTGCAGCTCAGCCAGTGTCTCCCGCGTACGCTCTGCCTGCTCGCCGCTGCCGAAGAACTCCTCCAGCCCGATTCCGGCATCTACGCTCGAACGTTTCTTGGTGTCGGGCGTCAAGGTAAGCGTCTGCTCCTTCTTGTCGCGCAGGATCACCACTGGCACAGGCTTGCCCCGGTTCTCGTGGATCGTCTTTGACCAGTCGCTTCCACTTACCACCGAGACCGAATTCACTTTTACGACTACATCACCAGCGCGTAGACCCGCCGCCGACGCCGGACTGTTCGTATCCACGCTGCGGACCAGTAGTCCCGCACTTCCCTGCGCTCCAAAGAACTCGGCCAGTTGCGGTCCCATAACTTCGAGTTTCGCCCCTGTGAAAGACGAGCTTACGAGCATTGGCATCAAGCCGAGAAAACTTCTCTGCCCCTTGGTCGCGCCGTTTGCTGTCGATGAACTCAAGAATCCGCTTCCGCGCGGAACATAGCTCGAAGCAGGAATTTCTGGTTCAGGAACTTTGTAGCGCTGTTCCCAGGCCTGACGTTCCACCGTATCGCGGTTGGCCAACTGCGTCGATATGGAAGTCTGCTGGCCATCGCGGCTGATCACAAAGACAACCAGACTGCCGACCGGCAGCTCGCGGAGCATCCGTCGTACCTGATCGGTGCCATCGACGGCCTGTCCGTTCATCTGAACGATGACGTCATGAACCTGAAGACCTGCCTTGCATGCCGGCCCGTCGTGATCCACATTCACGATCTCGGCTCCGCGTGCCTCTTTCAGTTTCAACACAGCTACCTGGTCTTCGCTGATATCGTGCATCTCGATTCCGAGATAGCCTTTACCCGACGGGTTTCCACCGGAGTGATGAAACGCGAATCCAGGGAGGACCAGGATAGCCATGAAAGCCATGGTTCCGAGGAATCTACGGTAATTTTTCGCCAATGCACTCATCGCCCGCGCTCCTACTGAATGTTCGCTGAATCCTGCAGCGCGTTATACGAAATTGTGCGGACGTATGGATTCACGTCCTGCGTAGAGACCGTCCGCAGCACCTGCCGAACCGCTGAGTCCGTCTTCACAGGAACCAGTGTGGCTACAGCCTGCTTGCGAACCTCCGCGCTGGGATCGCGCGACAGCGCCTCGGCGATCGCATCCCTTACCCTCGGGTCCTGTCCGACATACCGTTGAAGGCCCTGCAACGCCGTCAACCGAACGCCTGCGTCTTCGTCGTACAGCATCGACACCAGAAGCTGGTTTCTGATTCCCTTCGGATCGGGTCCGCCGAGACATGCATGTCCTGCTCTGCACTCATCAGCCAGCAGCGAAACCGAGTTCGCCCGAACATTACTATCGGCGGCCGCATGAGTACCCGTCAGGAGCAGTTCGCGAATTGCCGGCGAGTCGAGCGAGCCTTCCATCGACTCCGGAACCATGCGGTTGTACTTCACCTGCACCATCTCCGAGTTCGGCGTCTGCACGATTCCAGTCACATTCGCCACAGCACCTTCGGATGGATTGCTCAACCGCACCGTGGTCTGCTTCGGTTGATGTGCTACCTGATATCTATAGGTAAAGTTGCCCCCGATGAATCCAACTCCTACGAGCAGCGTCGCCAACGCCGGGGCACTCTGTACATGCCCTATCCACACAGAAAAGTTAGATCTCAACCGAGTAAAAAACCCATGAGGCGGGATCATATCCAGCGCATCGTCCAGCCGCATTCTGGACTGGGCAACAAGATTCGGCGAAGGTTCTACTACGGGAAGCAGCGCCAGCTGCTCCTCCAGGACCCGCATCTCATCCCACTCACGGCGGCATTCTTCGCACGACTCCAGGTGCTGCTCCAGAGTTCCTGCGAACTCATCCGGCAGCTCACCGTAGTTCGCCAGAATGATGTTTTCTTTTACCAATTCGCACTTCATTGCTATACCTCAACCAGCCTCAAAAATTTTCTTGCAATCGGGTCTATGAAGTCGCCCGTCTCAAATCCTGATTCAGCACAACACATACTTTTCCCTGCCCTAAGCCCTCAACCCCGCCAGATTGGCTCGCAGCTTTCGCGTAGCCCGGAACAGCGTATTCTTCGCCGTCTCCTCGGTCGTACTCAACATCTCTCCAATCGTGCGAAGCTTTAGCCCCTGGTAATGCTTCAACTCAAACACCGTACGTTCCCGAGGCGTCAGTTTATCGAGCGCCTCGGCAATCTTTTCGCTCATCACCTTGCGGTCCAGCTCCCTTGCCGGGTTGGCCATCGCGCGATCATCGGTGATGTTCGCCATCAAATCCATCTCGTCGCCACTGGCATCCAGCACGGTCGCAGGATCTTCCCTGCGGCTTTTGCGCCGACGCAACTGGTCGAGGCAAAGATTCGTCACGATCCGGTACAGCCAGGTATAGAAGCTGCACTCAAACCGGAAGTTCCCCAGGTGACGGTAGGCCTTGATAAAAGCCTCCTGGTGAACATCCTGGGCGTCCTGCTCGTTGCCCAGCATATGCAGCGCCAGCCGTAGCACAGACTGGTCATACCGCCGAACCAGAGCGTCGAAGGCTGCTCGCTGCCCCTTCTGGGCTTCGCGAATCAGCTCGTCGTCCTCGATCCGCTGTTGAGCGCGGGCTTCCAACTGTGCCTGCGTCAGCTTTCCATTCCTGGTGCCGGGTTGGGTAGCTACCTTTGCCATCGCTGGCAATGATTCTACCGCTGGACGACTGATCCCGAGTGCAAAGGGGCTAGGGCGACGCCCGCGAGGCCCCAAAGAAAGCGGAGAGGACATCTCACCGCCAAGATCCATGCCTAACGCTTCAACGCTCATTCCAACTGACTCCGGAGGTCAGGAAATCGATAACACTCCAATAGACCCCCGTAAATCGCAAAGGTAAGCAGGTCATCCGTCTTTGAAACCAGATAGCTAAACCCTGCCCTATCTTCCTTCCGGTAAACTCAGCAGATGCCCCACCGTTCTGCCACGCCCGACCTCTTCGCCGAAGCCTCCGCCCGCCCCAAGACGCAAACCGGGAGCTGGATCAACGCCCACTGCGACGGGGGGGCCCGCGGCAACCCCGGCCCAGCCGGCTACGGAGCCCTCATCCAGGACGACCAGGGCATGGTTCTCGCCGAACTGAGCGAATTTCTCGGCATCCGCACCAATAACTACGCCGAATACTCCGGCCTGCTAGGCTGCCTGCAGTACGCGCTCGACCACGGCCATCGCCGCCTCCGCGTCGTCTCCGACTCCGAGCTGATGGTCAAGCAGATTCAGGGTAAGTACAAGGTCAACTCGCCCGACCTGAAACCCCTCTGGCAGGAGGCGAAGAATCGCATCGCCAAGCTCGAAGCCTTCGAGATTTCGCATGCCCTTCGCCATAAGAACAAGGACGCCGACCGCCTCGCCAACGAGGCCATGGACCGCGGCATGAGACGCTCTCCAGCAGTTGGCCAGCCTGCTCCGCCCCCCCTCAAAGCCACTCCCTATCCGACCCAATCCGAGGCTCCGCCAAACCCCTACGCCAAGGCCGATGCCATGCTCCGGGGCTTCACGCGGAACGGCGTCGTCCACATCCTCGGAAACGCCACCCTGCCCGATGGAGTCTTCGTCAAGATCATCCGCGAGTGAATCTGGTTTTTGCGCTCAATAATTAGGCGAATATACGATTCCTGCCTTATGCTGTTTGCCATATTGCGGAGGGTTCGGTATGCGTGCGTGCGTGGTGCTGCTCCCGTTGGTTATGTCGGCTGTGCCTTCGTGTGTGCTGGCTCAGAGTGAGAGCAAGCCCCAACCCCCGGTCATCCAGGTTGCAGATGGCGGGACCAGCGGAAGGATGGAAAGCATCTTCATCCCGCCTAAAGCAGATGCTCCCTTCAGTCTGACACTGGTTACAGAATGGTCCCGTCCACTGGGAAATGGTGGTAGCTTCACCCTCGCAAACGAAAGACGCATCGTGCGTGACGGAAAGGGGCGAATCTATCAGGAGCGTTGGGTATTGGTGCCGAAAGGCGGCAAGGCGAAGTCATCGATGGACGTATTTCAAATTACTGATCCAATACAACATACCTGGCTAAACTGCGGCGTTCAGGAAAAGTGCTGCGAGATTCTGCCCTATAAACTTACGTCAGACGCGATCTACAGGCCGGCTATCGGCACCACTGGGCCATTGCCGGATGGAAACGGGTTTCGCCAGCACGAGGAATTAGGCCTCAGTAATTCGAACGGCGTTGACACGACAGGGTATCGCGAAACCCTCACGATCAATCCCGGCGTACTCGGAAACGATCGGCCTATGGTGACCACGCGAGAGTTCTGGTTCTCCCCTCAGCTTGGGTTCAACCTTATCTCGAAAGTCGACGATCCGCAGAATGGGAAGCAATACTTCGAGGTGAAGGATTTAACCACGTCCGAGCCCGATCCTCGGCTCTTTGAGACTCCTGAGGGATACAAGATCGTTGATCACCGGAAGCTGAAAGAAGGGTCAAATTAGCGTGAATGGCTAAGTTGCACTCTTGCTGCGGCGCCTTCCGCAAGAACCTCTTTCGCGAACCACCGAATGCTGAAGGAAATCGGCAACCCGACCACGACCATGTGCACAAGCAGTCCTTGAATCAGGTCATGAAGTTCGTAAGGACCCCTCGCGTGAAGCGCTGAGAGAGGCAAAACGATAAGACGCATTACCAGTTCAACCGCAGCGCCGAAGAACAAACCGCACACTAGCGGGTGTTCCTTCAAAAAACCTAGCCTGCGGCTTGCCGCATAGTAGATAGCCGCGGCTGAGAAAGCGATAAAGAAGTGCAGGAAGACACCCAGAACATAGGTAGCTATGCCTCCATCGAAAGCCTTTCGCCCCAACAGGCTCCCTGCAATCGCGAGGGGAATGTCCCATCCAAATAGGACGCAAGCCTGTAGAAGGTCCAAAGTCCCGGCAATCAGGCCGCCAACTGCGATTGCCAACAGAGCGTTCTTTTTTCCCAATGACCAAGGTGCAGCATCTCCGATCATCCGATACCCCTTCTTTCACCTCTGATTTGTTTGCAATGCAGATTTACGGTAACCAGACAAGACACGAGAAGTCCTGAGCGTTGCCTGAAACACCCTGAATACTTCTGAAATAACGCTGCATCGGCGGTGACGGCCCGGGATAGCGTCGCTAAGCGCAAGGGCGGGCCAAAATGCGGCCGGCGTTTCTCCACACAGGTTTGTATAATCGGCCAACGCCGCTTTCTATAAAACAGAGGGTAACCAATCCTGCATGGAACGCCCTACTACGACAATGCTTCGCATCGGCGCCTGGTGCGTCAATCCGACGTCCGGACAGATTTCACGAGATGGAGAGACCGCTCGGGTAGAGGTGCGAACGATGCGGCTGCTGCTATGCCTCGCCGAGCACGCCGGAGAGGTCGTCAGCATTGATGATTTGCTCAACAATGTCTGGTCTGGAGTCATCGTCACTCAGGACTCCGTCTACCAGTCTGTGGCGTCGCTCCGCCGTCTGCTTGGCGACGACCCCAGGCAGCCTACTTACATCGAGACAGTGCCGCGATTAGGGTATCGGATGGTGGCAACGGTCAGCCCCTGGGTCGATGATCCCATTGCCCAGTCCATCTCACAGACCCTCTCTTCGCAGGCTTCGGACAGCGAACATCCGGCCTCGGCGACCACCGATGCGCCAACACCCGGCGCACGCCTCAGAGCCAGCTTCATGTGGGCCGCCGGTGTGACCCTTTGCCTTGTGCTCGTTGTTACTTTTCTGTTCCACGGCAAGGTCACTAACAACAATCACTTAGCCTCACCCGCCATTGCCCAACAACCACAGAAATCCATCGCCGTGCTGCCATTTCTCGACCTGACTGAAGAGATGAATGAAGAGCCCTTCGCCGACGGTATGACTGAGGAACTGATTGACAAGCTCAGTAAGATTCCGGGCCTTCGTGTAGCGTCCCCTACGTCCTCGTTCTATTTCAAGGGCAAACAGATACCCATCGCCGACATCGCCAAGACGTTGGGTGTCACTTATGTGCTCGATGGGAGTGTGCGCAAGTCGGGCGTTAGGCTGCGGGTCGCCGCCCGGTTGATTCGTACGGACAACGGATACGTCGTCTGGTCTGAAAGCTTCGACCGACCGTTCCACGATATCTTGATGGTCCAGGACGACATTGCGGGTGAAGTAACGAAAGCTCTGAGCGCATCCACAGAATTCAAAGCGCGCTGAGGGGCTACTGATCTGCATATGCTCTTGGTGCGAAACGGCCTAAACTGACTGGACAGAAGGTTGGCGATGAGTCCGGTGATAGTCGGCGGTGAGTCTAGTAAGTTCAGCCCCGACCCGCGAAGTAGTGTTGAGTTCTAAAGGCTATTGGGAGGGAGACTAACTGCTAGCTTGAAACAGTCGCGATGGAGTCGTCGGAATATTCAATGACATAGTCGATCTGGACGGCTTTCTCCAACATCTTCGAGACTGAACAGTATTTGTTCTTCGAGAGAGCGACCGCGTCTTCGGCAGCTTTCTTTGAGACTCCGCCACCGATCAGATAAACCAGCTTGATCCTGGTAAAGACACGGGGCGGGCCGGCGGCCTGTTCGGCAGTCGCCGATACCGTGAGGCTGATGAGAGGCTCGCGCTTTTTTTGCAGTATCGAGACGACATCGACGGAGGTGCAGGAGCAAAGGGCCAGTAGAACCGCCTCCATCGGCGTAGGGCCATTGGCGTGCGCGGCTCCAGCGTCGAAAACGATGGTGTGAGCACTTTCGGAGAGGCCGTCAAACTCCATCTCCTTTTTCCAAACCGTCTTGGCAATCATAGGTCGCTTCCCCCTTAATCTGGCGGCTCCCGTCCGGAGTTTCACCCTGACATACCGATGTTTGAGGTCACGCTGGCTCCTGATACAGCCCGATCACATTTCCCGCCGGGTCGCGAAACCTCGCCGTAATCTCAGGCGCGTCCGCACCAATCGGCTGCACAATCTCGCCTCCATTGGCCACCACGGCATCGACAGTCGCGGCCACGCTATCGACCATCACATACACCATAAGCCCAGGCTGCGAGGAAGGCGGTCGTCCCAGCACCCACGCACCACTCACTTCACCGACCCCATCATCAAAAGCCGTGGCACCGTCTCCGCGCCGGCGAATCTTCCACCCGAAGACACTCGCGTAGAAGTCTGCCGAGCGCGCAACATCGATCGCAGGTATTTCGATATAGCAAATCTTTCCGTTTCTAAGCGTAGGGGGCATACCAGCTCCTTTCCAGTCACCCGCGATTGTAAGCTCAGGACGACTCACCAGCAGATTCGGCGAGGCGCGAGCACAGATGCTCAACGACACTCATCTGGCTCATCATCGCCGTAAGGTTCTCTATCCCCACAGATTCCTCAAACCGACGCTGCATCCGATCGAGAATTCCGACCACTCGTACTGCCCGTTTTCTGCCTGCAGGCTGCAACACAAGCTGGAAGGCTCTCGCGTCGTCCGGATCGATCCTTCGTCGCACCAATCCCTTTGCCTCAAGGGATGAGACGCAGTGGCTGATATTCCCGCGTGTCGTCTGAAAGGTATTCGCAAGCGCTGACGGCTTGATGCCACTCTTGTTCTCGAAGAAGATCGCGGCCAGCACAAGAGATTCGAAGAAGGTCAGACCTTCATCCCGCAAAATCGCGTTCAGGGAAGCCTCCATGCGCCGGGCGATTCGACTGGCCTGAAAGACTGGACTCTGCTGTAGAAATGACTCAATTCGCATCGTAGGTTCAATTATATGGTTTACCGTGTCAACTACTTAGGACGAGACAAAACTATGTCCCAAACACCCGTCGCCGCCTTGATTATGTCTATGTGACTTCCCTGCACAAACTCTCTTTCATGCTGTTGATTTTGCCCTGCCTTCAGGCCTCCGCCCAGCAGGCCGCGCCCGCGCTGCCGGCCACCCAGCAGACCGTCGAGGTCACAACAACCATTCCGCCAATCCCGCTGTCTGAGTCCAACCGCGCCGTCGAGACTCTGGACACGCGGGACCAGCCCGTTTTTTTCAATAACTTCACCGACTACCTCCGCCAGGACCCCTCGCTCAACCTGCAGGCACGAGGCGCCAACGGTGTTCAGGCCGACCTCTCCATCCGCGGCACCACATTCGAGCAGTCACTGATCCTGCTGGATGGCCTGCGTATCAATGATCCCGAAACCGGCCACCTGAACCTCGATATCCCCATTCCCCTCGATGCCATCTCACGCATCGAGGTCCTGCATGGCTCAGGTTCGACGTTCTATGGCTCAGACGCCATTGGAGGGGCTGTAAACCTGATCACCGAGAAGCCTCGTACCCTAGGCCTGGCAGGCAAATTTGGGGCTGGCAACTACGGTTCGCTGGAGCAGCACCTCCGTGCCGACTACGCGACCAAACCCGTCTCCGAGCAGTTGACCGCCAGCCGTGACACCTCCGACGGGTTCATGCCAGACCGCAACTATTCGAGCAACGCGCTCGCCTCGGAGACGTGGCTCAACCTCCTGAAGCCCGGTGCTACGAATGTTTTGCTCGCCACCAGCGACCGGCCCTATGGGGCCAACCAGTTCTACGGCCCCTACGACTCATGGGAACGTACAAAAGGCTGGTTCGCCGGTCTCCAGCAACAGCTCGGCCAGCGCACATCGGCCAGCTACGCCTACCGCCGACACACCGACCTCTTCGTCCTGTTGCTCGATAACCCGAACTATTACCGCAACAACCACGTCACCACTGCGTGGCAGTCCGCCCTGCGTCGCGCCGATACCATTGGCCGCAACGGAACCCTCTCCTACGGGCTTGAGGCCAATGGAGACTCCATCCACAGCACCAACCTCGGTGTTCACGCCCGTAATCAGGGTGCAGGCTATGCAAACCTCACTTGGCGCGTACGGGACAGGCTGTCGCTCTCTATTGGAGCCCGCGAACAGGTCTTCAGCGGCGGAGACTCGGTCTTCTCCCCCAGCGTCGCCGCTGGCTACGCCCTCACCAGCACACTTCGCCTGCGCGGATCGGCAGGCCATGGCTACCGTCTCCCGACCTACGTCGACCTCTACTACTCCGACCCCACGACCATCGGCAACCCGAACCTCAAACCTGAGTCCTCCTGGAGTTACGAAGGCGGAACTGACTGGAATCCCGGCAACGGACGACTCACCCTCACCGCCACGGGCTTCCGCCTCCAGCAGAAGAACGGCATCGACTACTCGAAGTACGACCTCACCAAGCCCTGGCAGGCCACAAACGTAGCCAACTTCGCCTACAACGGAGCCGAGACCGCCCTGAGCCTCCACCTGCCGGCTTCACAGCTGCTCGCGCTCAGCTATACCGCCATTCGGGCAAGCTCTCCCCCTCCGGGCCTGATCTCGGAGTACACCTTCAACTACGCCGCCCAGTCCGCCCTGCTGGTTTGGAGCGGCCCGCTACCAGCAAAATTCCACCAGTTGTCCATCAGAAATCAGCTCGCTGTCCTGCAAAAAACGCAGAAAACAGCCTATCCGCTATGGGATTTCTCCCTCGCCCGCAACACAGGAAATTTTCGGCCATACCTGCGCCTGCTCAACCTAAGCAACACTAATTACGAGGAAATCCCGGGCGTTCCCCTGCAGGGCCGCACAATCATGGCAGGCGCAGAATTTAATTGGTCTTCAACCCGCTAAACTGCAGTATTGAAAAGGGTTGCCTCCGCCTGCCGCCTGCGGGTCAGCCCCGGGATCACTACACCCCGAATATGATCCCAGCGCAAAAACTGCGTCGACGCATCCGCAAAATCTCCCGTGTTTACATAGCGCAGCAACGTCGATTGAGCCAGGCTCGCACACCCCAGATTGAACACAAAATCAACCATCGCATCAAACTGATTCTGATTAATATCAGCCGTCACCAGCTTATTCACACACGCCACAGAACCAGCGATATCGCTCTCAAGAAAAGCATCTGCCTGATCTTGCGTGACGGTTAGTCCGGCATGGACACCGGGGCCAGTATGGCCATATCCGATTGTCCATACGCCTCCCTGGTCTGCATAGGCAGTCAACACGCACCCCTCAAAGTTCTTCGTGAGCGCTAAACCAGCATCGCCATAACTGAAGTTCGCCATTCGCCAATCTCCTTTTCTTATGAATTGCTGTCAAAGCGAAAAGGAAGAGCCGCCCAAGGCGCCTCTTCACAAAACAAAAACTCGCAGAATCTGCCCGCCGACCGCAACTCCCGGAAGCCCGTCGTCTATCCTACCGTGCCAACAAGAAATTGCTGGGAAAACCAGACGTCGCCAACTCTCTAACCTGAGCAACGCTACTGTTTGTCGTAAAAGTCCACTCCCGCCGCCGGCTTCCCGTCGGCGCCAGTTCCACTAAGTACCGACTTCATCGTCTTTCCGTCGTCGGAGACGGTCATACGCCGCGTTCTAATCTGCTTGCCACCCTTCATATAGCTGTTCTCTCGAACGTGAGCGCTCACTTGCTTCGCGCTGATGCCGTCGAAGTCGCCTTGCTCTACGCTTCCCATTCCACCTTTGACCGGAACCATATATTTCACCGAGATCGGCGAACCGTCGCCCGCGTTGCCGGTAGCGGTCACCATAAGATTGGCCCCTTGTTCCTCAATAACAATCGTTACGTTCCTGGGCGGAGTCCCGGTCGTATATTTCGTCTTTGCTGAGTTCAGCGTCCATGTCCCTGTAAAGGGATCAATTGCCAGGAGTGGAGTCGCGAATGCTAATAACACCAGCGTACAGAACATCTTTCGCATAGCTTTCACCTCGGCGGAGGACTATACGCCAGGAGCGTTGGCAGCGCAATTAAAATAGCCAGACAGCATCGTCACCTCTGCACCACAGCCGGGCCGCCCCGGAGACTCGTCACGCCTCTTTCATCGTGCATCTGCGCGCACTGCTTCCAGCCCCAGCAACCGTACTACTTCGCCAACTCGGCTTTCACCAGTTCACTCACGAGCTTGCCGTCCGCGCGCAAGCCGACAGCCTGAATACGCTGCTGCACCGCTTTCATCACAGTGCCCATGTCTTTCGCCGTGGGCTTGTGGCCGCCTTCAGCAATCTGGGTAATAGCGGCTTGAACGACGGAGCGGATCTCGTCTTCACCTGCTGCCTGCGGCAAATAGGCTTCGATCAAACCAATCTCTAAACGTTCCTTCTCCGCCAGTTCTGGACGGTTGCCCTTGGTAAAAGACTCGACCGACTCCTTTCGCTGCTTGATCAACGTTGTAAGGATTTGTGTCTCTTCGGCATCGGTCAGCTTCTCACGCTTGTCGATTTCCTTATTCTTCAGGGCCGATTTCACCATCCGCAGCGTGGTCAATTTGTGCTCATCCCGCGCCTTCATTGCCGTCACAATATCCGCTTGAATCTTTTCGCCAATCGTCATCGCTTACCAATCTCCTATCGTCAACATTTGATTATATGTACCCGTGTTGTACCAGCACGTTCGACAACTCGATACAATAGCAATCATGATCCGCAAAACGCGACTCTTCACCCCTGGCCCGACGCCACTTCTCCCCGCCGCCCAGTTTGCAATGGCAGCAGCAGACATCCACCACAGAACCCCTGAATTCCGCGCACTTTACACTCGTGTGCTCAGCCAGCTCAAGGACTTCGTTGGTACAAAGAACGATGTCATCATTCTCTCCAGCTCCGGCACTGGGGCCATGGAAGCCTCTGTTTCAAATCTCACCTCGCCTGGGGATCGCGTCCTCGTTCTCACGGCTGGTAAATTTGGCGAGCGCTGGAGTGCGCTTACCAAGGCATTCGGTTGCCACGTCGATGTCATCGAAGCTCCTTATGGCAGCACGTTCACGATCGATCAAGTTAAGGCAGCGTTGAAGCTTGAGACCCGGGCGGTCTTCGTTCAGGCTACCGAGTCTTCCACTGGCGTTCGCCATGACATCGAAGGGATTGCGAAGCTGCTCAAGGCTGAGAAGTCCGAAGCACTGCTTATCGTTGACGCCATCACCGGGCTTGGCACTACGCACCTCGATATGGATGGATGGGGGATCGACGTTCTGATCGGCGGCTCGCAGAAGGCAGTCATGATGCCTCCGGGGCTCAGTTACCTTGCCGTAAGCCAGCGCGCCTGGGACCGCATGGAGGCCACTTACAATCCGCGCTACTACTTCGACCTGCGCAAAGAGCGCAAGAACGCAGCCAAGGGCGAGTCTGCTTATACGCCATCGGTTGCGCTGATCGCTGCTCTTGGTGCGGCGCTGGACTACATCGCTGGTCAGGCTGAGGGCAATCTTGCGGAAGGCCGTAAGAAGCTGGTCGACAACGCCGAAGCATGCGCTGCGATGACGCGTGCCGCCGCTACGGCGCTCGGGCTGAAGCTTTTCGCACCCGCGGGTTATGAGGCGGCTGCAGCTACGGCCATCCTGCCGCCCGAGGGCACGGACTCCGGAATCATCGTTAAGGGACTCAAATCGCAGTTTGCCGCCATCGTTACCGATGGACAGGGTGAGATGAAGGGTTCCCTCTTCCGTATCGCTCACATCGGCTTCTTCGACTACATGGACACTATTGCTATCATCGGTGCGCTGGAACAGGTACTTGCGAAGTTCCTTCCTCAAACCGGCATTGCCTTTGGCACTGGTCTCGTCGCAGCGCAGAAGGTGTACGCCGAGCGTTCTGCAAAATAACAACTGCTTCAATACAGGCTGATGAAACGCTCGACTAAAGTCGCTGCACCTCTCCTCGCTTCGGCAGCTCTCGCGATCCTTGCGGGCTGCCGCAAGCCGGAGATGCAGCGCTGTGTCGACGAGCAGAATCGCGTGGTTGATGACAGTCTCTGCGCCAATCAGCCTAATCAGCCGCAACAACAACAACGCACTGCAAGCGGTGGAGCCTTCGTTCCAATCATTCCCATCTATCACTACTACTATGGCGGGTGGGGAGGTTATGGGCTTGGCAGTGTCGTTGGCGGAGGCAGCTACACTCCGGCTGCTGGCCGTAGCTATGCGACACGCTCAGGAGTTACGACACGCGGGGGCTTTGGCAGCTCCTACTCGGGCGGCGGTCACGGCGAAGGAGCAGGCGAATAATGCAGCGAATTTCACTTGCCCCCAGAGACGACTGGCAGCAGAAGGTGGAGTCCGCAGGACTCACTTTCCATTCTCCTGAAGGGATGGATAGACCTTACTGGGATGAGTCCGGCGCGTATGAGTTCACGGCAGCGGAGATCGATACGCTCGAGGCCGCCGGCAATGCTCTGCAAGAGATGTGTCTTAGCGCCGCGGAGCATGTCATCAAAGAGAAGCGTTATGCCGAGCTTGATATTCCAGCCGAAGCAATTCCTGCAATCGAGTGGGCATGGGAGAATGAGCCTCCTTCTCTCTACGGCCGTTTCGATCTGAGTTGGGCTGGCGCAGCCGGTGGCCATGCGCCGAAGCTTCTGGAATACAACGCTGATACTCCTACATCGCTTCTCGAAGCCGCTGTTATCCAGTGGAGTTGGCTTGAAGAGCAGTTCCCTAATGCTGACCAGTTCAACTCGATCCATGAGAGGCTGATCGCCAAGTGGAAGGACATCGATCCTTATCTTTCGAAGCCGGTCTACTTCGCCGGTCTCGACAACGCCGAGGATCAGCTGACGCTGGTGTATCTCCGCGACACTGCGCAGCAGGCTGGTATTAAGACACTTCAGATGTTTATGGAAGAGATCGGCTGGAACGACGCGCAACAGGCTTTTGTCGATCCGGATGAACAGCATATGTTTTCGATCTTCAAGCTCTACCCATGGGAAGCGATGGTGCAGGAGGAGTTTGGAATACACGCCATCGAAACCTACCAGACCACAAGGTGGATCGAACCTATCTGGAAGATGTTGCTTTCAAATAAAGGCATCCTGCCGATCCTGTGGCAGCTTTATCCCAATCACGACCTCCTCCTTGAAGCTCACTTCGATGGCCCGCACGATCTGCGAAGCTACGTTCGTAAGCCCATTTATTCGCGCGAGGGGGCAAATATCACCTTCGTGCGTGATAACACTACCGTCGCCTTCACCGGCGGCCCCTACAATGGCCCTCAGATATACCAAGCCCTCGCGCCCGACGCTATATTCGATCAACGTTTCCCTGTTCTTGGTCTTTGGATGGTTGATCAGGAGTGTTGTGGCATGGGCATCCGGGAATCCGCTGGTCCAATAACCGATAATCTAAGTTCATTCGTCCCTCACTGCTTTCGCTAACCCGATTCCACTCTGCACGACCTGAGGTTTTGATAACTATGAAGATCGTCCTCGCTGAAAAAGTCTCGCCCGCCACCCTTGCCGTCTTCCAGCAGGAGCCTGGCTGGAACGTCGTCACGCCCGACCAGATCAAGAACGGCCTTGCAGCCGAACTTGCCGATGCCGATGCTCTCGTCGTCCGCTCCGCCGTTCAGGCTGACGCCGCGCTCCTTGCCGGCGCACCGAAGCTTCGCGTCATTGGACGCGCTGGTGTGGGTGTCGACAATATCGACACAGACGCTGCAACGCGCCAGGGGATTGTCGTCATGAACACCCCTGGAGCCAATGCCGTCGCCGTCGCCGAGTTGACGCTGGGGCTGATGATCTCCATGGGTCGGTCAATCCCCCGCGCAAACGCTACGATGCACGCTGGCAAGTGGGACAAAAAATCTCTTCAGGGGCAGGAGTTGCGCGGCAAGACCCTCGGCATCGTCGGCCTTGGCCGCATCGGCCTTGAAGTCGCACGCCGTGCGCGTGCTTTTGGCATGAATCTGATCGGCTATGATCCCTTCATCGCGCCTGTCATCGCCCGCGAGAACAACGTTACCCTAGTTCCCATCGACGAGATCTTCAAAGAGTCCGACTACCTCACGCTTCATGTTGGCCTCACCACGCAGACCGAAGGGCTCATCAACGCCACTTCGATTGCCATCATGAAGAAGGGCATCCGCATCGTGAACTGCGCTCGCGGGGAGCTTATCGTTGAGGAAGCTCTGGCGGAAGCGCTCAAATCAGGCAAGGTTGGAGGGGCTGCGCTTGATGTCTTCCATCAGGAGCCGCTGAAGGAATCGGTCTTCCATAATCTCGACAACGTCATCCTTTCGCCGCATATCGCAGGCGCTACCGATGAGGCGCAGGAGGCCATTGGCATACAGCTCGCTATGCAAGTACGCGATTATCTCAAGCTCGGTGTCGTGCAGAATGCGGTCAACCTCCCCAGCCTCTCGCACGAAGAGTACATCGAGGTGGCACCTTACATTGAGATGGCAGAGCGGCTCGGGGCCTTCCTGTCGCACGCCACTCCCGGCAACCTCGAAAACATTCAGATCACCTATACGGGGCGTATCGCTTCCGGAAAGACCGACCTTATCCGCAATGCCGCAATCGCCGGTATCCTTGCGGACTCGGAGGCGGTCAACCGCATCAACGCAGCGGCCATTGCGCAGGAACGCGGTATTCGGATTCAGGAGGACAAGAAGGAGTTCAGCACAGGTGGTGCAGGTTCTGTCGTCAAGCTCGTTCTGCACTCCTCCGATGGAGATGCTAGCGCTTCCGCTACAGTGCTTCATGGTAGCTCGCCTCGCCTGCTGACTTACGATGGCATCGATATTGAAGCTCCTCTCAATGGAACCCTCGTCTCCATTCGCAACCACGACGTTCCTGGTGTTGTTGGACGCATCGGAACTATTCTTGGCGAGCATTCCGTCAATATTGCTAACTTCGCACTTGGACGTTCCATTCGTTCACAGCGTGTTCCACAAGGGCAGGCTCTTGCCGTGGTGCAGATCGACGTTCCTAGCGCGACTTCGGCTAACGCTGCTATCGAAGCGCTTCGCAAGGTTGAAGCCATCGCCAGCGTGCGTTTGATCGAGCTAGGCAAGCTGTAATAAAAATGCCCGGCGTCTCTTATTCGATGCAGGGCATTTGAAACTGAGATTTGCATAAGGGATGAAGCCTGGGCTTCATCCCTTATGCGTTTTACAGGATAGTGAAGTCCTTGCGATTTCAGTATGGCTCTAGTATTCGCTGCGATTCTGCCTCGACCTCTGGAATGCGGCTCGTTCCTGATCTGTTAGCTGGAGAGGAAGAACCTGCCCCTTGGCTCCAGCTTCGAACGATCTCTCGAGGACAGCCATGACAGCCAACGCTTCTTCAGGCGGAACAGGGTTGGGTTGCCGACCCAGCACTGCTTCGCGAATACCCACGTAGTATGCAGACTCATTGCCTACTGGAGCCGGTATCTCGGTCTGGTCGCCAGTTGCACCGTCGTAGAGGATTCCTGGATCGGGATCGACGCCAAAGCCAAGCGCGTCGGGGCGGAGGCCAGCGACGAGTTGCTTCTCCTGAACATCGGCATAACGTTTCGCCCAGCTGGCGCGCGTACCGTGCATCACGGAACGCGGTACGCCACCGGAGACGAGTAACGAGGCATGGAGGATGACACGAAGACGCTCATAGTTGAGATGAACTTGGGCCCAGTCCTCTGTTTGGCCACCGTGTCGTTGTACGGCGAAGCTTGCGCTGATCGTATGAGGCAATCCGAACAAGTGGAGCGCTTCATCAATGAGATGCGGACCGAGATCGAACCATAGCCCTGCACCAGGGCCGGTATCCTCGCGCCAGCGTTGACGAACCACTGGACGAAAACGATCGATATGTGCTTCGAAGTGAACGACCTCACCGAGCACACCCGACTCCAAAATGGCTCTCGTCGCGAGAGATTCGCTCTCCCATCGCCGATTGTGGAAGACCGAGAGTAATCTCTGCTGCTGCTCGGCAAGCGCAACGAGGGCACGGGCTTCAGCAAGCGTAACGGTAAAGGGCTTGTCGACGACGACATGTTTGTTTGCGAGAAGAGCAGCGGAGGCAAGGGGAAAGTGGCTATCGTTGGGAGTAGCGATCACAATGAGATCGACATCGGGGTGCGTGGCCGCCTCCTCGGCAGAACAGACCGTAACACCCTGCAGGTCGGCCAGTACCCTATCGGGCCTGCTTGAACCAACGATCGCTAGCTGCAGCCCTGGAACTGACTGGATGAGAGGAGCGTGCAAGGTCTTCCCTGCATAGCCGTAGCCGATCAGAGCAACTCGAATGTTTTCGCCTTCAGTCATGGTCTCCTCTTGGCAGTATGGTCCCGATATGGCCCGAGAAGATAGGTCAGTTGACCTAGACTAGGAACCAAAATAGCAGCGGCGGATTGAAAGATGACCCAGACCCTTGTCATCGATGGCTTTAGATCATTATGATCCGGGAAACTACGAATTTTTCTCAGCGAAAAACAAATTTCGATTCAGCAATCATCACTAACCTGTCACTCCATAATCCAAAAAGTTTTTCTTACCGGCAAAGCTGTCTCTGCTCTGCTCAGCAGTGTGGGAAAGGTTTGCAATTCACCAGCGACTTTCTGCGATTCGTTTCAAGGAGCAAGATCGATGTCTGTCGAACGTACTACCCGGGTCCGATTCTTTCTCGCCTTTTGGCTTTTCGTCATTAGCGGTGTCGCTTTTCTCGATCGCACCAACATTTCCATCGCGGGTTTGCAGATCAGCGGCGAGTACGGACTGGGGAACCAACGACTAGGGTGGATCTTCAGTGCATTTCTGATCGGGTATGCAGGCTTCCAGCTACCGGCAGGATGGCTGGCGGCACGTTTTGGACCGCGCCGTGTGCTTACTCTTGGCGTCGTATGGTGGGGCATCGCAACGGGATTGACGGCGCTGCTACCGACGGGGATCTTGCATGCAGTCATGTTGTTGATCGCTGTCCGATTTGCGCTCGGTGCGGGCGAGGCTGTCGTCTATCCAGCTGCGAATCAATTCGTCGCACGATGGGTGCCCGTGAAGGAGCGCGGCTTCATCAATGGCCTGATCTTTGCCGGAGTAGGCGCGGGTAGCGGCCTGACGCCGCCACTGCTCACCTGGCTCATTACGCATCACGGATGGCGTGCCGCTTTCTGGTTCAGTGCTGCCATCGGGCTGGTGGTTGGAGCCGTATGGTGGTTTGCCGCGCGTGATACACCGGAAGAGCACAGCGGCGTCTCCGCCGCGGAATTACGAGAGATTCGCGAAGGTATGTCGTTTGGCCTTGCGGTTGCTGCTTCTTCGTCCGATCGAGCCACTGCAAAATCAGGTAAAGCCAAAATCTCCTGGCGAGCGATCTTTCATCGCCGAGACCTTCCAGCGCTCATGATTGGATACTTCAGTTTTGGCTATATTGCCTGGATCTTTTTCAGTTGGTTCTTCCTCTACATGGCCCAGGTGCGTGGCTTCGACCTTAAATCGAGTGCGCGCTTTGCCATGCTTCCCTTTCTCTCGATGACAGTCTTCTGCCTGGTGGGAGGAGTCCTCAGTGACCGCATCACACAACGTTATGGGCTTCGTATGGGTCGATGCGGTCTGGCATCGGTTGCTCTCCTGCTTACCGCAGTCTTCCTTGTACTGGGGTCACAGGTGCATAGTCCACAACTGGCAGGCGTCATCCTTGCGGGTGGTGCGGGTGCGCTGTATATCTCGCAGAGTTCCTTCTGGTCTGTGTCGGTTGATATCGCCGGAGGGAGTTCTGGCGTTTTCTCAAGCTTGGTAAACATGGGCGGCCAGATTGGAGGCGCCGTAACTGCTTCGCTAACCCCTTGGATTGCACAACGCTTCGGCTGGACGACATCATTCGCAATTGCCGCAGCACTGGCCGTTACCGGAGCGGTCTGCTGGATGACGGTGCATCCTGAACGTCCTCTTGATGAATAAGAACGATTCGACATGGAAAACAGAATGCAATAACAATAGTCTTAGTTCTGTAACTATGCCGGCCTACCCTGGGAAGAGAAGCGTCAAAGGATGGGCATTGATTCGTGTTGTCGCTCGCTCGATGGCCGGACGTGCCGGGTTGCTGCTCGGCCTGACGCATCTGGTTATCCCGACTGTTCACGCCGCTCCCCCCTTTTCTGCGTTGATGCTGTCCGAGTACCAAAAGCAGAACTGGCAAGTCGAAGATGGGTTACCCGAAAACAACATCCGTATGATCGCGCAGCAACCGGATGGAGCACTGTTGCTGGCTACCGGCTCAGGCCTAGTTGCCTTCGACGGTCTGCGCTTTCAGAGCGAACCTATCAAAGCTACCGGGCTCCTGGACAACGAGTCTGTCAACGCCTTCACCTATGGCTCCACGGGAGATCTTTGGATTGGTACGGATGGTCGCGGGCTACTGCATCGGACACGTTCCGGTACGGTCAATGTGAGCGAGCGGGCTGGACTGTACAACGAACGTATTCGATTGGTGCATCTGGATGATCACGGGGTTCTCTGGATCGCCACGCAAAATGGTATTGAACGTTTTTCCGATGAGCGGCTGATACAGGTCTCTACGGGAGGTATGATCGCGGGCGATATCGTAACTCCATTCGCGGAGGATGGGCACGGAGGCATGTTCTTCGTCACTTCCTCGGGACTCTACCATTGGGAGAATGGAGCGGCACATCGCTACTCTCTTCGTACTGCAGTAGTTGGTTCTCCCGTTGCGGTTTATAGCGATCCTCAACATCGCATCTGGATCGGTACCACAACAGCGGTGTTGCAGCTTGTACCGCGCAAGAGCCGATTCAAGAACACTCCGATGGAGTACGACGAGATCGTTCGAGCTCGTATTACGAGTGCGGTACGATGTCTGATTGGAGACGAAGCCGGAAATCTTTGGATTGGCACCCGCCGGGACGGTATCTGGCGATACGGCTTCGGTAAGGTGTCACACTGGACGTCTCGCGACGGTCTTCCTGACGACGCCATACGTTCCCTCTATGTAGATACGGAGCAGAATCTTTGGATCGGCATGGTGAACGGAGGTCTGAGCCGGTGGCGCAAAGGCCCGCTCGCTCCCTATGGAGAGCCAGAGGGTTTCCCGGCGACGTACGTCGCCAATACGTTCGCTGATAGTCGTGGAGACCTCTGGTTAGGAACATGGGGCAACGGCTTGTTCCGGCGACATGGTAATAAGTTGACAGAGATGAGTCTTCCAGGCATGCCTATCGATAGGGCAATCCGCGCATTAGCGGAAGACCGTCGAGGCCGGGTCTGGGTTGGTACCTGGTTTCAAGGTCTCTATCGCTATGATGGCAAGGCCTTCCGACACTATCGTTTAGGCGTAGAGTCCCCGGGTAATGCTGTCAGTGCGATCCTGGCAGACAAGAGTGGCGGCCTGTGGGTGGGAACATACACTGGTATTTTCCACTTCCCATCCGGCGAACCCGACCTCGTACACAGCTCTCACTTTCTCGAATCAAATCTCATTACATGCCTCCTCGAAGATCTCGATGGATCGGTGCTGGTTGGTACAAGCACCGGACTCTATCGGGTCCGCGAGGGCCGTGTACTCCCTATTGCTGGCCTGCCCAATCCGTACATCCTTTCTCTGACGTTGGACAGTAAAGGATACGTCTGGGCTGGCACGAAAGCCGGTGGCGTAGCTTATGTGCATTTAGAGCGCGCGATGCCCATGCCAGCGAACGGAGGCCTAACGCCGTTGCTGGTAAACAGTGCCATCGAAGACGATGACGGTCACCTCTGGCTTAGCACCTCTCGCGGCATCGTGCGGCTGGTGGTTGCGGAGATGCACGCTGTGGTGGATGGAAAAGAATCTCAGCTTTCGGCCGTTATTCTGGGCAAGGCCGATGGAATGAGGTCGAGTGAGAGTGGCGGCCCCTCGACGCCTGCTTCGACACGTTTGCCGGATGGTACGCTTTGGTTTACTACAGCCAGAGGTTTCGTACACACTACCGATGCCGCCGAGAAGCTGGGACCAAACAGTCCCACAGCGTCTATCACTGGATGGACACTCTCGAACGATCCCAACGTTTCGGACATCATGACTGGTCCGCGCGTCGATATCGAGGCGGGCCAGCCTGATATCATTTTTTTCTTCAATACCGGACTACTCTCGAATCCCGCACATATCGAGTATCGCTATCGCCTTGCAGGCTACGACTCAGATTGGACTAACACGCGTTCTCACACCGCGCGCTATAAGCGGCTCACCCGGGGCAACTATCGGTTTGAGGTACAAGCACGCAATAGCGGAGAGGGTTGGCTTTCGCCAGCTTCTACGCTCGAAGTCCGTCAGCACCCTTACTTTTATCAAACCTGGTATTTCTATTCAGCTCTTATTTTTGTCATTTCGGCACTGGCGCTGTATCTGTTCAGGCGACGCGAACGACTCATACGAGGTCGCATTGGCATTGTGCTGGAAGAACGAAATCGGATCGCGAGCGAGTGTCACGACACCCTGATGGCAGGCTTCGCGGCTATTTCCTGGCAGCTTGAGGCCACGGCCAAACTCTTCCGAGATAGCAGCATGGAAGCAACGCCGGCCGCGCGCTCCTGCGAACTCGCACGTAGCATGGTCTCTCACTGTCAAGCTGAAGCTCGACGTATTATCTGGGATTTGCGCGACTCCGATGCGGTAACGAGTCTCCTCTCACAAGCGCTCTCCCGTACCCTCGGAGAGAACCCTATGAAGGAAACCATCGTGACATCGCTCGATGTAGAAGGAGAGGAAGTGACACTCGCTCCTGGTTGCGTACATCACCTCGTCTGCATTGGTCAGGAGGCGATCTCCAACGCGATACGCCATGCCCAACCTACACACATCAGTGTTCGACTGAAGTACGAACCCGATTCGCTGAGCCTCTCGATCCGAGATGATGGACGAGGCTTCCATGCTTCCGATCGTTCCGCCTCACGACATGGACACTTCGGTATACCTGTTATGGAAGAGCGAGCGCGCAAGCTTGGGGGCACGCTACGCTTGCAGACTGCGGTAGGAACTGGCACCGAGGTCACAGTCAGGGTATCCTTCAACGCAATGCAACAACCGGCGAATCAGGAACAACACGTCATACGGTGGATTGGCATATGAAGCAAATCCGGGTCCTGCTTATCGAGGACCACTTCCTTGCACGCATGGCGCTCCACTCCGTTCTCTCCGGTCATCCGCAGATTCAGATTGTGGGCGAGGCTGCGGACGGTGAACTAGGCATCTCGATGTATCGGACCCTGCGCCCGGACGTCGTAGTGCTCGATCTACGATTGCCGCGAGTTAGCGGCTTCGATGTCATTACCGAGATCCGCAAGGAGTTTCCTACTGCGCGCATCGTGGTCCTCTCGAACTACCAAGGGAGCGAGGACATATATCGTGCTGTTCGCAATGGCGCCATGGCTTACCTCAACAAAGATGCAAGTGGGGAGGAGCTTTTGAACGCAATCCAAAATGTCGATCGCGGCCTGCGATACCTTCCGCACGTTGCCCTTGACCGGCTCGCCGAACGAATGCCCACTGTCGAACTGACTCCACGTGAGACTGAAGTCTTGATATGCATTACAAAGGGACGAAGCAACCGCGAGATCGCAGAAGACCTGAAAATCGCGGAGAAGACGGTCCGCATCCATGTCAGCTCTGTGCTGGACAAAATGGGCGCCCGGGACCGCACTCAAGCCACGATCTACGCGTTGCAACGCGGCCTTGTGCACCTCGACTAGATATCCCCCCTTCTGCAAAGCCAATCGATCAAACCCTGCCTGCGCGGGCGAGATCTATAGGTCATTTGACCTAGAACCTACCCGGGCAACTGGCCGATGACAGATTTTTCGCTCTGTAATGAAATCGTGACACTCAAGAAACACCTCACAAACTGCCGTGAACAGGATTGTCAATCGTTCCTGATCACAGGATGCATTGTGAAACCGCAACTGACTGCCTACGGAAAAACTTGGTATCAACGAGGAGAGCCCATTGAAGAAAGCGCTGGTCTGTTATCTTGCACTTTTGTTAAGTCCATTGTTCCTAATAGCACAGATATCCAATAACACCGCACTTGTGGGGACTGTGTTGGATTCGACAGGTAGCGCGGTCGGTGGGGCCAAGGTTACCGCTGTGGAGCAGGCCACAAAGGTCAGGTATTCCGCCACCACCAACGATGAAGGGTACTACGGAATCGCCTTCATCAAGAGTGGCACATACGACATTACGGTTGAGTTGACAGGGTTCAAGAAGGTCACGACCGTTGGCGTTCCAGTCTCCGTTGACGTCTCTGTACGTACCGACTTCAATCTCAATGTTGGATCGGTGACGGACGCAGTTACGGTATCGGCCAGTACTCCGCCTGTCTCAACAGACGATGCCAACCTCGGCGAAACCTTCGCGACCAAACAGGTTGATGAACTTCCGATGAATGGCAGAAATGCCCTCGAGCTCGCCGCTTTAGCATCTAATGTCACCATCGGTTCAAAGACCTCGTACTCCGGTAATCCTCCTGGGGAAGACTTCAACGGAGCGGGACAACGTGAGACACAGAACAGCATTACTCTCGACGGTGTTTCCATTATGAATAATCTTGGCAACGTTACACCAGCCCGCCCAAGCACCGACATGATCTCAGAGGTTCAGATGCAGAGTGGAAACTATCCCGCACAGTATGGAGCTTACCTCGGGGTCCACATCAACCTTGTGAGCAAGGCTGGTACAAATGATCTGCACGGCACCGTTTACGAGTACTTCAAAAACACAGACTTGAACGCACGCAACTTCACGGATTGCACGATCGCGTCTCTTTGCAAAACACTTACACCGAAAGCAGCATTGAATTACAACCAGTATGGATTTGCGCTCGGCGGACCCGTGTATATCCCGAAGCTCTACGATGGGCGTAACAAGACCTTCTTCTTTGGTTCCTATGAGAAGTTGAACCAGAAAGCCCAGTCGACGGGAACATCTACTGTTTTGACCTCGGACATGAGAAATGGAAACTTCTCAGCACTGGGAAGTTGGAATGGTACTTCGTGCGTGGCGCCTGCCGGTGTCACCAGTCCCCAATGCATCAAAGACCCATCTACGGGAAATTACTACACTGGCAACATCATTCCGACGAGTCAGTTAAATACTCCAGCAGCCGCGATTGCAAAGGCGTATATGGCATATGTTCCATTGCCTAATTCAGCAGGCACAAACGGAATCAACAATAATCTCGCAAGCGTGAACTATCCGAATAATCTTTGGATCGCTCAGTCACTCGGACGTGTTGACTCCAATATAGGGGAACATGTTCGCCTCTTCGCTCGGTATCACTGGCAGGACCTGACTTATTCCAACGGCAACCCGGTTGCAGTTAACAGCGCTTTTGGGCCTGGAAATAGCCGAAATCTCGCGTTTGGATACTCGCACATCATTACGCCACGATTAGTGAATGACTTTCATGTCGGCATCAATAAATTTGTCACAGACGTACTGAACTACTGGTATGTCAACGGACCCAAGGATGCTGGAACGTCACTTGGCATACCGGGCTTCAACTACGATACGACTACAGGCAATGCTGGTATTCCGTATATTTCAGTTACCGGCGCCAGCGGTATGAATATTGGAAATAACGGCAGCAATTGGTTTCAAGATGACCGTACTGTGGATGCGTTCAATCAGGTTAGCTATACGCACGGCAAGCACAACATCATGGCCGGAATTGAATTTCGCAAACTGACCCTAGGGCGCGCGGCAACAAACGTCTCGCTTGGAGAGTTCTTTTTCCAGGCTGGTGGGCCCACAGGTACAACTACCGGATATGGCCCCTCTGACTTCGTACTCGGCCTAGCCAACCAGACCATGACCCCGGTCAATACGGTCAAAGGATCGGTTGCAGAATGGCGCGACGGATTCTTTGTCCTTGACAACTGGCAAGTCACCCAAAAGCTGACGCTGAATTATGGCCTCCGCTACGATCTGCCGACTGTTCCATACAGCCTGAACGGAAATGCGCGCATCCTCAATGCTTCCCAGACGGCACTCCTTCAGCCATCAAATGCAACTACGGCCAACTCCTTTGTTCCAACTCCAGGGCTAAAGTTCAGCAATCCAACCCATGACAACTGGGGACCACGTTTTGGCTTTGCTTATCGCACAACCGAAAAGACTGTCATTCGCGGTGGCGTCGGCTTCTACTACAACGCGAATCAACTGAATAGCTTTACGCTACTATCCGGAAACTATCCACTGGCATCGACCGTTACATACAGTACCAGTTCGTCTAACCCCGCCTCATTTAGTAACCCGACTCCGGGCGCTGGTAAGCTGGCTCCCGTGGCAGGCACCCCTGGGACCTACGTAAGTGTGATCAACTACGATCCCAATAACAAGACGCAGCGCAGCTATCAGTGGAATCTGTCAGTGGGACAAGAGTTGTGGAAAGGCGCAGGAGCTGAACTGCAGTATCTGGGTTCTCACTCGTTGCACCTCGACCGTAGCTTCTATAACAACGAACCATTGGCTCCAGGCGCTCCGTCGGCGCTCAACTCGCGACGTCCGAATCAGCTCTTCGGCTCAATCCGCACGTTGGAAGATGACGCTTACTCCAATTACAACGGGATGACTGCTATCCTTCGCCAGCGTTTGTTCCACGGATTGTCCGGGCAGGCCAGCTATACGTGGTCGCGAAATCTGGATCTGTCTTCCGACTCGAACGGCGGCGGCACACTCTCGCAGCAGTACAACCCCCGCGCCGATTACGGTCCTTCAAACTGGGACATCACTCACCGTTTCGTGGGCGCTCTCAGCTATAGCCTGCCGACGTTCAATGCGTCCAATTTTGCGGTGCGGCAATTGCTTGGAGGATGGCAGCTAAACACCATCCTTAATCTTCAGACCGGCACACCAATCAATGTCGCACTCAACTATCAATCCGCCGGTATGAGCTCGGGCATAGGCACGGAGCGCCCGAATTTTGTGCATGCTCCACATCAAAACTGCAGCACACAGAACTACATCAAGGGAATTTCCTGTCTTGATGCAACAGCCTATGCGCTCCCGATCGCTCCCAGTGCCGGTTATGCGTTTGGAAATGCATCAAGAAATGCGTTGCACGGTCCTGCTTTCAACTATGCTAACTTCTCTGTGTTCAAGAACTTTCCAATCTGGGAGAGAGTCAAGGTACAGTTCCGCGCAGAGGCTTTCAATGTGACCAACCACCCCAATGCGGCGAATCCGGGCACCAGCAATGGCAGCTCGACCGCGAATCCTGCTGCGTATTCCCTGGGACAATTGTCGTCGACGAGCACTACGCCCAGCACCAGTGGCTTTGGGCTCGTCACCGATGTACAGAAGATTCCCGGTCAACTCACTGGATCACGTGTCATTCAACTGTCTGGCAAGGTCATCTTCTAACCCAGTTACTTTCAGAGCCGCCGAAGCACATTTCGGCGGCTCTGTTTCTCTTTCAAAGCGGCCGTCGTCATCTTCCAGTTCTTCCGGTAACATGCTCTTTGTCGTATGAGGAGTTAGTGATTTGAGTTCATCGTCGATTTTTGCCGCCACATTTCATTCGCGTTTTGCCCGCATCACTGCAGCTATAGGTCTCGCATGCGTTTCTCTGCTCACCGTGACGCATGTCGTACACGCCGACGCTCCCAAAACAGCTGCGGAGTATGCCGCTGATCCCGCGGCTATGCTCGATGCTTATCGCCACGTTGAGGCCGCCTCCGTCTCCGATGCAATCGAGCAACTTCTGCACGAGAAGCGCTATATGTCGCACCGTATGCAGTCGATCTTTCCTACCAAATTCGCCGGCACCGCCTTGACAGTCAAGCTCGTCAAGCAGGAAAACCACGACCCCGATGCACTCACCGGAATGCTAAAAGCCATTGATTCCGGCGGCCCCGGCTCGGTGTATGTCATGCAGGTTGAGGACGGCGCCGACATTGCTGGCATGGGCGGTCTCATGGGTACTGCGATGTTCTCCCGAGGCTTTGCCGGGGCTGTAATCGACGGCGGCGTACGCGACCTGCCGCAGCTCAAAAAGATCGGCTTTCCGGTCTATGCTACTGGGCCGGTGCCGTCCACCTCTGTAAGCCATTACCGTTTTGGTGGCATGAACATCCCCGTGGATTGCGATGGCGTCAAGGTCGCCCCGAACGACATCGTCGTTGCCGACCAGGATGGCGTTGTTGTTGTTCCGCGTGATCATGCTGCCGACGTTCTTGTGCTCGCCCAGAAGCTTGATAACAGCGAACATTCGATGTATCCCTTTATCGAAAAATTTCATTCTATTGAGGAGGCGGTTAGACAGTTTGGAAGAATTTAGAACGCCTGAGTCTATACGTCATTTGACCTAGGATCATCTTGACCTTAAGACCCATGACAATCGAGTTGGTATCCGCTCAGATGATTATTATTTTCAGCGAAATTTTCACCAGAGGGTTGAGCGATGTCCGGTAGCGCCAATCGCAATAATAATTTCACGCGCCGAAGTTTTCTCAGCTGGTCTCAGACAGCCATGGCGCTCCTCGGAGTTTCGCCAATTCTCAAAACAACAGAGGCGATCGCGGCAACCCCTGCTACCGAGGATTATTACGATAAGCTCGGCGTCGCCAAGATAATCAATGCCGCCGGCACATATACGACTTTGACCGCCGCCGTCATGCCGCCACAGGTACGTCGTGCGGTTGAACAGGCAGCCCTCCATCCCGTCAATCTTCACGATCTGCAAGAAGCCTCAGGTGTTTACCTCGCAAAGAAGCTGCGATGCGAAGGCGCAATGGTCACTTCAGGTGCGTCAGGAGCTATCACGCTCGCAACCGCTGCCTGTATGGCGTTCGCAAATGACAGCAAGCCCGGCGTAATTCCGCAGCAAGCCGGAAACATGAAGAACGAGATCATTGTTCAGAGGTCACACCGCTATAGCTACGATCACGCGATGATGCTTTGCGGAGCGGTGATTCGAGAGGTCGTCACGCTGGACGATTACAAACGTGCTTTTAATGAAAAGACAGTGATGACTAACTTCTTCAATGCGGCGGAGGAAGAAGAAGGACCACCGGCGGAAATCGTCCGTGAACAGTGGCTGGAGATTGCTCACCAGCATAATGTCCCGTGTCATCTGGACGCCGCTGCGGATATGCCTCCTATTGAAAACTTATGGAAGTACACCGGCATGGGTTTCGATCTCGTCTGCTTCTCTGGCGGTAAGGGCATCCGCGGACCTCAGAACGCAGGTCTGCTTCTAGGCAGAAAACATTTGATCGATCTCGCGAGAGAGAACAACAATCCCAATGGTGACGCAGTTGGTCGCGGCATGAAGGTCGCTAAGGAACAGATCGTGGGCATGGTAGCAGCCGTCGACTGGCTACTCGAGCAATCCGACGAAGCAAACACGGTGGAGTACAACCGCCGAGCCAACATCATCGCCGATGCGGTAAAAAACATCCCCACGATGCAATCGCGTATCGTGGTTCCCAGGATTGCGAACCACGTACCTCACCTATTGCTGAAATATGACCCATCCATAGTGGGGGTCACTGTGCGACAGGTGCAGGAACGTCTCCGTTCACAAAATCCACCGATCGAACTGAATCCTAATACTGGCAATAAACCAAACCAGGGAATCCCGTCGGACCAAAATACATTGGTTGTCGGGGTGTGGATGTTGCTGCCTGGCGAGACTGAGATTGTGGCTCGCCGACTGCACGCAGCGCTTACACAGAAGGCATGATATTCGTACTTTATCCCAAAGGAGCAACACGATGGAACAGCAGTCAAGAAGAGGTCTTCTGAAGAACGCAGCAAAAGCAGCAGTCGCAGTTACAGGTGGTGCAGCACTTGCCCAGACCGCCGAGGCACAGGTCTCCGGCAAACTGGAGAAGAGATCTCACGGCCCGGCCCCAAAAAACGGAGAGACTCCTCTCTTCAGCAGCGTTATCTCCTTCGGCAATCTTGTCTTTCTTGCTGGTGTTGGCGCGCACTTCCAGGGCACCATCGAAGAGCACACTAAACACGTTTTGGATGAGCTTGAAAAGAACCTTGCAACCGCTGGCTCCTCGATGGAGAAAGTCCTCAAGGTCAATGTCTATCTCAATGACATCAACGATTGGGCCAAGATGAACACTGTTTATCAGGGCCGCTGGGGCAAGATACCTCCTGTTCGCACGACCATCGCAGCCGCAGGCGGGATCCCCGGCAACTCGCTCGTCGAAATTGACTGCATCGCCTACATCTAACGACCTCGTACGTCCTACAGATAGGCACCACCGACACAGTATTTACACCATAAAGGCGAGCCCATGTCCCTGTTTCGCAATACGCGCTTGTCGCGGCGAGAAGTACTCAAGCAATCCGGAATGCTCTCCGCTCTTGGAGCAGCCACCGCTGTTTCACCACTTGCTGCTAGTGCGGCGACGCTTGCTGACCCGCAAGTGAAGCCTTCTCCTCCCAAGAGACAAGGCACGGACTCTGACAATCTCTTCACCCGAATTGGTGTCCGGCCCATCATCAATGGTCGAGGCACCTTCACTATTATTAGCGGGTCTCGCTCGTTGCCGCAGGTAAAGCAGGCTATGTATGATGCTTCGTTCTATTTCGTTCATCTGGACGAGATGATGGACGGCATCGGCGCCCAGCTCGGCAAGCTCACCGGCGCAGAGTGGGGCATCGCAACGACTGGCTGCGAGGCTGCTATTTGTCTTGCCACTATTGCGTGTATCGCAGGCACCAATGTTGAGCAATGTCAGGCGCTCCCCTATATCAAGAAGCGCAACCAGGTCATCATTCCCAAGCATTCACGGAATCCTTACGATTTCGGTGTGCGTATGGTCGGTGCGGAGATCGTTGAGGTGGGTTCCGAAGAAGAGTTCCGCGCCAAACTCTCTGACCGCACCGCGATGGTTTACATCCTCTCCAGCCCAGCCGCGGAGAAGGGGCCGCTCAGCATCAAGAATCTCTGCTCCATCGCGAAGGAGAAGAACGTCCCCGTCTTTGTCGACGCTGCTGCAGAGGAGCCAATCTTCCCGAACATCCACATCGCAGCCGGAGCGACGCTTGTTGGTTACTCCGGTGGTAAATGCATGCGTGGACCGCAGTCATCAGGAATGCTCATCGGACAGAAAGATCTCTGCAAGGCAGCTTACTTCCAGGCAGCGCCACATCATTGCTACGGCCGTGCGCTCAAGTGCAGCAAGGAAGAGGCTATGGGCCTCCTTGCCGCTGTGCAGCAGTGGTACAAACGCGATCATGATGCTGAGCAACGTGAGTGGAGGTCGTGGCTCAAGAATATTGAGGCGCGCCTGAAACCGCTGCCCTCTACCAGCTTCGACTATCTTGAACCTGAAGACCTTTCTAACAGAGCTCCCGAGCTACGCATCAACTGGGACGCTAACGTACTCAAGATCACTGGCAGTGAACTCGTCGCCAAGCTTGATGCTGGTACACCCCGCATTCTTGTCGGGGGAAGCAAGGGTACCCGCCCCGACGCGATGAACAGTTCCGTCACCATCATGCCGTACATGATGGATCCAGGTGAGGATCGCATCATTGCGAACGCTATTTATGAAGCGCTTACGAATCCTGGCCACTATGAGAATCCGGTAATTCCGGCTGGTGCGCCTGCGTCGGTTCAGGGAACGTGGGCTGTCACCATTCAATATCTCCGTGGTGTTGGCGAGCAGAAGTTCACACTGGAACAGAGCGGTAATGACCTCACCGGGACACATGACGGTGAGATCTATAACGCTAAGTTCACAGGAACGATTCACGCCAATCAGATCGAACTCCACAGCAACATGCAGGTGGGGGGCAACATCATTCCCTGGACCTTCAAAGGCACCGTTGAGGGCAATAACATCGCCGGCTCCGTCCATATGGGCGAATACGGCGATGCAACATGGAAGGCATCGCGAGCCTGACCATCGGCTCCGACGCAACTCGAAACCCGCATCGACGGCGCGCTCATACCGGGTTCCGCCCGATCCTTGCATCGCTTTTATATGATTTCGTACGCTATCGGCGCACAGATTGAGGTCTTCATGACGCGTTTGTTTCGTAAAGAAAGTATCGCTAGTTGCTGCATTGCGCTCTCACTTATCGCAGCGACTAGCGCTTTTGCCCAGGCCCCGGCCTATGATCTTCTCCTTCAGGGTGGCCATGTCCTCGACGACAAAAACCACATCGATGCCGTCATGGATGTGGCTATAAAGGGCGGCAAGGTGGCGAAGGTGGCGCCCCACATTGCGTCGGCCGATGCGCTGAAGACGGTGGACGCGACTGGGTTGTACGTTACCCCGGGGCTGATCGATATCCACGTTCATGTCTATAACGGGACGGGTGAACGCGACTCATATGCTGGCGATAATAGTGTTCCGCCGGATGGCTTTACCTTCCGGGTTGGGGTTACGACGGTCGTCGATGCGGGATGCTCTGGATGGAAGAACTTCGAGGACTTCAAGCAGCGGATTATCGACCGCTCGAAGACTCGGGTTCTTGCTATGCTCAACATCGTCGGGTCTGGTATGCGTGGCCCCAAGTATGAGCAGAACACCAAGGACATGGATGGTGAGGCTACGGCCAAGATGGCGCTCAAATATCCCGAGACCATTGTGGGCATCAAGACTGCCCACTTTGAGGGGCCTGAGTGGATACCGGTGGAACAGGCTGTGATTGCCGGAACTAAGGCCAATATTCCGGTGATGGTCGACTTTGGTGCCGATCGTCCGACTCGGCCGATCTATGATCTTCTGACCAAGAAGCTGCGGCCGGGCGACATCTATACGCATATGTACTCCGGGCTGCGGCAGGAGCAGGACCCAGTTACGAAGGGGCCGAGTAAGGCCCTGATTGAGGGACGTGCGCGCGGCATCTACTTTGATACCGGAACTGGCGGCGGCAGCTTCAAGTGGTCACTTGCTGTTCCGATGGTCAAAGATGGGTTTATTCCGGACTCGATCTCGACCGATCTGCATATCGGCAGCATGAATGGCGCTACCAAGGACATGCTGAATGTCGCCAGCAAGATGATGGCGATTGGGTTGACGTTGAACCAGGCGGTTGCTCAGATGACCTCGCATCCTGCGCATGAGGTTAAGCGTGATGATCTTGGCAATCTCTCTGTTGGCTCGGTTGCGGATGTTGCTGTTCTGCGACTGGAACAGGGTAAGTTCGGCTTCACTGACATGGTCAATACGCGGGTCGATGGAACCGAGAAGCTGATCTGCGAGATGACGATCAAGGACGGCAAGATTGTTTACGACCTGAATGGGATCAGCACTGATCTTTGGAATGCTCCTGCTGATCCGCATGCGGCTCAGGCTTCGCGGTGGACTACGTTTGCTCCTCACGTTGCGCCTAAGCCTGCGGAGATGCCTCACTAACCACGACTTCGCTACGCAAGAAAGATGCCCGCTGAGAGTCAGCGGGCATTTTTCTGCCTGTCCTGCCGGACGGGCCTCCTGCGCGGAGGGCGGCCATTCCATGGCGTTTTTTCCTGATTGCCCTTCCCGTTGGTCGGGAAAAATAGCTCAGCTTCATGCGAAGACCAGGCACTGCGGTCTGGAGAGGGGGAAGCTTTTGCTGGTGTTGGCGAGGCGCCCGGTCTTTTTGTCGCGCGCGATGACGGCGATGTTGTCGGAGGTTTGGTTTGCGACGAGGAGCCACCCCTCGGTGGGGTCGAGTGCGATGTGGCGGGGGACCGTGCCACCGGAGGAGGTGCGCTCGATCATGGTGAGCTTGCCGTCGGTTGGGGAGATGGTGAAGCTGACCATGAAGTCGTCGAGGCGGTTGGCGACGTAGGCGAAGCGGGCCTTCTTGTCGATGACGATGTCGGAGGGGCCAGAGGGGCCTGTGTGCCCTTCGGGTAGGTAGGAGGCCGTCTGGAGGGTCTCCAATGTGCCCTGAGCGGCATTCCAGCTGAGGACACTGACCGTTGAGTCGAGCTCGTTGACGCAGTAGGCGAGTTTGCCGTTGGGGTGGAAGATGAGAGCGCGGGGGCCGGCACCGGGGGCGGACTTCCACTCGGATGGCGTGTGGGGCGTGAGCTTGGCGGTGGCGGCGTCGAGGCGATAGATATGGATCATGTCGAGACCGAGGTCGTTGACCAGGAGGAAGCGGTTGTCGGGTGAGACGGTGACGCGGTGGGCGTGGGCTGAGTTCTGCTGGGGTCTGGGGCCTTTGCCGGTGTATTGGAAGAAGGAGACTGCGGGACTGAGCTGGCCGGTGGTGCTGAGCTGGAAGGAGACGGAGCTGCCGCCGCCGTAGTTGGCCGCGAAGGCGGCGCGTCCGGTGTGGTCGACGGAGACATGGCAGGTTCCGCCGCCCTTGGCTGATTCCTGGTTGACCTTGGTGAGTTTGGAGGTGGCTCGATCGAGGGTGAAGCTGGTGACGGCGCCGATGTGGTCGAGCTCGTTGGCGGCGATGAGGGTCTTGCCGTTGGGGGCGAGGGCGAGGAAGGTGGGGTTTTCGGCCTCGGCTGCGAGGCCTGTCTGGGTGAGCTCACCGGTTGTGGAGTCGAAGGCGTAGGAATAGATTCCTTTGCTGGTTCCGGTGGTCTGGGTTCCTACGAGGAGCAGCTTCTTCATGTCCATGCCTTTGGCGGAGGCGAATAATGGCTGTGCTGCGAGGGTTGCTGCTGCAGAGCGCCGGATGAAATTGCGCCGGGAGATCTTCCTCATTCCTTCTGTCCTTTCGGGTGGTACGTGGAGCGTTTGTAAGTCGTATGCCAGCATATCGTTATTGTGATTGTTGTATCTAGCTCGTCTGGCGAGAGAAAAAGCAGATCCCTACGGATGACGAAAAAACGGGCAACGGCAAAGACGAAATACAGGGATCCTTCCCCTTCGCTTCGCTCAAGGGTCAGGATGACGACGTAAAACTTGCAACAGCAAGGGCAACGACAACTGCAACAGTCCACCGCAAAAAGTAGTGATGCTAAACGCGAATGGCTGCAGACGAGGCTTTCGCGTCGTTTGCAGCCATTCTGGTTTCTCGGGTTTAGGGAGGGCGTCCGTGTCCGTTTTAGGCGGGCTGGATGTTCGCAGCCTGCTTGCCCTTGGGGCCAGTAGTGATGTCGAACGTTACGCGCTGGCCTTCCTGGAGAGACTTGAAGCCACTGCTGTTGATTGCTGAGTAATGGGCAAAGACATCCTCGCCACCATCTTCCGGGGTGATGAAGCCAAAGCCTTTTGCATCGTTAAACCATTTCACTGTTCCGGTTGCCATTTGATAACTCCTGGTTAGGGCGAATTATTTCGCCGGGAGAAGCAATAGTAGCAGGTGCTGTTTTCAACGTGTTACGAATTTTTTGCGTTCCTGCCAGTTCAATCTGAAACAGCGAGATCGAGACCGGACTTTTTGCGGACTACGGAGCGGATTACGGTGGAGGGGTAGGGCTCGGTATTGATAAAACGGGCGTTGGTGGAGGCCAGTTGCAAAGCGTAGAGAATGCTGGCGGCGCGTCGGGAGTCGATGCGGTTGCGGACGAGGGCGGCGACGACGAGGGAGATGGCGATTTGGATGGATTCGGCATCTTCGAGGGGCGGGAGGTCAAGCTCGATTTCAGGCGTGATTTGGGTGGATTGCAGGTCGGTTTGGGTGGATTCGGTCGCGGATTGGGAGAGATTGTGGTGGTTTTCGACCAGATTTCTGTGGCGGCGGTGCAGGCGCGAGTGGAAGTAGCAGTAGGCTGTCTGGCCAAGAGATGGGGATTTGCAGCGGCGGCCGTTGGTTTTGATATGGCGGCAGAGAGTCTCGGGCATGGTTTGGCTCCTTTTTCTGGGGTTCCCCCTCCCCCCTGTCAAACGGGGTATTTTGCGGGGAAGTTTATTGTTTGCAATAGGTTAGAGACAAGGTTGGTCGCTAAAATATTGAATACAGGCGGGTTAGCTGCAAAATATAGACAGGCATAGGTTTACGGGTAGCCCGGAGTTGCTGGCGACGATGGAGCACAAAGCAGATCCCTACGGGATGACAAACAAGAAAGGCAACGGCAAGTGCTGCAGAACATGGGTGATTTTGTCCATTTCGTGGTTAGTTTGTGGTTAAAAGCGAAACGGCTGCAGCGGAGCTTTCGCACGCTTGCAGCCGTTTTCTGATCTCTACTTTTAATTGTAGAGAATTGAGTAAAACTCTTTTGCAGTTTTGGCGGATTTATTTTTGGGCGTGTTTTGATAATGGAATGAAGAAGATACTGTTGAGCTGGAGTGGAGGGAAAGACTCGGCGTGGGCGCTGCATTTGCTGCGGCAGGCGGGCGAGTTTGAGGTGGGTGGGTTGCTGACGACGGTGAATGAGAGGTTTCGGCGGGTGGCGATCCATGGGTTTCGGGAGGAGCTGCTGGATAGGCAGGCGGAGTTGGCGGGGCTGCCGCTGTGGAAGGTTGATCTGCCGTTTCCCTGCTCGAATGCGGAGTATGAGGCGAGGATGGCCGTGGCTTGTGTTCGTGCGGTGAGTGAGGGGTTTGAGGGGGTGGCGTTTGGGGATTTGTTTTTGGAGGAGATTCGGGCTTATCGGGTGGAGAAGTTGGCGGGGATTGGGTTGGAGCCCTTGTTTCCGGTTTGGGGGATTCCGACGGATCGGTTGGCGAGGGAGATGATGGCGGGTGGACTGAGGGCTCGGCTGACTTGTGTCGATCCGCGGAAGGTGCCGGCGGAGTTTGCCGGGCGGGAGTGGGATGAGACTTTGTTGCGGGAGCTGCCGGAGGGGGTTGATCCTTGCGGGGAGAATGGGGAGTTCCACTCGTTTGCGTGGGCGGGGCCTATGTTTGATGGGGAGATTCGTGTGGAGCGTGGGGACAGGGTGGAGAGGGATGGGTTTGTTTATGCGGAGATGGTGGGGTGAGGGAGAACATGCAACGGCAAAGGCAAAGGCGAAATGCGGGGGTTCTTCGCTTAGAATGACGACGTAAAACAAGCAACGGCAAGAACAACGGCAATAGATTAGTCGCTTCGGCTTCGCCTTTGCTCCGGCCTTCGGCAGAGTGGTGGCCGCTTTGCAGCGGCGGTTTAGACGCGGGGCTGAAGCCCCGCTCTACCTTAGAGGCAAAAAGCAAGTGCAATGGCGGCTGGGGAGAGTTGTACATTCCCACCCCGGGCTTTTTGGCTGGCTTGCGGCAGACAACAACAACGACAAAAGCAGGTCTCCTTCGGAGATGACAACAAGAAGCAAATGCCACGACAAAAGCGGCGATAGTGAGTGCACTAAAAGTGGGGCGCTCTTGTACGTCGAGTGCATGTAGATTGTTACGAGGACGAAAGGAAAGCCATATGCCAAAACCGATTGTTGGGCTTCATCACGTTACTGCGATTGCGTCGGATCCGCAGCGGAATCTGGATTTTTATACCGAGGTGCTTGGGCTGCGGTTTGTGAAGCGGACAGTGAATTTTGATGATCCGGGGTCGTATCACTTTTACTTCGGCGATGATGCTGGGTCGCCGGGGACGATTTTGACTTTCTTTCCCTGGCCGCGGGCTTCGCGTGGGTCGGCGGGACTGGGTGAGGTGACGAAGACCGCGTTTAGTGTGCCGTTGGGGTCGCTGGATTATTGGGAGAAGCGGCTGGTGGATGATGGCCAGCTGGTGGAGCGGAGTGGGAGGCGGTTTGACGAGGAAGTGCTGACGTTTCCTGATCCGGATGGGATGAAGATTGAGATTGTGGGGCATGCTGGTGCCGGGGTGGCGAAGGCTTCGCGGTTTTCGTCGGTGCCGGAGGAGCATGCGATTCGCGGGTTCTTTGGAGTGACTCTGTTTGAGCAGCGGTCGGAAGAGACAGCGAAGATTTTGAATGTGATGGGGTTCAAGAAGATTGCCGAAGAGGGAAACCGGTTGCGGTTTTCTGCGGATGGCAATGCGCTGGGGAACCACATCGATTTGCTGGTGGATGCGAATGCGGGATGGGGTCGGCAGGGCGCGGGGAGCGTGCACCATATTGCGTTTCGCGCGGCGGATGATGCTTCGCAGTTGGAGTGGCGGGAGGAGATTGCGAAGTATCTGGATGTGACGCCGGTGCTTGATCGGACTTACTTTCACTCGATTTATTATCGCGAGCCGGGTGGAGTGTTGTTTGAGTTGGCGACGGATCCTCCGGGGTTTGCGCTGGATGAGCCGATTGAGTCGCTGGGGGAGGAGCTGCGGATTCCTTCGTGGCTGGAGCCTCGGCGGAGTGTGATTGAGCAGCGGTTGCCGGCGATTGAACTGCACAAGGCTAAGGTGGCTGGATGAGTGTTCATCAAGGGCAACCGGTGCGGCAGTTTGGGGCTTCGCTGAAGGAGGCTGAGGGTGCGGTGGTGATGCTGCATGGGCGCGGCGGGTCTGCGGAGGACATTTTGAGTCTGGCTTCGGCGATGTATCGGCCGGGGCTGGCTTATCTTGCTCCGCAGGCAGCGGGGAATACGTGGTATCCGTACTCGTTTTTGGCGCCGCGAGAGGAGAATGAGCCTTGGCTCTCTTCGGCGCTGGCGGCGGTGGCGAGTACGGTACGGATGGCTTTGGATGCGGGGATTGGGGTGGAAAAGATTGTGCTTTGCGGGTTTTCGCAGGGGGCTTGTTTGTCTGCGGAATTTGTGGCTCGGGAGCCGAGGCGGTATGGAGGGTTGATTGGATTTACGGGTGGTTTGATTGGGGCGACTCTGGATGCGGATTATCCGGGGGAGCTTGGTGGGATGCCAGTGTTTTTGGGGTCGGGTGATCCTGATCCGCATGTGCCCTGGGCGCGGGTGGAGAAGACGGGAGAGGTGCTTCGGGGGATGGGGGCAGAGGTGACTATGCGGAGGTATCCGGGGCGGCAGCATACGATCAGTGGGGAGGAAGTGGATTTTGGGAAGCGGCTGGTGGATGGGGTGTTTGGGTGAAGCCCGGGGCTAAAGCCCCCATATTTTGGGGGTGGTTATTCGCAGGGCTAAAGCCCTGCGCTCCCACCGAAAAACGACGGCAATGACTGCAATGGATAGGCACCCGGGCTCGATCTTAATGGCCCTCAGCGGGGACCGGCGAGAATCGCCGAATTGGCGGCCGCAATTATCGCCCTTTGCTGATCGTCTTCGGGGAGAGTGGAAGATAGCTTTAATTGGATCTGATATAAGACGTGATCCTTCTCCCACCAGAGGTTCGCTGGTGCGCAAGAGCCACCGCAGCTAACTGGACGGAAATAGCCGACGAAGCCACGAGATAGTTTCACTTCGAGCACGTCTCCAACGTCCTTTGGCCCAAAATTGGGGTGAGCCTTTGCGGAAAAGGACGCGGCGAAACCAGAATCCCCGACACCCAGCTCGTAGTACAGCGATATGGCGTATTCGTCCTCCAAAGCCGTCTCAACGATTGCATGTTTCGCCTTTGCAAGGGGCTGGGGCAACTCGCTCGGTAACAGCACTGCTATACGCGATTTTGCTTTGGCTTCTGCAAGTGCAGGAGTCAGTGCCTCAGGAAGGGCCAAGGCGGGTTTGGCTGCACTCGGTGCATGACCGTCCCACAGATCGGAATACAGGTCGGCGAGCTCGTTCATATGATTCCAAGTGAGTTTGAGACGACAATCGCTATAGGCAACGGGAGCTTGATCGCCACCTTCCCATTGTGTTGCCATTGATGCGCAGCTTGCATCTCGATACTTGAGCCATGCGTCCTCTGCTGAGTCCAACGGAAGTCTTCCGTGAATTGTTGATGCGGACCCATCAGGAGGTGGCAATCGGAGTAGCGCTCCGATTGCGCGAACGTAGGTGAGGTAGTCTCGCTCGGTGGTCTTGAATTGATCGTCAAGGCACCGGCCAATTTGGGCATTGCCCCCTTTCTCTGCTTCGGCGCAGAGTTCTTGCTTGCTTCGTGCTTGCTCTTGCGATAGGGCTTCGCTCCCTTGCCCTCTCAACGCGGATTGGCGAGCATAGAAGTTGCCTTGCACGATGGTTTGTGTCGGACCATTCCTCTGGCCGTTTTGTGCGAGCGACGCTGACGCTATTAGCGTCACAAAGAGAGCCCAATTCATGCTTGAGCAGTGTAACAACCATAAGCCGGAAAGCGACGGCTACTGAGGCATTTATGAGATGGGTTCTAGTGTTTTTCTATGTCGATTAGGTTGTCGTCGGCGTCGCGGTCTATGAGTTTGTTGTAGGGGTCTATGCCGGCTCGGGTGGGTGGTTGGTCGACTACGATTTCGAAGGTTTTGGTGGGTTGGGTTAGGCGGACTTTTTGCAGGTAGAGGGGTTTTTCTTCGTCTTTTTTGCCATTGAAGACGCCTATGTCGATTAGGTCGTTGAGGGGGAGGGGAGACTCGTTGCCGCTGCCGTCGGATTTGAGTTTGCGGGCCTGGACGGTTAGGGTGACTTTGTATTTGTGGTCGGGGGTGGGGGTTACGGTGGCGGTGGTGGCTTTGTTGTCGTAGAGGACGATGTTTTCGAAGGCGTCGGTGATGTAGTACTGGAGGTCGGCGGGGGTTTGGGCGCGGAGGGCTTCGATGAATTGGCGAGTGTCGGGGTAGGGGCCGGATTGGTTGTCGTTGGCGTTGGCGTAGCGGCGTTCCATGAGGAAGTTGTGGAGGGCCAGGTTTACTTTGTCTTCGCCGATGTAGTCGGCGAGGGTGTACATGACCTGACCGCCTTTTTGATACCAGACATAGGGCTCGTTCTGGACATAGACTACGGGGCGCTCTTTGCGGATTTCGCCGGCGCGACCACGGAGGTAACCGTCGAGCTCGTGCTTGAGGAAGCGGTGCATGCTGTCGCGGCCGTACTTCTGCTGCATGACCATGAGGGCGGAGTACTCGGCTAGGGTTTCAGAGAGCATGTTGGAGCCTTCGACGCGGGCTCCGATGAGCTGGTGGGCCCACCACTGGTGGCCTAGTTCGTGGGCGGTGACGAAGTAGGTGAAGTCGATGTCGGTGGGCTTTTCCAGGCGGCCGATGAAGCCTATGCCTTCAGAGAAGGGGATGGTGTTGGCGAAGGACTGGGCGAAGGTGCGGTAGCGGGGGAACTCGAGGATGCGGTACTGGCGGAACTGGAAGGGGCTGAAGTTTTTCTCGTAGTAGGCAAGGCCGGCTTTGGAGGCGGCGACCATGTCGTCGACGTCGTAGGCGTGGGTGGGGATGTGGTAGACCTCGATGGCGATGGGGTTTACTGCGCCAGGGTACATCTCGCGCTTGACGTCGTAGCGGCCAGAGACGTAGGCGAAGAAGTCGAGGGTTTTGACGTCGCCCATGTCGTAGGTGAAGTAGTGGCGACCGTTTGCGTGCCAGTCGCGGGTGAGATAGCCGGGCGAGAGGGCGATCTGGGGCTTGCCTTCGGAGTCGGAGTCGGAGGTACTGACGGTGGTGTGGTAGGTGATCCAGTCGGAGGTTGGAGTGAAGAGATTGGTGACTGTGCCGGTGGTGTCACCGCGCTGGGGAAGGAGCTCCTGTTCGGGGAGATGCTCTTCGCGGCGGCGGCGGGGGTCGCCGATTTCGACGTTGTTGTCGTAGCCGATGGTGGGGAAATAACCGGAGTCGAAGAAAGTGCCGGAGTAGGCGAGCTCTGGGCGCTCGTTGCCGTCTTTGAAGCCGCGGCTGGTGTAGCCGACGTTGAAGGTCATGTCGAGCTTGTCGCCGGGGGCTAGCGGGGTTTCGAGCTGATAGATGGTGTAGAGGGCTCGGGGGCTGGAGGAGACGATGTGGAAGGGGCGGTCGAAGTGAACGTCGGAGACGGACTGTTGCTGATTGGTGATGTGGATCTGGCTGATGGGCTGGGTGGTCTTGTTCTGGAGGATGAAGTGGCCGTTGCCGGAGAAGGATCGGCGCTCGGGGTAGATGTCGATGTTGGAGTCAACGGCGATGATTTTGGGTTGGGGGATGTTCTCGTACTTCTTGAAGTCGCGCTCGTAGGTGGCCTGGATGTCGCGGCGGGCTTTGGCGGTGAGGTACTCGTTGAGGACGTGTGCGTTGTAGAAGTACCAGATGCCGCTGCCGGTGGCGATGAGGAATAAGACTGCGGCGACGGGGATGAGGCGTGGGGCGCGCTGGCGGGCGAGGCGGATGCGGGCTGGCCAGGAGTCGTCGGAGCCGCGGGGGGCGAGGGCGATGGAGATGACGGCGAGGACGGCGGAGATTGAGAGCCAATAGGTGATGGACCAGAACAGCGCGGGCGCGAAGTGGCCGTATCCGTTCATGTCGGAGTACGTGTAGGCGGGGGTGTTGCCGAAGAGGTAGAGGGTGTTCTCCCAGCCGAAGTTGTAGAGGATGGGCACGATGACGAAGACGCCGATGACGATGCCGTGGCCGATGAACTTGTTGGAGACGACGGTTTGAACGAAGAGGGCGAAGAGAATAAAGATGAGGACCTGGGGGAAGGTGACGACGTAGAGCTCTTTGAAGTACTGGAGGAGCTCGTAGTGGTAGTAGCCGGCGATGGTCTGCATGAGAATGCTGCAGAGGGCCACGACGGTGAGCAGGATGAATTGGACGAAGCAGAGGGCGATGAGCTTGGAGAACCAGTCGGTGGTTTCGCTGATGGGCAGGGCGTCGTGGATGCCGGAGAAGTTGGTGTCGCGCTCGCGCCAGATGAGCTCGGCGGCGTAGAGGGTGGCGACGATGTAGAAGAAGAGTGCGGCGCCGCCTTCGACGGACTGCAGCATGAGGTAGGTGACGGGCCAGACGTTTTGGTCGGCGACGCGGCCGGCGAAGTGCCCGTTGTTGATGGCTAGGCCGGCCATGAGGATGAGGATGCCCCAGAAAGGGACCTCGCGCAGGATGTTGGAGATGCGGATGCGGGTGAGTGAGAGAAGCTGCGCGAAGGTGGTGGCGGGGCCGAAGACCTGATGGATGATGGGGAGCCGGGCGGCGACGAGGCTGCGAGGGGCCTTGGCTTCGGCGAGGTCCTGTGCGCGGGCGAGTGCGGCTCGCTTGCCGCTGGTGCGGGCGGTGAGGGCTTCGACGGACATGGGGAAGAACTTCCAGACGGCCAGGAGAGAGAGGATGCCGATGGAGCCCCAGAGGAGACGGTTGTAGAGGAAGACTCCGCCGTAAGCGCCGGGTGCCCAGGAGTAGAGCTGGGTGTTGCGCTCGACGACGGTCCAGTAGCGGCTGATGGCGTCGCTGTAGAGGAAGCCTACGGGGTCGAGGATGCCGGACCAGAAGTGCTCGAGCGAGCGCGTGGCGCTGAAGGCGTTGATGCCGATGAGGTAGAGCATGAAGATCGCCGCGCCCTGGAGGTAGACGATGAAGATTTTGCGCGAGAGAGCGGCGACGAGGAAGAAGAGCGAGCCGAGGAAGAAGATCTGGAAGACGACGATGGAGAAAGGCTGCAGATAGGAGGAGAGATGGTTGGGCCCGATGCGGACGTGGTCGGCCCAAGGAGCGAGGGTGCCGAAGAACTCGCCGAAGAGCAGGCCGGAGAAAGCGAAGACCGTAGCGACAAAGGAGCCGGCCCAGCGACCGCCGAGATAGGCGAATTTGGAGATGGGCTTGGTGAAGAGGATCTGGATGGTGTCGCGCTGGAAGTCGCGCAGGATGGAGGTGCCGAAGATGGCGGCGATGACGATGATGCCGAAGAAGCTGACGCCGATGTCGTTGTAGATGTTGGCGTAGGGGCCGTTGAGGAGGATCTTGCCGTTGGTGTTGCCGATGGGTCCCCAATTTTCGCTGGCGACGTTGAGGAAGTTGAAGGTGAACCAAACGAGGAAGTAGATGTAGGTGGAGAGACTTTTGAAGCGGAATTTGAGCTCGAAGACGAAGAACTCCCAGAACATCTCCATGGTGTTATCTCCGGTGCTGGGGTTAGTTCTTCGCATGGTTGGCGAGGTTGAGGAAGTAGACGTCTTCGAGGCCGGATTCGACGGGGCGGAAGCCATCGCCGGGACTGGATTCGGAGAAGACGCGGACCTCGTGCAAACCGCCGATGAGATGAGTGGAGATGACGTGGAAGGTGGCTTCGAGAGCTCGAAGCTCGTCGTCGGTGGCTACTACTTTCGACCAGATTCTGCCGGCGAGAGCATCGAGGGCTTCGGAGGGGGCGCCTTCGAGGAGGAGCTCACCGTTGGAGATGATGGCCATGCGAGGGCAGAGCTCGCGGACGTCTTCGACGATGTGGGTAGAGAGGATGACGGTGACGTTGGAGCCGATGGAGCTGAGGAGGTTGAGGAAGCGGTTGCGTTCGGCGGGGTCGAGACCGGCTGTGGGTTCGTCGACGATGATGAGGCGGGGGTTGGCGAGGAGCGCCTGGGCGATGCCGAAGCGCTGCTTCATGCCGCCGGAGTAGGTGCTGAGTGCTTTTTTGCGGGCGTCCCAGAGGTTGGTCTGCTGGAGGAGGGCTTCGACCATCTGGGTGCGCTCGGTTTTGTTGGTGATGCCCTTGAGGATGGCGAGGTGGTGGAGCATGTCGAGGGCCGACATCTTGGGGTAGACACCGAACTCCTGCGGGAGGTAGCCGAGGACTTTGCGGACCTCGTTTTTCTGGGTGAGGACGTTGAGGCCGTCGAGGTGGACGGTGCCGGAGTCGGGGTCCTGGAGGGTGGCGACGGTGCGCATGAGCGTGCTCTTCCCTGCTCCGTTGGGACCGAGGAGACCGAACATGTGGTTGCCGATGTCGAGGGAGAGATTTTTGAGCGCTTTTACGCCATTGGGGTAGGTCTTGGATAGACCAGAGATCGTTAGTGCCAAAGCAGGGACCCTCCGGATGGAGATGGTATGTCTTTTTGAAATTAAACCAACGTATCACGCGCGGGATTTAATTCGGCAGTCTTTGTGACGGCCGGGCACAGTTTGCTTCCGGCTTGTGGGAAGTGTCCCATGAAGCGCGGAGATCGGAAACCGATTTTTCATGTTGCAGGAGGGATTTTGAGCGGGACTTTAGATGAGCTCCAGCTTGTTGAGGGTTTCGTGGGTGTCCTTTCTGCAAAAGAGCATGGCTACGGAAGATTCTGTGGAGCGCCGGTCTAGGGCGCGGCGGCGGGCGAAGAGAAGGCCGACCGCTCCGGAGACCATATAGATGATGGAGGCGGGTTCGGCGGCTGGCAGGATGGCGGTGAGATTTACGATTTCCATGGCGCTCCCTTTGTGCAATGAGCCTATCGGCTGTTTGGGAGGTTGGGACTACCACGAAAGTTGCAGGTTGGGGTGAGTGGACCAATATGGGTTAGAGGAAAACAGGCAACGGCAACTGCAGAAGCAGATCCCTACGGGATGACAAACAAAAGAACAGGCAACGGCAGAGGCGGATCCCTCGCTGTTTAGTGTTCGAGTTGGATGGGGCTGGGTTGCTGACCGAGGCTGGTCTGGAGGAGGCGGGGGATGGGTCTGCGGTGATGCGGGCGGTGGGGAGTGTCGGGTGAGGCGGGGTCGAGGCGGTAGAGGATGAGGAGGTTGCGCTCGGGGTCGTCCATGGCGGGGAAGGCGGCGACACGACGGAGATGATAGAGGGGGGCCAGGGCGTCCATTTTGTCGTCGTCTATCTGGTTCCAGGTGACGTACCAGCCGGGTTGGTAGGCGCGGACGCGGACGGCGAGGTCCATGGTGCCGAAGTCGTCGCAGATGCTGGGCAGGCCGGTCATGAGCGAGAGATTGGAGCCGCTGATGGAGAGGACGAGGGGGTTGTGGGTGCGGTCAGCGGCGACGATGTCGTGGATCTCGGAGGCGGCGCGAGCGAAGGTGTACTCGGGGGTGCGGACGTAGTGGATGGTGTGGCGGGCATCGGAGACGAAGATGACGGCAAGGGCAGCGACTGCAAGACCAGCGGCGAGGTGGTGGATTGGGGCGATGATGCGCTGACGCCAGATGCTCTCGAAGACGATAGCTACCAATAACGTGAGAGGGATAGCAACGACGAGGTAGTAACGGGGCTGGAGATTGTTGTGATACGCGAGGAAGAAGGCGTATCCGGCAGCCCAGAGGATGAGCGCGGGGATGAGCGGATTGCGCAGGAGGCGCTGATTGATAAAGAGAACGATGACGATGGCCAGGAGGGCGCAAGGATAGAGGATGGGGCCGATCCATTGGCCGTCGACGATGGTATCGCGCAGGACCGAGGGAGCGTTATCGGAGGTGATGCCGGTGTAGGCGTTGGCGCTGAAGAGGTACTGGTAGTCGCTGAGAAAGTGCGGGTGGACGATGAGGCTGTAGTAGCTGAACCAAAGGATGGCGGCCATGAAGGCAGGGGGGAGGCCGAGAGCGAGGAAGGGACGGAGCCGGTATCCGGCACGGGCCCAGAGAAGCCAGGCGATGGCGGGGAGGAGGAAGATCGCGGTGGTCTTGGCGAGGACCATGAGGGGAAGGAGGAGGCCGAGAGCGAGGGTGGGAAGAAGGTGGCGGAGATGATCTCGCCAGCTACTTCCCTGCCGCGGCTCGGCGTAGGAGGCTGCGATAAGAGCCAGAAGAGTGAGGAAGATCAGCGTGGGCTCGAGGATGGCGAGGCGAGTAAAGGCGTAACAGAAAGGGCTGACGGCGAGAAGGAGAACCGCGATGGCGGGGGCGAGCGACGGTGTGCGGGGTTGGTTGGATGACGGCGCAAGTTGCTGCCAACGGCGCACGAGAAACCAGGTTGCGAAGAGGATGAGGGCAAAGATGCCTACGGTGAGTGCTCGCGCCGGGACGACGCCGACGCCAGTGAAGCGAAAGACGGCTGACTCAAGCAGGGGCCAGACGGGGAGAGCGGCGGCGGGATTGAAGTCCCCGGGGACGTACCAGTGACCGCGCTGGAAGTGGCGGATGGCGGCGTCTCCATACCAGCCCTCGTCGGTGTACTTGGACCAGTCCATCCATGGAGAGTGGTTGGGAAAGTCGGCCCGGAGGTGAAGGACATGGAGGCCCAGGAAGATTGCGGAGACTAGAAGGAGCGCGACCTGAATGGCCTTGAGGGCAGTGAACCGGGATCCCGGGAGGGGCTTGGGTGCTTTGGGCATTTTAACTGCGCCAGCGGCGCATGATTCGGACATGACAATCATTGATTCAGCACAAAAATTACGAGTTGGATTTAGCGTATTACAGAAGTGCAGATGCGCAGCAGCAATTCTGGCAAAGCTGCGCTTCGCGATACGTCTGCGAAGGGATAAAGTGGCCCGGCAGTCCGTACCAATGAGGCTGCGCAAGAGACTGCACCAGGTTCAAGAGTAACCCAGAGTCTGGGTGGGATCGGCGGATAATCGTGCCATGCTAGCATCCGATAGAACTAACAAGACCGGGTGGGGAGCAGACGAGGAATGGCTGTATCGAGCGTGAACGAAGTTAATACCAGCAAGACCCCGGTGACAGAATCCAGTTGGTTTCCCCAGGCACAGTCTTCACAGTGGAACACCGTTGGCTGGTTGGTCTTCGTGTTTCTGATGTGCCTTCATTTTACGTTCAGCTACAACGCGATCCCCGACTATCTCGATCTGAACTCCTACACTCGAGGGCTCTCGCCGTTGCCGTATCAGTACCGGATGCTGCCAGTTTTCGTCTTCCGGCTTCTGGTGGACAGACCATTCATCCTCCGCCTGGCGCATCATGCGCCGCGCCACTTCGACAGTCCGCATCAGATCGTTCAACTAGGCCTGGCTCTGGTCTCGATGGTAGGCACGGTGCTGGCCACCTGCGGCACGCTCCGGCGGCTGACCGGAGATTGGGTGTTTGCTCGCTGGTTCAGTCTGCTGACGGTCTATATGGCTTACTTCAACCTGGCGCCGATATGGGGGCTGAGCTACTCGTATCCCTATGACACGCCGAGCCTGTTCTTTTTCAGCCTGGGCATGTACCTGATCGTGAGTGAGCGGCTGGTTTTGTACTACGTTATGCTGCCCTTTGCGATTGTGAATCGCGAGACAGCCTGCTTTCTGATCCTCTTCTTCCTGATCTGGAGAGGACGTGCTCTTCGCGAACGCCTTGGCCCTCTCAGCGCGAGAGCTGCGGGTGCTTTGGCAGCGCATGGATTGGTTCAGGCGACAATCTGGTTGGGGCTGAGGAGGTATCAGTTCTATCTGTTCGCGAAGAACCCGGTGGATTCGAGGGTAGGAGGCGCTTTAATCAGGCAAAAGCTTCAATTCAACCTGCACGAGTTGGTGAAGCCCCAACAGTGGCCGGTGCTGTTGAGTTGCTGCGGATTTCTGCTTCCTGCATTGTGGCTGCAACGGCGATGGATAAAAAACTCCGGCGTGGCCTGGAGTTGCGCCGTGATTCTGCCACTGTGGTTTGTAGGCATGATGCTCGTCGGGGTGGTTACGGAGATCCGGGTGTTCTCCGAGTGCACCACATTTGTGGTGCCCGCGCTGGCGCTGATAGTACACAATCGGTTCCGACCGATTCCGGAGTACCCACTCGAAACCGAAGATCGCGACTACTCGTAGGAGAGGGCGTCGATGGGGTCTTTGCGGGCGGCTTTGAAAGCCGGGTATAGCGCGCCCATTATCGAGCCGAAGAAGGCAATGACCATGGCCGCGAAGACCCAGTTGATAGTGACTTCGAAGTCGAGGGTGGGAGCAGCCTTGCTGAATACGATGCGCAACAGGTAGGTCGCAGCCACGCCGATTGCGATTCCGCAAATTGCGAGCAGTCCGGTTTCGCGAAGTACGATGCTGACGATATACAGTTTGGAAGCACCTAGGGATTTGAGGACGCCGATTTCACGTGTGCGCTCCATGACCGCGGTGTACATGGACTGGAACATGACCAGAAAGCCGATAACGACGGCGATCCCAATGACAATGCGGATGCCTATGTTGAAGGCCGGAAGCTTATCCGGGGTGAGACTAGAGAGCAGTTCGTCCAAGGTTTGGACGTCGTACTGGCCCATGCCGGAAGTGGCGAGGATTTCCTTACGCACAGCCTCCTGATTCTTGAGGTCATCGGTTTTGAGGTAGAAGACGCTGGCCTTGCCCGGAGTACCGCCAATCTCATTCATAGTGTCGATGGAAATGAATTTGCGACCGCCTTTGCCATGCTCGACGATGCCGGAGATGCGGAATGGGTGATTCAGAACCGTGAGGGTATCGCCAACCTTGAGACCTTTGGCAGCCTGGAAGTCATCTATGATTACATCGTTCGGTCCAGTAAAAGGGCCGCCTGAGATGAAGACGAAGGGACGAAGCGCGTCGTACGTCTTGAAGTCGATACCGTAGATGTTTTCGAGGCTTTTGCCGGCAGTGAGCTGGATATTGACGGGAGAGGCGACGACAACATGGGGGAGGGCTCCCAGAATTTCAGTCACCTTGATCGAAGCGGAAGCGCCAGACATGCCGATGAGGTTGGTCGCGGTTCCTGGGTGCGCGATCATGTCCATGCCGATTCCGCTTTGGCGAGTGCGCTGGCCGTTGAGCATGCCCATCATAACGCCGGCGATGGAGAGGATCATGATGACCTCGATGGCTACGGCGAAGACGCTGATGAGAGAACGCAGAGGACGGTGGACAAGGTTACCGACTACAAGTTTATTCATACCTCTACCAGTGTATGGGAGAGTCGGCCCGGATCGTGCGGCGAGACAAAAGATGATGGAAAGCAAAGGCTTTTAGGCGGCATTGGCATGGATTAGCTGAGGGGCTGGCGCCAACGACTGATGGTGCCGGGGGGGCGCGGCACACTGCGGATCGGAGCACCGTGCCGGATGGTGACGCGTTCGGGCCCCTTGAAGAGAGTTCCGATAAGAGGCATGAGATAGGTAGCGGAGAAGGCCGCTACGAGGATGCTGAAGGCAGACAAGCCGAGCATGTAGATGACGCCGCCAAGCATGCCTTCCGGTGCGGCGTGACTAAAAAGAGCGATTACCAGCAGTCCCCACGGCGTCTCGCGCACGGTGCCACAGAGGGAATCGAAGAGGGTGAAGAGCATAATCCAGAGGACAGGGGCCAAAACCAGCACGCCTATCCATCTGTCGATGTGATAGCCCTCTCCGGATGGAGTGAAGGAGACTCCGGTTGTGAAATCGTCTTCGGCCAGGCCGCCGACCTGGTGGGCGTACAGGTTGCCATACCCGATCATGGGTTTGTCGTGCCAGAAGACGTGAGGGATGAGATTCAAAAAGCCACTGATAATCGGCGAGTAGCCAAAGGCGCCCTGGCGCTCTGTTACGTCGATCAAGGCATCATCGACGGAGATCATCTGCAGCCGGTCGAAGAGTCCCTGTGGGGAGTCGTAGTACCCCTGGGTGGAACTTGCATAATCTTCAGCAGCGTGCGCCGAAGACTTCTGACGGACAGACTCGATATTGGAGAGCAAGGAGGCGGCGGTGCTGATGTTTTCGGTGGCGCTGCCGCTTGCACTCCTGTAGTTTCTGCCGTACTGGGAGAAGGGCACGAGGTACAGGACCATGAAAATGGCCACGACAATCATACCAACCACCTGATAGAGCTGAAGCTTGTAGCGCTGGGAACCGACAGCGATAAGCCAACAGACGAAAGGGGTAAACATTCCCTCTTTGGAGAAGCTGATCAGCCCCTCAGTAAACATGACAACGCCAGAGATGAGAACCGGAAGATTGATGCTGCTGGTGCCTTCGCTCCTTCGAATTTGGTGAATGACGCCAAGGAGGATAGCCAGGGGAAGAAAGCGATTGATCTGGGCGAGAGCGCTGAGAATCGAACCACTCTGCCGCGGCACGAACATAAGAATCACAGTGAGGGTGATGCCGGTGATCATGCAGCCGACGGTCGCATTCTGAATGTTCGTATCGGTAACCATGCGCCCGAGGAGCGGACGTTTGGCAGTGAAGTGACGGCTGACGTAGACGGCTGCGAGCATGGCGGTGATACCACCCAGAAAGACCCGGATGGTGAGCATAGGCCATAAAAGATGAGAGTCTGCCGGCTCACGGAGGATAGCTTTCCAACCGAGCCCGAAGATGAGGCCCAGCGTTGCGTAGAAAAAGACGTATGCACCGGAGGGACGAGCCAGTCCGCCCGCGAGATTGAACGCTACGGCCGCGATGATGATGAAGAGAAAGCAGCAAAGGGAAAACAAAGCACGCGTACCCTGATAGAGCTGAATTGCGCAGAACAGGGTGGTGACAGGGATTACATACTGGAGTGGAATTCGTTCGGGATAGGGGATGCGCACTCGAACTCTTTTGTACACGAACGCAGGACGGAGCGCTATTGGCTTTCGTGAGGACCGGTTGCAATCCCTCTATACAACCTCCTCCACCAGATTGTCGCGAGCAGATGACGCGGCAAAGCCCGATTGAGGTGAGAGTGCGCCTGTGCTGAAAAGGATGAGTATTCCGGCGAGTAAGAGAAAGATGGTGAGTTGTTCGATGAGTTGCGCGCCGAATGAAAGATAGCCCGGGACGAGCTTGATGCCAAACCAGAGGAGAATTACCGCCGCCACGACGTACGTTCTTGCCCACCGAAGCGAGGAAGAAGAGAGTGCGGCGGCTAGTGGGATTGCGAGGAAAACGTAATCGTAAGTGAGATGTGTGAAGAACATTAGACTGGCGACCGCGAGTGCTGCCGCGTCCCTACGGGGGGATGGGGAGTTGGTTCGGGAGAGTACGAAGGCATAAGCTCCGCTTGCCAGTAGCGCCATTGCGTACATCAGCTTGCCAATGATGGATTCAGGCAGGAGGTTTTGGAAGACGGATTGGATGATACCCATCAGGTCGCCCGGGCCAGATGTAACGCCGATGCGACTTACTGCCAGAGGCTCGGTCGATAAGGGAACAACGCTGCAATGCACCAGAAGGCCCATCACGAACAAGCCAAGGAGCGGCGCGATGAATGAGATGGCAAGAATACGAAACTGCCGCCGAAAGAAGAGATAGAGGAAGATGACTGGAGAAAAACTGTACTTCGAGTAGCTGATGCCGAGGGCGATTCCCTGAGCTGTCGGCTTAGTGAAATAAAAGATGAGGCAGAAGAGCAACAATTCAAACAGACTTTGCTGACCCGAGCCGAGCACGATGCGGCAAGGAGTGCTGCTGAAGAGGAGCAGGAGGAGAAGAAATGCTTGAGAAGCCTGCAACTCGTAAATACGACGCAAAAGGAATACGACGAGAACCGCGAAGAGACAGTTGAGGATTGCCCATACTGGTTTTGCGTGAGAAAAGCTGAGAGCGCCGAGCGGAAGGAGAAGGACATAGAGCTCGTGCAGGTAGTTCGGCACCTGGGAGAGAAGAATGCGATGTTCGGGGTCGTGGCGGAGGAATTGACTGTAGGGGTCTATGTGCTGGAGCGCGAGATGAGCGCCCGACCACTGGAAGTCCTGGCTTCGCGAGAGTGCGTTACGGATGCCTCCGTAGAGAGAGATGGTGGCCGGCAGGACAAGCGCTGCATTGAGCCAGACGATGGGGCGAACTCTCATTTTTGGGGGCATGTCCTCTTTTGGGAAGGCTAGCGGGTGAGGCGGCGTTTGTGTCCTAACTAATTTGGTTCCAATCAAATATAGTGAGTCTGAATCAGCAAAACGACTTTGACTTGATGGGAAGACAAAGCTATTCTGCCGAGAACCGTGGCTCCTGACGCGGCGGCGTCCAAGAATTAATAGTAGGCTGAGCGGAGCGAATGGAAAGATTCTGCGACGAACTGCGAGGGGAGCGTGAGCGCCGGAAGATCTCGATTGAGACGATCTGTGAGGTGACGAAGATATCGCTGCGTCACGTTCGCGCGCTGGAGGCTGGAGAGTACAACGAACTGCCTGGAGGAGTGTTTCGGAAGGGTATCGTCCGGAGCTACCTGAAGGTGCTGGATCTGGACGAAGTTCCCTGGATTGAGAGATTTGAGGCGACGCTGCGCGAACATGGGACGGCTGAGCCGGATGAAGAAGACTGGGCGGAGTTTGCGGAGAACGTCCGAAGGAACCGGGGAAGGGGCGAGTCTCCAAACAAGCTGCGGTGGATGGGTGTGTTGATGATGCTGGCGATGCTGGCCGCAATGGGGTGGGCAGTGTGGAGATTTGCGCTGCATGGATGGGTGCTCCGCTAGACTGACCGACCGCGGATCTCGCGGATAAAGAATGGATAAAAGCAACTGCTTGACGACGATTTACATCTGAGTCCATCGATCAAAAACAGCCCAAACAGATGGCAGGATAAAGCATAAAGTGCTTTAGATACCGTTCGATGCGGGATATCGCAGTTGACTGCATGATGGAGCAGGATGGGTGCGGCCTTTTGCTGAAGGCGTGGGTAGATAGGTAAAATAAGAGAGTTAGAATCTGCCTCGGCTAACTGCCGGATGCGGGGAAAGTTCTGGAGGAAAAGTTTTGGCAAAACGCGACCGTTTTTTGTTTACCAGTGAGTCTGTAACCGAGGGGCATCCTGACAAGATTGCCGATCAGATCTCCGATGCGATTCTGGACGCCTGCCTGGCGCAGGATCCTTATAGCCGTGTGGCTTGCGAGACGCTGACCTGCACGGGTCTGGTCGTGATTGCGGGCGAGATCACAACGAAGGCTTACGTGGACTTCCAAAGCCTGGTTCGCGGAACGGTTGCGGCGATCGGGTATGACAACGCGCTGTATGGATTCGACTCGAACACTTGCGCGGTGATCTCGACGATCAACAAGCAGTCCGGCGATATCGCGATGGGCGTGGATACGGGCGGTGCGGGCGACCAGGGCATGATGTTTGGCTATGCCACCAACGAGACGCCGGAGCTGATGCCGACGCCGATCTCGCTGGCGCACAAGCTGGCGCATAAGCTCTCCGAGGTTCGCAAGAACGGGCTGATGAGCTACCTGCGTCCGGATGGCAAGAGCCAGGTGACGGTGGAGTATGACGCGAACGACAAGCCTGTGCGTGTGGATGCGGTGGTTATCTCGACGCAGCACTCGGAGACGGTGGGGAACGAGGAGCTTCGCGCTGACATTCTGAAGAACGTGATTCAGGCTGTGATTCCGGCGGAGCTGCTGGATGAAGACACGAAGTATCACATCAATCCGACGGGCCGGTTCGTGGTCGGTGGACCGATGGGCGACACCGGATTGACGGGCCGCAAGATCATCGTCGATACGTATGGTGGCATGGGCCGTCACGGCGGCGGAGCCTTCAGCGGTAAGGACGCAACCAAGGTGGACCGTTCGGCGGCTTACATGGCGCGGTATGTGGCGAAGAACATCGTCGCTGCCGGGCTCGCGGATCGCTGCGAAGTTCAGCTTGCTTACGCGATTGGCGTGGCTGAGCCGGTGAGCGTGCTGGTTGATACGTTCGGCACGGGCAAGGTTGATGAGACACAGCTCGAGGCGCTGGTACGGAAGAACTTCTCGCTGACACCGAAAGGGATCATCGAGAGCCTGGACCTGCGGAAGCCGATCTTCAAGGCGACGGCTGCTTATGGGCACTTCGGCCGCAAGGGCGAGGGCTTCAAGTGGGAAGAGACGGACAAGGCTGCTGCTCTTGCAGAGCAGGCCGGCGTTGCGGTCGCTGCGAAGTAAATTACGAAGCAAATAGTTGCAGGAAGCGGGATGAGCTCTACGGAGTTCATCCCGTTTCGCTTTTGCAGCAAAAATGCCGCGTGAGCTGGCTAGTGGCGGATTTTTCGCATCGCAGTAGAGTAGAGGCCATGCAGGATGGTCAAGGATATCTATGCTGATTCGTTCCGAGTTTGATATTTCGTTTGATCTGCCTCAAGCGCTTACTGTCGTTGCGATGCTGCGGCTTCATCCTTCTGTCGATCCGCTGGTGCGCGAGAAGGAAGAGTTGACGCTGGAGCATGTGGAGACCGATGCACAGGGGCTGGAGTCGAAGACGCTGATCGAGGCCGAGGAGTATCTGGATAGTTTTGGCAATCGCTGCTCGCGGTTTGTCGCACCTGCGGGAAGGCTGCGTGTAAGCGGGCAAAGTCTGGTTGAGGATGATGGGCTGCCTGACCCGATTTTTACCGAAGCTGTTCAACATCCGGTTGAGGAGCTGCCGGCTGAGACGCTGCAGTTTCTGTTGAGCAGCCGGTACTGTGAGGTCGATCAGATGTCGCAGGTGGCGGGTGACATGTTTGGACATACAACGCCGGGGTGGGCGCGTGCGGTGTGGATCCGCGACTGGGTGCACAATCATGTGCGCTTTGACTACAAGACTGCGCGACCTACGAAGACTGCGCTGGATGTGTTCACGGAGCGGGTTGGGGTGTGTCGCGACTATCAGCACCTGGCGGTTACGATGACGCGGGCGATGAATATTCCTGCGCGGTATGTGACGGGATATCTGGGGGATATTCGCCATCCTTACAGTGGGCCCGGCGATTTTAGCGCGTGGTATGAGGTGTTTCTTAGTGGGCGGTGGTGGACGATGGATGCGAGGCATAACGAGCCTCGTATTGGGCGGATCCTGATGGCGACTGGGCGCGATGCGACGGATGTGGCCATTACGACCAGTTTTGGAGCGGCGGACGTGAAGAACTTCTACGTTGAGAGCTATGAGGTGGATGAAAACGGGGTGACCGTTCCGCTGGTGGGCGGAGGGACGAGGGATAAGAAGTGGGTTCCACCGATGGGTTTGTAGCGAGAGGATCGGGGTTTCGAGTTCGGTGTCACAAACCGGAGTGTGGCGGTGGGGGGACTGGTGGGAGGATACTGGAATGATAATGACTCGTTCGAACCACATTCCTAGCATCTTTCCCGGCAAACAGTGGCAACAGGTGCTCGAACGCGATGCAAGCGCGGACGGACAGTTCTTCTACGCGGTGAAGTCGACCGGGATCTTCTGCAAGCCGAGTTGCCCCAGCCGCAGGCCTACGCGGAAGCAGGTCCGTTTCTTTCCGACAACGGCAGCGGCTGAGGCTGCGGGTTTCCGAGCCTGCAAGCGGTGTGAGCCTGAGAGGACAACGGCTAAGGCCGATCCGCAGGCTGAGGCGATTGCCGCTGTGACGGAGTATCTGAAAGAGCATGCGGAGGAGCGGACGAAGCTGGAGGATGTGGCGAAGGCTACAGGCGTGGGCAAGTTGACGATTCTGCGTGGGTTTAAGCGGGTGCTGGGTGTTAGTCCGGGGCAGTATGCAAAAGAGGCTCGGCTTGCCAAGTTCAAAGAGAAGGTGCGGGAGCCGAAGACTCGGATTACCGATGCTATCTATGAGGCTGGGTTCGGCTCGAGCAGCAGGTTATATGAGAAGAGCAGCGCTGCGCTGGGGATGACGCCTCGGACGATGCGCGAGGGCGGCGCGGGATTGTTGATTCGGTATTGCACGGCGGCTAGTCCGCTGGGGCGGATGCTGGTGGCTACGACTGATGTAGGCATCTGCTCGATTGCTTTTGGTAAGGATGATACGGAGCTAGTCGCTGGACTGCGGGAGCGCTTCAACAAGGCGCAGCTTGTTGCAGCGAAAGGCAATACGGGGTGGCTGGCTGATGCTGTGGCTTTTGTGTCGAGCCAGATGGGGGAGCATCCGCTGGCGGCGACTTTCCCGCTGGATGTGAGAGCTACGGCGTTTCAACAACGTGTGTGGAAGGCGTTGCAGGAGATTCCGCGGGGCGAGACGAGGAGCTACTCGGAGGTGGCGGCGCAGCTTGGAGCGCCGACGGCGACGCGAGCGGTGGCGGCTGCGTGCGGGGCCAATCCTGTTGCTATTGCAGTGCCTTGTCATCGGGTGGTGGGGAAGGATGGCTCGCTGACGGGTTATCGCTGGGGAGTGGAGAGGAAGCAGAAGCTGCTGGCTGCGGAAAGGGGCTGACTGTCAACCGCTGCGGCAGGTAGAGTAGAGCAATGACGCAGGCTGTAGCGGTAGACGAACGGGCTCTTTACGCGAAGATTACGCGGCGACTTATTCCTTATCTTTTTCTGTTGTACATCGTTGCTTATGTGGATCGCGTGAATGTGGGGTTTGCCGCGATGGACATGAAGCGCGATCTGCATTTCAGCAATACGGTTTATGGCACTGGCGCGGGAATATTTTTTATTGGGTATTCGCTGTTTGATATGCCGAGTAATCTTCTGCTGAGGCTGGTGGGGACGCGGGTGTGGATTGCGCGGATCATGATTACGTGGGGGATCGTCGCGGCCTGCATGATGTTTGTGCATACGCCGCATACGTTTTATGCGATGCGGTTTTTGCTGGGAGTTGCCGAGGCGGGGTTTGTGCCGGGGATGCTGTTGTATCTGACGTTCTGGTTTCCTTCGGGGGAGAGGGCGCGGGCGGTGGCGAAGTTTATGACTGCGACTTCGCTGGCTGGAGTGGTTGGTGGCCCGATCTCGAGCGCGTTGTTGAAGCTGAGTGGATTGGGTGGGTTGAGTGGGTGGCAGTGGCTGTTTCTGGCTGAAGGATTGCCGACGGTGCTGCTGGGGATCTCGGTCCTGTTTGTGCTGAAGGATGGGCCGGCGCAGGCGGAGTGGCTGACACCGCATGAGAAGGTTTGGCTGGAGAACGAGCTGGAGCGGGACAGGAATCTGTACGGCGCGGGAGAGCATGGGCGGTTGGTGGACGTGTTCAAGATGCCTACAGTGTGGGTTCTGGCGGCGATTTACATCATTATTCAGATTGGCGTGTACATCGTGAACCTGTGGATGCCGCTGATTCTTACTAGTCTTGCCGATGGTGGTGCGGGTCGTGATGCCAGTTTGATTGCGCGGTATGCGACGGTGCCTTATCTGCTGGCGGCGATCTTTACCGTGTTGGTGGGGTGGAGTTCGGATAAACACAACGAGCGTAAAGGGCATTTGGCTGGCTGCCTGCTGCTGGCTTCGGTTGGGTTTGCGTTAACTGCGGTGACGCATGAGGTTCCGATTGCGCTGTGTGCGCTGTCGCTGGCGGCGATTGGGCTTTGGAGCACTATGGGGCCTTTCTGGGCGCTGATGACGCGGATGGTGAAGGGTGCGGCGGCTGCGGGCGGCGTTGGATTGATTACGACGCTTGGTGGGCTTGGCGGGTTTATTGGGCCTTACATGACGGGAAGGCTGCGCGACATGACGCATAGCTTTGCAGGAGGGTTATTTGCCTTTGCTGGACTGGCACTTTGCGGGGCGCTGCTGAGCCTGATGGTGATGCAGCCGAAGATGCGAGAGTTGCATCAATAAGGCTTTTGTTACTGCGTGAAGAAGAGTTAGCAGCGATGTTTTCGAGCATCGTTGATCGAGGGCTGAATGGTATCCTTAAGGGGTATCTGTCTGACTGTCACGACAATTTTAATTTGAATGAGGTTTCTATAAATGGCGACAGCAATCATCGACAAGGCTGCGGTAGCGGCGGAGTACAAGGTAGCGGACATCTCGCTTGCAGAGTTTGGGCGCAAGGAGATCGACATCGCCGAGCAGGAGATGCCGGGTTTGATGGCGATCCGCAATAAGTATGCCGCGGACAAGCCGCTGGCAGGCGTTCGCGTGACGGGCTCGCTACACATGACGATCCAGACGGCCGTGCTGATCGAGACGATGGTTGCTCTCGGCGCAGATGTGCGCTGGGCTAGCTGCAACATCTTCTCGACGCAGGACCATGCGGCGGCGGCGATTGCTGCGGCTGGTGTTCCGGTATTCGCGTGGAAGGGCGAGACGCTGGAAGAGTACTGGTGGTGCACGGATCAGGCACTGCGCCACAAGGGTGGATTGGGTCCGCAGATCGTGATCGATGACGGCGGCGACGTAACGCTGCTGATTCACAAGGGCGTTGAGCTTGAGAACGGCGATGGCTGGGTCAATACTCCTTCGGGCAACCATGAAGAGGGCGTGATCAAGGACCTGCTTAAGAAGATTCATGCAGAGGATGCGACTTACTTCACGAAGCTGGCCAAGGAGTGGAAGGGCGTTGCGGAAGAGACGACGACCGGCGTTCATCGGCTGTACAAGATGATGGAGCAGGGCAAGCTGCTGGTTCCGGCGATCAATGTGAATGACTCGGTGACCAAGAGCAAGTTCGACAATCTGTATGGCTGCCGTGAGTCGCTGGTGGACGGCATCAAGCGCGCGACCGATGTGATGGTTGCGGGCAAGGTTGCTGTCGTTTGCGGTTATGGCGATGTGGGCAAGGGCTCGGCGGCTTCGCTGCGCGGGCTTGGCGCTCGGGTTGTTGTTACCGAGATCGATCCGATCAATGCGCTTCAGGCTGCGATGGAAGGCTACGAAGTCACGACGCTGGAAGAGACGCTTGGCCGTGGCGACATTTATGTCACCTGCACGGGTAATCTTGACATCATCACTTTCGAACACATGAAGTTGATGAAGGATCAGGCGATCGTCTGCAACATCGGCCACTTTGACAACGAGATCCAAATGGATCAGCTGAACAGCGCCAAGGGCGTGACGAAGCTGAACATCAAGCCGCAGGTGGATAAGTACACGTTCCCGAGTGGCAACAGCATCTTTGTGCTGGCCGAGGGACGGCTGGTGAACCTGGGCTGCGCGACGGGACACCCGAGCTTCGTGATGTCGTCGAGCTTCTCGAACCAGACGCTGGCTGCGCTTGATCTCTGGAAGAACAAGGATACTTACAAGCCCGGTGTCTACATCCTGCCGAAGAAGTTGGATGAGGAAGTGGCTCGTCTCCACCTGGAGAAGATCGGCGTGAAGCTGACGACGCTGTCGCCGAAGCAGGCGGAGTATCTGGGCGTGCCGGTTGAGGGTCCTTATAAGGCTGAGCAGTATCGCTACTAGGTTTACCGCTTGAAAGAAGGCCGTCGAGAGAGGACTCTCGGCGGCCTTTTTATTTTGTCTCCGACTAGGCTTTCTTGGCGTTGTGCTTGTCGCGGTAGATGCGTTTGGATTCCTGGTTCTGCTGCTGCTTGATGGTCTTGCGGTCCTGCTTGGTCAGGTGGCCGTTGTCCTGGGCGCGCATGCCCTTCTCTTCTTTGTTGATGCCGGCTTCCTGGTGCTCGAGCTTTGCTGTCTCGCCGGCTGTGAGTTGGCCGCTCTTGACGCCCTGGGCGATACGGTCCTGCTGGTTTTCCTTGCGCTGGTTGATGGTGGGCGTGGTGGTGGCTGGGGCCTGGGCGAAGATGGCTATGGGAGAGAGGATCAGGGTTGCTGCTAGAGCGAAGCGTGTGATGTTCATTTGTAACTCCTTGAGTAGCTTTTTGGTCTTTGCTACTGCCTACGGGTGAATAGACACAGGCTCTGTGACAGTGTTGCGGGGATTTTGAGATGTATATTTTCGGCGCAGAACGCGACTTTTGCGGGGGGATGGGGTCTGGTGGTGTCGATGTGCGGGTGGGATTATCGCGGCGACAGCAGTAACGGAATCGCAAAGACAAAGCGGTCGGACTTCGCCCGATACCCCACCCTTCGCAAAAGCGCGAAGGATGGGGCACCCGCATTCTTTGCGCTTCGAAAATGGATGTTAGCTGGTGGCTGTGGGGGAGTCGAAGTCGTCGGCTGTGATGACCTGGAGGCCAGGGGTCGTGATGAGTTGCTGGTCGATGAGGATGATGGTGCGGGCTGCTCCGGCGGAGTAGGTGACCTGGGGTCCAGTGTAGGTGGCGATGGTTTCGCTGGTGGGGACTGTTCCGGTGGGCACCATGACGAGCGTGTAGGTGCCGGTGGGAATGTTGAGGTAGCCGGTGTTGACGTTGAAGACGAGGCCGGTGACAACAGGGGTGACGGCGGTGAGCTTCTGGCCAGCGGGAACGAGGTAGACGTCAACGGCGCTGATGCGCGTGGCCTGGTCGATGAAGCGAAGGGCGATCTGGCCGGACGGAGCTGGCTGGCTCTGGTCTTTGAGGACGAGCTGCTGTAGGCTGGCGGCGGAGTTTCCGATGAGCACGGTGTACTGGCCGGAGACGCCGAAGGTGGCCTTGGAGGAGGAGAGGACTTGTTTGGTTCCGGCGGAGTTAGCCGAGATAGTGTAGGTGCCCGGAGTGATGGGGACGTAGGATGTGATGGTGCCGAAACCGAGGTTGTAGGCGATGGCACTGGTGCCCGGGTAGATGTCGAGACCGGGGGCATCGGGCGAGGCGTCGATGATGCGGACCTGAGACAGAGAGGGGTTGCCGACGATGCCCTGGCAACCGGTGAGAGCGGCGGCGAAGGCAGCGATCGAAGCGAAACGAGCGGCCTGCCTGACGAAATAGTTAATAGACATACGCCGTGGGCCCGATACAGACATCTTAAGATGGGACATCGATATGTATCACTCTAAACGATTTCGATACGGTAAGCGATGGCGGAATTGGGTGATAGAGACTAGTGTGATGCTGGCCCTGGTGCCGGGTACGGGCTTGCCTTTGGGTGGACAGACGCCAGCTTCATCGGCAGGGCCACCGGTAACAGCAACCGGACCGCGTGTGGAACCGATTGTGAGCATGAGAGACAAGCCTGGTGCAGGTTCGGCGGCCGTTTCTGCACACAAGAACAGCTACGACTTTACGCTGAAGGACAGCGAGTGGCTGAATACGGGCGTAGTGCTTGGAGCAGGCGAGACGGCGAACTTTGCGGCGACGGGAAGTTTTACGCTGGCAGATGCACGGGTGGTTACACCGGATGGGCTGGATCGGGGATGGAAGGATCTGCTGCGGCAGTTTCCGCTGAATCAGGCTAAGGTGGGTGCGCTGATTGGGAGGGTGAGCGATGCTGGGGCTTCGGTTCCCTTCTCTATTGGGGCGAATGGGCAGGTGCCGATGCCTACGAATGGAACGCTCTATCTGCGGGTAAATGTGAGTACCGATCTGGCCGGAACCGGGAGTTACAAGGTGAAGATGACGTTTGCGCCGGTGGTGAAGGCGGCGGATGCGGGTGCTCCGGTGCCGCCGGTGAGTACGATTGTGACGCCGGCGACGTTTGCTGATATTCCGCGGCGGGTGTCGGATGCTGGGGGCGGTGCGGCGGCGAATGAAGGGGATATGGTGAACTTTGCCCTGGTGGGGACCAAGGAACAGGTAGAGGCGGCGTATAAGGCGGCAGGGTGGGTGGCGGTGGATAAGAATGTGCAGGATGCGGTGGTGAATGGGCTGATTAAAACGCTGACTCGTGAGGCTTATACGGAGATGCCGATGAGCACGCTTTATCTGTTTGGGCGGCCTCAGGATATGTCGTTTGCGCGGGCGGACCCGTTGCTGGTGGCGGCGGAGAGGCATCATCTGCGGGTGTGGCTGACGGATAAGACGCTGAATGGAAAGCCTTTGTGGGTTGGGTCTTCGACTCATGACATTGGGTTTGAGAAGGACCAGAGGAATGGTGGCGTGACGCATAAGATCGATCCGCAGATCGATAAGGAGAGGGATTTTTTGTTGCAGAGTTTCGATGCGGCGGGGGTGTTTTCGAGTGCGGCTTATGTGACTCCGACGGACCCTTTGACGACGGCGAAGACGGCTACGGGCGGGAGTTTTTTTTCGGATGGGCGGATTGTTGTGATGGCTCTTAAATGAAGGGATTTTGAGGATTTTGGCGTTTGGGTGTGGTTTTTTTGTGGTTTGGGTGTGGTGGATTGGGTGGTGATTGTGGTTTGGGGATTTTGCAGGTTTTTGGGATTTATTTTTGGTGGGCGAGAACAGACAACGGCAAAAGCAACGGCAATAGATAAGTCGCTTCGGCTTCGCCTGCGCTCCGGCCTTCGGCAGAGCGGTGACCGCATCGCGGTGTTTTTTTAGACGCGGGGCTGAAGCCCCGCTCTACCTCAGAGACAACGGCAAAAGCAACGGCAAAAGCAACGGCAAAAGCAACGGCAAAAGCAACGGCAAAAGCAAATACAGGGATTCTTCGCTTCGCTCAGAATGACGACGTAAAACAAGGGCGACGGTTATGTTTTGCAATGGCGACGGTAATGTTTTGGTTAGCCTTTGGTGTCGGCGTCGTTGGTTAGCTTTTGTTGGGCGGGTTCGCGGAGGGCGGCTTTGAAGTCCGGCCAGGTGTAGGTCTTTGCTGCAAGATAAGGGGGGATGGGGGGGATGGGGCGGATGAGGTCGACGCCGGTCTTCTTTTCGTGGGCCCAGATGGCCATGACGTAGAGGGCGGGGATGCGGATCATGCGGCCCTCCCAGTCGCCTTTGGTGAAGGCAGGGTCGGTTGCGAGAGTGCTGAGTGCTTCTATTGTGCCGGTGACGAAGGGGCCGGCGTTGACGGAGGCGAAGGTGGGTATGCCCTGCTCGGGGTCCTGGAGGGTTTCGGCGGCGGCAGAGTCGGGTGTGCCGGCGTTGACGATGAAGCGCCAGGCGGTGAAAGGGGCGGCGGTGATGGGTTTGTTGCTGAGGAGGTCGTGCAGGCCGATGTTGTAGACGGGATGACCGGAGTCTATTTGGATTTTGCCGGGCTCGGCGGCGGCGAGGGGTGCGATGGTGAAGTGCTTGTGCTGCGCCATCTCCTGCAGCTGACGCTGAGTGAGCTCTGCAACCTGGCGGGGCGGCGCTGCAAATGTGATGGGCATTGGATGCTCCCCTGTTCAGGCTCTCGTGAAGTACGTATGGGTCCACGAGCCGGAACCCTGGTATGACGATTCCAGCGTGCTGTAGGCGATGTCGGAGGTTCCGTAGATGGGGTCTTCGACGTGGACGGTGCTGTTGGCGGTAGTGGCTCCATCGACGATGACGAAGTGGCCGCCGCCGCCGGACCAGCCGATGCGAACGCCGACGGGAAGACGGCGGACGATTTCGCCTTCGAGGATCTGCTGGGATACGGTGCCGGACTGCCAGGCGTCGAGGTTTCCGGTTTCGGTGAGTGCCCGATCGAGATACCAGGTCTGGTTGCAACCGCTGGTGCTGCCGTCGTTGCAGCAGGAGGTTTGGCCAAGCTGCTGGTTGGCGAGGGAGCACTGCGTCCACTGGCTGGCGGAGTTGTAGAACCTGCTAGTGCTGACGGAGACGGCGGACCAGCACCAGTTGGTCTGGGTCTGGGATTGCATGGAGAAGTTGAGGCTGGTGTTGAAGGCGGCGAGATCGAAGTAAAGGGTCCAGTAGATGCCCTGGTCGTTGTTGATGCCTTTCCACGCGGCATAGATAAGGTTGCCGAAGGGCGCGATGGCTGGGCCAACGCTGGTGCCGACGTTGGCGATGTTTTGTTGGGGGACCCAGTTGTTGCCATCGAAGCTGGAGAAGTAGATGCCCTGGTCGCTGTTGATGCCTTTCCAGATGGCGTAAAGGGTTTGACCTTGAGAGTTTTGATAGACGGCGAGCGAAGGGGCGAAGCTGGTACCGACGTTGGCGATGTTTTGTTGGGATGCCCAGTTGTTGCCGTCGAAGCTGGAGAAGTAGATGCCCTGGTCGTTATTGATGCCCTTCCACGCGGCGTAGAGACGGCCGTTGAAGACTGCCAGTGAGGCTCGGGTGCTGGTGCCGACGCCGGGGATGTTGCGCTGGGAGGCCCAGTTGTTGCCGTCGAAGCTGGAGAAGTAGATGCCCGGATCGTTGTTGATGCCCTTCCACGCAGCATAGAGGCGGCCGTTGAAGACTGCGAGCGAGGGCATGAGACTGGTGCCGACGCCGGGGATGTTGCACTGGGGAGCCCATGCGGATCCGTCGTAATAGGAGAAGTAGATGCCCGGGTCGCTGTTGAGACCCTTCCATGCGGCGTAGAGGCGGCCATTGAAGAAGCAGAGCGATGGGCCAGTGCTGGTGCCGATGCCGGGGATGATGTGCTGCGGACCCCAGGAGTTACCGTCGAAGCTGGCCCAGTAGATGCCCGGATCGTTGTTGATGCCCTTCCACGCAGCGTAGAGACGGCCGTTGAAAGCGGCGAGAGATGGGCCGAAACTGGTGCCAACGCCGGGGACGTTACGCTGGCGTCCCCATCCATAGGCGTCTGCCATGGGTTGTCCTCGATTGGATATTGATGCGTGTCTGCCCGTTAGCCCTGTTGCCTGGTGGGGGTGATTTTGCTCCACTTGGGTGGGGAATGCAAGTTGGATTTTGTGGGGAATGGGGTTGGCTTTGGGGTGGAGGCTAAAACCCTGCGCTTCCATCGAAATGCAAGCGCACGGCAAGAGCTGGTTGGGATACGGTGTACATTCCAACTCATCGCGATGAGACTGCGATGAATGGGGCACCCGGTCTTTTGTGGTGGACTTGGCAAAAGACAATGGCAACCGCAGATCCCTACGGGATGACAAACAAAAGGACAGGCAACGGCAAGAACAAGGGCAAAGACAAATACAGGGATTCTTCGCTGCGCTCAGAATGACGACATCGGGAATTGGGATGAGGTGATGAATGACGACATCAGATTGGTAAGAGTTGATGAATTTCAGAGGATTCTAACGGACGGTGCAGACGAGGAGGGTCATGTCGTCGTGCTGGGGGGCTCCGGCCGTGAAGGTGTCGGCGGCTTCGAGGATGCAGTCGAGGATTTGCTGGGCGGATGCGTTGCAGTCGGGTCGTGAGATGAGTTGCTGGGCGCAGGCGATCATGCGGTCTTCGCCCCATTCTTCGTCGGTATGGGTCATGGCTTCGGAGATGCCGTCGGTGAAGCAGAGGAGGACGTCGCCGGATTGGAGGAGGACGCCGGCGCGGGCGTAGGGGGCGTCGGGAATAAGGCCGATGACGGTGCCGGTCGCTTCGAGGTGGATGACCTGATCTCCACGAAGGATAACGGGAGGGTTGTGGCCGGCGTTGACGTAGGTGAGCACGCGGGTTTGTGGGTCCAGCTCCGCGTAGAAGAAGGTGGCGTAGCGGCTGGCGGTGGAGGACTCGTAGACGAGCCGGTTGACGTGGCGCATGAGGGTAGCGAGGTCGCCGGGCTGGAGGAGAGCGGCAGAACGCAGGCTGGCTCGGAGGCTGGCCATGAGGAGGGCGGCGGAGATACCTTTGCCGGAGATGTCGCCTAGGGCGAGGGCGAGACGTTCCTCGTCGCCCTGATGGGCGGGGAGGACGAAGAAGTCGTAGTAGTCGCCGCCTACGGCCTGAGCGGGGCGGCAATATCCAAAGAGATCCACGCCTGGGATTTTGGGGTAGACCTGGGGGAAGAGGCGCTGCTGTACCTCGCGAGCGATCTCGATTTCGCGGGAGACGCGTTCGCGGTTGGCGATCTCGGTGGTGAGGTTGCTGAGGAGCTCGGCGTTTTCGAGGGCGAGGCCGGTTTGCGAGGCGATGGATTGGAGGAGCTGGCGGTCGGTGCGGGAGTAGGGCTCTTCGGAGCGCTTGGGGCCGAGAGCCATGACACCGGCGAGCGAGTTGCGGCCGGGGAGAGGGACGAGGAGCTCGGTGGAGAGATCGGCGAGGGCGGTGCGTTCGGCGTCGGAGGCGTCAACCAGCCAGCTGGAGGGGTCGTCGCGGTAGACGTTGGCGGGGGCTCGGCCGCGGTTGAGAGTGGCAATGGTTGTGGAAGAGGCAGGGAGCGAGAACGAGTTGGGGGATAGGGGCGTACCGGTGGCCAGCTGGAGGCGGTAGGTGTCGCCGGCGCGGAGGAAGACGGCGATGCGTTCGATGTGGAGGGTAGAGCTGATGCGGTGGGTGATGGTGGCGAGGAGAGGCTCGATTTCGGTGAAGTTGCGGGCTTCGTCGGATAGCTCGGCGAGGAGGTGCTCGGAGGAGTAGGCCTCGCGGAAGAAACGCTGGTCGATCCAGTGCTGAAGCCGATTGGAGATCCTGTAGCGGAAGGCGTTGATGAAAATGATGGTGCCGATGATGCTGACAATGTTCACGACACGTCGCTGGGTGGGGTCGTTGAAGAAGCGGATGAGCGAGAAGATGAGCCAGGAGCTGAGGGAGGCGCGAATGATCCAGATGGATTGCCGTGCAAAGGCGTATCTTGTGCCCTGACGGATGAGGATGCGGACGTCCATGGCGCGCTGGACGACGACGACGTAGGCGAGGGTGAGGGGAAAGAGGAGAAGGACGAGGAAGGAGGCTATGTCGATCGACTGGGGAATGTCCTGACCGACGTCAGTCCCGCGGAAGAGAGAGATGATGAGCAGGATGAAGAAGGGTGTGAGGCCAATGGAGGTTCCGATGTAGAGGATGCGGATGCGACGGCGGGCGTCTCCGGTGAGAATGCGGATTTTAGTGCCCAGGGTGATGAAGAACCAGCTGACAGCGGCCATGCCGATGATGTTTTCTGCGATGTTGATCTTGTAGAGGAGTGGAGCGAAGCCGCTGACAAGAGCGAAGTTCCATGCCTGGCTGTAGGTAGTGAGGAGGTCGAGGGGAAGCAGCAGAAGTAAGGGGATGGCGATGAGCCATTTGACCCATGGCAGACGCACATCGAGAGGCGAGCGCTGCGGGAAATAGACACCGAGGAACATGAGACAGAGCGGCATCGCGGTCTGGACGATGGTGTTCCAGAAGAGGGTGAGGGGAAGGGTTGGACCGCCGACCTGGAAGTTGTTGATGAAGAGCGGGTCGAAGTAGCAGAGGATGCCGAGGATGAGCCAGGCGTTGGGATTGCGCGGGCGGGCGAAGACGACCCAGAGGCCGGTGAAGACGCAGAAGATGGGGATTACGGTGAAGATAACCTGCAGGACGGACTGCCAGATGGGACGATCTGAGGGATGGCTGGGCGCCATCTTGATGAGTGCGGTTTTGATTGCGTCGGAGGAGCCGCGGCGATACTGGACAGTCATGGTGTCGCCGACGGAGGACTGGCGGGTTAGATCATAGAGGACGGTGAGGCCGGTGAACGGGACGCCGTTGATGGAGAGGACCGTATCGTTGCGGGCGAGACCTGCCTCAATGGCCTCGGGCTGGCGAGTTGTAATGGTGGGTGCCGGAGTGGCTCCGAAGAACGGTGCCCGAGCTATCTTGTCGCCGTGCAGAAGGATCTGCAGGCTGAAGCGTGCGCTGCCGAACGCGTGCACGAGAGCAAGCGTGGCAACGATCGCGAGAAGGAAGTACTGGAGACGCGCTGGCTTCTGAGGCATATCCGGTTGGAGAGATGGTAGCAGCGGATAGGCTGTTCCTGCGGAATCTTGTTATGGGTACGGGTAAAAGAAGAATGCTCCACTCCGCAGGGAGTGGAGCGCAGAGAGAAGGTCGCTATTTTTTGGGGTGGCTGGCGACGATCTGGTCCTTGATCTTGTTGTATGTGGATTCGGGAAGGATGCCGCGGGTGAGGAGCTGGTTTTTAGCGGTGTAGGGGCGGCCGTCGATGATGCGCTTGGCGTATGCGTCGCCGATGCCGGGGAAGGCCTTGAGCTGGTCGGCGGTGGCGGTGTTGATGTCGATCTTGTCGGTTGTGGCGGCAGCCGTAGTTTTGGCGGGGGCGGCGGGTTTGGTCTGGGTTACGGCGCTAAGTGGGAGCGAGAGAAAGAGCGCGGCGGCGAGGAGCTTGTGGGGGAGGCGGAGCATGTTTGGGTCTCCTTGACGGTATGGGGTTCCATGCGGAAGAGTACGAGAGTGGGCGGTTGGCGTCAATGAATTTTCGGCTTATTGCTTCGAGTTGAGTTGACATGATGAAAGCGTGGACGCTAACCTGAATCGAGAGAATGAATTTCGCGAACCACCATCGGGGGCATCACCATCATCATGCGGAGAGCGTGTTGGCGGCTGTGTCCGGTATGGCGAAGTAACGAACGCTTACTAAGGACTTCTAAAAGGCCCGCTGACGCGCATACCGCGAGCGGGCCTTTTTTCTTGCTTCAAAAACGAAATGGAGATTGCAATGGCGGACGCTGTAAAGATTGATTTTGCAAAGATGGATGGCCTCGTTCCGGGGATTGTGCAGGATGCGAAGACGGGCAAGATGCTGATGCTCGGATTTCTGAATGAGACGAGCTATGCGAAGACGCTGGAGACAGGGTTTGTGACGTTCTGGAGCAGGACGCGGAGCAAGCTATGGATGAAGGGCGAGACGAGCGGCAACCGGCTGCGGGTGATTGAGGCTTCGACCGATTGCGATAACGATGCGCTGCTGTTCAAGGTTGAGGTTGAGGGCGATGGGCTGGTGTGCCATGAGGGCACGGTGAGCTGCTTTACGAAAAAGATTGAGACGGAGGCGAAGTGAGCGATACGAAGAAGTTGAAGCTGGGGATTCCGAAGGGCAGTCTGCAGGATGCTACGGTTGCGCTGTTTGAACGGGCTGGATGGAGGATCTTCGCGAATGGGCGGAGCTACTTCCCTTCTGTCGACGATGAAGAGATTGAGTGCATGCTGGTGCGCGCGCAGGAGATGGCTCGGTATGTCGCGCATG